>JAOPYQ010000001.1 GCA_025964555.1 Thermoleophilia bacterium | reverse complement strand
GAGCTGCTGCAGCAGCGAGCGATGGTTGACGAGGTCCGGATAGCGCCGGATCGGCGACGTGAAGTGTGCGTAGTGCATCGTCGCGAGCCCCGAGTGCGGACCGGTCTTGGCGCGGTACTCGGCCTGCATGAGCGCGCGCAGCACGCGGGGACCGAACGTAACGAGCCCGCGTCGCGCAGTCTCGGCGTAGCGCCCGGCCCGCACCGCAGCCTCCGCCGCGAGCTTCGCAGCCTCCGCGCCGGCGAACGACTCCGGCACCGGCGGCGTGGGGATGCCGAGCGCCTCGAACGTCTGGAGCATGGCGACGACGGACTGCGGATCGGGGTGTTCGTGCACGCGCCACATGCCGGGCGCCTGCGCCTGCGCGAGGCGCAGCCCGACCGCGTCGTTGGCGACGAGCATGCACTCCTCCACGAGCTGGTGCGAGCGTGACTCCGACGCGAGCCGCGCGTCCTCCGGGTGCTCGTCGCCCAGCTCGATCTCCACGTCCGGGAGCGCCATGTTGAGCGCGCCGCGCGCCATGCGGCGATCGCGCAGCAGGCGCGTCACGCCGTCCAGCCCGCGCAGCAGTTCGTCGATCACCGGATCGACCGGCACGTCGGACTGGATGAGCTGGTCGACCTGATCGTAGGTGAGCCGGCGCGCGCTGCGTATGAGCGTGCGCGCGAACCGCACGCGGACGATGCTGCCGTCCTCCGCGATGTCGCTGCACACGCTCACGCAGCCGCGATCGACCCCCGGGCGCAGGCTGCACAGGTCGCTCGACAACGCATGCGGCAGCATCGGTGCGACCGTGCCCGGCACGTACGCGCTCATCGCACGGTCGGCAGCTTCCAGGTCGATCGCCGAGCCCACGGGCACGTAGGCGGACACGTCTGCGATGTGCACCCACAGCTTCCACGCATGATCGTCACCATCGGCTGCTTCGAGGCCGATCGCATCGTCGTGGTCCTTCGCGGTGGGCGGATCGATCGTGACGACCAGGTCCGCGCGACGATCCTCGCGCTGCTCCAGGAACGGAACTTCGGCGGGGAGCCCGTCGAGCTGCGCGGCAACGTCGGCTGCCGGCGCGCCGACCTCGAACCCGGGCGCGGGATCCGGGCCGAGCAGCCCCTCCTCCGCGAGCAGCCCGCGCATGACCGCGTGGATCGACTCGACCGAGCCGAGGACCTCCACGATGCGCCCCACGTTGCGCGCACCAGCCTGCACGAGCACCAGCTTGCCGATGTGCTCCATGTGCTGCTTGGCGTTGCCGAGCGCGATGGTCGCGCCGGGCTCGAACCATGGATGCGCGGCGACGTACTTGCCGTGCTTGAGGAGTTGGCAGCAGGTCAGGGACACGCTGCCAGCCTACCCACCGGATCGCTGGAGGATCAGGTCTTGAGGTACTTGCGCATCGAGGACGCCGAGCCGAACATGCCGAGCGCGATGCCCAGGCCGAACAGGCCGAGTGCGATGTAGGCGACCGGGACGTTGCTCGTCGCGTTGCCGATGCCGTCGGATTCGACGAGTCCGCTGAACGCGTTGCCGAGCACCTTGATCGAGGTGAACACCGCGATCGTGGCGAGCACAGATGCGAACACGCCGCAGAGGAACCCCTCGATCATGAAGGGCATGCGCACGAACGCGTTGGACGCGCCGACGAGCTTCATGACCTCGATCTCGCGACGTCGGCTGTAGATCGACAGGCGGATCGTGTTGGCGACGAGCACCGTCGCCGCGACCAGGATGCCGATGCCGATCGCGAACAGTGCGACGGTGACGATCTGGATGACGTTGATCGCGCGCTCGGCCTTCTCGCCACCGGTGCCGACGTCGTCGACGCCGGGCTGGCCTTCCATCGCCTTGGCGACGGCGTCCATCTTCGTCGGGTCCTTGAGCTTCGCGTCGAGCGAGGCCGGGAACGGGTTGCCCGGCAGGTTCTCGATCACGCCAGGCGAGTCCTCGAACAGCTTCTTGGCGCGCTTGAGGGCCTCGGCCTTGGTGACGAAGTCGACCTTCTCGACGTTGGCGTTCTGCTCGAGGTCGAGCTTGAGCGCGTTGACGACCTGGTCGTCCGTCGCGGCGGTCTCGGTCAGGAAGACCTTGACGATGCCGGCGTCCTGCTGGACCTGCTCGCCCTTGCTGCGGGCCCACGAGAAGCCTGCGGCGGTGATGCCGACGATCATGAGGGCGACGAGCATCGCGATGACCGCGGCGAACGACGTCGCCTTGTTGGTCGAGAGCGAGCGGAGCGCCTCGGAGAAGTAGAAACCCATGCGGCTGCGCATGTCAGTTGCCTTCCGGGGTCTGGTTCGGGTTCACGGCCGGGAACACGCCGGTGGTGCCGGGCACGTGCCCGCTGACGCTCGGGAACTGGCTCGTGCCCTGGGGCAGGCCGATCTCCTGCGCCACGGTGTCGGTGTAGCCACCGCGCGCCTCGTCGCGGACCAGGCGGCCCCCGTCGAGCTGGATGACGCGCTTGCGGAGGCGATCGACGATGCCCGTGTCGTGCGTCGCGACGATCACGGTGGTGCCACCTTCGCGGTTGATGCGAAGGAGCAGGTCCATGATGCCGAGGCTCGTCTCGGGATCGAGGTTGCCGGTCGGCTCGTCCGCGATGAGCAGCGGCGGCTTGTTGATGAACGCGCGAGCGATCGAGACGCGCTGCTGCTCGCCACCGGACAGCTCGTCCGGGTAGCGGTCGACCTTCTCGGAGAGGCCGACGAGGTGGATGATCTGCGGCACGCGGCGACGGATCTCCGTCTTGCCGGCGCCCGTCACCTGCATGGCGTAGGCGATGTTCTCGAACACGGTGCGGTTCGGGAGCAGCTTGAAGTCCTGGAAGACGCAGCCGATGTTGCGGCGCAGCAGCGGCACCTTGGCGCGCTTGAGCGTGGCGAGCGAGCGACCGCCGACCATGATCTTGCCGCTGTCAGGGTCGAGCTCCTTGAGCATGAGCCGGATGAAGGTGGACTTGCCGGAGCCGGAGTGTCCGACGACGAAGACGAACTCGCCCTTGTCGATGCGCAGGGACACGTCGTCCATGCCGACCGACGTGTGGTCGCTCTCCTCGTATCGCTTGCAGACACGGTCGAAGACGACCATGGCGCTGCCCGGCGGCTTGAGGCCGACCTGGTGCATCGTCTGCGTTGCGGGGTCCGCGGCGCTGATGCGCATCGAGCCCGTATCCGACGGCCTGTGGGTATCACTCATGACTGGCATGGTTGCAGATGGTGCGCCAATCGCGCCCGGACTTCGAGGCGCAGGCCACCATCTGGTCTGGCGCGGACGCCCCCATGTCCCCCTCCGGCCGCGGCCCGAGGTGAGTGATCACTCCTGTGTGGGCGGCACGTGCAGCCAGCGACGCAGGCGACTCTGCGGGCGTTCGCGGTCGAACAGCTCCACGTCGATGAGCGCGCCGAGCAGGACGATGAGCCCCGCGTACTGCAGGTAGAGGAGGAAGACGATCACGCCGGCCACCGAGCCCCACGAGGCGCTCATGTCGCCGATCCCGCTCACGTACCAGGAGAACGCCGCGGAGAAGAGCACCCATCCCACGACCGCGAAGATCGTCCCCGGGGTGAGCAGCCCGCCGACCTGCCTGGTGGCAGGGGCGAAGCGGTAGGCGCCCGCGATGCCGGCCCACGCCAGCACGAGCAGGACAGGCCAGCGCAGCACGAGCCAGACGTCCTCCGCGGTCTCGCCCAACCCGACGACCTCGAACACGCGCGATGCCGCGTCGCCGCCCAGCACGGTCACGAGCAGGGTCGTGACGATGATCAGGATCGCACCGACCGCCATCGCGATGGAGACACCCAGCTTGCGGACGAACGACCGGGTCTCGTCGGCGCGATGCACGACGTTGAGCGCTTCCATGACGCGACGCATCGCGCCGCTCGCGCCCCAGAGCGCCACGAGCGCGCTCACGACCGCACCGACGCCGAAGCTGCCTTGGTCGTTGGTGGTCGCGACGGAGGTCAGCTGCTCGTCGATGAGGTCCGTCGCATCGGCAGGCAGCACTGCTCCCAGCTGCGTCATGGCATCCGACACGAGGTCGGTGGCGTTGAACACGCCGAGCAGCAGCACGAGCAAGGCGAGCATCGGCAGCAGCGCGAACACCGCGCCGTACGCGAGGCCTGCGGCGAAGGCGGCGAGGTGGAGCTCCCCCATGCGAGCGACGAGCCCGCGGATGAACCCGATGTTCGCGGCATGTCGCAACTCGCGCGCGCGAGGCGCACCAGCATGGGTCACGACACGGCTCCCACGACGAGCTGGACGATCACCGCGATGAGGACGACGTAGATCGTGAGTGCGACGGCGCCGACCGTCCCGTAGAAGACGGCCTTCTTCTTCGCGGGCGCGACCACGCGCTGGTCGAGCTCCACCTTCGCGCGGTCGACGGTGGCGGTGCGGACCGCGCTGCTGCCCGCGGCGATCGCGCTCGCGGTGCCGGTCGCTGCTCCGCTTCCACCGGAGACGACCTTCGCCATGCCGGCGTCGATGGCCTGGCTTCCCGCGCGCACGGCGCCGGCGACGGGCGCGGTCGATGCCACGTCCTCGGGATCGCGCTCCGCCTCACGTCGGGAAATCAGGCGGGCGGCGGCGAACACCGCGGCGGTGGCGGCGAGCACCACGATCCCGATCGGGCCCCAGGTTCGCAGGCGATCGGTGACGGTTGGCCGGCGCCGGATCGGTGGGAACCCCCACTGCAGCTGGTCGCGGCTCGGCAGGGTGGGGAAGTTGTCGCGGGTCTCGCGCAGCACCTGGCGCGCATCTTCGCGCAGGCCGTGCCCGAAGCCGATGCGCTGGCGCTCGGCCTGCTGCTTGGCCGACCAGGCGGTCGCGACCTGACGTGCGATGTCGAGGACCGCGAGCCCTGCGACGGCCTTGGTCTTGGTGCTGACGGGCATGCTGTTCGCCTCCTGCGAGTTGCGGGTCTTCGCACGTTCTATGCCCATCCGACGGTTTACTGCACGGGCGAACCCGCGCGTTCCTGCCGGATCACGGGCGAGGTTCGCGCAACTGCGACCTGTGTCGTACGAATCAGGGATGATCCATCCAACTTCCGTGCGCAGGGACGCGCACGTGTATTCGACGACAGGGACGTACTCGAATGAACACCATCGCCCCCGCGGCGGCCCCCACGGCTGCCTCCACTGCGCTCCTCGTGAAGCTCTCGGCTCGCCCGGACTTCAGCTCGATCGCCACCATGGAGCGCGGCCCGGCCCGCAAGACGGCTGCCTACGAGGCGATCGTCAAGACCGCCCGTGATTCGCAGGCGCCGCTCATCGCGCTGGCCGAGAAGCTCAAGAACGAGGGAGCGGTCACCGGCTACGAACTGCTGGTGTCGCCGAACATGATCGTCGTCACGCCCAAGAGCGGCAAGACGTCCGTCGTGGCTGCGGCCTTCCAGGCCGCCGAGGGCGTCAAGGCGATCTACTCCAACTCCTCTGGCGGCAAGATGAAGGGCAACGTGCTGCCCGGCCTCGCCCCCGGCCAGGCCCCGTTCGGTCTGGACGTGCTCGACGAGCCGGCCATCGAGGTGGCACCGCCCACCGAGCGCCCCTACGGCCTCGACATGATCGGTGCGGCGCAGGGATGGGCGCAGGGCGCCGATGGTCACGGCCTCGTCTACGGCAGCATCGACACGGGTGCCGACGTCACGCACGAGGCGATCGCCAGCCACTGGCGCGGCACCGAGACCGGCAGCAGCGACTACAACTGGTTCGACCCGAGCGGCGCCCTCAAGGCGCCGAAGGACAGCCAGGGCCACGGCACCCACACGATCGGCACGGTCACCGGCGAGGGCGTCGGCGTCGCGAACAAGGCGAAGTTCATCTCCGCTGCGGGCCTGACCGGACAGGTCGATTCGACGCTCAAGTCGCTCCAGTGGATGCTGGCTCCAACCAAGCAGGACGGCACCGAGGCGCGCCCCGACCTGGCACCCGACGTCGTCGGCATGTCCTGGTGGACCGGCCCCAACAACGAGGACCTGTTCCAGGAGAGCCTGCAGGACCTGCGCGCCGCCGGCATCGTCCCGGTGAAGAGCGCTGGCAACAAGGGCCCCGGCCCGCAGTCGATCAGCTCGCCGGGCCAGTACCCCGAGGTCGTCGCCACCGCGGCGGTCGACGCCAACGGCAAGGTCGCCGACTTCTCCTCGCGCGGTCCGGCTCCGTTCCCGGCCGGTTCGACCACGCCGAAGCCGGACTACTCCGCTCCGGGCGTCGACGTGATCTCGAGCACGCCTGGCGGGAAGTACGCCAAGATGAGCGGCACCTCGATGGCGCAGCCCCACATGAGCGGTGCCATCCTGTCGATCCTCAGCAAGTACCCGCAGCTGAGCGACGACCAGCTCACGGCGGTGCTGACGGCCGGCGCGGTCGACAAGGGTGCCACGGGCTGGGACGTCGAGTACGGCAACGGCATCATCAACATCCCCGCGTCGCTCGCCGCCGCGGAGAAGCTGCTCGCACCCAAGGGCGCGACTGCCTGACCGGCGCAGCGACACACCAGATCGAGCGAGGGCCGCGGAGCAATCCGCGGCCCTCGGCTTCTTCCGGGGCCGTCGCAACACCTCGCAGTACGTTCGACCCCAGAGCTGGATGCAGCGGCTCGTCGCATCTCGCCAGTGAGTTCCGTTTTGGAACTCACCCCCCACCATTCCCCCTGCTCGCGTTGTCCATGTGGACAGAATCCGGCCCCGGCGGGGATGAATCGACGTGTGCATCGGCAATGGTGGGGCAACGCTAGTCATCACCAAGGAGAGCACCGGACATGTCGGACGCCGAACTCACGATCGCCCTCAACACCACCTGGGTGCTCGTCGCAGCCACGCTGGTGCTGTTCATGCAGGCAGGCTTCGCGCTCTTCGAGGCCGGCATGACCCGGATGAAGAACGCCGCGCACATCGCCGGCAAGAACGTCCTCATCTTCGCCATCTGCGCACTCGTGTACTACGTCGTCGGCTTCGGCATGGCGTTCGGCGATGCCGGATCCGGCGCACCCGGATGGCTCGCGGGGCTCGTCGGTACGAGCGGGTTCCTGCCCGACACCGCCTCGCTCACCGCGATCGGCGAGGGACCGTTCTCCTTCTTCTCCGGCATCCCGGCGGCTGCGGGCTGGTTCTTCCAGGTGACGTTCGCCGGCGTGTCGCTCGCGATCGTGTGGGGTGCGATGGCCGAACGAGCCCGCCTGTGGGTGTACATCGCCTTCGGTGTGGTGTTCACGCTCATCTACTCGGTCGTGTCGCACTGGATCTGGCACGCCGACGGCTGGCTCTACGCTCGCGGCATGCAGGACTTCGCCGGCTCGACCGTCGTCCACCTGCAGGGAGCGCTCGCCGCACTCGCCGGCGCGATCCTGCTCGGCCCGCGTCTGGGACGCTTCGCGGCATCCGGCAAGCGCGCTGCCCAGTCACCGATCCCCGGCCACTCGATGCCGTTCGCGGTGTTGGGTGCGCTCATCCTCTGGGTCGGCTGGATGGGCTTCAACGCCGGCTCGACCGGAGGCGTCGAGTGGGGCGGCCTCGGCTTCGCCGCCTACGTGGCGCTCACCACCAACCTCGGCGCGGCCGCAGGTCTCGTCGGCGGGCTCATCGCGGCACGCATCATGCATCGCACGGCTGACATGGGCACATTGCTCAACGGCGTCATCGCATCGCTCGTCGCGATCACCGCCGCCTGCGGCTTCGTCGCGCCGTGGGCCGCGATCGTCATCGGCCTCGTCGCCGGGCTCGTCGCCAACCTCGCGATCCCGCTGGTGGCTCGCGCCGGGATCGACGATCCGATCGGCGCCGTCGCAGTGCACGGACTCGCCGGCGTGTGGGGCACGCTCTCGGTCGGCCTGTTCGCAATGCCGTCGCTCGCCGCGCGCCTCGAGACTGGAACAGGCGGTCTCGTCTACACGGGCAGCTTCCACCAGCTCGGCGTGCAGGCACTCGGCATCGGTGTCGTCGCCGCGTTCAGCTTCACGCTCTCGTTCGCCGCATTGTGGGTCATGAAGCGAACGGTCGGCATCCGGGTCGACGAGCACGTCGAGCACCTGGGACTCGACATCGCCGAGCATGGAGCGTCGGGCTACCCCGAGTTCGCGGAGCTCGAGGCCGGCAGCGCGGTCCCGTCACGCACGCGGGTGGCGATCGCGAAGGTGGACTGGGCTGTCGACGGCGACGGTGCCGACGAGGCAGCGCGCGCCACGACCTGAGAGGTCGGCGTCACGCGCGAGCGGCGTTCAGTCGTCTTCAAGCTCATGATCCTCGACACGTCGGTTCACGCCGCCCTGCGCCTTGTGGAGCAGGAACGTGCGGATGAAGTCGTCGAGGTCGCCGTCGAGCACCGCCTGCACGTTGCCGGTCTCGTGGCGGGTTCGCAGGTCCTTGACCATCTGGTACGGCTGCATGACGTAGGAGCGGATCTGGCTGCCGAACCCGATGTTCTGCGCGCCGCCCTTCTCCGCGTTGACGGTCGCCTCGCGCTCGAGCTGCTTGAGCTGGAACAGCTTGCCGCGCATCATCTTCATCGCGGTGTCCTTGTTCTGGTGCTGCGAGCGCTCGTTCTGGCACTGCGTCACGCACCCCGTCGGCAGGTGTGTCAGTCGGACTGCGGACTCGGTCTTGTTGACGTGCTGGCCGCCGGCGCCGGACGCGCGGTAGGTGTCGATGCGCAGGTCCGACGGATCGATCTCGATGTCCTCGAGCACGACGTCGTCTTCGAAGAACGGGGCCACCTCGACCTGGGCGAACGAGGTCTGGCGGCGGTTGGCGCTGTCGAACGGTGACAGCCGCACGAGGCGGTGCACACCGCTCTCTGCGTTGAACACGCCGTAGGCGTAGTCGCCCTTGACGGTGAACGTGGCGGAGCGGATGCCGGCTTCCTCGCCGGCGCTCTCTTCGTTGAACTCGACAGTGAAGCCGCGCTTGTCGGAGAAGCGCAGGTACATACGCACGAGCATCTCGGCCCAGTCCTGGGCGTCGACCCCACCCTCACCGGCCTGGATCGACACGACCGCAGCCGATGAGTCGAACTCGCCGGTGAACAGGGCTGCTTCCTGCACCTCCGCGAGCGTCGCTTCCAGCGGCGGAATCGAGGCGGCGAGCTCCTCGAGCAGTTCCCCCTGGTCGGCCATCTCGACTTCCTTGGCCATCTCGATGAGCGTGGTGATGTCCTCCACCCCGCTCTTGAGCGTCTTGTAGCCCTCGATCTTCTTGGCGGTCCGGTTGCGTTCGGAGCTCACCTTGGCGGCATGTGCCTGGTCGTCCCAGAAGCCGCCACCGTTCATCTCCGCGTCGAGCTCCTCGACGCGCAGCACCGCACGATCCGGGTCGACGAGTCGTCGAACCGTCTCCAGCTGGGTCTCGAGCGCACGAAGCTGCTCGACGTAGTCCTCGATCGAAGCATCGGCCATGCGCCTATCCTAGCCGTGTGCGTGGCCCGGGGCCCGCCCGATCAGCCCGTCGGCGCAGCCACGCCCGCCGCGCGGGCAGCTCGGGCGCCCGGGATCGCCAGCAGACAGGCGAGTGCGACCAGCAGGGATGCAGCGAGCGTGCCGGTGAAGGGCGACCAGCCGCCGTGCTCGAGCACGAAGCCCAGGATGATCGGCGCGGCGGTGCAGGCCCCGGCGTTCGCGGTGGTGAGCATCCCGAGCGTCGCACCGGTGCGCCCGTCAGGTGCCATGTCGGAGGCAGCCGCCATGGCGACGCCGTTCCAGCTCGTCGTGACGACGAACACGGCGACGAGCGCGACCGCCTCCACGCGCACCCACGGCGCGATCGCCACGACCGCCACGACTGCCAGCGCGACTGCCGCCACGGCGCCCAGCAGCGTCGTGCGGTGGCGCGTGCGATCGCTCGCGACGCCGAGCACGATGCGTCCGCTCGCGCCCAGCAGCTGCGCCGCCGCGTAGATGGCCGCGGCGACGCCGAGCGACAGTCCCGCCTCGTCGACCAGGTGCACGGTCAGGAACGTGCCGGTACCGAGCTGCACGAATGCGAGCCCCGCACATCCCACGGCGAGCAGCCAGAGCGGAAACTCGCGCAGCGGCGACGCGCCGAAGCTGACGTCGAGTTCGTGCGCAGCAACCGTCACCGCGTCGGGCAGCGAGCGCGCGATCCCGACCGCAGCCACGAGCCCGAGCAACGCCAGGCACCCGATCGCGGGCCCGAGCCCCCATCCCCGACCAGCGGCCTGCAGGAACAGTCCTCCGAGCGCACCTCCGATCGGGATCGCCGTGTGGCGCACCGCGAGCACGAAGCCGTGCCGCTCGGGTGGATACGCCGCGGAGATCGCACGGCCTCCAGCCGAGTGCGCCGCGCTGCCGAACAGCCCAGCGGCGAACAGCGCACCACCGAAGGTGACGACGAGCACCTGGCTCGCCGCCCACGCGGAGATCGCGGTCGCCGCCGCGAAGCCGACGAACGCCTCGGTCAGGATGCGTCGTTCGTCGAGCCGGTCAGCCAGCTCGCCCCACAGGAACGTGCCGAGCATGAGTCCGAACGGTGGCGCGGCGAGCAGCAGACCCACCTGCGCCGTGGAGACGTCCAATTGCTCACGCAGGAGCGGCACGGCAGCCGCGAGCCCGAAGTGCAGCGCAGCGACCACCAGGTTCGCGAATGCGACCGCAGCCAGCACCCGCCGTGCGCGTGTCATGTCACGCCGCGCCGTGGCAGTTCTTGTACTTCTTGCCACTGCCGCACGGACACGGTTCGTTGCGACCGACGACCGGTTCGACCTTGCGTTGCTGCACCGCCGCCGGTGCCGCCTCGTCGCCGAGGCCCGCTTCCGCGCGCGCCTCCTGCAGCGCGGTGGGCGCAGCGGCCGTGCCGTACGTCAGGTTCGACGTCGCGCGCGGACGCACCGCGAGACCGCCTGTCGAGCTCGACGTCCCACCCGACGTTCCGGTGCTCGACGTCGCGCCGATTCCCTCGCCGACTTCGGGCTGGCGAGCGTTCGAGCCGCCCGTGTCGAGCGCGCGCTGCGCCTTCGGCTCCAGCGATCCACCGTCGACCTCGATGCGCAGCATGAGGATGACCACTTCGCTCTTGGCCGAGGCCATGAGCTCGTTGAACATCTCGAAGCCCTCGGCCTGGTACTCGTTGAGGGGGTTCTTCTGGGCGAGTCCGCGCAGGCCGATGCCGTCGCGCAGGTAGTCCATGTTGTCGAGGTGCTCACGCCAGCGCGTGTCGAGCACCTGCAGGAACACGACGCGCTCGACCTCGCGCATCGTCTCGGCGCCGATCTCCTGCTCGCGTCGCTCGTAGTGGGCGATCGCATCGCCGACGAGCAGCTCCTCGACCTCCTCGACCTGGGCCTTGTCGTGGTCGACCTTCGAGCGATCTGCCCGCACCGGCCACATGGTGGCGCAGAGCTTCCAGAGCTCGTCGAGCTCCCAGTCGTCGTGGTACGGCGTCTGGCAGTGCACGGCGACGGCCGTCTGCACCTCCTCCGCGAGCCAGCCCAGGATGCGCTCGCGCAGGTCCGCGCCCTCGAGCACGCCGCGTCGGTCGGCGTAGATCTGCTGGCGCTGGATGTTGAGCACGTCGTCGTACTTGAGCACGTTCTTGCGGCTCACGAAGTTGCGCTCTTCGACCCGCTTCTGCGCACCCTTGATCTGGTTGCTGAGGATGCCCGCGAAGATCGGCACGTCCTCCGCTTCCTTGTGGAAACGCGTGAGCACGCGCTCCATTCGGTCGCCCGCGAACACGCGCACCAGGTCGTCCTGCGCGCTCAGGAAGAAGCGGCTCTCGCCGGGATCGCCCTGACGGCCGGATCGACCGCGAAGCTGGTCGTCGATGCGGCGGCTCTCGTGGCGCTCGGTGCCGAGCACGTACAGTCCGCCGACCTCCTTGACCTCGTCAGGGATCTTGATGTCGATGCCGCGGCCCGCCATGTTGGTCGCGATCGTGACCGCACCCTTCTGGCCAGCGTCGAGGATGATCTCGGCTTCCTGCTCGTGGTGCTTGGCGTTGAGCACGACGTGCTTGATGCCGTGGCGGCGCAGCTCGTCGCTGAGCGCCTCCGAGCGCGACACCGCGATGGTGCCGACCAGGACCGGCTGACCCTTCTCGTTGCGCTCCTTGATCTCGCGCACGATTGCCTTGAACTTGCCGGCCTCGGTGCGGAAGATGTAATCCTCCTCGTCGAGGCGCTGCACGGGACGGTTCGGCGGAACCTGCACGACGTCGAGGTTGTAGATCTCCTTGAGTTCCGCAGCCTCGGTGGACGCGGTGCCGGTCATGCCGGCGAGCTTGGCGTACAGACGGAAGTAGTTCTGGATCGTGATCGAGGCGACGGTCACGTTCTCCTGCTGCGGCCGCACGCCTTCCTTGGCCTCGATCGCCTGGTGCAGGCCCTCGCTCCAGCGACGACCCTCCATGACGCGACCGGTGTTCTCGTCGACGATCTTCACCGACGGCTCGCCCGTCTTCTCGTCGGGCTTGATGACGTATTCCTTGTCACGCGCATAGAGCGTGCGTGCACGGATCGACTGGTTGAGGTGGTTGATGAGCTGCGAGTGCTCGGGCAGGTAGAGGTTCTCGATCCCGAGCATCTTCTCGGCGAGCGTCACGCCGGCCTCGGTCGGATACGCGACGTGCAGCTTCTCGTCGAACTCGAAGTGCTCGCCGTCGTTCATCTTCTCGGCGATCTTCGCGAACTGGAAATACGTCTCGGCTGCTTCTTCGGGCTGTCCGGAGATGATGAGCGGCGTGCGTGCCTCGTCGATGAGGATCGAGTCCGCCTCGTCGACGATCGCGAAGTTGTGGCCGCGCTGGAACAGCTCCTCCATCGAGTACGCCATGTTGTCGCGCAGATAGTCGAACCCGAACTCGCTGTTGGTGCCGTAGGTGATGTCGGCCGCGTACGCTTCACGCTTCTCGTCGGACGGCTGCTGGTTCTGGAGCCAGCCGACCGTCAGGCCGAGCGCCTCGTACAGCGGGCGCATCCACTGCGCGTCGCGCTTGGCGAGGTAGTCGTTCGTCGTCACGAGGTGGACATTGGTGCCGGCCAGCGCGTTGAGGTAGAGCGGCAGCGTCGCGACGAGCGTCTTGCCCTCGCCCGTGAGCATCTCCGCGACCGAACCCTCGTGGAGCGCGATGCCACCGACGAACTGCATGTCGAAGTGGCGCATCCCCATCGACCGCACCGATGCTTCGCGGCAGTTGGCGAACGCTTCGGGGAGCACCGAATCGAGCGATTCGCCGCCCTCCTGGACGCGCTGCTGGAGCTCTCGCGTCTTCGCCACGATCTGCGCATCCGTGAGCTTCTGGAACTCGGGCTCCAGCTCGGTGATGCGCGCGGCGCGCTTGACGAGGTCCTTGACGCGTCGACGCTCGCTGAATGCGAGGGCGCGCTCCCACCATGGGCGTTGATCTGCCATGGCGTGATGCTAGCGAACGGGACCCCGTTCCGCGCGCGCGATCCGCCCATCGATCGGATCCGACGGAGGAAGTAGCGGTAGGAGGTGCGGGCTCTGCGCCCCGCAAACGGCGTCAGGCGGTCATCCGCCGTAGCTGGTGAGCTTTGCCTGGAGATGACGCGCGACGGCCTTCCAGTCGGCGGAATCGTCGGGTCGGCGCGTCAATGCGGCCTCTTCGAGCAGCGTCTGCGCCACCATGTACGAGTCGCCGGGGCTCTGTCCGGGCTTCACGACGCCGTTCCACTCCTCGAGCAGCTGCGTGCCGGCGCGGACGCGGGCTGCCGGGGACAGGTCGCCACCGGCATGCACCTTTTCATCGACGCCCGCCGAGTAGGCAGCGATCGAGTGTGCGCGCAGGTGCCCGCTCGCCATGCGCTCATCGAACGTGACGGCGCCGTCGTGGTCGGCGTCGACGCGATTCGCGACCGGAGCCCAGTCCACCGCGCCGGTCACGCGGACATCAGGGGTGATTCGCTCGTTGAGCGCCTGGCGGAAGACCTTGGAGTACCGGGGATGGATCGAGACCATCACCGCATCGGAGCCACCGATCGACGCGGCCGTCTCCGGGACGGTGTCGACGCGCACCCGCCCACGTGCCATTGCTTCCTCGTAGCCCTGCTTGGGCGTGAGCGGCGTCGGTGCGGGATCCGTCGGTCCCGGGGTCGGGGTCGGCGCCGGTGCAGGCGTCGGCGACGGCGTGGCTGCGGGTTCGGGCGAGGGTGTCGGCGCCGGTTCCGCCAGCGCGGGTGCAGTCGGCGCAGCCTCGTGCCGCCGCGTGCCACCGACGAGCCCGGCCAGCGCGGCGACCCCGGCCACGGCCGTGGCGCCCAGGGCGACGATGCGTGCGACGGTCCCGACGCGACCTGTCGTGGCGAGGGCGGTCACGCCGCCGGCGAGGCCGACGCCACCGGCAACGGCGAGCGTCAGGTCCGTGCCCTGGGACTCCCGTGGTGAACTGACTGCGCCGGCGATGCCGCCAACCGCGAGCGCGCCTCCGCCGATCACTGCCGTCGTCGCAACTGCTCGACCGATGCCGCTCGTCATGTCGTTCCCCCACGTGAAATCGGCGTCGTCGTTCCCCCGACGCACTCGCCTCATCTTCGAATCGGCGGTACAGGTCGTTTCGCCGGGATGGACACGACGAAAACGTCGCGACCCGTCCCACCCGGTGAATCGGGGTGGAACGGGCCGCGACATGGCCGTTCGCTGCTGGCGTGGCGTCCTACCAGGGCGTGATCGAATCGAGCACGTCGCCCGCGACGTCCGCGACGTCCCCCGCCACGTCCGTCACCGTGTCGACGGCATCGGAGACCGTGTCCGCAACCTCCTCCGCAGCATCGCCGACGGTGTCGGCGATCCATCCGACGCCATGGGCGATGCCGCCGGCGATGTCGGAGACCTGGCTCGAGATGCCGCTCCACGCGGTCGAGCCGAACGCCTTCGCCCCCTCCCGGGCTGCCTCACCGGCGACCTCGAACACGTCGCCGACGTTGTCGATGTCGGCGTTGCGGATCACTTCGCGGGCCGCGGCAAACCCGTCTGCGACCCCCTGCCCCACGGACGAACCCGCGATGCCGCCGATGATCGCCCCGGCTGCACCACCGACGACCGCGCCGATCGGACCTCCGAACGCGCCGATCGAAGCGCCGATCGCGCCGCCCTTGAACGCGCCGGCCACGCCACCGATGCCGCCCGCCGCAGTGCGCGCGGTTGCGTCGCTGAAGCCGCTGCGTCGGAACTCCTGCACCGTGTCGTACAGGGCCAGGCCACCGGTCAGGATCGCGGCTCCGGGCACGCGACCGATCTTGAACGGCGCGCCTCGCGCGATCGTCTGGGCGATGCCGGAACCCGCCGTGGCGACGCCGCGCGCCGCACCGCCGATGCCCTGCAGGACCTTGCGGAGTTCGTCGGGCGCACGATCGGCCGGCGGCGCGTCTCCGTCTGACGTCACGTTCGCTCGCGTCGCACCGTTCGCTCCGGCGGGTCGTCCACCGATCACGTTCCGGCCGCGCTGCTCGAGCAGGATGTCGAGCGGTGACCCATCCGGAACGAACGGGGTGTAGCCCGGTCGCCCGATCGCTCCCGCGCCATCGTGCACGTCGCGACGCGACGCCGGCTCATGAGCGGGTCGTGTCAACGCGGCAACGGTCGTTGCGGCCTTCGGCGGTTTCGCACCCTTCGACGGCGTCGGTGCATCGGCTCGCGCCGGCGTCGTGGTCGGCGCTGTCGCCGCGGCCGGTCGAGCGGGCTTCGGTGCGATCTTGGTGCTGGCGTCCATGGTGCATCCCCCCTGGGCGGGACCGGCACCCCCATGGCCGGTCCCTGCTGACCTCACCAAGGTGCGGCACCGACGCGATTGCATCTGTAAGCGCACCTACAAACGCGCCGGGAACGAAGAAACGCCCCGGTACCTGCGCTGAGCGCCGAGGTCCCGGGGCGTTTCGTGATGCGTATGGTGGCGGTCCGTGCGGACGCAGCCACGTGCCTCCAGCTACGAGGCCTTCGTTGCCTCCGAGGCGACGCTCGTCGACTCGATCAGGCCGAACTGGCCATCGCTGCGCTTGTACAGGACGCTGGTCTCGTCCGTCTCGTCGTTGACGAAGACGAAGAAGTCGTGACCGACGAGCGACATCTGCTCGGCTGCCTCCTCGGGGCTCATCGGCCCGAGGCTGAACTGCTTGGTCTTCACGATTCGCAGCTGCGAGCTGGGACTGGCCATTCCTTCATCCTCCATCGTCTGGGTCTCGAACTCGTAGCCCTCCGGCAGCTTGCCGGCGCCGTTTCCGTTGTCCATGAGCGCGCCCTTCCAGCGATCTCGCTCATGTCCATGAGGGCCGCCGTGGCGGTCCTGCACCTTCTTGTCGTGGTACTTCTTGACCTGTCGTGCGAGCTTCTCGGCGACCAGGTCGATCGATGCGAACACGTCCGGTGACGCCTCGCGGGCGCGAAGTGCACGCCCCTTCGTCCACACGGTCGCTTCAGCGACCTTGTTGTCGGCAACGCGCGGATTCTTCTCCTCCGTGATCTCCAGCTCCATGCGCGTGACTTCATCGTCGAGCTGAAGAGAGAGCTTCGACAGCCGCTTCTCCGCGTACTCCTGTACACGGCGGCTCACGTCGATGTTCTTGCCCTTGACCAGTAGCTTCATTCGGTGCTCCTTGCGGTCTTCGCAGTGGGAGGGTGCACGCCTCGGCGTCGAACGTCGAGGGGCGGTCCACCCCTGCCAATGAGGATCCCCGACCGTGGTGGGACGGAAACGGGAAACCTGCCGAAAGCGCCGATCGTGCGGCGGTTTCGTGCGGCTTGCAGCAGTGGGCCTAGGGGGGTCTGGGCTTGCGCACTCGTGGTGCGTCCTTTCGCCGTTCGTGCCACACGCTATCGGCAGGAAAGCCGACTGTCGTGAGTACAAACTCCTCGCACCGTGCGGGGTTTCCCGAAGTCGTTCCTGTGCGCTGTCCGACACCGGACGGTCGCGAGCCGTTCGGGGCGCCGCGCTCGACCAGCGCGAACGTCTCGACGACAGCACCGACCCGTTCGAGGATGCGTGCCGTGGCTGCCAGCGTGGCCCCGGTCGTGCGCACGTCGTCGACGAGCAGGATCCTGCAGCCAGCAAGCGAGTCCACGTCGACGTTCGATGCGAACGTCCACGCGTCCGCGACGTTGCGGCGGCGCTGGGCTCGATCGAGGCCTTGCTGCGAGGGACCGCGGCGCCTGCGCAGCAGGCGGCGACACGGAACATGCCGTTCCCTCGCCCATGTGCGTGCAAGGGACTCGGGCAGGTGGCCGCCGCGTCGCGCGCGTCGAGACGGCTCCCCGGGCACCCACGTCACCAGGTCGATCGCGGCGTCGGGGGTGCGCTCGCACGCGAGGACCGCCAGGAGGCGGCCGCCTCCACGCCAGTGCCCGAACTTGGCGGCGTGCGTGAGTGTGCGTGCCACGCCGACGTCGGGCCACGCGGCGCCAGCTGGCGACTGGAGGGCGTTGAGCGCATGTCGACAGCTCGCGCACGGAGTGGGAACTCCCCGTCCTCCGCACCCGGCGCATCGAGCACCGCACGCAAGGTCGACAAGGCGAGCGACGATGTCGACGAATCGGGCGCGGTGCATGTCGACATCCTGGGCGAGCACGCGTCGCCTGGGGTGCGCACCGTGTCACGATTCGCACGCGTTTTCGTCACGATCGCGTGACGATCGCGTCGTGTCAGTCGACGAGTTCGCGCGCCCAGCGTTCGAGGCCGGCGGTGGAGCCGACCGTGCCGGATGCCACGACGAGACCGGTGGGCACCTCGGCGTAGGGCAGCACCATCGCCGATCGCAGCACCACGCCGTTTCCCACGCGAGCGCCTGCGCCCACGACGCACGGTCCGATCATCTGGACGTCGTCAGCCAGCTGCGCGGTGGGATGTACCAGCACCCGGTCCGCGTTCATGCCGTCGTCGTTCCATGCGCCCGGACCGGCATCGACATCGCCGTCGAGCAGCGCCACGCTGGTCGCACGCCACTCGTCGAGGTCGCCGATGTCGTTCCAGTACGTCTCGAGCAGCGGGTGCGCCTGGATGTGCCGGCCCTCGGCCAGCAGGCGCGGAAACAGCTCCGAGCCGAAGTCGGTGAGGCCCCACGTGGTGCACAGGTCGAGCGCCTCGGGCGAGAAGACGTAGATCCCCGTGTTGGCGAGGTTGCTCAGCTCGGTACCGCGCGCGGGCTTCTCCTGGAAGCCGGTGATGCGGTTCGAGCCGTCCACGACCGCCACTCCGTACTGCGACGCGTCCGCGACGGGTAGCACCGCGAGCGTCGCGAGCGCGCCAGATTCACGGTGGGTGCGCTCGATCGCGGCGAGGTCGGCGTCGTGGATCCCGTCGCCGCTCAGCACCATGATCGGTTCGTCGCCGTCGCGCAGCTGATCCTGGGCCGCGAGCACGCCTCCTGCGGTTCCCAGCGGCTCGTCCTCCACGTTCCAGGCCAGGTTGACGCCGTGTGCGCTGCCGTCACCGAAGATGCCGAGCAGCACGTCCGACAACCACGAGGCGTTGGCCGTGAGGTCGCGGAAGCCGTGCCGCGCCGCGAGGCGGAGCAGGAATCCCAGGGATGGCTCGTTCGCCACCGGGAGTGCCGGCTTGGGCACCACGGTGGTCCACGGTGCCAATCGCGTTCCCTTGCCTGCTGCCATCACGAAGACCGACGTCATGGGTCGAACCTACCAATCCTTCGATGAACGCTCATATCGAAGGCTGCTGGATCCGATACCAAGCACTCATGCCGGATCGGAATTCAGCAGGTCGCCGCTGGGATGCCTCCGTACGCGTGCGTGCGCGCGGGGCGAGCATCTGCGCGGTGGCGTCGGTGCTGGTCGTCGCAGCGACGGGCGTCTCGTCCCAGGGAGCCTCCTCCGGCACGGTCGTCGGCGCCTCGATCCCGGCCACGGTGTCGATCGACGACAGCGGGTGCAGCGCCGCCGCAACGCACGAGTTCGGGGCCACGCTGCCAGGTTCGCCGGTGAAGACGTCCGCCTGCCGCATCGATTTCACCTCGAGCAACGAGAGCGCGATGCTCCGGCTCAGCAAGCGGGGACTCGATCCGACGCGTGCCGCCATGGCCCAGGAGACCTGGACGTTCGCCTCGCAGCGGGCCGCGACCGGCGTGGCGCTCAACGACATCGAGGCGTACTCGCGCAACGTGGCATGGGCTGTCGGCGACAACGGCACGATCCTCAAGACGACCGACGGAGGCGCGACGTGGCCGGCGCAGGCGTCGGGTGTCGCCGACCATCTCAGGACGGTCCAGGTCATCGACGCGAGCACCGTGTGGGTGGTCGGCAACGGCGGTCGTGTGCTCAAGACCACCAACGGCGGCACGACGTGGACGCCGGTGAACGCGGGAACGGCCGTCAACCTGTACGACGTCGATTCCCACGACGGGACGCTCTGGATCTCGGGCGACACCGGTGTCGTCCGTCGCACCGATGACGCCGGCGCGACGTGGACGTCGGTGGGCGGCGCGATGACCGGCACCGTCGAAGCGGTCGAGGCCGTCACGAACCTGGTCACGGTAGCCGCGACGTCATCCCCCTCGGAGATCTGGCGGTCCGCGAATCGCGGCACCTCCTGGACGCGGGTCAGCACCGGCATCGCGTGCGCATGGCACAGCCTCGACGCCCCCTCCCCCACGGTGGTGTACGTCGGTGGCTGCAGCAACGTCTTCGGCGTGTCGAACGACGCGGGCGGCTCCTGGAACATCCGGACGGACGCCTGGACCGAGGGCGAGGACATCGAAGCCGTGTCGCCGACCGTTGCCTATCAGGCGGACTCGGGGGGCGGCATCGACCGTACCTACGATGGCCTCGGGACGCTTCCGTTCCATCCGAACGACGTCGGCATCTTCACCGGAATGGTCACCGGCCTCGCGGTGCCGGCGGTCGAGGACGTGTGGTTCGTGGGTTCCGACGGCTTCATCGGTCGTTCGGTCCCGGCCGCGACCGTGAGCGACTACGCCGGTGGCGCGAACTGGGGATCCGGTACCGCCACGAGCACGTTCGGGGTGTGCGTCCAGTCGATCGGCGGGACGACGACCCAGGTGTGGGCACCGGACACGACCGGCATCTCCGGCACGTGCGAGACCAACGACGCCGACACGTGGCGGGCGATCCCGAACACCGCGACCAAGATCGCGCAGACCGCGGTCGGCGCCGCCGGTCGTGTCGACCTGGTCTGGGGCATGCGCGCGGCTACAGGCCAGTCGCCGGGGCGCTACTTCGCGCCGGTCACGTTCGAGGCACTCGCGCCCGCGGTCTGAGGCGACGGGCGACGACACATCCGCCTTGCATCCGTTCGATGTTCGTCGTACCTTCATGGAGAAGGACGGGCGCGCAGGTACTACCGACGTTACGCAACGGGACGGAGTACCCATGTACCACACGCAGACGATCGACCTGCGCGACGACCTCTCGACCGTGTCAGAGCAGCACGACCTGCTCGCACGACTGGCGGAGCTGAGTGACCAGCACGGTCCTGCCGCGTGGTCGGACGACCACGGGCTGAACCTGCTCATGCAGCGCTACGAGGACTCGGCACAGCGCCTGAGCGCATAGGGGCCCGCATGTCAGTCGTGAGGGTCCGTCGTTCGGTCATTGGCGAGCGAGCTCGCCATTGACCCTCACTCAGTCCCTTCATCCCAGCTGGCGAGGTACTTGACCTGTGCCGGGGTGAGGGTGTCGATCGTGAAGCCTTCGCTCTCGAGCTTGAGGCGTGCGATCTCCGCATCGATGTCAGCCGGGACGGTGTAGACGTCGTTGTCGAGGCTCTCGCGGTTCTTGAGCAGCCACTCGAGGCCGAGCGCCTGGTTGGCGAAGCTCATGTCCATCACCGACGCCGGGTGGCCTTCGGCCGCGGCGAGGTTGATGAGACGACCGTCGGCGAGCAGGTTGATGGTGCGATCACCTGACACGGCGTAGGCGCGGATGTTGTCGCGCGGCTCGGTCGAACCGGTCGACTGCTCCTCGAGCGCCGGGATGTCGATCTCGACGTTGAAGTGACCCGTGTTGGCGAGGATGGCACCGTCGCGCATGAGCTCGAAGTGCTCGCCGCGCAGCACGTGCTTGTTGCCGGTCGCGGTCACGAAGAAGTGACCGACCTTCGCGGCCTCGGCCATCGGCATCACCTGGAAGCCGTCCATCGCCGCCTCGAGCGCGCGCAGCGGATCGATCTCGGTGACGATGACGTTCGCGCCGAGGCCCTTGGCGCGCGTCGCGAGACCGCGACCACACCAGCCGTAGCCGGCGACCACGAAGTTCTTGCCGGCCAGCAGCACGTTCGTCGCGCGGATGATCCCGTCGATCGTCGACTGACCCGTGCCGTATCGGTTGTCGAACATGTGCTTCGTCATGCTGTCGTTGACAGCGACGATCGGGAACGCAAGCTTGCCCTCGGCCTGCAGCGCACGAAGACGAATGACG
Organism: Thermoleophilia bacterium; assembly: GCA_025964555.1. Taxonomy (GTDB): domain Bacteria; phylum Actinomycetota; class Thermoleophilia; order Gaiellales; family SKUG01; genus JAGQUL01. The sequence continues at coordinate 9,282 of JAOPYQ010000001.1, read as the reverse complement.
CCGGTGGTCGTCTCCTCGGTGCCGCCGATGATGCCCTCGAGGTACTCACGCTTGTCGCCATGCAGGATCCCGACCACGTCCGCACCGTCGTCCATCGTGATCTGCGGGCGATGCTCCACCGCAGCCATGATGTGTGCGTAGTACGTGTCGTTGTCCTCGTTGTTGATCGCGTACGTGCGCGTGTCGTAGTGCTCCACGAGCGCAGCCGCGACGTCGTCCTGCGTCGACAGCGGATTCGACGCGCACAGCACCACGTCGGCGCCACCGGCGACGAGGGTGCGCATGAGGTTGGCGGTCTCGGTGGTGACGTGCAGGCACGCACTGATGCGCAGGCCCTCGAGCGGACGCTCCTTCGCGAAGCGCTCACGAATGGTGCGCAGCACCGGCATCGTGCGCTCGGCCCACTCGATCCGACGCACGCCCTCCGAGGCGAGTGCGAGATCCTTCACGTCGTGCTGCTTGGCGGTCGTCACGGTCACCGGGTGCTCCTGAGGGTCAAAAGATTCGTCGCGACAAGCATAGTGCGTCGAAGAAGGCGACGGAGCGGATGACGCAGGTATGGACGCTTCGGCGGGGATCTCCGAGGCGGATGCGCGCTGGTTTCGTTCACGGCCTCGTTGCGCTAGGCGATCGTACCGATGGCATCCGGAATGGGTCGCCCCCACCTGACCTCCCCCCGCTTCTCGTGCTCGCGCGCGCGCGACCTGTACGTGTGGGCGTCGCGCGCGGCCTGGCGCGCCGCGCTCGCGGGCGGGTGCGCCCTCGCCCTCGCGACGACGGCCGGCGCTCCATCGGGATCGGCCGCAGTTTCCGGGACCGTCGTCACGGCGAACATCCCCAGCGCGACGACACTCGTCACCACGGGCTGCCCGCCGCTCGATGCCACTCGAACGTCGCTCGGCGTCGTCACGCCCGGCTCGTTCGCGATCACGCCCAGCGACTGCGACGTCCTGTTCGGGTCCTCCAACGACACCGCGACGCTGCGCGCCTATCAGCCGGACAACCGCGGCATGGCGATGGCGTCGAACGCCACGACGCTGACCGCGACCGGATCGTCCAACCGCTGGCTCGACGTCGACATGGCAACGTCGGCAATCGGCTGGGCGGTCGGTGAGGGCAACAGCACCAACCGGCTCTACAAGACGACGGACGGCGGCAACAGCTGGGTCGCGGTGACTGACGCCAACGACGGTCTCGACGCAGGCGCCGAGGGCGTGGACGCCATCAGCACGACGGTGGCGTGGGCGAGCCGTTCCAACTCGAACGAGGTCTCCCTCACCACGAACGGTACGACCTGGAACAAGATCACGATCGAGGAGTTTCCGCTCGCACAGATCAACAAGATCGTCGCCGCCGATGCCTCCAATGCCTGGGCGCTCGGGTGCGAGCTGGTGGCGACACGATGCCGCGCTCGCATCTGGAACACCCAGAACGGCGGCGTCGACTGGTCGTTGGCATGGACCGACAACACAGTCGACTCGGAGGTCAACGAGGGCGTCGCCCTGTCGCCGACTCTCGTGTATGCAGCCGCCAGCAGCGGCTCCGGCAACGGCCTCGTCAAGTCCACCAACGGGACGTCATTCGCCTCCACGACACCGTCGACGGCGTCCTTCAAGGACGTCGACTCCTACGACGGCGTCCACATCGCGGCCGGCACCACGAACGGCATCGTGCATGTCTCCGCCGACGGTGGGGCAACGTGGACGCAGCGCACGCCGACCCAGGACCTGTCGATCCGCGCGATCGATTACGACGCGACCGGCGTGATCGTGATCGGCGCGCTCGACGGGTCGATGTCGCGTTCCCCCGATGACGGCGTGACCTGGGCGGCGCTCGACCAGGACGTCATCGGCGGACGCATCTTCGCCCTGGACGCCGTTGGACCTCGCATCTTCGCGACCTACAACGCGTCCTCGCTCGCCCGGTCGCAGGACGATGGTGCGACGTGGCTGCTCAACTCCCAGTCGCAGGTCACCAACTGGTCGGGGATCGACGGCGTGGACGCAGGCCGCATGTGGCGCGTGGGTGGCGCGGGATTCGTGCAGGTCAGCACTGACGGCGGGCTGACCTGGGCCGCGCAGACGAGCGGCACGACGGAGCTGCTCCACGCCGTGCATGCGACGAGCCGGACGAGCGCGGTCGCGGTGGGCACGGACGGCACGATCATTCGCACCGCGGACGCCGGCGTTACCTGGACGTCAGTGCCGTCGCCGCTTCCCGCGGCGACGCTCCTGACGGTCACTGGCGCACCTTCACCATACGATGACACGCTCTGGGCCGCCGGGCTGAACGGGGCGCTGATCCGTTCGACGAATCGCGGTGCGTCCTGGAGCGCGGTGACAGCCCCGGTGTCGGCATCGGCCATCACGGCCGTGGGTGCGTGGAACGAGCGGGACGTCATGCTCGGCACGAGCGCGTCGAGCTCGCGGGTCTGGACGACGGCGGATGGTGGGACGACCTGGACGGCGCGCACGTCGGGCAGCGTCGACGGTATCACCGACATCGTCGCGATCCCGAACTCCAACGCGGCGGTGATCTTCGATGACATCACGTCCCGCCGGACGACCGACAAGGGCGCGACGTGGTCGACGGTCACGGTCAACGGCACCGCCGTACTCGGCGCCGACCTCGCGCCGGATGGAACGACGATCTGGGCGACCGGCGAGTTCGGCGGCGCGCACGTCAGCACCGACCTCGGACTGAGCTGGACGACGTGGACCGGCGGCTCTGCCTCGAAGATGGGCTTCGATGCACTGGCCCTGTCGCGCACGTCAGCGGTGATGGTGTACGACGGGACCACGGCCAAGACCACCGACATCCCGAACGGCGTGCCCGACTACGACGGCGCCGCCGCGAGCTGGAGCGGCACGGGCTTCTTCGGCATGTGCCTGCGCGCCGCACCTGGCGCGGGATCGACCTGGCCGACCGACGGCACGTGCGACCAGTCCAACGGCGCGGAGTGGCGCGGCATCCCCCTGCACGGTGGACTGGCCGCAGCGTCGGTCGCGTCCACGCTCGCGCCCGGCACCACGACGGCGTCGTTCCGCTTCGGCATGAAGACGCCGAGTGCCCAGGCCCCCGGCACGTACCTCGCCCCGGTCACCTTCGAGCTGACGGCGCCGGCAGGATGATGCGCGCGCTCCGACATCCACCACGATCGATCGCCTGCCTGGTGCTGCTGTGTGCGGCGATCATCGGGGCGACGATGCCCGGCAACGCCGCCACGAGCGGCTCGGTAGTCGGAGTCAACGTGCTCGGCGCGACGACCCTCGACGCGACGCTCTGCGCATCGGGGGATCCGACCAGGACCACGCTCACGGGCCTGGTCTCGGGCGTCTCGATGGTGACCTCCGCCGACTGTGACGTAGCGTTCGGGTCCAGCAACACCACCGCTACCCTGCGCACGTACATGCCGTCGCCCCGCGCGTCGGCGCTCGCATCGGCCACGACGAACGTCACGGAGGTCGCGAACGGCAACCGCGTGCTCGACATGGAGATGGTCGACGCCTCCACGGGCTGGTCCGTCGGCGACGGCACGGTGAACAATCGCATCCGGATGACGAGCGACGGCGGCGCGACCTGGAACCCGGTCGCCAATACGCTCGGTGGCGGGGGGCGCTCCGTCTCCGCGCCGACAGGGTCGATCGTGTGGGCAACCCGGTACGCGAATTCCAACGTCATCCGAACCTCGAACGCCGGCGGGCTCTGGACGAGCCGACCGCTTCCGGGCGCGAACGCACGCGCCAGCAACATCTATGCAGCCGACGCGACCACCGCATGGGTCGTGGGCTCGGTGGATGCGGGGCCGCGGATCTGGTACACCACCGACGGGGGCTCCAACTGGAACGTGGTGTGCGACGAGATCACATGCTCCACGTCACAGTGGTCCGACATCGACTTCGCGCCCGGAACGACCATCGGATGGGCCGTCAACCAGACTGGCGACATCTGGGGGACGACCGACGGTTCGTCGTGGTCACTCCAGACGACGACGGGCAACAACCTCAACGCCATCGACGCCATGGATCCCAACCGCGTGATCGCCGTCGGCAGCTACGGACAGGTCATGACGACGACCACCGGCGGCGCCACCTGGAACGACCGAACGCCCACCGACTCCCATTTCACGCTGCGCGACATCAGCTACCGGGCCAACGGCGTCGTCTGGATCGCCGGCGAGTACGGATACCTCGCCAAGTCGATCAACCACGGGCTGACGTTCTCGATGAAGAAGTCTCGTGTTGAGTCCACGGCGTTCGCGCACATCGCAGCCACCGCGGACGACACCGTGATCGCCGCGAACTTCGGCGAGCTCTTCATCCGCACCGCTGACGCCGGATCGACCTGGAACGTCGCAACGGTGCCGACGCCAAGCGTCAACTGGGCCGACAACGACGCAGCGGACGGTGCGCGCATGTGGCGCGTGGGCTCGAACGGACGGATCGACCGGACGATCGACGGCGTGACCTGGATACAGCAGACGAGCGGCACCACCGAAGCACTCCACGCCGTCGCCGTGCTCGATCGCAGCCGCGTGGTGGTGGCGGGGGCCTCCGGCACGATCCTCCGCACCGTCGACGCAGGCGCGACGTGGGCACCCATTGCCTCGGGGACTGCGGAGACCCTCCGCTCCGTGGCCGTGAGCAAGGGCGAACACGTCTGGATCGTCGGTGACAACGGCATGATCCTCCGCTCGACCGACGCAGGCGCCACGTTCGCGCCCGTGCCCTCCGGCATGACCGTGCCCCTCACCGCAGTCGGCACGTGGGACGGCACGACCGTGCTCGTTGGAACGGCCAACGGCAACCTGAGACGGTCGGTCGATGCGGGTGCCTCATGGACCTCGGTCGCCGGCGACCCGACTGGCGAGAACCACGTGACCGCGATCCGCCCGGTCCCCGAGACCGCGACGGTGTGGGCCGCCTGGGGAGCGAACGCTGCACGAAGCACTGACAACGGCGCGACGTGGGCCGTCACCAGCCAGGGCTCGGGCACCTTCGTCTACGACCTGGATCCGGTCGACTCGCAGACCGCTTGGAGTGGTGGTCGTTTCGGGCAGCTGCGCAGGACGACGAACGGAGGGGCGACGTGGTCGTCCGCATTTACGGGCTCGGCCGGCATTCGCTCCTTCAACAGCGTCGTCGCGCTCGGCCCTGACGACGCGAGCGTCGTCGCGGATGCGGACACGACGTCGACGACCGCCCCCGGCCCCGGCACCCCCGACTACGGCGACCCGGGAGCGACGTGGGCCGGTGCGAACGGACACTTCGGCATCTGCCTGCGCCAGGCACCCGGCACCGGATCGACGTGGCCGACGACCGGTTCGTGCCCGACGAGCGACGGCACCAACTGGCGCGCCCTTCCCGATCACGGAGGGCTCGCTGCGGCATCGGTCGCGACGACGCTCGTGCCGGGAACCGTCACCGCGTCGTTCCGATTCGGGGTCAAGGTCGCGGCGACGTTGCCGGCCGGTACCTATCGAGCGCCGATCGCCTTCGAGGTGACGGCGCCCGGCGGCTGACGAACGTCAGCGCCCGGCGAGCTCGGCCTTGAGCACGTGGATGCGGTCGACCGGCGTGGGATCGATGCCACGAAGCAGCGCGAGGTAGATCGACACGTAGTCGCCCCAGGCGAGCTGCTCGAATGTCGCGCCTGCGCGCGTGGTCGCACTCGGATCGAAGCGCAGGACATCGTCGATGGATTCGCCGACCAGTCGCAGCGTGATGTCGAACCGCGCACGGATCGCCTCCGACGCCTCGAACGGCAGCAGCTCGACGAGCGCCCAGCTCGCACCGGTCGCGCGGGCGAACTCCCAGCCGACGAGCTCGTTGTGGCAGAGCTCGGGGTAGGCGTTCGCGAAGCAGGGGACCTTCGAGTTCTCGTTGACCTGCGCCTTCCAGCGGTGCGCGACGGCCTCGGTGTGTCCGGCGCCGGAGACGACGATCGCCTTGTCGTGCAGCTGGCGCGCCATGCCGAGCGCGGGCGGCTCGTCGCCACCGTGCTCGGGACCCGTGCCGACGTGCTCGTCGACGACGATCGACGCGCCCGCGACGGCCTCGTCGACGACGCGCTGGGCGTCGTCGACCACGCCGAGCGCGTCGGCCACACCGACCAGCGCACCGAAGATCACGCCGACTGCGGCGCGCGGCTGCATGCCCGACGGCAGCTCCACGACGGGGATGCCCTCCGCGCGGGCGCGCTCGGCGAGCTCACCGCCGGTGGTGATCACGGCAGCGACCACGGAGCGATCGAGCGCCTGGCCGAAGCACGCGAGCGTCTCGGACGTGGCGCCGGAGTACGACACGCACACCACGCGGTCCTCGTCGCTGACCCAGCCGGGCAGGTCGTAGCCCTTCACGGCGATGACCGGTGCCTGCACGTCGGCGGCGGCGGGCAGCAGGTCGGCGCCCACGCCCGAACCGCCCATGCCGCACACGACGAGCGTGCGGGGCGTCGCGCCCTTGTCACTTGGCCATGCGGCCTGGAGTGCTTCGCGCACGCGCTCGGCGCGAGCCAGGCCGTCGGGCAGCTGCGCGGGCAGGGTCGCTGCGGCGCCGAGCATGTCGGACGTGTCGTGTGCAAGGAGTGAATCGAGCGTCGTCGTAGTCATGGCAGGAACCCTACCCGACCGGAGACTGATCACGCTCAGCGCGCAGTGCTGCCGACCCCGGGCCCGATCACGTCGCCCACGGCGACCAGCTGCGCGGGCTCGATGCGAGCACCCTCGCCGACGATGACGTCCTCCAGGAACACTTCTCGGCCGACGAACGCGCCCTCGAGCACGACGCTGCCGATGAGCTCTGCGCCGTCCTCCACCACTGCCCCGGCCAGCACGACGGATCCGGCTCCGACATCCGCGCCGGAGGCGACCTTCGCATCGGGACTGACCCAACGCCGCGCGTTGCGCTCGCTCGGCGCGATGCCCGCGATGCGGCCCGCGGCGGCGTCGGCGTTCGCGCGCCGATAGGACTCGAAGGTGCCGATGTCGTTCCAGTAGCCGTCAAAGCCGATCGCGTGCAGGCGACGCCCGACCAGCTTCGGGAACACCTCGCGCTCGATGTTGACGCGCGCTCCCTCGGGCACGAGCTCGAACACCTCTGGCTCGAGCACGTAGGTGCCGGCGTTGATGTAGCGATCGACGCCGGCCTCCTCGAGGGTCGGCTTCTCGAGGAAGGCCAGCACCTCGTCGTCGTCGCCCGTGCGTACGAGGCCATAGCGTGTCGGGTCCTCCACCGGCGTGAGCGCGATCGTCGCGGTCGCGTCGTGCGCGTCGTGCGCGGCGATCAGCTCGGACACGTCGAGGTCGGTCAGCACGTCGCCGTTGCACACGAGCAGGCGCCGGTCGGTCAGCCCGAACTCGCGCGCCGCGAACGCGATCGCGCCGGCGGTGTCGAGCGGCTCGGGTTCAATGGCGTATGTCAGCTCGAGGCCGAGGCGCTCGCCGTCGCCGAAGTAGCTGCGGATCTCGTCAGGCAGGAACCCGCACGCGAACGTCACGGCCGTCACTCCGTGGCCCTTGAGGTACAGCAGCTGGTGCTCGAGAAACGGCGCGCCCAGGATGGGCAGCATCGGCTTGGGGCGTGAATCGGTGAGCGGCTGCAGGCGGGTGCCGCGTCCGCCGACGAGGATGATCGCGTGCATCAGCGTTCGACCGCCTGCGTGGCGGCGTCGGCGTCCGACGCGTCCTCGGAGCGGCGGCGCGGGTTGCCGACCGTCGAGCCCGGGCGACCGATGCCCTCGTAGGCGAGCCCGGCGTGTGCGGCCTGCGCCGGCGAGAAGAGGTTGCGCCCGTCGACGAGCAGCGGCGTGCGCATGACCTCGGCGACGCGCACGAGGTCGAGCTCCGCGTACTCGGGCCATTCGGTGATGAGCACCGCGGCGTCCGCACCGGTGAGCATCTCCAGCGGATCGTCGCTGATCTCGACGTTGCGCAGCAGCGGCCTCGCGACCTCGTTGGCGACCGGATCGTGCGCGCGCACGAACGCTCCCTCGGCGAGCAGGCGCGACGCGATCACGAGCGACGCTGCCTCGCGCATGTCGTCGGTGCCCGGCTTGAACGCCAGGCCGAGCAGCGCGATCGTCTTGCCGCGCAGCGGGCCGAGGTGCTTGATGAGCTTCTGCACGAGCCGCCGCTTCTGCAGCTCGTTGACCTCCATCACCGAGTTGAGGATCTGGAAGTGGTAGCCGCTGTTGCCGGCGAGCTGCTTGAGCGCACTGACGTCCTTGCCGAAGCACGAACCCCCGAAGCCGATGCCGGCGTTGAGGAAGTGGCGACCGATGCGCTGGTCCATGCCCATGCCGCGCGCGACCTGGATGACGTCGGCGCCGGTCTCCTCGCACACGTTCGCGATCTCGTTGATGAAGCTGATCTTCGTGGCGAGGAATGCGTTGGACGCGACCTTGATCATCTCGGCGGTGGCGACGTCCGTGCGCACGACCTCGGACTCGAGCGGAGCGTGCAGCTTGACCATCCGCTCGACCGCGGAGTCCTGCGTCCCGCCGATCACGACGCGGTCCGGGTTCATGAAGTCGGCGATCGCGTCGCCCTCCTTCAGGAACTCCGGATTGGAGACGTACTGCACGTGGCCGAGGCCGCGCGCGTCGAGCAGCTGCTGCATGCGCGCGCCGGTGCCGACGGGCACGGTGGACTTCATCGCCAGCACGATGTCGCCGGTGTCGGTGGGCAGCTCGTCGATGACCTGTTCCACGCGCGACAGGTCCGCGTCGCCGGAGTACATCGGCGGCGTGTTCACGCAGACGAAGACGATCGATGCGCGCTCGGTCACCTCGCGGATGTCCGTCGTGAACGTCAGCCGCTGCGCGTTGCGCTTCACCAGGTCCGCGAGCCCGGGCTCGTAGATCGGGATGCGTCCGGCCTTGAGGTCGTCGACCTTCTCGGGGACGATGTCGCGACAGACCACGTGGTAGCCGAGTTCCGCGAAGCAAGCCGCGGAGACCAGGCCCACGTAGCCGACGCCGATGACGCCGATGACGGGCTGAGAGCTCATGGCACGAAGCCTACCCGCGGATCGGCGCCCCCACGCGGACGGGCGCGTCGAATGCACGCGACGTGCGTGACACCAGGCGCCCGTGCGGCGACCGACGTGACGCACGTGACGAGATTCGGGCCGCTCACCCGACGTGGGTCACGTCAGGCGCCGCAGCGGCGACCCATGTCACGCACGTCGAGGCGTGGGCAAGGTGCGGGGCGGGCGTCAGGACCAGGCGGGCATCTTCACGCGCTGGACGACTTCGCAGTCCTTCGCGACGATGTCCTCGGGC
>JAOPYQ010000031.1 GCA_025964555.1 Thermoleophilia bacterium | reverse complement strand
TCCTTCGCGGCCAACGAGGACGTCGACCTCGTCGTGGAGCCCGGGCAGATCCACTGCCTCCTCGGCGAGAACGGGGCCGGCAAGTCCACTCTGATGAACGTCCTGTACGGCCTGTACCGGCCGACGGAGGGGCGCATCCTCGTGGACGGCTCCGCGGTGGCCTTCCGGGGTCCCGGGGACGCCATGGCCGCCGGGATCGGCATGGTGCACCAGCACTTCATGCTCATCCCGGTGTTCACCGTGGCGGAGAACATCGTGCTCGCGGACGAGCCGACGCAGGGCATGGCGCTCGACATGAAGGCCGGCGAGGAACGCGTTCGCGACCTGAGTGACAGGTATGGCCTGCGCGTCGACCCCACGTCGCTCGTGCAGGACATCACCGTCGGCCAGCAGCAGCGTGCCGAGATCCTCAAGGCGCTCTATCGCAAGGCGCGCATCCTCATCCTCGACGAGCCCACCGCGGTGCTCACGCCACAGGAGATCGAGGAGCTGCTCAAGGTCGTGCGCCAGCTGCGCGACGAAGGCATGTCGATCATCATGATCACGCACAAGCTCAAGGAGGTGCTGTCGATCGCCGACCGCATCTCCGTGCTTCGTCGCGGCGAGATGGTCGGCACCGTCGAATGCGCGGGCCAGACCGAGGCATCACTCGCGAAGATGATGGTCGGGCGCGAGGTGCTGCTGCGGGTCGACAAGTCCGAGAGCATCCCGGAACGCCCCGTCCTGCAGCTGCGCAACCTGTGGGTCAAGGACGAGCGGCTGCTCGACGCGGTGCGCGGCGCCACGTTCGAGGTGCACGCCGGCGAGATCGTCGCGCTCGCGGGCATCGACGGCAACGGCCAGGAGGAGCTCGTCGACGCGATCGCCGGGCTGCGGAAGATCGAGCAGGGCGAGATCATCCTCGATGGTGAGAACATCACCGGACTCACGCCGCATGAGATCAGCGAAAGCGGTCTCGGACACATTCCGCAGGATCGCCTGCGCCGCGGCATGGTCGTCGACTTCGACCTGCGCGAGAACGCGATCCTGCACGACTGGGACAAGCCCGACATCGTGCGTTTCGGCATCATCGACAGGAGCGCAAGCGCGGATCGTGCACAGATGCTCGTCGACATGTACGACGTGCGCACCGGCGAGGGCATCGGATCGCGCGCCGGATCGCTGTCCGGCGGCAACCAGCAGAAGATGGTCATCGCGCGCGAGATCCAGCGTGACCCGAAGCTGCTCATCGCGGCGCAACCGACGCGCGGCGTCGACATCGGTGCGATCGAGTTCATCCACCGACGCCTGGTGGAGGAGCGCGACGCCGGCACCGCGGTGCTGCTCGTGTCGCTCGAGATGCAGGAGGTGCTGTCGCTCGCCGACCGCATCGTCGTCATCTTCGAGGGCCAGATCGTCGCCGAGTTCGAGGGCGGTCGCGTCAACGAGCAGCAGCTCGGCCTCGCGATGGTCGGTTCCGCCGACGCAGCGGGCGGTGCGGCATGACCCGACGAATCAACGCCGAAGCGATCCTCGTGCCGTTCCTGGCGGTCATCGCCGCGATGGCGGTCGGCATGGTGCTGACCTACCTCGTCACGGGCTGGGATCCGTTCGCGGCGTACGGCTCGCTCATCCGCGGCGCGGTCGGCTCGCCGAGCGCGATCGGCGCCACGATGCTGCGATCGGCACCGATCATCCTCACCGGGTTGAGCGTCATGGTCGCGTTCCGCGCGGGGCTCTTCAACATCGGCGGCAACGGCCAGGCGATCATGGGGCTCATCCTCGCGGGCGTGGTCGGCATCAAGCTCGGTTCGCTGCCCGGCGCGTCGCACTGGATCGTCGCGCTCGTGGGCGCGGCGATCGCCGGCGGACTGTGGGGCGCGCTCGCCGGCTTCCTCAAGGTCGCACGCGGTGCGCACGAGGTCGTCGTGACCATCATGCTCAACTACATCGCGATCCGCTTCGGCGAGTACCTGCTCGGGCTCGGCGGGCCGCTGCAGGAGAAGGGATCGTCGATCCCCGCGAGCAAGTCGTTCGAGACGAGCGCGCAGCTGCCCGTGTTCTGGCGCCCGGACCCGTTCACCGAGGTGCACGTCGGCGTGCTCGTCGCCCTCCTCGCGGCCGGGTTCGCGTGGTTCCTCATCGGCCGCACTGCCCTCGGCTACCAGATCCGCGCGGTAGGCCTGCAGCCCGACGCCGCGGAGTACGGTGGCATGAGCGTCACGAAGATCACCGTCATCGCGATGTTCATCGCCGGCGCGTTCGCGGGCCTCGGCGGCGCCGTCGCCACGCTGGGTGAGCTCGAGCGCCTCCAGAAGAGCGAGCTCGCGGTCATCCAGATCGGCTTCGCCGGAATCGCCGTGTCGCTGCTCGGCCGCAACACCGCGTTCGGTTGCCTCTTCGCGGGGCTGCTCATGGGGGCGCTCGACTCGGGCGCCGTCGGCATCCAGAACGACAACACGCTGCCGAGCGGCGTGGCCACGAAGCTCATCGGCGTCATCCAGGGCGTGATCGTGCTGTTCGTCGGTATCGACCTGGTCTTCCGCCGTCTCTCCAACCGAATCGTCGGCGTGTTCGGTGAACGCGGCGGGTCGGGGATGGTGAAGTCGTAGTGGAACAGTTCATCGACGTCTGGATCTTCGGCCTCGGCATCGCGACGCTCACGTATGCGCCGCCGCTCATCTTCGCCGCGCTCGGCGGGCTCTTCAGCGAGCGCAGCGGCATCGTCAACATCGCGCTCGAGGGCATGATGACGGCCGGCGCGTTCTTCGCGATCTACGTGAGCGTGCAGACCGGATCGTGGGTGATCGGGCTCGTCGGCGCGATGCTCGCGGGCATGGCGCTCGCCGCGCTGCACGCGGTGGCGACGGTCACGTTCCAGGCGGACCAGATCGTCAGCGGCACCGCGATCATCCTGATCGCCGCCGGCCTCGTGAACTTCCTCAACCTGACGCTGTTCGGCGCCGAGGGATCGCCGGCGGAGCTCTCGACGCCCCCCAAGCCCGGCGGCGTGAGCCTGCTCGTGCCGCTCGCGCTCGCGCTCGTCGCCCTCACTGCCTTCGTGGTCTTCAAGACGCCGTTCGGGCTGCGACTGCGATCCGTCGGCGAGCATCCGCGCGCCGCGGACACCGTCGGCATCAACGTGTACCGCATGCGCTACATCGCCGTCATCATCAGCGGCGCGCTCGCAGGCCTCGGCGGTGCCTTCATCTCGTTCAACGTGTCCTCGTACACCGAGAACATGGTCGCCGGCAACGGGTTCATCGCGCTGGCGGCGCTCATCGTCGGCAAGTGGAAGCCCGTGCCGGTGCTGTTCGCGTGCCTGCTGTTCGGTTTCTCACAGGGGCTCGCCTCGCGCCTGCCGTTCGGCTCGCCCGAGCTGCTCAACTCGATCCCGTACATCATCACGCTCGTCGCGCTCGCCGGCTTCGTGGGCAAGAGCGTCGCACCCGCCGCCGTCGGCAAGCCGTACGTCAAGCACTGAGCGGAGCGAGTGGGCTCGAGCCCGCTCGAATGCCCGAGCGAGCCCCGGGGGTCAAGGGGGCCACCGGTTCGGGCCGACGTCGGCCGCCGAGCCGCACGCCTGCCGCGTCCTGAGGTGGGGTCTTATACGATCTGACGCAGATGTTCGAGCTCGGAAACAACCTCCGCGAGGCGCGCCAGCGTCGTCGCATCGACCTGGTGATCGCGGAGCAGGACACCAAGATCCGCTCCAAGTACCTCGCGGCGCTCGAGACCGAGGACTTCGACGTGCTGCCGGGTCCCGTGTTCGTTCGCGGCTTCCTGCGTACGTACTCGCGCTACCTCGGCCTCGACGCACAGCTGTTCGTGGACGAGTACAACGCGCGCTTCGGCCGCTTCGAGGAGATCGACGATCACGCGAGCCCAGCGCTCGGTCGGCCCGGCCTCGCACAGGAACGTGACCGCCGCGGCCGCCGCACGATGCGTACGCTCGTGGTGCTGAGCCTCGTCGGCATCGCCGTGCTCGCCTGGACTGGACTGCGCGCCCAGACCGAGCGCCCGCCCGTCAAGGACCGAACCGCCGAGGCGTCCCAGCCGGTCGACGCTCCCGATGCGGAAGGCGCCATTCCGCCCGGCGCCTTCGACAAGGCTGCCGACGAAGCGGCGGGCGTCGCTGTGAACAAGGCGCGGACGAAGGCGCCGAAGGCCGGCTCCACGGCGCGCTCATCCACCGCCGACGCGGCCACCACGCCCGCCCGATGACCGGGCCCGGCGGGGCGCCGACCGCCCGACTGCTGCTGACCGGCGACGAGCTGCTGCGTGGCTTCATCCAGGACGCCAACTCCGGATTCATCGCCGCACGCCTGCGCGACCTGGGCATCGAGCTCGATTCGATCCGGATCGTCGGCGACGACTACGCCGCGATCGAGCACGAGCTCCGACTTGCCCGAGACATCGACGGGGTCGACCTGGTCGTCGTCACGGGCGGGCTCGGACCGACGCACGACGACCGCACGAGCGAAGCGGTCGCCACCGCGCTCGGCGTGGCGCTGGAGTTGCGGGAGGATGCGCTCGAGGTCGTCGAGTCGCGCGTGCGCGCCTACGGACGCATGCGCACGCCGGAGGAGGTCGCGACCTTCACGCCCGGCAACCGCAAGCAGGCGACGATCCCGGTTGGGGCGACCTGGGTGGATCCGCTGGGGACCGCGCCCGGCTACGTCGTGGCAGCTGCCAACGAACGCGCCGTCGCCGTCCTGCCGGGTCCGCCCGCGGAGCTGCGCCACGCATGGAGCGGCATCGAGGCGTCGTCGCAGCTGCTGGCGCTGCAGGCGCGCGTGGGCGAGCGACACGAACGGCTCGTCCGCCTGTGGGGGATCCCCGAATCGCGCGGTTCGCAGGTGCTCGTCGACCTCGGCCACGAAGATTCGCCCGAGCGGCGCGTGACGATCTGCGCGCGTGACGGCGAGCTGGAGGTCGCGGTGCGAGGCAGCGACGTCGCGGCGGTCGACACGCTCGTCGAGGCGCTGTGCTCGAGCTTCGACGACGCGGTGTTCGCCGTCGACGATCACCGCGCGGTCGTGGATCTGGTCGGCGAGCTGCTGCGCGATCGAGGCTGGACGCTGGCGTTCGCCGAGAGCTGCACCGGCGGGTTGCTCGGTGCGATGGTCACGGAGCTCGCGGGCTCGAGCGAGTGGTTCCTGGGCAGCGCCGTCACGTACTCCAACGCCGCGAAGGTGGCACTCGTCGGTGTTGCCGAGGCGACCCTCGAAGCGCACGGCGCGGTGAGCGAGGCAACGGCGCGTGAGATGGCGCGCGGCGCCCGGGTGGCGTTCGGAGCCGACGTGGCGATAGCGGTGACCGGCATCGCCGGTCCCGGAGGCGGCACGCCCGACAAGCCGGTCGGCACGGTGCACGTCGCGATCGCGACGCCCGAGGGCGAGCAGCACCTGCCGCTGCGCATGCCCGGCAACCGGGCGATCGTGCGCCGGCGCAGCTGCGCGATCGCGCTGCACGCGCTCCGACGCGAACTGTCACGCCCCACCTGACGAGATCGTGACGATCTTGTTGCAGGATTCCGGTGTGTGCGTCCGAACCATGGGGTACAGTCACCGAACACACGTTCGATAGCGCGGAGGAACCCAGCGGCATGGACAGCAAGCAGCAGGCACACCAGAAGGCACAGCTCGACGCGGCGATGAGCCACATCGAGAAGAACTTCGGCAAGGGCGCCATCATGCGCCTGGGCGACAAGGAGCACGTCGACATCGAAGTCGTGCCGACGGGCGCACTGCCGCTGGACCTCGCGCTCGGCATCGGCGGACTGCCCAAAGGCCGCATCTGCGAGATCTACGGTCCGGAGAGCTCGGGCAAGACGACGCTCGTCTACCACCTCATCGCCGAATCGCAGAAGCGTGGCGGCGTGGCAGCGTTCATCGACACCGAGCACGCATTCGACCCGATCTACGCCAAGCGCATCGGCGTCGACGTCGACAACCTGCTCATCTCACAGCCCGACCACGGCGAGCAGGCGCTCGAGATCTGCGAGCTGCTCATCCGCTCCGGCTCGCTCGACGTCGTCGCGGTCGACTCCGTCGCCGCACTCGTGCCGAAGGCCGAGATCGAGGGCGAGATCGGCGACTCCTTCGTGGGCCTGCAGGCGCGACTGATGTCGCAGGCCTGTCGTAAGCTGGCCGGCTCGCTGAGCCGTGCCAACACCACGATGATCTTCACGAACCAGCTGCGCGAGAAGATCGGCGTGATGTTCGGTTCGCCGGAGACCACGCCCGGTGGTCGCGCGCTCAAGTTCTACTCGTCGATCCGCCTGGACATCCGCCGCATCGAGACCCTCAAGGAGGGCACCGAGGCGGTCGGCAACCGCGTGCGCGTGAAGGTCGTCAAGAACAAGCTGGCCTCTCCGTTCAAGCAGGCCGAGTTCGAGATCACCTACGGCGAGGGCATCTCGCGCGAAGGTTCGATCATCGACCTCGGCGTCGAGAAGAAGATCGTCACCAAAAGCGGTGCCTACCTGTCCTACGGCGAGACGCGTCTGGGTCAGGGTCGAAGCGCTGCGAAGGCGTTCCTGCGGGAGCACCCGGACATCTCCAAGACGATCCTGCGCGAGATCCACGAGGCATACGACGTGCCGTTCGTCGACGACGGACTCACGTACGAGAGCCCGGTCGTGGACGCGGAGTTGGCCGCCACCGCGGACGGCGACAAGCCCAACTGAGTTGCAGGAATGCTGCGGAGCCCCGGCGAATGTCGGGGCTCCGTTGCAATTCCGGACTCACTCGGAACTTCGGATCAAGCGGCACGGGTCCGCGACGATCAACTTCCCATGACGCAGCCACGCCACATCCGATCCCAGCAGCGACGCCTCGCGGGCGTGCTCGTGCTGCTGCTCATGCTCGGATCGCTGCTCGTGCCTTCGCTCGCCAGCGCTGCATGTTCCGCGACGGTGCGCGCCGATTCACGCGCGACCGCGCTGGTCGTCGACGAGATGCGCACGGCTGGAGCACCTGGCGCTGCCGACGTCGCTGACCTGTACGCGCGCGGGCGTCGCAGCTGCATCGACGTTCGACCGGTGCGCTCGATCGCGGTCGCGACGCAGCGCCTCGGGCTGCCGGCCGCCGGACGCCGCGCGACCGTGCGAGGCGTGCCACTCGTCGGCACGACGCTCGGTACTGGCACCGTCTGGCGCCTCGACCTCAAGCAGGTGGCGGTGCGGGTGGCGAAGACCGCGAACCGCGTGCGCGTGACGGCAGACGTCACGCTCCTGCGCAGCGCAGCAGGTGGCAGCAGCGCGTTGACCTACTCGCCCGACCCGACGCGGACCGCGTGGGATCCCAAGGTGCAGGCGCTCGTCTCGACGATCCTCGGCACGAGCGCCTACCCGGACGCCCGAGCCCTAGGCGACACGGGCATTCGCGCATTCGCGGTGCGCGGCCGCATCGCCGCCCTCGGCGCGCTGCCGCTGCTCGAACACCTGCTCATCGCCAACCGCGTGGCTGCCGTGGGTGCTCGCTCCGGTGTCGCCGCCGTCGATGCGACATCCGCGACGATCGCGGTGCGTGCCATGGTCCGCATCAGGGCGGCGCGCGCACGCGGATGGAGCCGCATCGACGGCGCGTGGTCGAGCGGTCCCGCACATCGAGCGCTGGTCGCGCAGGCAACCGTGCTGCTGCAGCGACACCCACACGCCGCCACCGACCGGGTCGTGGACGACCTCCGCGCGGCTCTGCGTACTCCGGCCAAGGTCGACTTCGGAACGCTGCCCGTGGCCGCGTTCTATCCCTGGCCGCGCGACGGCGCGTTCGACACGCAGGCGGTCACCCTCGACGTCAACAAGCCCGGGACCGTCTCACTGCTCGTCTACGGCGCGGCGGCCACGCCGATCCGAACCGTGAGCGCAACCACTGATCCAGGCGTGGTGACGCTGACGTGGGACGGCGCCGACGCGTCAGGCGCGATCCAGCCAGCCGGCGACTACCGCTACAACATCGACGTGGTCGATCCCGTCGGCAACCGTGTGCGCGCACCGGGCCTCGAACGGTTCCGCGTGGCGCGCGACACCACGCCGCCTACGGTGCAGACTGCTACCGCGCGCGTCATCGGAACCGGCACGGGCAGGCGCATCGTCGCGAGCTGGGCAGTCACGGAGGAGTTCTCGCCGAAGGTGACGACGTGGCTGCTGTTGGCGAACGGAGCGCGCACCGAACGAATCCAGCTGCACGGTTCGCTGCAGCGCGCCACGGTCCGCAAGCCGATCACGCTCGCCGCCGGATCATGGAAGGCGACGCTCGTCTTCGGTGACGGATCCGGCAACCGCGTGTCGAGATCTGCAGGATCCTTCGAGATCCGCGCAGGAACCTCATAGCCTGCACCGTGTCGGCCGATACGACCGGGAGCCCCGATCGATATCGTGAACTCCTCGTGCAGCAACGCCGCCGCTCCCACACCTGTCTCGCCATCCTCGCGTTCTGCATGGGCGCCCTGCTGCTGGCGCCCACTGCATACGGCGCGGCGGCCGTCGCACCCGACCCCGTGGTGCAGTCGATCGGCACCGCGCTTGCAGCCGGCCGGATCTCGCCCGACGATGCTCGCGAGCTGCGCCTGACGTGGACGGCGTCCGCGCGGGCCGCACGCACCGCCCGAACGTCGTCACGCAGGGCGTCGATCGTCGCGGTTCGTGCGTACACCACCAACCTCGCCCGCGCGCGCGGACTGACGCCGGAGCGGCTCAAGCCTGCACTGCTGAGCGTCGAGGCGACGACCTGGACCATGCTCAAGGCAAGCGACTTTCCCAGTCACGAGGAGGAGGTCGAGATCCCCGGCGAGGTCGTGATGTTCACCTACTACTCCGGTCGAGGTGTGCAGTTCCAGCCGTTCGAGACATACAAGCAGGGCCTGCGCGAGCTCAACACGCTCAAGCCCGACGTCGAAGCGGCGCGAGCGATCGCCGATCGCATGCTCGAACTCGCCGCCCCGCGCGGTCCGGCGCTCACGTGGGAGTACTTCTTCCCGTTCGGTGGGCCGTCGCGACCGTGGACGAGCGCGATCTCCCAGGCGATCGCCACGGAATTCTTCTATCGAGTAGGTGCGGCGTTGCCCGAGGCCGAGCGCGCTCCCTACACGGCTGCTGCGGAGGCCGCGGCGCGCTCGTTCGAGCTCTCGACCAAGCAGGGCGGCGTGGCATCGCCGCAAGGCACGGGCAGCTTCTACGTGATGTATCCGTTCGCGCCCTCGCAGCGAATCCTCAACGGGCACCTGCAGGTGCTGCTCAACGTCAATCGGTATGCCAACGCGAGCGGGTCGACCGTGGCGCGGACGATCGTCGACCGCGGGATCGTGGCGGTGCTGCCGCTGCTGCCGAAATTCGACACGGGCGCCTGGTCCAACTACCAGCCCGGTCAGGAAGCTGAGCTCGGCTACCACGAGTTCCAGACCGAGCAGCTCGTCAAGCTCGGCGAGGAAACCGGTAACGCGACATTCGCCGATTACGGCGCGCGCTTCACGCAGTACCTCGAGACGCCGCCGACGATCACGTTCCCGACCACGCAGATCCCATCGATCTTCGCGGCGCGCGACGGCTTCCGTGACTCGCTCTCGATTCCGTTCACGATTGACAAGCGATCCAAGGTCACGATCGTGATCTTCGATGCGACGGCGCGCGAAGTTCGTCGCGTGTCGACCACGCGCGGACGCGGGCCCGGCGCGATCGTGTGGGACGGCCTCGACGGGCGTGGCACGCCGGTGCCGCCCGGCGACTACCGGGCCGAGGCAACCGTGACCGATGTCGTCGCGAACCGCTCGTTCGTATCGCTCGGCCAGTCGTTGCGCGTGGCCAAGGACGTGCTTCCACCGGTGCTTCGACTGCTGACGGTTCGCGAGCGAGGCACGACCACGATCGTCACTGCCAACGGCTTCGACGTCAGCAGCGGGTACCTGACGGCGATGGTGCGCGTGGACGGACGCGTACTCGCCACGATGCGGGCACCGCGCGCCGGCAACGTGACGCTGCGCGTGGCGCGACCGATGAGCGAGGTCTCGCGCGGCGAGCTCGTGCTGCGCGACACGAGTGGCAACGAGCTCGTGCAGGCGCTGACGAGCTAGAGGTTATGGCCACAACTCTGTGCGGCGCGGCGACCCCGAGACGACGGGCGCTCCCGATTCGACAACCGGGCGACGGAGTCCGCGCTGGGGAGTGCGCGGTCCGACGACCGGGGGACAGAAGATGTCGGCACTCGCCGCCACAGCCGTACGCATGCCTGCAGTCGCAGGAGCGCCGCTCGCAGACGCGGTGACACTGCCCGACACCCCCGACGCACCGAAGCCGACGACGCTTCGCTGGGAGGGCCAGCCCCAGGGGTGGTGGTCACGTAACGGTCTGGCCTTCGGACTCGGCGCGGGATTCGGAGCCATGGCAGGTTTCGGAGGCGCGATGATGGCCAGCAGCATCGGGCGGAGCACCCCGCAGGTCGCCGCGATCGCCGCGGCCGCCGCGCTCGGCATCGGCGGCGCGACGTTCGGCATCACGACGCCGTTCAGGCGCAACTCCGATCACGTGCCGGACGCACCGACGGGTCCGGCGCCGACCCTGCCGGCCGGAACTCCGCTCGCACCCGTCCACGGCGGCGAGGCGACCCGCGGGACGCACGTCGCGCACGGTGATGGCAGCTACACAGAGCAGGTGCCGGTCACGCACTACCGCACCGGATCCGACGGGAAGACCGAGAGCTACACGGTCTACGAGACCCAGTGGCGATACTTCAACTGGGACGTGTCCACTGAGGCGCAGGTCGGCCGTCGCGACGGATACGCCACGATGCAGGACGCCCTCGAGGACGTCGCGGCCGGGGATGCCACGGCGCTCCGCCGCCAGGACGGTCGCATCGTCGCCTACGACATGCAGTCGCGTTCGCACTGGGGCGACGTCGACGACCTCGTCGTCTACGACCAGGCGACCGAGGCGATCGTCTCGCCCTCCGGTCGCATCTGGCTCCGCGACCAGCAGGACCCCGAGTTCCGGCGAGGGGCGACGATCGAGCGGCCCGACCCGACCGGCATCGTCGGGAAATCCGTCGGCGAGCACGAACTGCGCTATCGCAGCAACCCCGACGTCCGCGTCGGAACCGTGCTCTCGGGCCGACGCGGTCACGAGGACCTCGCGAGCGCGGTCGGGGAGGCGCAGGCACGTCCCGGCAACCAGGTCGTCACGCTCGGCGGTGGTCGCTACCACGTGGCCGAAGCGACCGGCGAGCAGCTCGACCACGCCATTCCCAATGACGGATTCGTGACCACCGAGCATGCCGAACACGTGGCCGCCGTCGAGCAGGAAGGCGCCGTCTGGGCGCCGAGCGGCGACTGGTACGTCGCACCACGAGGGAGCTGAGCCGAGCTGCTGCTCGCCAACGCGAGCTGCCACGTCGAGGACTCAGCCGCGCAGCAGCGCGACCCCGACCAGCCGAACGGGCCGAGCGCCTGGCCCGGACGCGGCACGAAGGGCGATGGACGAGCGCCGACCGGCGGGCAGGCTCGTGGCGACGATGCCGCGGCCCCGACGCGTGTCGATGCGACGAACCGTCCCGTCGACCTGGACCTCGAGCTGACCACAGGACGAGCATGACCGCGTGAAGACGACGATCGTGCGCGCGCCCCGACGAGCGATCGCCAGTCCATCGCCGGGACGGGCCAGCAGCAGGTCGCCGCCAGAGCCCCGCAGCGTGTGCCGGTGCGGAAGCTTCGACGCTGCCGACGGCGTCGAGATGCACGTCGCCGACGGGACCGAATCGATGCCGGCCCCCGACCGGACTCGGACGGCGACACAGGTCGTCGTCGCTGCGGCGAGCGCGAGCGGCATCGAGCGCGCGGCAGGAGCCAACGTGGTGACCGCGACGCGCAGCGGGGCATCGGGGCGTGCGCTCGGTCGCGACCATGTCACGAGCTCCTGGGACGCGACGCCTGACACGAGCCCGCCGACGGTCCATGCGGGCGTCGCGCGACGCGTGGTGTTCGTCCTGGGGAGCGGCCGCATCGACGCGGTCGGAATCGAGGGGTCGTACGTCACGTCGACGGACTTCGCATCGCCGGAACCGCTGCTCGAGTGCGCCACGACCCGGTACCGCCAGATACCCCGCTCAGCCAGCGTCAGGTCCGTGACGCTCGGGGCGTCGAAGGTTCCCAGCTGCACGGTGGCACCAGAGCCATCTGCGCGAGCGCGCGTCACGCTCCAGCTCGTTGCGTGCGCGCCGACGGGCCAGGACAGCACCGGCACGATCGCCGTCGGCGAGAGCGCGACCGGCTGCGTCGTGACAGGCGCCTCGATCGGGTCGATCGTCGTCGGGGGTGGTGGAGGAGGTGGTGTCGTCGTCGAGGGGGCCGCCACCACCAGGTCGAGCGTCGCGGCGGCGGTGTTGTTCGAGGCGTCGCGTGCCGTCACCTGCAGCACGTACGTCCCGGCTCCCCGGCCGGTCGGGTCGAGCGTGACCGCGTAGGGCGGCGCCGAATCGGTCGAGAGCAGCGCGCCGTCGAGGCGGAAGGTCACGTCCGCGATGCCGCCGGCGTCGGTCGCGTTCCAGGTCGATGCGACCGATGCCGTCCACGCATGAGGATTGCTCGTGGGCGACGTCCGCGTGAGCACTGGCGCGGTCACGTCCGGGGGCGGAGGCGGGGGTGGTGCTGCCGGCACGACCAGGTCGAGCGTGCTCGACGCGACGTTGCCCTGTTCGTCCCGTGCGGTGACCTGGAGCTGGTGGGTTCCCACCGACCTGCCGGCAGGGTCGATCACGATCGAGTACGGCGGCGCGTGACGCGCATCGATGGCGACCCCGTCCAGTCGGAACGTGACGAGTTCGATTCCGCTCGCATCCGTCGCCGTCCACGCTGCCGTCGTGGGCGCATTCCACGTGTGCGGCGATGCGGCCGGCGTCGTTCGCGTCACCGTGGGCGGCGTCGCGTCCGCGCTCGTCGCGCCCTCGTCGAGCACCAGCGTCGCGTTGCCCTGGCCGGCGTAGACGGTCTCGTCAGGGCCGACCGACAGCTCCGCGACATCGCTCGCCATCGCGCGCCAGTTGTTGTCGCTCACGTCCGTCCAGCCGCCGACGATCCCTGTGCCCGATGGATCGGCTGTCGCCCGGTAGATGCGTCCGTAATCCGGTGTCGCGGTCTGCCGAACGGACGTCGTCACGTAGATCTTTCCGGCGGGCGAGATCGCGATCGCGCCAGGGTGGCCGATCGTCGCTCCGCCCGAGTACTCCATGCCGAGGTTGAGGGTCGTGCCGAGGCCCGGTCCCGCGGTTCCGGCATTCGTCACCGATCGCACGTACGTGTAGGTGGCGATGTACACGACGTTCTGGTTGGTCGGGTGCACCGCGAGGGATCCCTGGCGGTTGTTGCTGCCGCTCGGCGAGGTGAGCACGAGCGTCCACGTCGCACCGTAGTCGTCGCTGCGGTACAGGCCGGTCTCTCGGTCGTACATGTAGACCTTCGTCATCCCGGGGCGCCAGCCGAACTGGACGGTCGCTGGGTAGAGGTCGTAGCCCGAGGTGGTGAACCCGCTCGCCTTCGTCCACGGCCCGGATCCGACCTTGCGCCAGATGCCGCTGTTCTGCACGGAGGCAAGGACGATCTCCGTCGTCGGCGATGCCGGATCGCGCACGACGCCCACACCGTCGATGCGCTTGCCCTGGTCGGCGCCCAGCGTCCCGTCGGTAGGGGTGATGAGGTACTCCCACGTGCCGTCGCCCGCGCCGAACGGATCCGTGTTGCGCACCAGGTAGCCGCGCGTGTTCGTGTCGCTGTCGCCGAACGACAGGTAGGTCGCGTTCGGCGTCGCTGCCGAGTCGATCCACAGCGCGTTGGCGTTGTTCGCGGCGCTGTCGACGGTCGGCAGGTCCTCCTTGATGCCGAGCAGCTTCGGAGTGACGAAGCCGTCGGTCGTGGAGAACCCGCGCATGTCGGCGCTCGCGATGAACGCTCGCCCCGATGTCTCGGGATCTGCCGCGATCCTCGAATTGACGAGCAGCTGGATGCCTTCGGGTACCGGATACCACGTCGCGCCGGCGTCCGTGCTGCGCCATGCGGTGCACTGTCCGGCCATCACGACCGTGTCGCCATCGTTCGGGTCGACCGCGATCGCGCTCGCGGTGAACTGCGGGTCGTAGCCGAGCCAACAGTACACGCCGTTCGCAGGGACGCCGAACTTCCAGAACGCGTCCGGCACGCCGCCGTGCGTCGGACCGCCCACGTCGTTCGGCGCATCCGTCCGTTGCCCCGGCAACGCAGTCCACGTGCCATCCGTGGCGAACCCGTCGAGGCTCTCGCCCCGACCCACGACGTGGTAGCCCTCGGGGTTGCCGCCGACGCGCCACGCATCGTCGGCGGTCACCCAGATGCGCGTCTGCATGCCGCGTCGTTCTGCTTCGATGCCGTAGAACGAGGTCGCGGCATCCGTCGAGGCGATGCCCTGCACCTGACGCCACGCCGCTCCGGCAGCAGCCGCGTCCGCGTTGGCGAGCCGATAGAGCCCGCGCTGCGCGAGCGTGGTCGGGTTCGCGACCGCATAGAGGTTGCCGTCGAGGACGTCGAGCTCCTCGGGTGACGCGGGACCGGACGTCAATTGCTCGACCGTCGGCGATGCCTGGTTGGCGCTGCCGATCCGCCACGTCCCGGTCGGTCGCACCGACACGCCCTGTGCCGTGGCCACGTACAGCGTCGTGGGATCCACGTCGTCGATCGCGATGCCGCGCACGAACGAGCGATCGTTGACGCCGCCCGAACCCATCGCGATCGTGCTCCACGCACCGGATGCAGTGCCGTCGGCCGCGAGCGGCTGGCGCACGATTCCCGCGTCGTAGCTGCCGACGTACAGGAGCGACCGCGTCGGATCCACGACGATGAGCCGACCAATGCTGCGCGGATGCGCATCCGACAGTCCGTCCCCGGCGACCACGTGGTTGCCGGCCCCTGCAACGCCGGTCGCGAGTTGCTGCCAGGTCCAGCCGAAATCCGTGCTGACCAGCACCGCACCGGATGACGCAGGGCCATCCCCGACGAGCGCGTAGGCGACGTTCGGCATCGTCGGATGCCATTCCACGTCCGCGATGCGCTTGCCCTTGCTCGCCAGGTGCGACGTGCCACGCAGGTGCCACGTCTTCCCGCCGTCATCGGACACGTGCAGGCCGCCGACATCGGTCGCGAGCAGCACGTGCCGCGAATCGGTCGGATGGAACCGCGTCGCCACGACGTAGCCGCCACCGTGGAGGTTGCCGTCGCGCCAGCCGTCTGCGTGCGCCGGCATCGACGCGCACAGCAGCACGCAGATCGCCAGCAGCAGGACGTGGGCACATCGTCGCATCCCTGCACCATCGACACGAACACGCGCGCACGTGAGGACCACGCCCGCACGCACGAGGATCGGATACCCTTTCCTCGTGACCTCCCCGGACCCCCAGCGCTACCACGTCCTCACGTTCGGCTGCCAGATGAACGCGCACGACAGCGAGCGCATCACCGGCATGCTCGAAGGGCGCGGCATGGTCGCCGCCGCCGACGCCGACGACGCCGACGTGCTCGTGTTCAACACGTGCACGATCCGCGAGAAGCCCGACCAGAAGCTCTACGACCAGCTCAAGCACGCCAAGGGCTCCAAGCGGCGGCGCAAGGGCGCGCAGGTCATCGCGGTCGGCGGATGCCTCGTCGAAGCGCAGAAGGACAACCTGCTGCGCGAGTTCCCGTGGGTGGACGTGGCATTCGGCCCGGGTCGCATCCATGACCTGGGCAACTACCTCGAACTCGCCGAAGGCGAGGGTGCAGGCGTCGGCCACGTGCCAGGCCACGGCGAAGGCTTCTATGGCATCGGTGACGAGCGCAGCTTCGCCGCCGAGCTGCCCACGCAGCGCGAGCGCCCCCACCAGGCGTGGGTGCAGATCTCGATGGGCTGCAACATGAAGTGCGCCTACTGCATCGTCCCCGCCGTGCGCGGTCGCGAGCAGAGCCGCAGCTTCACCGACATCGTCTCCGAGGTCGAGCGCCTCGCCGCCGATGGCGTGCGCGAGGTCTCGCTGCTCGGCCAGAACGTCAACAGCTACGGCAACGAGCTGCCTCGCGACGGCTCACCGCGCACCTTCGCCGAGCTGCTGCGCGCAGTGGATGCCGTCGACGGCATCGATCGGATTCGCTACACCAGCCCGCACCCCGCACACATGCGCGACGACGTCATCGCGGCGATGGCCGAGTGCGACGCCGTCATGCCGCAGCTGCACCTGCCGCTGCAGGCCGGCTCCTCCCGCGTCCTCAAGGCCATGCGCCGCACCTATTCGCGCGAACGCTTCGTCGCGCTCGCCGAGAAGATCCGCGCCGCGATCCCCGACATCTCGCTCTCCACCGACATCATCGTCGGCTTCCCGGGGGAGACCGAAGCAGAGTTCCTCGAGACGGTGGAGGTGTGTCGCGAGGTCGAGTTCGACGGCGCCTACACGTTCATCTACTCGCCTCGCACGGGCACCGAGGCAGCGGGCCTCGTCGACGACTTCATCCCGAACGAGGAACAGCACCGGCGCCTCAGCCACCTGATCGACGTCGTGCGCGGCATCGCGACCGAGCGCCACCAGCGCTTCGTCGGCACGGTGCAGCCGGTGCTCGTGGAGGACCGTTCGGATTCCACGGTGCGCCAGCGCCAGCGCCTGCACGGCCGCACACCGCACAACGTGAAGGTCAACTTCGAGGGGGACGCCCGGGCGGGCGAGATCGTCCCCGTCGACATCGTGCACGCCAACTCCGAGTCGATGCTCGGGCGCCAGCTCGTCGCGACCGACCTACGCTCTTGATACGAACGTCGAAGCTGCACTAACTGTTCCATGTCCGGGGAGAGTCTCGGCATGCGTAACGTTCCGAAACAAGTGGCATCGGTCGTCGTGCTCGCGGCGCTGATCGCGTCGGGCTGCGGTGGGGCCACGCGATCGGACTGGGCCCGTTCGGTCGCGCCGATCTGTGACCGTTACGAACGTGTCGCGGGGCGCCACGAGCCTCCCGCGGATGCCACGCAGGAGGAACTCGCGGACGAGCTCGACGCGCTGCTCGTCGACATGAAGCCCTACCTGTCGGAGCTGCGCGCCGTCGATCAACCGGACGGCGACGACCAGGTCGCGCGCTGGGTCGCGCTGCAGGGCGAGGGCCAGGGGATCATTCGCGACTTCGCCGGAGCGCTTCGCGCGGACGATCGAGCCGCGCTGCAGGATGCCTCCGTCGAGCTCGTCGAGTTCACGGGTCGTGATCGCCAGGCAGCGGAGGGGCTCGGCCTGCCCGCATCCTGCGTCAGCGACGCGCCCGCGAGGTCCGCCGCGCACTGACTCGTAGCGCGTAGAGTCGGCGCGATGTCTTCCAGCGCGCCACCCGTCGTCGCCATCTACGGTCCCACCGGATCGGGCAAGACCGAGGTCGCGGTCCGCGTCGCGGCCGCGCTCGGCACCGAGGTCGTCAACTGCGATCCGGCGCAGTGCTACCGCGGGCTGCCGATCCTCACCAACCAGCCCGGGCCGGAACACGATGCGATCGCACCACACCGGATGGTGGGCGTGTGGGGCATGGATCACGTCGCATCGTTCGTGGGCTTCGCCGACCAGTCCCACCAGGAGATCGACGACCTCGTCGCGACGACCGGGCATGCCGTCGCGTGCGGCGGATCCGGGCTCTACCTGCAGGCAGCCGTCACGGAGCTGCCGGCCGCCGACCACGGCCCGGCCGCGCTCAGCGATCCGGTCCTGCGCGCCGAGCTCGAACGTCGGTGGGAAGCGGGGGAGGGCGACGCGCTGCACGCCGAGCTCGCCGCGCTCGATCCCCGGGTCGGTACGCGCACGCACCCCAACGATCGGCCGCGCGTCGTGCGGGCGCTCGAGGTCGCGCGCCTCGGTGGATCGATCTCGCCCGACGGTGCCTCGCACTGGGATGCGCCGCACCGACACGGCACGGTGCTCGTGCACCTGCAGGTCGAACGCCCGGTGATCCGCGAGCGCATCACGGGGCGCACGTCCAGGATGTTCGATGCGGGCGTGCTCGACGAGGTCGCCGCGCTCGCCGGCGCCGACGGCGCTCGGGCTGGCGAGGTGTTCTCGAGCACGGCCCGCAAGCTGCACGGGCTCGAGGACTGCCTCGGGGTGCTGCGCGGGGAGTGGACTCGTGAGCACGCGATCGAGCTGATGGCGACGCGGACGCGTCAGTACGCCAAGCGTCAGGACACGTGGGCGCGCCGCTGGCCCGGCATCGAGCTGGTCGATGCGACCGACGGCGACGTCGACCGGATCGCCCAGGCCGTGCTGGGTCTCACCACTTGAGGCCGATGCCCTTGCGGATCGCCTCGCCGACCTGCGCGCCCCTGGAATCCGCGCGCTCCTGCGTGACCAGGTTCGACTTCGCGAAGTCGGTCGTGAACAGCTGCTCGATCTGCCCGACGAACGACTTCTCGTCGCTCGCGAGCATGAGTTCGTGGTCCCACATCATCGCGCGGCGAGTCATGTTGAGCGAGCCGACCGACGCGACGTCATCGACGAGTGACACCTTGGCGTGGCTCATGCCGGGCTGCTCGTACACCTTCACGCCCGAGCTGACGAGCTCGCGGTAGAACGTCGAGCCGATCACGCCGAGCGCGCGCGTGCCGATCCAGCCCTCGGGACCGCTCACCGCGACTCGAGCGTCGACACCCCGTGCGGCTGCTTCCTTGAGCGCCTGCACCACGGCTGGATCCGACAGCGTCGGAGTCAGGATCCACGCACGCTTCTCGGCCTTCGCGAGGTTGTCGAGCAGGTGCTCGCTCGCATGCATGTCTCGACCGGGGAAGTTGGCGAGCAGTGACACGCCGTCGCCCGCCTGGGCGATGCCGGCCGGCGCGGTGGAGGCGAGGGTGCGGCCGCCGGTCATCGCGGGGGCCGCCTTGGTGGCCGCGCCGGACAGGTCGGTCCAGCGGTCCACGAAGTGCGCGCCGAGGCGTGCGGCGGCCGGGCCGTCGACGCGGACCATCACGTCGTGCCACTTGCCGAACTTCTTGGAGAGGTTCATGCCGCCGGTATAGGCGAGCTTGTCGTCGACGACCAGCAGCTTTCGGTGGTCGACCGCGTTGAGCTTGCCGCCCTTGACGCGACCGTTGACCGCGACCTGGACGCCTGCGGCTTCCATGCGGTCGACCATCTGCTTGCCGGCGCCGACGGGGAAGACCGCGCTGCCGACCTGGTCGAGCGTGACGCGCACCTGCACGCCCTTGGTCGAGCGCTCCACGAGCGAGTCGATCATCTGCTTGCCGGCACCCGAGTCAGCCAGCGAGAACATCGTCAGGTCGATGCTCTTCTGTGCGCCCCTGGCGGCGGCGAGCATGTCGGGCAGCACTTCGCCTTCGTCGGTGAGGAGCTTGATGGTCGAGCCGCCGATCGGCGCGAGCATCGGCAGGCTCGAATCGGGGCGCTGCGCCAGGTTCGTGACTTCGGCGTCGGGGATCGCCACGCCCTTGGGAAGGGAGGCGGCAGAGGTGATGCGTGGCGCTGTTGCCTGGACCTGCACGAGCGGGGCCTCCGGAGGGTGGCGAGGGACGCGGTGACGGGGGTTCGTCGCCCGTACATCCGCTCGCGACGACCCACGCCGGCAGGTTCCCGACGCCGCTGGCCCGCCGCGGCCGCACCCACGGCCGCGCATGCCACGACCGCGGGATTCCCGTGACTCCTCGATGGCCGGGCCCCTAGCATCGCGTGACGATGATTCCCGTGCCTCGAAACCCCGGTCCGCCGATCTCCGCGCCCCATGCGGCGAAGGACTGGAACCAGCTCGTTCCGCCGCCGAAGACCCCGTATGCGAAGGAGCCGCTGTACCACGAGGTCCTCGACCACGTGGGCAACGGACTGCCGAAGCCGCTGCTCGATCCCTTCTGGGGCGCAGTGAAGCTCATCAACAAGGTCGTCTTCCGTGGCGGCACGCCGAACCCGCCGGTCGCCCCGACCCCCGGCTCGTGGAAGTTCTCCGCGATCGGTGACTACGGCAGCGGCCACTCGCCGCTCGACGAGATCGCCGACAACGTCATCGCCGGCAAGCCCGAAGTGCTGCTGACGACCGGTGACAACGTGTACTACAACGGCACCGAGGAGGAGTTCGCCAGGAAGTGGGATCCGCCGAAGTGGTTCGGCCGTGTTCGTGAGGAGCTGGTCGTGCGCCCTGCGCTCGGCAACCACGACCTTCGTCGCGAACCCGACGGTGTGCCGTACTTCAAGCGTTTCCCCGAGCTCGACAACGCGCGCTTCTACAGCTACGACGTGAAGGGCGTGCACTTCGTCTCGGTCAACACGAACGAGAGCCTCGCGCCGGGCAGCCCGCAGCTGACGTGGCTCGACAAGGACCTCGGCGCGAGCACCGCCGACTGGAAGGTCCTCTACTTCCACCACCCGCTCTTCGACGGCACGCCCGGTGACAACGGACCGAACAAGGAGTACCTCGGCCCGCTGCTCGCCAAGCACGGCGTTGACCTGCTGCTGAGCGGTCACGAGCACAACTACCAGCGCTCGCAGCCGCTCAACGCGAACGGCACGATCGAGGTCGTGACCGGTGGCGGCGGGCAGTCGCTGCACCCCTTCCGCCAGAAGGTGCCGTCCCACGGCGCGTACCGCGACGTCGACTTCGGTCACGTCGAGGTGGAAGTCACTGACGATCGACTCGTCGGGCGCTACATCGTTCGCAACGGCAGCGTGCGCGACACGTTCGTGATCGAGAACAACACACCCGGTACGCCGACGGTGCGCGAGGTGTCACCCGTCGAGGCCGCGGACTAGAACGCGCCGGTCGCGATCGCGTTCGCGGTCGAGGCGAACAGCGGCGACGGCAGCTCGTCGCGCGCGAACCAGCGGACCTCGCTCAGCTCATGCGTCGCCAGGGCCTCGCCCGCGCCGGCCACATGGTCGAGCAGCACCCAGAGCGTGACGTAGTGACGACCATCGGCAGTCATCACGTCGTTGGTCGTGGCGACGAGGCGCGGGTTCTCCGCCGTGACCCCGGTCTCCTCGTGCGCCTCGCGCAGCGCGCACGCCTCAGGCGTCTCGCCGAAGTCGAGATGTCCGCCCGGCGTCGCCCAGGTGCCATCGCCGTGCACCCCGCTGCGTCGCACCATGAGCAGCGCACCATCGGCGCGACGCACGACCGCGCCGATGCCGACGCGCACCATCGACAGTCCCGACGCCGCATCGAGCGCGCGACGCGAGGACGCGACCAGGCCCGCGTCGTCGAGCAGCACCCGGATCGCCAGCGCGCGATGGAACGCGGCGAGCGCCTCGGGAAGGCGCCCCATCTCGACCAGGCACTTGCCCAGGTGCTGCCACGCGAAGTGCTCGTACGCATCGAACCCGGGTTCGCCGGCTCGATCGAGCACGAACCCGAAGGTGGCGACGGCCTCCGTGTGACGCCCCGCGTACTGCAGTCCAGTCGCGAGGCGCACGAGGCTCGCGGCCTCGGCGCGCGCATCGCCCGAGGTGACCGCAGCATCAACCTCGGCCCGGGCACGTTCCACGTCGAACCGTGGATCGCCGGAGCTGTCGCGCTGGAACGGAGTGATCGCCATGATGGGGATCCTACGCAGCGGTAGAATCGGCGCATGCGCTTCTCCAAGTGGCACGGCATCGGCAACGACTTCCTGATCCTCACCGAGGATGACCTCAACACTGCCCGCGGGGGCGGCTCCGCCTACGTCGGCGAATGGCTCGGAGATCGACGGCCCCGCATCGAGGACGACGCCGTCATCGCCGTGACCGATCGCAACTTCGGCGTGGGCGGCGACGGGATCCTCGTGCTCGGCCCGCCGACGGTCGAGGACGCCGACGCGCGGATGCTCATCCACAACGCCGACGGCTCCATGGCGGACATGTGCGGCAACGGCATCCGTGTCGCCGCGCGCTTCCTCGTCGAACGCGGCATCGTCACGCCGGGCGTCGACGGCTCGTTCGGCATCGAGACGGCGGGGGGCGTCATGCGTCCGACGATCCTCGAGGACGGACGCGTTCGCGTCGACATGGGCGACCTGACGACCGACGGCATCCACGAGATCGACCTCGGGTCCGTCGACGGCGACCTCGCGGGGTACGTCCTCTCGGGTCGCGTGGTGAGCGTCGGCAATCCCCACTTCGTCGTCCGTCGCGAGCCCGAAGGACATGACCTGCACCGCTTCGGGTCGGCCGCGGAGCACCACTCACACTTTCCGGACCGCTCGAACATCGAGTTCTACGAGGTCGGCGACGCCGATGCCGGCATCGTTCGCATGCGCGTCTGGGAACGCGGGGTGGGGGAGACCCTCGCGTGTGGCACGGGCGCCTGCGCCGTCGCGTTCACGGCTCGCGCCGACGCCGGACTCGGCGACACCGTCACCGTGCGCCTGCCCGGCGGTGACCTCGAGATCGAGTTCGACGGCGACCGGGCCTACATGACCGGCGCCGCCCACGAGGCGTGGAGCGGGGAGCTCGACTTCAGCGCCATCGTCGCCGGCATGCCCGCCGGCCGCCTGCCGTCGCACACCTGACGACCGGCGTCACCCGACGCGAACGCGTCGCGATGCGGCTCCCGGGTGCAGGAACGCGAGGAGTGAATCGCCCTCGGCCACGAGCGCGTCCTCGTGCGCGCGGGGGATGCGGCCGAACGGCGTGAGCACGAGCACCGTCGTGCCGCCCTCGCGCTCGACCTTCCACGTGCCGGCGACGAACCCGTCGAGCAGGAAGGTGGGAGGCGGCATGCCGTTCTTGACTGCGAGGAACGGCCTGTGGGCCGGGTCGATCACGCGCGACCGGTCGGCGTGGGAGAGGGGGAGGTTGTCCCACATCGGCAGGAAGCGGGGCGGAGCGACGACCTCCGCGTCGGGGCGCGCCGCCCCGGGCAGGTCGAGCAGCTCGTCGCCTTCCCACGTGGTCACGGCGACGAGCTCACCGTTGTCGCGCATCGAGTCGACGATCGGCTTGAGACGCCGCATCGACGACCACGTCTGCACGTCCTTCACCGTGCCGGGCCCAAGCACCTCGAACCAGCGGCGCACCAGCCACTCGACGTCGGGGTCGCCGAACGTGTCGCCGACCAGATCCGTTGCGAGCGCGAGGGGCGCGGCATTCGGCTTCCATCCATCCGTCGCTGCCGGATCTGGCACGAGCAGGATCCGCAGCGCCATGCGCGCCATCACGGCGAGGCCCTGCGCACCTGACTCGGGGAATCGCTCGACGAGGTGCGCCTTGAGCTCGCCCACCGTCACGGAGCCGGAACGCATCAAGGCGTGCGCCGCCTCGATCGCCGCGTCGCGGTCCTGCTCGCGCACGCGGCGCAGGGTCTGCGACCGCGTGAACGCCTCCATGAGCGGATCGAGCGTCGGGCGCAGCACGCGGTAGTCGTCGACGTGATGCAGGTGGATCGTGCCGCGAAGCGTCGTGCCGCGCACGACCTCGCCCGCTGCGATCGCTGCGTGCAGCTCGTCACGCGTGAAGGCCGACATGCGCGACCAGAGCCCGATCACGGGCGCACCCGGCAGCTGCGCCTGGAGGCCGCCCACGGCTCGCACCATGTCGGCGACGCCACCACCGCGGCGTTCCAGCAGGCCCTGGCGCGCGAGCGTGGCGCGGTTGAGCTCACGCAGGTCGAGGGTCGCACTCACCACGGGTGCACCGCCGCTCGAACCACCACGTGTCGGCCCCGGTGTCGGACGCGTCGTCGGTCGATGCGCGAGAGCCGCTCCGCGATGCGCTGTTCGATCGGATCGCCGG
Organism: Thermoleophilia bacterium; assembly: GCA_025964555.1. Classification (GTDB taxonomy): domain Bacteria; phylum Actinomycetota; class Thermoleophilia; order Gaiellales; family SKUG01; genus JAGQUL01. The sequence continues at coordinate 78,209 of JAOPYQ010000031.1, read as the reverse complement.
TCTCGTCCATCCTGGGATTCTGCCACAGCCCCGTGCGATAGCCTACGACCTCACCACCGGAACCCGCCCAGGAGCACGCCAGCCATGAGCCCCCGTCACGCCGCCCGACTCGACAAGCTGCAGCCCTACATGTTCGCGCAGCTGGAGCAGGCGATCGCTGCCAAGCGCGAGGCCGGCATCGACGTGATCAGCCTCGGCATCGGCGACCCCGACATGCCGACCCCCGACGCAGTGGTCGCCGCGCTGCGCGATGCGGTCGGTCGCCCCGACACGCACCAGTACCCCTCCAACCGGGGTCGGGCGTCGTTCCGCGAGGCCGTTGCGTCCTTCTACGAGCAGCGCTTCGCGGTGCGCCTGGATCCGGCTACCCAGGTGCTGCCGGTGCTCGGCGGCAAGGAAGGCATCTTCCACATCTGCCAGGCGCTGCTCGACGCCGGCGACGTGGCCCTCGGCACCGACCCCGGCTACCCCGTCTACACGGGTGGCCCGCTGCTGACCGACGCCGAGCCGTACCTGCTGCCGATCAACCCGGAGAACGACTTCAAGCCGGACCTCGCGTCGATCCCGGCCGACATCCTCAAGCGCTCGAAGCTGCTGTTCATCAACTACCCCAACAACCCGACCGGCGCGGTCATCGAGGAAGGCGACTCGTTCTTCGCGGACGTCGTCGACTGGGCCAAGACCCATGACATCATCGTCGTGCACGACAACGCGTACTCGGAGATCAGCTTCGACGGCTACCGCGCACCGAGCTTCCTCGCGACCCCGGGCGCGATGGACGTCGGCATCGAGATGTTCTCGCTGTCCAAGGCGTGGAACATGACCGGATGGCGCGTCGGTGCGTGCGTCGGCAACACCGAGGTCGTGTCAGCGTTCTGGAAGCTCAAGACGAACATCGACAGCGGCATGTTCGAGGCGATCCAGCTCGCCGCCGCCACCGCGCTCACCGAGTGCCGCGACTTCCCGGACGAGATGAGCGCGATCTACCAGCGCCGTCGCGACCTGGTCATCGAGGCGCTCCGCGCGATCGGTCTGGAGCCGAACTCGCCCAAGGGCTCGATCTACGTCTGGGCCCGCGTGCCCGAGGGTCACGACTCCGCCTCGTTCTCGCAGCTGCTGCTCGACGAGGCAAACGTCGTCGTCTCGCCGGGTTCGAGCTTCGGCGCAGCAGGCGAGGGCTTCATCCGCATCTCGCTCTCGACCCCCGACGATCGGCTCCGCGAAGCCATCGGTCGCATCGAGGCCAGCCTCGGCGTCGGTCAGGCTGCGCCTGCCCGCTGAGCTTCGGCGCTCGGCCATGCGAGCGAGCTCGATGGCGCTCGCCTACTCGATCAGGGACCGCCTGATCCAGCCGATCAGGATTCCGTACGGTTTTGCACGGAGTCCAACGACGGGTAGTCGTTCAAGCGTGCCCCCCGCGACGCCGATGGGCCGAACACCACGTGTGTGGCGTCCGTCGCCGCGTGGCTCACCACGAATGACGACCCGTCCGCACATCCTGCGTGTTCCGTACCACGCCTGTTCGCTCGCCGCGATCAGCTTCGCCCTGGCGAAACTGGCGTCGGGCAGTTTCGGCACCCGTGAAGCAGTGCTGCTCGGTGGGGGAACGGTCCTGCTCTATGCCGGACTCGGCATGCGCGTGCAGGACGTGAGCCGCAGCGCGGGCGGCGCATCGCAGAGCATGCACGCCGCGGTCGCGACGATGCTGCTGTACCTGGTCGGCCCGTGGATCGCGATCCTCGCCGCCGTCGGCGCATCCGTCGGCTACGACCTGAAGCGTCACCGCTCGTTCTCGCGGCTGGTCGGCAACCTCCCGACCCGCATCCTGCCCGTGCTCGTCGCGGGCCTTGCCTGGCGCCTGTTCGGAGGCAGTGCGGCGGGGGAGATGGGACTGCCCGACGATTACGTGCCGCTGTTCGCGAGTGCGCTCGCCTTCGCGTTCGTCAACGAGGCGTGCTTCGTGTGGGACGCCATGAGCGCGCGCGACCTGGCCAGGGCCCGCTGGCGCGACGAGCTCGACCGACTCCCCGCGAACCTTCGCACCACCGTGCTCGAGTGCTGCGTCGGCGCCGGTGTTGCCGCGATCTGCCTCGAGAACCCCTGGACCGCACCGGTCGTGGTGCCGCTCGCGGCTTCCATGTACATCGCGCTCGATCGCGGCAATCGCATCCAGCAGGTCACGGACAAGGCGCTCGACACGTTCGCCACGATCGTCGACGAGCGCGATCGCTACACGTTCGAGCATTCCGATCGCGTGTGCGAGTACTCGATGAAGATCGGCCGCGCGCTCAGCCTCACCGAGCGCCAGCTCGAGGCGCTCTACTGGACGAGCCGACTCCACGACCTCGGCAAGGTGGCGGTCGACAACTCGATCCTCAACAAGCCGGGCAAGCTCACCTCCGACGAGTTCGCGATCATGCGCCAGCACCCCGAGGTCAGCGCTCGCATCCTGGCGAGCTTCTCCTTCGACGAGTACGACGCCGACGTGGTGCGTTGCCACCACGAGCGCTACGACGGCAAGGGCTACCTCAAGCGCGATCGCACCGACGTGCCGTTCGAGGCGTACATCATCGCCGTCGCCGATGCCTTCGATGCGATGACGAGCGAACGCCCGTACCGATCGGCGCTGTCGTTCGACGATGCGTTCGACGAGATCGCCCGCGGCACCGGCACGCATTTCCATCCCGAGCCCGCCTACGCCTTCCTCGCCGCCATGGGCTACGACTTCGAGAATGGTCTCGAGCGCCTCGCTGAGGGGATCTCGGGCCTCGATCGCGCCGCCGTCGACGAAGCGGTGCGTCGCCACAACGCGGTGTTCGGTGACGACATCCGCGCTGCCGACGCCGCCTGACGCGCTTCGGCGCCCATGCTGACGCCCCGGTAACCACGCGCGATCCCGCACGCGGTAGGCTCTGGAACCGATGACCGATTACCAGAACGAGACCGAGCAGGTACCCGAGCGCGCCGTGATCGCGGCGATGCTCGCACAAGGCGTCGACGAGGAGGCCGCGCTCGAGGAGATCCGCGAGCTGCTGCGCACCGCCGGCGTCGTCGCCGGCGGCGTGATCGTGCAGCGGCGCGTCGATCCGCACCCCACCACGTTCCTGGGTTCGGGCAAGGTCGACGAGCTCAAGCGCCTCGTCGAGTACGAGGACCCGGACATCGTGGTCATCGACGACGTGCTGAGCCCGCGCCAGCAGCGCGCGCTCGAGGACAAGCTCGAGCGTCGCGTGCTCGACCGCACGGCAGTCATCCTGGACATCTTCGCGCTCCACGCGCACACCGCCGAAGGCAAGACGCAGGTGGAGCTCGCGCAGCTCGAGTACAACCTGCAGCGCATGCGCGGCCTCTGGACCCACCTCGAACGCCTCGGCGCAGGCGGCGGCAACGCGGGACCGGGCATCGGCACGCGTGGCCCGGGCGAATCGCAGCTCGAGACCGACCGTCGCCTCGCGCGTCGGCGCATCTCGATCCTGCGCGGCCGGCTCAAGGACCTGCGCCGCACCCGAGCCACGCAGCGCGCGTCGCGACAGGACTCGATCATCCCGAAGGTTGCGCTCGCCGGATACACCAATGCCGGCAAGTCGACGCTGCTCAACGCGCTCACGGGTGCGGAAGTGAGCATGGCCAACCGCCTGTTCGAGACGCTCGACCCGACCACGCGTGCGTTCGAACGCGGCGGTCGTCGCTACCTCGTCACCGACACCGTCGGCTTCATCGAGCGCCTGCCGCACCAGCTCGTCGACGCATTCGCCTCGACGCTCGAGGAGACGGTGCTCGCCGACCTCATCGTGATGGTCGCCGACGGCTCGCAGGAGGAGGAGCGCCTGCACGCGCACCTCGAGGCCGTACGCGACGTGCTCGCCCAGGTCGGCGCCGGCGAGCTGCCGACCGTGCTCGCCCTCAACAAGATCGACCGACTCGACGAGACGCAGCTCGAGCACCTGCAGCGTCGCCACCCGGACGCCGTGCTGCTGTCGGCACGCGACCAGGTCAACCTCGACGGGCTCATGGATCGCATCGCGACCGAGTTCTCGAGCCGCTGGGAACACGTCGAGCTGCTCGTGCCGTACGCGAACGCCGGCATCCTCAGCGAGCTCTACGACGCGGGCGCACCGGTCGTGCGCAGCGACGAGGAGGACGGCATCCACGCGAGCGCACACCTGCCCAAGCGGCTCGTTCCAAAGGTCGCGCAGTTCCGTACCGACGAGCCGAGCGACACCGCCGAGGTCACCGCCTGATGCACGCGCCGGTCGAGCTGCGCATGCGGCGCCTGCACCCGGATGCGGTGCTGCCGAGCCGTGCGCACCCGGCCGATGCCGGGCTCGACCTGGTCGCCGTCGAGCACGCCACGCTCGCGCCCGGAGGCGGGCGCGCGCTCGTGGGCACCGGCATCTCGGTGGAGATCCCGGAAGGGTACGCGGGTCTCGTCTGCCCTCGCTCGGGTCTCGCGATCACGCATGGCATCAGCGTCGTGAACGGTCCCGGCGTCATCGACGCCGGCTACCGCGGGGAGCTGCGCGTCGTGCTGCTCAACACGGATCCGACCGAAGCATTCGAGATCGCGCCGGGGGATCGGATCGCGCAGCTCGTGCTCACGCCTGTGCTGCTCGCGCAGGTCGCCGAGGTCGAGGAGCTGGCCGCGGCATCGCGCGGCGACGCCGGGTTCGGATCGACTGGCGGGTTCGGCTGACATGGGACATCGTCCGCCACGCGTCCGCGTCAGCGGCATGATCTGGCACGAGCAGCAGGTCCTGCTCGTCCGTCAGGGGCGGCCCGGCCATCCGCGCTGGATGCTTCCGGGCGGTGGCGTCGATCCGGGCGAGTCGCTCACCGTCGCGCTCGCGCGTGAACTCGGCGAAGAGCTCAACTGCGCCCAGGTGGCCGTCGCCGAACCATGTGCGCTCGTGGAATCCATCGCCCCGGAGAGCCACGCAAGCGGCCGACACCTCATCCACGTGGTGTTCCGTGTCGACGTGCCCGCTCCCGAGAAGATCGCGACCGGTCGCGAGCCGAGCGTCGAGGACCAGGCGATCCAGGAAATTCGTTGGGTCGCCCGCGACGCGGTGCTCAAGCTGCCGCTGCACCCACCGATCGGTGGCTACCTCAAGGGCTACCAGCCCGGCGGCGACTTCCAGTACTTCGGCTCGCTCTGGGCGCCCTGAGTCGAGCGGCCACCGCGGGGTGCCGATGCCCGGGGCATGAGCGCCGAGCCGGACACGACAGTCCATCCCGTCGACGCCGACACGCAGTGGTCGCTGTTTCCAGCCGCGAAGGACGATGTCGCGGCGATCGGCGACGATGCTACGCTCGCCGCGCACCAGCGGCGTCGACTGTTCCGGCGGCTGGTCCCCGGCTTCGCCGTGCTCGCAGGCGTCGTCGTGCTGGCGTTCGTGAACGAGGGAGCTGCCGTCGCACTCCTGGGTGGCGCGATCGCACTCGCAGCGGTCTGGGCGATCTGGTTCGCCGACCTCACCGAGCTGCGCGGCGGACTGACGCGCTGGGCGGTCGACCACGGCCTGCGCGACATGGGCGGTTCCCTGTGGAGCAAGGACAAGGCGACGCGACTGGATCCCGCGACGGTCGACACGGCAACCCGAGCGATGCAGGCAGCAGGAGTGGGCGTTCGACGGACCGGATACGTCGCACAGCTTCGAGGGGCACCGTGGCGAGCGGCGACGGACGACGCATCGATCCTGTGCACCTCCGTGGCGAACGCGGATGCCCGGCTCACGATCGTGAGCGTGCCGCTCGACGCGCGGAGCGCGGAACGCCTCCGTGGCGTGTGCGTGGAGCGTGACCTCGCACCGATCCCGGGGTCGTGGCTCGCCGACGCATGGGAGCCCCGGTCCTTCGAACGCGCTGGCAGCGAGCTCGGCGTTCGCGTGACCGCCTCGCCCGACCAGGATCCGATCCTGCTCTGGCAGCAGTTCGACCCGGTCATGCTCGAGTGGTTCGAACACGACGTGAGCCGCCTGCAGCTGGGCATCGGCGGATTCGCGATCGCCGACGGTCAGCTGGAGGTCTGGACCGGGCGAGACCTGCTGCGCGAGGCCTCGCAGGAACGCTACTACCTCGATCGCGGACGCGACCCAGCGATGTACGACGGGGCGGCAGACAGGTTGCAGTCGTTCCTGGCACACGCCAGCGAGGTGCATCGCCGGGTCGTCGGTCGCAGCTGACCCTCCACCGAGTCGAGCGTCGCCGGCGACGTGCCGATGTTCGGCGCATGTCGTCCCAGCCCGTGCCCCGATGGTTCCGCGATCCCGGACACTCCGACCAGGAGCGGTGGTGGGACGGCACGACGTGGACCCAGCAGGTTCGCAAGGTCGGCCCGCAGCCTCGAGGCCCGGAACGTGGTGTCGACCCGGAGACGGGGATGGACACCCACCTGCTCGAGGAGTCCGCGTTCTGGATCTTCACCGACCGTGTCGACGGCCAGTACACGCAGGAGGTCGATGGGGGCGCCATCGCCGCGCACGACGAGACCCGGCGCAGGTCGCACAACCGGCAGTTCTTCGCCGCCTGCGCGCTCGGACTGCTGGCGCTCGTGGCCGGGCCGGTGCTGGTCATCATCGTGCCGGTGGCGATCGTGGTGTTCCTGCTCGTCTGGGCCATTCGCGGCGGATCCACCGTCAAGCAGCGACAGGCACTCACGCGCTGGGCCGAGGCTCGGGGGCTGGGCGACGATGGTGGCATGCTCCTGTTCGGCGACAAGGCGACGCAGCTGCCGGCCGGCGACCCCGACGAAGCGATGCGTGGACTGCGGGCGGCGGGCATGCGATTTCGCGGCCTCGGCCGCGCTCGCATCCGCGGTCGGCTGTGGCGCGCCGCGCCCAATGCCACGATCCAGTCGGTCCAGGGCCTGTCGGAATTCCGCAATGACATGGCGGCGATGACCATCGTGTCAGTGCCGCTGCCGCCGGAAGTCGCCATTCGCTATCGCGGTGTCGCGGCGGAGATTCCCAACGAGAACCGTCGCCGCAAGCTGCAGCTCGACGCATGGGAATCCGTGCCGTACGCGCCCGAGGACGGTACTCCGCCTTCGCACGTGACAGCACATCCCGAGCAGCTCGCACCGCGCGACCTGGTCCTGCTCGGCGTACCGGTCCTGGAGCGCGTGAAGCATCTCTGGGGCTGGGTGGTCACCGACGGTCGGCTGACCGCGTGGATCCTCGGCGACCTGCTCGCCGAGGTCGCTGCTCGCCAGCTCCTCATCGAGCAGCGCAAGGATCCCGGAGACTTCGCGCTCGCCGAGGACCGCATGGTCCAGTTCCTGCGCAACGTCTCCGACCTGCACGAGGTCGTGCTCGGCGCCGCCTGACCTGTCAGGCGATCGGCGTGCCGACCCCTGCGCCGGCGGCGGGCGCCCATGCGAACCTCGTCGGCTCGTCCACTGCGACCGGCATCTGCTGTGCCACCGCCGGGAGTTGCGCATCCTCGCGACCGAGCCAGGCCGCGACCTGTGGTGCGAGGGCGGGCGCAGCGGGGATCGACCCTGCGCGGACCGAGCCGGCATGGATCGACCCGGTGTGGACAGACCCTGCTGACATGGGACCGACTGACATCGACGCGGAGACCGGCACGACCGGCACGGTCGCGACGCTGCCGACGACGATGGTCTTTGGCTGCGCGTAGGCGATCGACACCGGGGCGGCGCTCACCCACGGCACTCGCGCGCCGACGAGCCGCACTCGTGCGGCGTCCGGCGTGCGGCGCGCGCCACGGAGCCAGGGCGGTCGAATCGTGACGAGGTCCGCGGTCTGCACGTGGGCGCCGAGGAGTGCGAGCACACCGACCGCACCCCACACCGGCAGGTGACCCGGCACCTCGAGCAGGCCGAACTCGCCAACCGTCAGCACGAAGGGCGCGCCGATCGCGAGGGCGAGCAGTTCCGGCAGCGGCAGCAGCAGCACGAGCAGTGCGAACGCCACCTCGACCGCGCCGAGCAGCAGCACCGTCTGCGTCGCGTCGGTACCGAGCAGCAGTCCGAGGTTCACTCGCGGATGCTCCTGCAGCACCTGTGCGGTCATGGGAACGTTGGCAAGCTTCTCGGTGACGGCAACCACGAGCAGTCCACCTGCCAGCAGCGCACGCAGCCACGCCGTGCCCATCTGCAGCCGTGCAAGCGTCGACTGGTCCATGCGGGTCTCCAGGCGATCGCCACCGACGATGGCGACGAACACGGCCAGGCCAATGACGTCGAGCCGCTCGAACACGACGATGGGCGAGCCGGCCGCGTATGCGGCAATGACGAATGTCGCGATCGACACCGCAGCCATGAGTCGGGTCCGCAGGCCGAGCACGAGGGCGACTCCGAGCACCGCCGAGAACCCGCGCAGCGCATCCAACGGGCCGCCGTCGAAGCGCAGGTTGGGCGTACCCACCGCGCCGACGGCCGCGCATGTCACGAGCGTCGCGCCCAGCGCGACGCGAGCGACGATCGGTGCGAACGAGGTGAGCGTCGACAGCAGACCGGATGCGATCTCGCTCAACCAGCGAACGGCGCACCGCTCGCGGCGCGGATCCGCACAGATGGACGCGATCGCCCAGACGACGAGTGCCAGCGTGACTCCGCCGGCGGCGGCGAGCAGCGGGCCGCGATCGAGCAGCGTCCCGAAATCAGGAAGTGGTGCATCGTCGACGAAGAACGCCGCGTGCGCAGTGAGGGTGGAGGTTGCCAACGGTTCTTCGTCCCCAATGAACCGGTCCGGCGGCACCTGTGGGGAGCCGCCCTGATCTGTCCAAGGTGCGACGAAAAACCGACGTTGTCAACTGATTCGAGAACCGGCGTGTGGGTGCGGGCGGTCCAGCGCGTGGAACCCCGTGCCGGCCGCAGCGGCGTCGTCCAGTCGCGGCGGATGCCCGAGCTGGCCGAGCTGCCCGATGTCTGCGGGCAGCAGCAGCTGCGTGGTCCAGTCGAGCGCCACGCGAACCCGTCGCGAGAAGGTCGGAAGTGCGAGCAGGTGGTAACCGCGCGCCGCGAACCACGCGACCTTGCCGCGCAGCTTGATGGGGCCGAGCTGCGCGACGCCGTCGCCGACCCCGAGCGTCGCCACCGCGCCGCGATTGGGATGGCGGAACGTCTTCGCCACACCGAATCCAAGCGACGCCGCGACGTTGAGGCCGACGCGCTTGGCCTGGCGTTGCGCGTGCTGCGCGGTCGGCGGGCACGGTCGTCCGCCCTCGGCCGCGTTCGGCACCGACGCGCAGTCGCCGAGCGCCCAGACGTTCGGCGCGCCCAGCACGCGAAGCTGCTCGTCGACCGGAACTCGGTTGCGTTCGAGGGGCACGCCGAGCGTCTTCACGAGCGGGCTCGGCGCGACTCCCGCAGCCCACACGAGCGTCTCGCTCTGCAGTCGCTCGCCCGTCGACAGTCGCAGCTGCGTGCCGTCGACATGCTCGATCGTCGTTCGTGACAGCACGCGAATGCCGCGTCGGAGGAGCCGGTCGGTGACGTACTGCGCGAGCGTGTCGGTCAGCTCCCCGAGGATGCGTGGTGCGGCATCGACGAGCACCCAGTCGAGCTCGGCGCGTTCGATCCGCGGGTAGTAGCGCAGGATGCGCTTCACCATCGCTTCGAGCTCCGCGAGCATCTCCACGCCGGCGTAGCCACCGCCCACGAACACGAACGTCAGCAGTTCGCGTCGTCGCTGCTCGTCGGGCTCGGATTCCGCAAGCTCGAGCAGCGCGATCACGTGGTTGCGCAGCCAGATGCACTCGGCGAGCGACTTCACGCCGACGGCGCGGTCGAGCAGCCCCGGGATCGGGATGATGTTCGGTACACCGCCCGGCGCGAGGATGAGCCGATCCCACTCGAGCGTGCGCGTCACGCCGTCGGGCAGCACCACGTGCGCCTGGCGCGCATGCACGTCGACCTGGTCCACGACGCCCGTCACCACGCGCGCATGCGGCAGCATCTGTCGCAGCGGCACCACGACGTGGCGCGGCTCGATCGCGCCGCACGCCGCCTCGGGCAGCAGCGGCGCGAACAGCAGGTAGTTGGTCGCCGACACGATCGTCAGGTCGACCGCACCGCGCGTGCGACGCAGCAGCTGACGCGCGGCGTACGCACCGCCGAACCCGCCACCGACCACGACCACCTTCGTCAGCTCGTGCCCGTGGTTCGAGGCGCTCATCCGCGCTCCGCTCGCGCGCGGGCGACCGACGTGTCGAGCGCGCGTCGCTCCAGCGCGGCGACTGCAGGCGGGACCGTGCCCACCTGGTCGATGAGCAGTGCCGCGTCGGTGCCGTGCGCATGTGCCAGCGCCGCAGCGAGCAGCCAGTCCGCGAGTTCAGGGTTGCGCGGCAGCAGCGGCCCGTGCAGATATGTGCCGATCGCGTGGTGTAGGCGACACCCTTCGAAGCCCGACCTGCCGTCGTTGCCGTTGCCGTGGAGCACGCTGCCGAGCGGTCGCGCACTCGCGCCCAGCGACGTGCGCCCGGCGTGGTTCTCGAATCCCGCGATCGTGGTCGTGCTCGCCGCTCGCGCGCCGATCGCCGGCAGCTCAGCCTCGATCGCGACGTTCCCGATCAGGCGACCGTCGCCCGCCTCGGTGGACAGGTCGAACAGCCCGACTCCCGGCTGGTGCACCCCGGTCGTGTCGAGGTAGTGGCTCCCGAGCAGCTGGTAGCCGCCGCACACCGCCAGTAGCGCGGTGCCTTCCTCGACCGCGGCCTTGATCGCCGGACCCAGGTCCTCGCTCATGCGCTCGGCGATCATCTGCTGGTCGCGGTCCTGTCCGCCACCCACGTAGATGAGGTCGTGTTCGCCCGGCGTGAAGTGCTCGCCCGGTTCGAGCCCGCGCACCTCCACGTCGATGCCACGCCACGCTCCGCGCGCCGTGAGCACCTGCATGTTGCCGCGGTCCGCATAGATGTTGAGGTACCGGTCGTACAGGTGCAGCACGCGCACGCGTGGACGACCGCCGGCCGAGATGGGGGAGGGCTCGCTCATCGGCGGCTCCCGCGTCGCCGTCGCGTGGTCGGTTCGTTCGCCCAGTACGAGCGCGCCCACCCCTGCGCCGCGATGATCGCGCGCATCTTGAGCATCGCCGTGTACGTCACGAGCGCGTACGCGTGCCCGTGCTCCGTGAACTCGCGCGCACGCTCGAGCACGCGATACATCGCCTGCTCCAGGTCGGGCTCGTAGAGCACGCCCTCCGGATCGAGCCCGCCGTACGCCGCCCGCAGCCCGAACTCCGCGGCTCGCTCGCCGGTGACGACCATCGCGCCCGCGCGCTCGAACAGGGGCTCGACGTCCGCGTCCCAGATCCAGCTCGTGTCGCGACCGTCCGCGATGCCGTCGTTGAGCGCGAACAGCGTCGCCGTGACGTCCACGCCACTCGCCACGAGCGTGCGGATCACCTCGTTGAGGCCTGTGGGATTCTTGACCAGCAGCAGGGTGATCGTGCCGTTCGTCCCGTTCGGACCGGGCACCGGGATGCGCTCGAACCGCCCGAATGCGGGCGCGGCAGCCGCCAGCGCCGGCACCAGGACCGCGCCCGGAACGCCGAGGGTCGACGCCGCCGCGATCGCGCCGACCGCGTTGTAGACGTTGTAGAGCCCGGGGATCGGCAGCCGCAGCTGGAGCGCTTCGGGCTCGCCGGGCACCTCGACCTGCAGTCGCGTCGCAGCCAGGCCGTCGAGTTCCACGCTGGTTGCGGCGACGACCGGCTCCGGTCGTGTCATGCCGCATCCCGGACACGTCCACGCGCCCAGGTGGCCGACCCACGAGTGCGCGTACTCGAGCGGATGACCGCATCGCCGACAGAACCTCGAGTCCGCCGCGTGCGGCAACCCCTCCTGCGCGACGTCTGGATCGTCGAGCCCGAACGGGACCACCGTCGCGACGATCCCGTCCGCCGCGCAGCGCGTCACATGCTCCTCGACGAGTTCCGCGATGAGCGGGTCGTCGGCGTTGTAGACCACGGTCACGTCCTCGCCCGGAAGCGCCGCGAGCGTGTCGCGCCATCGGTCGGCGAGCACCTCGAGCTCGCCGAAGCGGTCGAGCTGGTCGCGGAACAGGTTGCCGAGCACGATCATGTCGGGACGCAGGTCGGGCGCGACGAGCGGCAGCGTCGCCTCGTCCGTCTCGAGCACGCACACGTCGCCGCGTCGGCCCGCCTGGAGCATGGTCGTGGCGATGCCCGAGCGCAGGTTCGCACCGGTGACGTTGTGAACGACGTCCAGCCCGTCGGCCGCGAGCATCTCGGCGAGCATCGCCGTCATGGTGGTCTTGCCGTTCGTCGCACTCACGAGGACGATCCTGCGCCCGCGTGCACGGCCACGGCGTGCCATCGTGGCGAGCGCGCTCGGCGCGAGCGACAGCAGCACCTTGCCGGGGAGTGCCCCGCCCTCGCGGCCGGTGGCGCGCGAGACGAGGCGCGCAGCGGCGGCGACCGGACGCGCGAGCGCCAGCGGCACGCCCAGTCGACGTGCGGTTCCGGTGTGCGCGGGGGAGGCCATGTCGGGAGGCAGCCTACCCGAGCAGGCGGCACCGACCCGGGCAGGTCGGGGCCCTGCCGTGGTTTCCAGCACGCATCGGCGTATTGGCAGGTGCGACAATATTCGCTATTGCTTGCAGAACGTTTTCCATGTTAGTTTGGATGGGTCAGGCGGATACGTTGCCCGATGTCGCGGTTGCAAGCCGAGGTTTGATGCTTGTCGCGGGGTGGCACATTCCACCTCGACAGGTTGTCTGGCTGCACGACGTCGGATCGTCCCGCTTGCAGCAATGACCACAGACGACCACCAGCGACGGTGTCGGAGCGAATGCGCCCCTTGCATTCGACCCCCGCCCGCCGGCCGGAGGCCAGGACGCACATGCGAAACAAGACGATTTACCGCGTGATCGACAGTATCGATCCCGAGCGGCTCAAGCAGTTCCAGGCCGGGATGCGCAAGCGCTACAGCGACGAGCACATCCTGCGCGAGCTGACCGAGTGCGCACGGCGCATCGGCAAGAGCCCGACGATGCGCGAGTTCGAGGCGGACGCCGAGACCACGGTGCATCCGCAGACCGTGATCGAGCACTTCGGCTCGTGGAACGCCGCCAAGCGCAAAGCCGGACTCGTTCCGCGCCGCTTCGCGAGCCGCGAAGAGCTGCTCATGCTGCTCCGCAAGCTCGGCGACGAGCTCGGACGCATCCCGACCGCGAAGGACATCGAAGCCCGCAAGGGAACGATGCCCTCCAAGAGCCTGTACTGGCACACCTTCGGCTCGCTCAACAACGCGCTCAAGGAAGCCGGCTTCGACGTCGCCATCGGCGAGGAGCGCCTCGAGCGCGCCATCGACCAGGGCGTCTTCCTCGCGATTCGTACCGGCCGCCTGCCCAAGTTCAGTGACTGGGCCGCCGCACGCAAGACGGACATGAACATGCTCACCGAGTGGCAGGTGTACCGCATGTTCGACGCCCGCCGCGGCGCATGGTCGACGTTCCAGTTCCTCATTCGCGAGCGCCTTGCCGAGCGTGGCATCGGCATCGGCGAAGAGGGCGAGCTCATCGAGCTGGAGGAGGGCGCGATCACGCCCGCCGAGGCCTGACGCCTCACCAGCAGCTCGACACCAGCATCACCAACGCGGCCCTACTTCGGTGGGGCCGCGCTGCGTTCTCGGCGCTCCTCGCTACTCGACCTCGGTCGGTGCCACGCCGTCGGTCGGCGGGTTGATTCGGTACAGGTGCCTGATGTCGACGATCGCCTTGAGCATCGGCGTGTGCGGCAGGAACGCGGTGATCTCCGCGAGCTGCACGTCGCGACGTCGGATCTCGCGCGCATTGTCCGGGGTCGGCTGGTCGACGACGTTGCCGGCTTCGTCGACCGGAGCGCTCCACGGCGACGCTGCCTTCGCGTCGGTCGAGCGCTTGAGGATGCCGTGGATGTTGTCGTCGAAGCGGTCCATGCGGTACCCGAGTTCACTGCCGCTCGTCTGCGGGTCACCCGAACCGACGAGGGCGATGAAGTACGCGCCGTCCTTGGCCTGGAGCACGGCCGCGCCGACCGACGAGTAGATCTGGCCACCGAGCGCGGGGTCGGACCAGGCGAACACGGTGTCGCGCGCCTTGCGCACCGCCTCGTCGAACGAGGTGGATGCGAACTCCACCATCGGTGACGACGTCTTGAGGACGTTGAACTCGTTCGTGAAGGTCACATCGCGCGAGGAGGAGACCTTCGTGCCGAACAGCGGCATCCCGACACGCCACGTATCGCGCTCGACCGCCGTGTACTGGCCCGTGAACAGCGGCCTGGATGCCGCGTCGAGGATCTCGGGCGTCGGCTCCGGCGTGCTCGGCACGGGATCCGGCGTGATGCCGTGGGCGACAACGGGAGGCGTGGTGATCGTCAGCATGGCGAGACCGTAGCGCCGTCGTACGCGCGTGAAGCCCTCCGCGCCGGACGATGGCCGTCCGATTCCGTGCGCGCGTCCGGTGACGGCCACCGGCTCGGAGAAGCTCGCCAGCTACGCGCGGTCCACTGCTTCCAGGCGAGCGGCGAGGGCTCCGTGGGGCCCGACGAAGGCGCCGCGCTCGCGGGTGCCTCCCATGACGAGCTCCAGGATGAGCGTGTCGGCCCACTCACGGTTCGGCGCGTCAGGCGCGTCGGTGGCGAGCGAGGTGATGGTCGTGGTGCGGTCGTCATGCAGGTCGAGCATGGAGAACTCCCGTGGCGAGGGGATGGGTGCAGTTGACCCATCGGCGAACGGAGCCGTCACCTCCTGCCGCGCCGGGCGACGTGACGCTCGTGCAGTCAGCGCGCGTGTCGCTCGACGATCGAGCGCAGCGCCTGCGCCAATCGCTGCGCGACCGATTCGCGATCGATGCGTTCGAGGACGTTCGTCGGGACATCGATGTCGGGCGTGCGCCCACCGTCGCGCCCGCCGGCGTCCCGCCACGCGCGCCACGCGGTGAGGAGCGAGTCGCCGATCGCGGGGACGTCGTCCGGATCCACCCGGGCGCCTGCAGCTGCGGCTGTCGCGCCGGCCTCGTCGAGCAGTCGAGTGGCGACGTTGTCGGCCGGCGACAGCGCGAGCACCGGTCGTCGCGCCGCCACGTATTCGAAGACCTTGCCGGTGTACACGCCCTGGCTGCCGCGACCGGGCGCGACGTAGAAGAGCAGCAGGTCGGCGGCGCGCTGCTGTGCGAGCACGTCATCGTGTCGCAGGAACGGCACGTGCTCGATGACGTCGCCGAATGACAGCGCGCGATCGAGCTCGTGGGGCTTGAGCCCGCCCACGAAGCGTACGAGCAGGTCGTCGCGCAGCTCCGGCTCCGCCGCGAGTGCCGCGTCGAGCCCGTCTAGGAACTCGGACGCTCGTTGCTGGCCGAAGAAGTTGCCCGTGTACGCGACCACGAACTTCCCGTGATCGCGGAACCCGTCCGCTCGCGCGTGCGCGCGCGAGACCTCTGCGGGTTCGACGCCGTTCTCGAGCACGTGCACGTCGAGGTGTGGGTGGCGCGCGCGCAGGTCGGTGGCAAGGGGTTCGGAGACGGTCGTCGCGGCAGCCGCGCGCCGCATGAGCCGGGTCGCGAGGCGACGATTCGCGCGGTGCTTCCAGCGCACCGCGATGCTCGACATCCGAAGGTGCGGCAGGTCGAGCCAGGAATCGCGGTAGT
Organism: Thermoleophilia bacterium; assembly: GCA_025964555.1. GTDB lineage: Bacteria > Actinomycetota > Thermoleophilia > Gaiellales > SKUG01 > JAGQUL01. Next base: position 62,596 of record JAOPYQ010000031.1, on the reverse strand, counting down.
CGGCGACCCACGGGATGCCGAGCAGCTTCGCGATGTCGTGCGCGACGAGGTGCGTGGTCTCGGGTGGCGAGGAGGAGACCACGACGTCCCACATCGGCTCGCCGGCCTCGGCCCGTCGCCGCGCCTCGGCGCGAACGGCAGCCACGGCATGGCGACGCCAGGGCCTGTGGATGTCCGGCACCGCGAAGCGGCGAGGTTGCAGCGCGATGCGTCGCAGCACGCGACGCACGCCGCGTACCTGTGCGAGCGCCTCGCGCGGGATGACGGCCGCAGGCGATGGGTCCGCGGTGCGCAGCACCTGGGTGTCACCCGGGATCACCAGCGTCGTGTCCTGGTCGATCCAGTGCGGCTCGTTCGGTGCCACCACCGTCAGTTCGACGCCGTGCGTGGGGAGGTGGCGACACCAGCTGAGTACGCGCTGCACGCCGCCGCCACCGGCAGGGGGAAAGTAGTAGGTGACGAGGAGCACGCGCACGCGTTGGAGCCTACCGACCGCGGTTGGCCCTGACGCCCCGTTCAGGCGATGCGGGCGCCGTCCTCGACGCGCAGCTCGTCGCGCACTTCCTCGAGGCGGGTGAGCGCGAGCTTCTTCTCTTCCGGCGATGCCACCGGATTGAGCAGCCACTGTGCGCGAGCGTCGGCACGGAATCGGCCACGCGCGACGATCGAACCGTCGCGGATCTCGACGATCGAGCCGGGGCGTACGGGGCGCTTGTGCAGCTGGATGCCGAGGAAGTCCTCTGCGATCTCGAGAGCCTCGAGCGTCGACGCCCAGATCACGGCATCACCGCGACGCGTGGTGGCCGTCCACAAGGGGCGGCCGTACCCGCGCGCCAGGAACACGCTGCCGGGACGGCGCTGGTCGAACCAGCACGTCGCGAGCGAACCTGTCAGTCGCTCGAGCGCGCCGGCGACGTCGCCGTCCGCATCGTCGAGCGCGGCGAAGATCGCCTCGCTGTCGACGGTCATGCCCTCCTCGAAGCGCGCGCGCCCGAGCTCGAGGAACACGGCATCGTCGTTGGAGATCTTGCCGTTGTGCACACCGACCACGTCGCCGTGGCGGATCGGGTGGTTGTTCGCCATGAGCGACGGGCGCCCCTTGGTGAAGTCGCGCACGTGGAGCACGAGCTGACGGATCGCCTCGGGGACCTTCACGACCTCGAGGAATCGGCTCGCGCCACCCGGCTGCTTGTTGACCACGAGTCCTGCGGTGGGATCCTCGTACACGCACCCGGCGGCGTCGGCGCCGCGCTCGGCCACGCTCGCCAGCAGCACGCGCGTCGCATCCGACGCGTCGATCAGGCAATCATGCGTGAAGCTGAATCCGGCGATGCCACACATCTTGTCGGGTCCTGTTCCCTACGAAGGGTCTGGTCAATCAATCGCCGCAGACCGGACAGGCGTGCGCCTGCAGGATGCCGACCGAGACGAGTTCTTCCGCGATGGCGCGGAACTCGTTCGGATGGCGGGCGATGAAGAGCGGATCGGCGACCTCGTGCACGTCGAGCATCTGCATCCCGACCGTGATCCGCGCCAGCCAGAGCGAGGCGTGGTAGTCATGCGCTTCGATGACCTCGCGCGCATCCGCCGTGGAACGGCAGTCCGAGAACGGATCGACGGCCCATGCCGAGTGACCGGTGAACGGACCTCGCGCGGCGATCTCGGCGTCCGGGTCGAACCCGGCCTGCAAGGTCACCGCGAGGTTCGTGGAACCGGTCGACATGCGGCGGTTGAAGAAGGCAGGGATCTCGTCACCGAGCTCCGCGTGGAAGCGGTAGCCCTGTCGGATGACCCGGGCGTCGACGAGCACGTGCCCGCAGGCACGCGCCAGGTGCGCGGCGAGCGCCCCGGTCGAGCTCGTGCCGGCATCGGATCGACCGATTCGGGCAACGATGTCCATGTTCTCTTCGGCGCCCATGTGTTAGGCCACGGCCTCCGTCTCGTCGAGCATCGCGAGGCGCTGCTCGTAGTCTCGCTGCAACATTCGTCGTTCGGCATCGACACCGGCGAGGCCGGCCTCGAGTACATGCCAGCACTCCGATTCGACATCCGCGTACTCGCGATTCGGAAGTTCACGCGTCGCATCCCCGTAGGACGACCACAGGTTGCTGCGGCGGTCCTCGAGTCGGCGGCACAGATCTTCGAATGCGGCGATGATGTCCTCCCTACGGCACGATGCGTCCCGCATGTGTCCCTCCCCGGGTCACTTTCCTGTCTATCGGTCCCGACGGCCCGGACGTTGACATCTAGATCACGCGCGACGATCTGCAAGAAGCGGGGTTCTCATGCGGAAAAGCGGCCGTCTCGCCATCGAACGATGTGGTGCAAGGTTGCCGTGGAACACGTCGCGTAGGCCGCGCGGCCCCCAACCTGATGAATTCTCTGCGGGAGCGAATCCTCACCGGTTCAAGTTCGAGGATGGGACTGCCGAGGCGGTGGGCGTGAGTGAAGCTCCGGCAACCGAAGTACCGAGTGACCTCGTCCGCCTCGCGGTGGTCGATGGTTCCGTGCGTGTACTGCCGGGCGGTTCCGGCACGGCGGAGTTCTCGTGGACGGCGAACGTCGCGCGCGTGACGCTCTTCGGCGAGGCAGTCGAGGGCGCTTCCTGCCGCGTGCCCGCGAACGCGAACCTGCACGTGGACGTGCGAAACGAGGCGCCGCGCAACCGCTACCTGGTCACCATCAGTCGCGACCGGATGGAGGCGACGCTCCGCGTGCTTCCCGAGCCCGGCATCAACCGCACGCTCGTCGACGCGCCGGCGACCCACAACCTGCGCCTGCACGTGCGCGAGGAGCGGATCGAGCCCGACGCCCCCACGATGGCGGCGGCGAACGCCGAGCTCCAGAACGCGGGAGTTGCCTACGGTCTGGACCCGGAGCGCGTTCAGGCAGCGCTGGACGCACCCGGCGAGGAAGTGGTCGTCGCCGTCGGCCTCGACCCGATCGAAGGCCGCAACGGCTACCTCGACCAGCTGGTCGACTTCCAGGTGATGCGCAAGGTCGGCGTGCTCGCCGACACGCCGCTGCTGCGCCGCGTGCGCAAGCGCGACGGAGTCGCCGGTCGCGACGTCACCGACCGCGAACTCGCGGTGCCGATCGTCAAGGATGCGCGCATCCGAGCCGGCGCAGGCGTGACTGTCGACGACCAGGGCATCATGGCGATCGCCACCGTCGACGGCGCACCGTACGTCGACAACGACGGCAACGTCGAAGTGCGTCACGAACTCGTGCTCGAGGTCGTCGACACCGTGTGCGGCGACGTGGAGTTCAACGGCAGCATCCGCGTGGAAGGCGACGTCGGTGAAGGCCGACGGATCATCGCGCGCGACCAGCTGTTCATCGAGGGCAACGTCGATCGTGCGCACCTCGAGAGCGGCGGCTCGATGACGGTCCAGGGATCGATCATGTCGAGCGTGCTCCGCGCCGGAGGCGAGCGCGCGGTCGCGGCGACGATCGCCGATCGCGTGCTCGAGCTGCCGCGCGCGCTGGGCGTGGTCGCGGCGCAGGCGCGCCAGATGCGCGACTCGGGCGCATCGCGCGGCACGGACGTGTCACACGGCCTGTCGATCCAGCTCGTGCTCGAGCGCATCCATCGCGGCGTGCTGCCCAACATCGGCTCGATGCTCGAGGACCTGCGCGAGGCTGGACCGGCGCACGCACCTGCCGCGGAGCGTGTCGCTCGCTGGCACAGGATGCTGGCGACGTCCGCGAACATCGGACTGACCATCGAGCAGTACCAGGAGATCGTCGTTGAAGTGGGGGCGCTCGCTGCTGACGTGCAGCGCGCGACCGAGGAACCCGCCGACCTGGTCGTGAGCTACATGCAGGCGAGCGAGGCGGAAGCCACCGGTACGGTGACGCTCACCGGCAAGGGCATCTTCAACTCGAGGATCGTCGCGTGGGGCGGGATGGAAGCCGATCACTACGAGGCCGTGTTCCGTGGCGGGTCGATCCTGAGCCACGGCCGCGTGCACGTGCGTGAAGTGGGCTCGCCCGCCGGCGCGAAGACTGCGGTGCAGCTCGCACAGGGCGCCAAGCTCGAGGCCGACCGTGCGTATGCGGGAACGGTCGTGAGCGGTCCCGGCTACACGCATCGCTTCGTGGCCGATCGATCGTGCGTTCGCATCGACTTCGATTCGGGCGGCTCGATGAACGTCGAGAGCCTCGCCGCCTGACATCGATGGGGCCGCCGCCCGGAAGGGGCCAGCCGGCGCCTGGGTAGTCCGTACCGATGACGGGATACGCGAGCTGTGCCCGCAGGAACGCGGTCAGTCGTAGCTGGGGCCGATGCCGCGATCACTCGGCAGTCCGCCGGTGACGTTCTCGATCTTCATCCGACCCTTGGACTTGTGCAGGTCGACCTCGATCGTGGGGTCGAACTGCATCCCGTGCTGGTCGTGCGTCACGCGCACGACCGGCTCAAGGGGATGGCCGGGCGTGTTGCCCACCACGACGCCGTAGCGACCGTCGCTCAGCTGCACGGTCGCGCCGGGTCCGTACGGAGCGATGGCGAGCGCGAAGGCGTCGACGATCTCCGGTCGGAACAGTCGTCCGCGCGCCTGGAGGATGAGCTTGTACGCCTCGTGGGGCATGAAGGCCTTGCCCTCGCCTGACTGCTGGTCGCACAGCGCCACGTACGCCTCGGCGACCGCGGCGATCTGGCCGTGGTCGTGGATGTCGTCGCCCGACAGCCCGCGCGGATAGCCCGACCCGTCGTAGCGCTCGTGGTGCTGCGCGATCGTGACCTTCGTCAACGGCGACAGCTCGCCGCTGTCGAGCAGGTCGAGCCCGAGCAGCGGGTGCTGCTGCATGATCCCGCGTTCCTCGGCGGTGAGGATGCCGTGCTTGTCGCGAATCGAGTCCGGCACCGCCATCGTGCCGATGTCCTGCAGCAGCAGGCCGACGCCGAGCTTGACCATCCGGTCCTCGACGCCGTCCTCGCGGCGCTGGCCACGGAAGTCCTTCCATCCGTGCGCATGGAAGAACTGCTTGGCGACCGCGGTGCCGACCACGCACACGTCGAGCGAGCGCTGCATGCGGTCGCCCCCGAAGAGGTTGAGGTCGCTCAGGCACACGAGCAGGTTCCTGCGGGCGGCGACTTCGACGAGGATCTTGCCGATCACTCGCTCGACGTCCTGCATCTGCTCGTGCGACATGCGTGCGTCGGAGGCGTTGAGGCCCTGGAAGGCGTCCTTGAGCACACCGATCGCCTGGCGACGGGTATCGTCGTTGATCGGCGGGAAGGTCTCGATGCCCTCGGAGAACTCGTCGTCGATCACGACGATGCCGATGCCGGCCTTCTTGAGCTTCTTGAGGATCGCCTCGGTGATCACGACGCCCGCGGCGAGCAGGGGGATGCCACCAGCCTCGCCGGGCGGATAGACGTGGCGGGCCGTGACCATTCCTGGTTCGATGTTGTCGATCGCGACCTGTCGCACCCCGTCACTCTACCCGAGCCGAACCTGAGGGAACCTGTCGTTGCGGATGCAGCGATCGGGGGTTGAGGAACCGGGGGTCGGATGCCGATGGAGGAGGCATGAGCGCTCACTCCGACGACCCCCGCCGATCCCTCGCAGCGCGACGCGCGACGGTGATCTCCCACCTCGATGGATCGCTCGACGAGCACATGCTCGACGCGATGCAGGGGGTCTGGTCGATGCTCGAACATGCGGCTGCCGACGCGCCCGCCCATGCCCGAGCCGTTCGCGCACGACTGTTCTGGGAGTCGCTGACACCCGGTGGTGCCGCTGCGGCACCGATCGCCGTCGTCTCCGACCTCACGCCCGCGTGGGACTCCGACGAGGAGTCGACCCCTGCCGACCTCGATGAGGCGTCAGCCGACCAGCCCGCACAGGTCGAGGAGCTCGCATCGTGGGCCGACGCGGACGCAGCCTGATCGGTTCGCGTTTGCAGTTCGTCGCGCACGATCAAGCCGGCTCAAGCGTCTCGATCTAGGTGCCGATGGCCACCACGGTTCGCTGGATGCGGACCGCCAGGAGGTGTCGGCCACGGCCATCGCACCTGGCACGAGATTTTCTCCAGCCACGGATGGGCGGTGTACCACCTCGACAGAGGGGGCGCATCGCCTTCGTGTGTTGGTACGGCAGGGGGAAGGCCACATGACCGACCACATCGAAGGAGCTTCAAGCACCATGCATCCGACCGTCGCCAAGCTGGTGGAAGAAGTCCGTGACCTGCCGATGAGCATGAGCGAGACGCTCCCTGCAGTCATCGAGGCATGTGACAACGCCGACACGTCCGTCAATGACCTGACGGGGCTGATCAGCGCCGACCAGTCGCTCGTCGCGATGCTGCTCAAGCTCGCCAACAGCGCCTACTACGGCTACGCACGCCGCATCGAGACACTGCCTGAGGCGATCGTGCTGCTCGGCTTCTCGACGATCAAGTCGCTCGCGATCACCGCGACCACGATGAACCTGCTGTTCCAGAGCGAGGACGAGCTGAGCGAGGTGCGCCACGAGATCTGGTCGCACAGCCTGGGTGTCGGCGTCGCCGCCCGCGCACTGGCGCGCAAGCGCGGGAACATCCACCCGGAGAAGGCGTTCGTCGCCGGCCTCCTGCATGACCTCGGCATGATCATCCTGTCGGTCTACCGCAAGGACGATTTCCTCAAGGTGCTGTCGACCGCACAGGATCGCGGCATCACCTATGAGCAGGCGGAACAGGACCTGCTCGGCTTCACGCACGCCGAGCTCGGTGCGCAGGTCGCGGAGGCGTGGAGCTTCCCGGCAACGCACTGCGAGGCGATCCGCTGCCACCACGACCCGGCGAGCGCAACGCTCCAGCAGGGCCTGGCGCAGGTCGCGCACCTCGCGGACTGGATGGTCGTCGACCTGGGCGTCGGCAAGCTGGTCGACTGCGAGCAGCCGGAGCCGAACGAGCAGGCGCTCGCCGAGTTCCGCATCCCGCGCAAGGACCTGCCGCGCGTGGTGGAGAGCCTGCGCCGACTGTTCGCCGAGAGCGATGCGTTCATGCCCGAGGGTTCGCAGGGCTCACCGATGAAGGAAGCGATGTAGGACGCACCCGCGTCCGCATCCTGAGGAGCAATCGTGGAACTGTTCGACGTCACATTCCAGACCCTTGACCTCGCGCTCGGCGCGGCGGGCAAGCGTCAGGAGGTGCTCGCGAACAACCTGGCGAACGTCAACACCCCGGGCTACAAGCGCCTGGACGTTGAGTTCGACGGGATGCTCGCGAAGGCAGTCGATGCCGCACGCGCCGGCGATTCCAGGTCGCTCGACGAGCTGCGCCCCGGCGTGAACACCGACGATTCGGTCGCGGTCCGCGCCGACGGCAACAGCGTCGACGTGGATCAGGAGATGGCCTTCCTGGCGGAGAACAACATCCGCTACAACGCGCTCGTGCAGCTCTCACAGAAGAAGCTCGAGACGCTCAAGTACGTGATTTCCGACGGACGACGATGATCGTCGCCAGCAACAGCCAGCGTGAGGGGGTGAGGTAGATGGGGATGTTCGACAGCATGCACGTGAGCGCGAGCGGCCTCGCCGCCGAGCGCCTGCGCATGGACGTGATCGCGCAGAACCTCGCCAACGCGAACTCGACGCGCGGACCGGACGGCCAGCCGTACCGCCGCCACGAGGTCGTGTTCCGCAGCTCCGACGTCGGCGCCGCCGAAGGTCCGGGCCGCAGCGATCGCGCGAGCAACCAGCCGCTGTCCGGCGTGAAGCCGGTGGCGATCGTGGAGGACCCGTCGGCGCTGCGTTCGGTCTACGACCCGCAGCATCCCGACGCGGACGAGGACGGCTACGTCCACTACCCGAACGTGAACCCGGTCACCGAGATGGTCGACATGATGACCGCCACGCGTGCCTACGAGGCGAACGTCACCGCCATGAACGCCGCGAAGAACATGGCGCTCAAGGCACTGGACATCCTGAGGTAGCTGGACCATGGCTCTCGGCGGAATCGGCGCAGGCATCGGCAGCGGCATCTCGCTGCCACTCGATCTCCTCAACGGCGGCGCCAAGGGCGTCGGCGCAGGGAAGGGCGCAGGCGAGGACACGGCCCCCGTCGAGGGTGGCAACGCGGCGAGCTTCGCCAGCGTGCTCAAGTCCAAGCTCACCGACCTCAACGCCCAGCAGGCTGACGCCGGCAAGGCGAGCGAGGACATGGCGACCGGGCGCGTCGACGACGTCGCCCAGACGATGCTGCGCATCGAGCAGGCGAACGTCTCCCTGCAGATGGCCACCCAGGTGCGCAACAAGGTCCTCGAGGCCTACCAGGAAGTCCTTCGGATGCAGATGTAGGCGAGCCGCCTGCGCTGCCGATCACGATTCGACGAACCGGAGCCCGCGCACGCCGCGGGCTTCGTCGTCTTCGGGTGCGTGACACTGGTCGCCACGGCAGCGACCCGAGTGACGCAGGTTGTACGATTTCGACGAACTGACCAACGTGCGCAACACCAGTCGCAGTGGAGGCGACTGACGTCACGCACGTAGCGCGGCGAATCGCGCGGCAACCGTGTCGACCGCAGCATCCATAAACGCAGGCGTGAACCGAACGACCTCGATGCCGACACGGGCGAGTTTCCGGTCGCGGGCTTCGTCCTTCCTGCTGCGAGCCGGTAGCCGATGTTCGCGGCCATCGAGCTCGATGTTGAGCTTCAGCTCGGGCCAGTAGAAGTCGCACTCGACGTGACCACGCCCGGTTGCCACCCGCATGTTGATCCGCGGGACCGGAATGCCTGCCGCACGGAAGCGGGCCAGGAGCTCGTCCTCGCCGCCACTTCGCGTACCGACGCTCCCGGCGAGGTGGAGTTCGATCGCTCGGCGCAGGATGGCGGCTCCGTGACGACTTCGATGTCGCATCTGGAGCCGCGTGAGTTCCGCGAGCCGCATCAGTCGCAGTCGCCGCGCTTCGTGGATCGCGAACGCAACCTGGTGTTCGGTGCAGTACTCAGCAAGGTCGATGATCGTGCGCGCGGGCGTCGTGATCTGGAGATCGCGCCAGATCGACAGTTCGTCATCGGGGAGTGAGCGGGTCCAACGGATGGTCACGTTGTCGAGAAGTCGCTGCCGCATCGTCGATACGACCTCGACGATCGAGCCGCCGCGGTCGTAGATGCCGTAGTGGGCGGCGGCGCACCGACCGCACACCGCTGCGACTCCGGTCATGGCCAGCAGGGCAGCGGACGTCTCTGCGAGGAAGTCGGAGCGGCGATAGGCGACGAAATAGACCTGAGGATGCCGGCGATGCAGCACTCCGCGCCGCGCTCGCGAGGCGATGCCGTGTTTCGACAGTCCGAGCGCGATGAGCTGGTCGTATCGGATCGCCCCATGTTGAGGCAGTGCGAGTTCCGCGATCGCCTTGTCGATGTGGCCGGTCGCAGCGCTCGGCTGCGGCGGGGAGTGGTTTGAAGCCTCGAAGCGGCGAGCGATGGATGTCGGGGTCATGCTCCGATCGTGACGAGCGGCGTGTCACGACTTGTGCGCGCCTTGTGCGGTATCCGTCACGAAATCGTCATTTGTGCGTGACAGGGTCCGACTTCCGCCCGGGGTGCGTGACACCGGTCGCCTCCTCGGCGACTGAAATGACGCACCTCGTCGACATTCGCGACGTGCGTCACGCCGGTCGCCGAGGAGGCGACCCTAGTCACGCACGGCATGCACGGGGGCGGCGGCAGGGCACATTGCGCTGCGCGCGGAGATGTCGGCCGCTGGACGCGGACGCGTGCGTAGGACGCTCGTATGGGAATTGCGTTGGCGGTGTCATGGAATCGTGACTGGTACAGCGCGGCGCGGGCGCAAGAGGGCACGACGCTGCGCGCAGATGTACGGCGCTGGAAGCGGCGATGCGACGTCTCAATCGCGTCGTTCTTGCAATTCGGACAACCTGCTCGGACCGGTTCAAGGATTCGATGGGACCCGCCGACAGGGCCGATGGAACGCCACGTGCACGGAACGCACGTTGGATCGCGGCAAGGGACTGCACGGAGGATTCGCACGAAGAGGTAGACGAGGATGCAGCAGCAGCTCACCAGGTTGCGAGGCGCGTGGAGCGGGATGCCCACGCGAGCGCAGTACGCCATCATGGGCGTCGCCGTCGTGACGATCCTCATCATGTTCCTCGTGCTTCGTGCCGCGACCAGCACCGAATGGGTGCCCGTCGCGTCCGACCTGCCCGCCGAGAAGCTCGGCGAGGCCGAAGCCGCACTCGACGAGGCCGGCATCGAGCACCAGCTCAGCGAGACCGGCACCTCGATCGAGGTCGCCAAGGCCGACGCGCCCAAGGCTGCCAACGCACTCATTCCCGCCGGCATCGCCGCCAAGGGCGCACGCGCCGGGTGTGCCAAGCAGAGCGAGAAGGGCCCGTCGATGATGGCCCAGACGAGCGCCCAGCACGCACTCATGCTCGAGACGTGCCGCGAGAACGACGCAGCGAACACGATCGAATCGATCGACGGCGTGTCCAAGGCGACGGTCGACGTGACCATGCCCGGCAAGTCGCTCTTCACCGAGGACGAGCAGGCAGCCAAGGCCGCGGTCATGGTCGACCTCGACGGTGGCTCGCTCGCGAAGAAGTCCGTCCAGGGCATCCAGCGCACCGTCGCCGCCGGCTTCGAGGGACTCGACGTCAAGAACGTCACCGTCACCGACGACACCGGCGCGATCATCGGCGGCGACGGTACCGACGCCGCCGAGGGCAGCCGCATGGACAAGCTCAACGCCGAAGGGGTGATGAACAAGAAGATCGAGGCCGACCTGACCGCGACCTTCGAGCGCATCGTCGGAGCCGGCAACGTCGTCGTGAGCTCGAACGTCGAGCTCGACATGGACAAGATCAAGCGCGAGGTCATCAACAACGCCGCAGCCGGCAAGGACGGCGAGCCGCTCGTCGAGGTGGAGGACTACGCCAAGGAGCTGCTCAAGGGCGAGGGCGAGACCGGCGTGCAGGGCGTGGCCGGCTCCGCGACCAACACCGGCGTCGACCCCGACAACCGCACCGTCACGCCCGACGTCGACACCGACGGCGACGGCAAGGCCGACTACGTCAGCGACGAGGCGAAGATCACGTATGCCAACAACAAGATCGCCGAGGCGATCGACGTGGCCGAAGGCGCGGTGCTCCGCTTCCGCATCCCGGTCGTGATCGACGACGACGTGGACCCGGCCGCGGCGAACGCCGTCAAGAACGCCGCGCAGGCCTGGATGGGCGGCAACGCGCAGGACAGCTTCAGCTTCGACATCGCACCGATCGCCGATGCCAAGCCCGTCGCCAGCAGCGCAGGCGCCGCGACGACCAAGGCGATCGCCGGCTACGTGAAGTGGGCGCTGCTCGGGCTCGGCCTCATCGGCCTGGCGTTCGTGCTGCGCCGCACGCTCACGCAGCGCACCGCGGAGCTGCTCGCACCGGCAGACGACCTGCTCATGCTCGAGAGCGGCGAGTTCACGCCGATCCCGATCGCCGAGCTCGAGGCCGCGCTGGCCGCCAACCAGCCCAGCGCCGAGCAGCGTGGTCGCAAGGAGATGCAGAAGAAGGTCGAGCAGATCGCCGAATCCAAGCCGCACGACGTCGCCAACGAGCTGCGGCGCTGGATGCACCAGGACGATCCGGGCTATTCGAACCCCATGTCACGGAAGGCAGGCTGACCGATGACGCCCAACGCACCTGCAGCACGACGCGACACCGGCCCGCTGCTGAGCGGTCGCCGCAAGGCCGCGATCCTGGCCATCTCGATCGGGCCCGAGCGCGCCGCCGAGATCTTCAAGCACCTCAAGCAGGACGAGCAGGACGAGCTCGTGCTCGAGATCGCCGCCCTCAACGGGGTCGACTCCATAGAGCGCGACGAGGTGATGGAGGAGTTCTACCACTCGCACCTCGCCCAGGACTACATCGCCGAGGGCGGCCTCGACTACGCCCGCGAGGTGCTCGAACGCGCCGTCGGTGACAGCAAGGCGCTCGAGATCATCGGTCGCCTGTCCAGCTTCGTGCAGGTCGCGCCGTTCGAGTTCCTGCGCCGCACCGATCCCGCGCAGATCACCAACTTCATCCAGCACGAGCATCCGCAGACGATCGCGCTCATCCTCGCGTACCTGCCGAGCGAGGTCGCATCGGCCATCCTCATCGGCCTGCCCGAGCGGATGCAGTCGGACGTCGCCATGCGCATCGCCGTGATGGACCGCACGCAGCCGGAGGTCATCCGCCAGGTCGAGCAGGTCATGGAGCGCAAGCTCAGCTCGATCCTCAACCAGGACTTCACCGCGGCCGGCGGTGTTCGCTCGCTCGTCGACATGCTCAACCTCGTCGACCGCACGACCGAGCGCCACATCCTCGAATCGCTCGACGAGACGAGCCCCGAGCTCGCCGAGGAAGTCCGCAAGCTCATGTTCGTGTTCGAGGACCTGCTGCTGCTCGACGACCGCTCGATCCAGCAGCTGATCAAGGAAGTCGAAGCCAAGGAGGTCGCACTCGCGCTCAAGGGCACGAGCGAGGACGTCCAGGAGAAGATCTTCGCGAACATGTCGCAGCGCGCAGCCGCGATGATGCGCGAGGACATGACGTACATGGGCCCGCAGCGACGCCGCTCGATCGAGGAAGCACAGCAGAAGATCGTCGGCATCGTCCGACGCCTCGAGGAAGCCGGCAAGATCGTCATTGCCCGTGGCGGCGGCGACGACGAGCTGGTGTCGTAGCCCATGTCGCATCCAGATCACGCCTTCGGACACGACGCCCGCATCCCGAGCCCGCAGCGACGCTTCGACTCGGTCTCCCTCGACGAGGTCGATCGCGGTGCGCTGGTGATGCCCGACCCGCAGCAGCCCGAGTGGCACGACGAGGTGAACGTCGTCACCCCGACCGGTCGCGTGCACGCGCTCGTCGAGCCGGCAGTGTTTCCCACCATCACCCGCGAGCGCCCCGTCGTTGCCGTGCAGAGCCTCGCGCCGCCACCGCCCGACGCGACCGAGATCGCTCGGCAGATCCTCGCCGAAGCACGTTCGACGGCCCGCACGATGCTCGCGCAGGCGCGCGACGTCATCGCAGCCGATCGCGCAGCTGCGGTCGAGCAGGGCCATGCAGAAGGATTCGCGAAGGGCCAGGCGGAAGCCGACGCCGAGACCGCCGGACTCATGCAGACCTGCGAGCGCATCGGCATCCACGTGATGGAGGAGCGCGAGCGCGTGCTGTCGGAGAACGAGGCCGACCTCGTCGAACTCGCGATCTCGATCGCGCGCCGCATCGTGAACGCCTCGATCGACGTGGACGAGACGCTCGTCGTGGAAGCGTGCCGCGGTGCGATGCGCAAGGCATTCCAGCGCGGATCGATGCAGGTGCTCGCGCACCCCGACGACCTGGACATGCTCCGCGACGCCGGACCCGAGCTCGCGAACGAGCTGGGCGGCATCCAGCACATGGACTTCATCGAGGAGCGCCGCATCGACCGCGGCAGCGTCATCGTCCGAACCCCCGCAGGGGAGATCGACGGGACGATCGACGGCAAGGCAGCTCGCATCGAGCAGGCCCTGCGCGAGGGCATCGAGGCGCGCCGCGCCGAACGCCGCGCCGCGAGCTGAACGCCGCACGCGCAGCCCGTTCCGGTCTCGAACCGTTGACCATAACGTGTTGACGAACTGCAAAAACCGCGGTGCAATGGTGGCATGCGGAACCCCCGACGCATATGCCACGCGGTCGCGATGCTGTTCGCGCTCGTGGCGGTGCTCGCGATCGCGCCCGCCGCGCACGCAGGCGACGGGTACGCAGCCGGCGCGGCGTGGGGGTGCAACTCCTCGTTCGGTGGCCAGCGCGACGCAGCAGGCCGCCTCTACGTCCCCTGCAACGGCAAGGTCTGGGTGCTCGCCGCCGACGGCGCGATCGCCAAGCTCGTGACGATCGACATGTCGGTCGCCGGGACCAAGCCGGTGTACCTCGTCGCGCCGACCCCCGACGGCTCCGCGCTCTACACGCTCGCGTACAGCAACGGCGGCTCCGCGGCGCTCGGCATGGCGCTCCAGCGACTCAAGCTCTCGGCCGACGGCACGACGTATCGTCTCGACACGAGCTTCCGGCCCCAGCAGTACCTCTACGCGGGCACCAGGCGCAACGTGTGCGGCCGCGGGCTCGCGGTCGACGCCTACGGCAACGTCTACGTCTCCCAGGGTGGATGGTGTGCGCAGACGAACGCCGCCGGCGTGCTCGTGCCCGATCCCAACCTCATCCTCAAGTACCGGTCCAGCGGCGCGCTGGTCACGCAGTTCGGCGAGTACGGCGCGGGCACGAACGCTCCGCTCGGGCAGTTCAACGTCAACATGCAGCTCGACGTCACCGCGGACGGGCGCCGCATCTACGTCGCCGACCACCTCAACGTGCGCGTGCAGTACTTCGACTGGCAGGTCGACGGCACGTACCGCCCGGCCGGTTCGTTCAACTCGGTGACGGTCAACGGCACGGTCGTCCCGTTCTCGGCGACCTACGGCGTGGCACTCGATCCGTGGGGCTCCGTCTACGTCGCCGACACCACGCAGGCGCGCATCTGGAAGACGAGCGCCGACGGCACCTACGTTGCCAAGCTCGTCGACCTCGATGACACGAAGCGCATCCACACGCTGTCGGTGGACGGGCGCGGCTTCGTCTTCTCGGGCGAGCAGATGCAGTACTGGGCGCGCGACGCGGGCAACCCGATCCCGGCCACGCGACCGGACCCGGGGCCTGAGCCGAAGCCCGACCTGGTCGCCCCGCAGCTGCAGTCCGTGTCCGCGCCGGCGGAGACGATCGCGGGCACGGTGCAGGTGCAGGTCGCCGCCACCGACGACGTGGGCGTCACCGAGCTGCGCACGGCCGACGAGAACGGCACGTGGGGCGCGTGGCGGCCCTACTCTTCGAGCCTCGATGTCACTCTGACCGACGGCGTGGGAGTGAAGCTCGTCTACGTGCAGGTGCGCGACGTGCGCCAGCAGGAGAGCGACGTGCGCTTCGCGGCGGTCGCACGCAAGCCGATTCCCGATGTCACCGCGCCGACGCTGCGCGTGACGGCCCCCGCCACGACCACGCTCGCGCGCGTGACGCTCGGCATCGAGTCCGCCGACGCGATCGGTGTCACCCACCTGCGGGTCGCCGGCAACGACGGGACCTTCTCCGACTGGCAGCCCTGGAGCGCGGGCGTGCAGACGATGAGCCGCGAGCTCGGCACGACGGTCGGCACGTACGCCATCGCGATCCAGGTCCGCGACGCCGCCTTCAACGTGTCGGAGACCGCGACCGTCCGCATCTCGTTCGTGAAGCCGGGTGTTCCGCCGCCACCGGTGGTCGACGGCGTGACGGGCGGCGGCGCAGGCGGCAACGCAGTGCCCGGCGGCGCAGGGATCCTGGGCGACGATCCCGCGGCAGACGGCGGCGGCGTCGTGGTCCGCGACCTCGTGGCGCCACGGATCTACGCCTTCAAGGTGCCGGCCCGTTCGTGCTCGAGGATCGTCACCCTCCGGCTCGTCGCGCACGACGACGCGATCCCGACCTGGGTGCGGGTCGCCAACGAGGACGGCCGCTACGGGCGCTGGCAGCCGTACCGCGCGAGCGTGCGACAGGTGCTCACGCGCGGGCTGACTCGCAAGCTCGTCACCGTGCAGGTCGCCGACGCGGCGGGCAACGTGTCGCGCGCATCCTCGCGCCGGCTGCTCGTCGTTCGCTGTCGCCGCTGAGCGACGTCGACCCGCCCGGATGCGCCGGAATCGGCCGGATGGGGTACATGCTCCGGGCATGGCCGACCCGCCGCTCGACCTCTCGACCTACCACGACCGACTCGGACGCGTCGACCCGTACCGACTCAACGGTCGCGTGGTGCAGGTCATCGGCCTGGTGATCGAGGCGCAGGGGCCCGAGGCGCAGGTCGGCGAGCTGTGTCACGTGCACGTGTCGCGCCACGACGAGCCGATCCCGGCCGAGGTCGTCGGCTTCCGCGAGGGACGCACGCTGCTCATGCCGCTCGGGGAGATGCGCGGCGTCGCGCCGGGCAACGAGGTCGTGGCGACCGGCCATCCGGTGCGCGTGGCTGTGGGCGTGGAGCTGCTCGGTCGCGTCGTCGATGCGACCGGCGAGCCGATCGACGGCAAGGGGCCGCTCGATGCGGAGGCGCGCGTGTCGCTGCACGCCGATCCGCCGCCGCCGATGACGCGGCGACGCATCGACACGCAGCTCGACCTGGGCGTGCGCGCGATGGATTCGATGATCCCGTGTGGGCGCGGCCAGCGCCTCGGCGTGTTCGCCGGGTCGGGTGTCGGCAAGAGCTCGCTCATGGGGATGATCGCGCGCGCCACGAACGCGGACGTCAACGTCATCGCGCTCATCGGCGAGCGCGGTCGCGAGGTGCTCGAGTTCATCGAGCGCGACCTGGGGGAGGAGGGCATGCGACGCTCCGTCGTCGTGGTCGCTGCCTCCAACGAGAGCGCCGTCAAGCGCATCGGCGCTGCGTTCGCCGCCACCTCGATCGCCGAGTACTTCCGCGACCGCGGCAAGGACGTGCTGCTCATGATGGACAGCGTCACTCGCTTCGCGATGGCGCAGCGCGAGATCGGACTCGCGATCGGCGAGCCGCCCGCCACGCGCGGATTCACGCCGAGCGTGTTCGCGATGCTGCCACGCCTGCTCGAGCGCGCCGGGACCTCCGACAAGGGCTCGATCACCGGGCTCTACACGGTGCTCGTCGAAGGTGACGACATGAACGAGCCGATTGCCGACGCGGTGCGCGGCATCCTCGACGGGCACGTCGTCCTCTCGCGCGAGCTCGCGCACCGCAACCACTATCCCGCGATCGACGTGCTCGCCTCGATCAGTCGGCTGCAGTCGGAGCTGCTGACGCCCGAGCAGATCCGCGCGGCCGGCCTCGCCCGCGAGACGCTCGCCGTGTACCGCGACCGCGAGGACCTCGTCTCGATCGGCGCGTACGCGATCGGCTCGGACCCGAAGGTCGACTACGCGATCGCGAAGAAGCCCGACATCGACCAGTTCCTGCAGCAGTCGATGACCGAGCGCACGACCGCGCCCGAGGCACGTGCGCAGCTGGAGCTGCTCATGGGTGACGCGCCGCCCGTCTTCTTCTAGGCGCGGTCTCCGGCGGGATCGCCGGCAAGGGGCAGGGCGGGACACCCGATCTGGCCGGGCGGCCACGACGACGGTTCGACGGCCGTCATCCACGAGATCGTGGCGTACCGTGTTCGCATGCCCGCTCCCGTGAACTTCCCGCATCCCGTCCGCCCGGCCGCGTTCCCCGCGACGGTGCCGCTGGTGGACACGCCGCGCTACGGCGGCAACCTCAAGGAACGCGTCTGGCTCGATCGCGAAGTCGCGGTGGTGGAGTACGTGAAGGGCGACGAACACATGACGGTGTCGGCGCGCATCGGTGACTACAACCACGTCGGCAACCGCATCGTCGGCTCGTTCGCCGACGCGGTCGGCAAGGCGCGCGTGGAGGCGTCGCTCGACGACATCGACATGCCCGAGATGAGCGCAGCCGCGATCCTTCGCGGACACGGCAAGAACGAGTGGATCGTCGTGCCGGTGATGGGGTACGGCCCCGGCCAGCACTACGGCGACGACGAGCCGCCGGTGACGAACCTGCCGATCGATCCCGAGCACGGCACCGTCTACGGTCCCGAGCGCATCTGGGAGCAGACGGGCTCGAGTCGACCCGGGCGTCTCGTGCCGGACGCGATGGACGACGCCAAGCACGGCGCGCTGCGCGTGACCGCACAGAAGTCGCACCCCGACCTCGTCGCCATCGTCGGCGTGGATCGCTGGATCAACTTCGGCTCGAAGCACTACGAGCAGCTGCTTGCCCAGCAGTCCTAGCTCGCCGTGATCGCGACGTCGGCGAGCTCGGCGACACCGTCACCGACGCGCTCCTGCCAGGAGGGCCCGGCCGCGACGCCCGCGGCAACTCGCTCCTGCCAGCGCTGCACGTAGGCGGGGCGCAGCCCGGCCGTCTCGACGAGCCTGGGATCGACGCCCGACGCCTCGATCGCTGCCTTCTGCAGCGCCGGCGGGAGCGTGGACACGTTCGCGGCCTGCACTGATCCGATGCCGCTGGCCAAGCCCTTCGCGCGGAGGCTGGCATTGCGGCCCGCGACGAGCTGGTTGATCGTGGCTGTGCCACCGGTCTCGACGATCTCGCGGCCCTCGAGGCCGAGATTCGGCACCGTGACGCGTGCCGCGGAGGCGATGTGGTCGCCCCCCGAGGTGCGGCCCAGCTCGACGATCGACTGCTGGTTCCAGTAGCGCAGCAGCTGCTTGTTGTCGAACACGGGGCGAGCGCCGGAGGCGGATCGATCCAGGTCGCCGAGGATCGCTTCCATGCCGCGCCCTGCCTGCAGGTCCGAGAACACGGACTTCCGAAGCGGCTCGAACACGGCGACGCCATCGCCGGTCGCGACGTGCCGCAGCGCGGTGCTCGCAGCGAGCAGCTCGTTGTGCTGCACGTGGCCGCGCGCGACGGATGTCAGTCGACCACCGAGGCCGACGCGATTGACACCCGGCAGCGCAACGCGTGCATAGTCACCGAAGCCGATGCCGTTCGCGAAGGTCGCGCCGAGCTTCGCGTCGTTGATCGCCTGCAGGCCGCCCTGATGCATGGTGCCCGACGCGAACGCGTTCTCGGTTGCCTGGAGGGCGTGGACGTTCTTGACGCCGCTGTGGATGGCGAGCGCGCCGAGCACGCCGGCGGTCACCACGCCAGCTCCGATGAGCCATGGCTTCCAGTTGAATCCCTCGTCGACCGGAGGCGGCTCGGTGGGATCGGTCGGCGGCTGCGGCGGATCCACCGGTCCAGGTCCGGGCGGCGGCTCGATCGGACCGGGTCCGGGCGGCGGCGTGGTCGGTCCGGGCGGCGGCGTGGTCGGGTCAGGCGGCGGCGTGGTCGGGCCAGGCGGGGGCCCGTCCGGACCGCTCGGCGGGAAGGTCGGCGGATTCGGCGGCGCATCCGGGCCGGTCGGTCCCTGCGTCGGCGGAAGCGTCGGCGGGTGCGGTGGCGCATCCGGGCCGGTGGGTCCGGTCGGACCCTGATTCGGTGGGAACGGCACGTCCTGCGGCGGCGCGCCGGGTGGCCCGGGCCAGGTCGGATCGACCGGCGGGTCCGTCGGCGTAGGTACCGGTCCGGGCCATGGCGCTGGCGCGGGCGTGGTCGGTACCTGCTGCACAGGTGATTGAGTTGTGGGAGGCGCGTAACCGCCTCCTCGAATGCCGATCGTCGACATGGTCGTCCCTCCAGTCCCACGCGCATCCCCACGCACGGGCTCCTATCGGGACTTCGGATCCACGGCCGCTGGCGTTGCAGCCGCGTTCAGGTCGGCGGCCGTCGCGCGCTGCCTACGCGGCCGGCTGGTTGATGTTGCCGACGACGTTGTTCTGGGCGTCGTAGACCTGGCCGGTCTTCGGATCGGCCTTGAGACCGGTCTGCGGATCGACGTACATGCCGGACTGCGGGTCGACGAACACGCCGGCCTCGCCACCTGCGCCGGTCGTCGCTGTCGGACCCGACTGCGCGTTCGCTGCGGGGTTGGCGTTCATGGAATCCGCGACGCCGTTCGCCATCTGGTTCATGTTGCCGACGAGCTGCTGCGTGTTCGGATCGATGAGGTCGCCGGTCGCGGTGTCGAGGATCAGTCCGACGCTCGGGTCGAGCACGTACTGGCCACCCGAGGGCGATGCCCCCAGCACCTGCACCTGCGCATTGCCACCTTCCGGAGCGGCGCCGCCCGCCGGGTTCGGCTGGCCGGTCGGCGTGCCACCGCCCGCCTGCTGCTCGGCGTAGAGGCGCTCGAGGTCCTTCGCCTCCTGGTCGGCCACGCCTGCCTGCTGCTGCTCTTCCGCGTGGATCTCGTCGCGGTTCTTCCAGTACTCCCACAGCGGCTGCATCTGCTTGCCGGTCATGCCGAACGCGGCACCTGCCACGAGCGGCGTTGCGACGAAGTTGCCGAAGCGCTGCGCGGTGTCGAGCGTCATGCGCGCTGCGCGGTAGCCCTGGTTGCCGCCGTTCTCGACCATGCCGGCCACGCGGGCGGCGGTGCGGTTGGAGCCGCCGAGCTGGAGCAGCGTACGGAACTTGCTGCCCCCGGTGACGCCGAGCTTGCCCGCCCATTCGGCGGTCTTGGTCATCGTCTCGATGCGCTGCACGTCGTCGGCGATGTTGAGCCCTGCCATGCGCTGCGCGTTGCCGGCGTTCATGAGCTGGTTCGCACCGGTGGCGCGCTGCGCCGCCTGGGCGTAGAGCCCCGCGTTCTGCACGCTGTTGGCACCCTTGATGGCGCCGAGCCCCTGTGCGAGACCACCGTTCGTGCCGAAGTTGACGTTGCGGCCGAGCGCGAACACGCCTTCGGTGTTGGTCGTGCCGATCGCTGCGCTGTTCTTGAACGGACTGAAGCGGAAGTTGCCGCTGCCACGCATGAGCTTGTTGCCCTCGGCGAGCTTGCCGGCGCCACCCTGCAGGAAGCCGTAGCGCGAGGAGTCGCGAATCACATCCTGCGCCTTGATGGCGTAGCCGCCACCAGTGCCGCTGGAGCGGCCGGCGGCCGTCATCGCATCCTGGATCGAGCGGCCCTGCTTGAGCTCGCCGAGCACGGTGGACCTGGTGGCGGCGTCGATGCCGACCTTGCCACCCTCGAGCGCCTTGAGCGACGCGGCACCGGCCGCGAGCTGCATGCCCTGGAAGTAGCCGCGACCGACCGACGACAGGCGACCCGCCTCGCCGAAGCGATTGACGAGCGGCACCGCGCTCTTGAGGTAGTCGGTGAACTTGAGGCCCTTCTCGAACTTCGAGACGAGACCAGCAGCCTCGATCGCCTGGAACGAGCCGCGGCTGAGCGCCGATGCCGATCCGAGCGACTCGACCGATGCCGCCAGGCCGGTGATGCCCTTGCTCGCGTTCGCGGCCTGCATCGTGGCGGTCGCCGCGCGGCTTGCGGCGCTCAGCCCCTGGATGCCCTGCACGGCGCTGCGGACCGCGGTGAACCCGGCGAAGCCAGAGGCAACGGCGCCGACGATGTTGAGCGGGTTGGAGCGGTCGATCTTCTCGCTCGTGACCCAGTCCTTGCCGGTGATGTACTGCAGCGCGTACACGCCCGGGATGAGGTTGACGCCGAAGCTGAGCGCGCGCTTCCACATCGGCACGTGGGCGGACGGGATCTGCTCGACGACCTTGTCGAAGTCCTTGCCCTCGGTGTTCTGGAGCATGACGCCCCACTTCTCCTCGTTGGAGGCATCGGCGTCCTCGAGCTTCTCGAGTCGACCGTCGTCCCTGTACTTCATCTTCGTGTCGACGAGCTGCTTGAACTGCGCCTCGAGCGCGGCCTTCGGTGCCCCGGAATCCTTGAGCTGCTTGAGCATCTCATCGGGGATCGCGAGGGACTTGAACTTGTCTTCCCACTCGGTGTTCCACGCCGGCAGCGAGTTCTGCATCTGCGTGTACGCCTCGGTCAGCTTGGACTCGTCCATGCCGCTCCCGGCGAGCTGCTGCAGGACCTGCTCCTGCTCCGCCTTCGGGGTCTTGAGGTCGGTCATCACCTTCGTGAACTTGTCGCGCCACTCGGGTGAGAACGCTCCGATCGACTGCTCCATCTGGCGGTACGCCTCGGACAGCTGCGCCTCAGTGGTCGGCTGCGACTGGACGCCCTTGAGCTGCGCGGCGATCTCGGTCTCCGACATGCCCATGCGCGTCATCACGTCGCCGAAGCGCTGCTCCCACTGGGGGGTCCATGCGCTCCCGGTCGCCGAGCCAGGCTGGCCCTGGGGGACGACGTCCTCCGGAAGTGGACCATCGGCGGACGACACGCTGCCGGCGTCGACGTTGGGCGTGGGCCCCTCGATCTGCTGGTTGGCGGCAGCGGGATCGAGCACGTCCACCTCGCCGAGCTGGTTCGCGATGTCGGTGAGCTCGGCGTCCGAGTAGTTGGCCTGTGCGAGGAACGCCACGTCAGCGGGTGCGAGCTGGAGCTTCTCGAAGCGACGCTGCCATTCCGTGGTCCATGCGCCCGTGCCCGCGATCGGCTGGACGGTGCGCTCGGGCATCACCGTGGGATCTGTCGCGAGCGCCGGGTCGCCGCCCGTGTCGGAGCCGGTCGGGATCGGCTCGGGCGCGGAGTCGGGAGCTGCTGCGGCGACCGTGCCGGGCTGGCCGGCGCCCATCACCTGGGATGCGCCAGCGGCCGCCGACTCGGGTGCTGCCTTCGCGCCGCGGCCGGTGCCGGTGGTGGAGCCGGCGCCCGTCGTGGACTTCGTTGCCGCCGCCGCGCGGATGGCGTCGAGGATCGGCGTGGAGGAGGTGCCCGTCGCCGAGATGGCGCGCGACGAGGAGCTCGTCGTGGTGCGCGACGCCGGAGCGACCAGGTCCTCGGGCGTGAGCGGCGCGGCGGCATCGGGAGCCGCCTTCGCGCCGGACGGCTTCGTCGCTGGCGACGGTGCGGCGGCAGCGGGCGTCGATGGCTTCGCAGCGGAGATGGCCCGCGAGAGGCGGTCCGATGCGGCGGCGTTCGACGTGGTCGGCGTAGATGAGACGCTCATGGCGTGTTTCCCCCAAAGCAAGTCGTCTCGTGCATCACCGTCGGCGAACGGCTCCCGATGCACGGGACAGGCGGTCGGCATGCCGCCATGACACGGTTGTACGACCGGTCGCGGCCCTCGGTACTAGGACGAACTACCTAAGTTACGGCCGACCCACGTCGCGACGTGCTTTCCGTGCGCTCGCGCCCCGCGAAGCACCCGTCCGACGCGACGTTTCCTCGCGAACCGTGGTCCTGCGCCGGTTCGACGAGTGCTGTCGCACCGCTGCATCGCGTCACTCGATGCGACCTCGCGAACCGTGGTCACACGTGGGTTCGAGGAGCCGCATCGGTTCTCGACCGCGCCCCGTCACGATCGTTACCTCTCGCGCGCGCGCGCACGAGCGCGCACGCGCGCGCGAGAAGCCTGAACCGATTGGAGAAGCCTCGACCGATCGCAGACGACCAAGACATGTGCGTGCGTTCGGGTTCACCCCTCAAATCCAGACGGACACACATGACGGAGGAGTGGTGCGATCACGCGAGTCGCGTTTGCAATGCGCCGTGCTCGCTCTGGCAGGTTCAAGCACGTGTTTCGACGGTCCGATGCGCGTTCCGAGATGCAACGCTTCGTATTCAAGCTGGAGGCCGTCCGCAAGCTGCGCAAGCAGCAGGAAGAGGCCGTGCAGGTCGAGCTCGCCCGTGTCATGCGGGAGCGCAACGCCGTGCTCCAGGACCTGATCGCATCGCGCGACGCCGAGCAGGACCTCTTCACGTACCTTCGCGAGCCGGGTCGCACCGCCGCCGAGATGGCGCACGTCTCGCGCTACGGCACCTGGCACCGCCAGCAGATCTTCAGCCTCGGCATCAAGCTCATGCAGTTCGACAAGGGCGTCGAGCTCGTGCGAACCCGCCTGGTCGATGCACGCGCACGACGCGAGGCGCTCGATCGCCTCCACGACAAGCAGCGCGAGGCCTGGCGCCTCGCCGCCCAGCGCGAGGAGCAGAACGAACTCGACGAGATCGCCACGATGCGCGCCGCCCGCGGACTGGGGGCAGTGGCATGAGCTACGCCGACGCCATCAGCCGGGTGAGCGAGCTGCGCGAGCGGCTCGGCATGCCGTCGAACGTCCGCACCATCGGTGCCGAGGGCTTCGACCAGGTGCTCGCCACCGCACGCAGCCGCTTCGCCGAGGGTCCGAGCAAGATCGTCTCCACCTCCGATTCCGTTCCGGGCAGCGAGTGGGGGGCGGGAACCAACCAGGTTCCGGTCGCCCGCATGCGCGCCACGGGTGGCAGCCCGTCCGCCTCGATCGAGGCTCCGAACTTCCCGACCCCGCGCAAGGTCAACGGCTGGTCGCCCGAGATGAAGCAGATGGTCGACGCCGCATCGGAGCGCTTCGGCGTGCCGCGCGAGCTCGTCATCGCCGTCTCACGGGCCGAGAGCGCCTTCCGATCCGACGTGAAGTCGCCCGCCGGCGCCACCGGGCTCATGCAGCTCATGCCCGCCACCGCGCGCGGCCTCGGCGTCACCGACACGACCGACCCCTGGCAGAACATCGCCGGCGGCACCAAGTACCTGCGCCAGCTGCTCGACCGCTTCGACGGCGACGTCACGAAGGTGGTCGCGGGCTACAACGCAGGACCCAACGCAGTTGCGCAGTACGGCGGCGTGCCTCCGTACGAGGAGACGCAGACCTACGTTGCACGAGTGTTCGATTACGCGGCAGAACTCGGGTTCAGGCCCGGCTCGCCGACAAGTTCTACAGGCCAACGGGCGGCATGACGCCGTCTGACGACGACCACGGAAGGGAGGTGACCCGCACATGATCAACAACTCGGCATTGAGCAGCAAGATGAACGTCGCTGACCTCGCTCCGAAGGCTGCCGCCATCAAGCAGCCCGACGCGCGACAGGGCGACAACGCATTCGGCGAAGCATTGGCCGGGGCGCACACCGTGCACGATCGACGCGAGTCACAGGCAGCGACCAGCTCACGACGGGACTGGGCCCAGGGAGATCGTTCGACCGAACGAACTCGCGGCCAGGACCGTGCGGGTGAAGTTCGCTCCGACAAGGCTGACCGCGCCGGACGATCCGAGGACACCGGAACCGAGACCGCGCCGAAGACCGAGCACGACTCGGCCGTCGACACGACCGATCCGACTGCCTTCGCAGACGACACGAGCGCCCCGACCACTACGCAGACCGACCAGTCCGACGACGCCACGACGGCGACGAGCGAGGCCGGAACCGACGCAGCATCAGCGGCCGTCCAGGCGACCCTTGCAGTTGCGGCCGCTCCCGTGATCACCGACCTCGACGCCATCATCGTTCCGACGTCCACGACGATCACGCAGGTCGCCCCCGACGCCGTCGACGCAGCCATCCGGCTCGCGATCGAGACCGACGCCGCGGCGACCGCCACGACCAACGCCGCAACGACGACAGCCGTCGCGGCGACGACCACCACCGCAGTTGCGGCAAGCACCGACGTCGAGATCGACGCCGATGCGCAGCTCGCAGCAGCAGCCAACGCACAGGGTGCGGAGGATGCGGAGACCGGTGACGTGCAGGCGGGCCCGACGCGCCCGACCACGTCCACGCCGGCCACCACGTCTGGACCTTCCCCCGTGCAGCTGGCAGCGGCGACGTTCAGCACCGATGCGACTGCCACGGCAGCCGCAGCGACGACGACCGACGCCCAGGTGACCCAGGTCGCGACAAGTGACGCCATCAACGCGGCAGCGGGAACGACCAACGACGCGGCAACCACGCAGCTCGTGCAGGCAGCGGCAGTCGAGATCGACTCCGATGCCTCGCCCGAGGAAGCGGTCGTTGCCGACGACGCAGTCGCGCTCAAGGCCGGCAAGGGTGACGGAGCGACCACGCCGGTCGCCACCGAGACCGAAGCCGTCGTCGTCGACGCAGAGGATCCCGACGTGGTGCAGGCAGCTCGCCTGAACCAGACGCAGGCTCCGACCGTCGCCATCAACGCACAGGGCCAGGCCAAGGCGGCCGAGCAGGCATCGGACGACGTCGCAGATGACGCCGCTCCCGCCAAGCTCGAACCGCTGCCGGTGCAGGCCGCGCCGATCGCCACCACCGCTCGCGGTGAGGGCCTCGGAGCTGCGGGACGCATCCGCGAGGGGCTGCAGGCACAGGTCCAGCAGCGCATCGACCACATCGCCGAGCAGCTGGCAACGCGCCTGCGGCTCTCGCAGGCAGCTGGCGGCAGCCAGGTGCAGCTGAGCCTCAAGCCACGCGAGCTGGGCGAGGTGACGGTCCAGATGCACGTGCGCGAGGGCTCGGTCGCGGCGACCATCCTGGTCGACAAGGCCGACACGCTGCGAACGCTGCAGACCAATATCGAGGACCTCAAGCGAAGCCTGGAGGCCCAAGGCCTGCAAATCGGCGAGTTCTCGGTCGACGTTCGCGGCGACAGCGGTGCCGGCGGAGCCAACGCCCGCGCAGCTGCCGACCTCAACGGCGGCGGACGACGATCGTCGAACGCCTCGAATGGATCGACGCTCGCCGGAGCCGTGGCTGCGACGCCCGGCCTCTCCGGTGACCGCACGGTCAGCGCCGAGGAAGCACACGATGGAGATGTCAGCGTGCTCGCGTAGCGAGCCGAGCAAGGAAGGGAGGTGAATACGAAATGACCGTCAACACCGGAAAGCAGGCGATAACGATCGCCCCGCCCGCGGAGAACGCCACCAAGGCGCGCATCGTGGGATTGAACGAAGACGCATCCCTGCAGAAGGACATGTTCCTCAAGCTGATGATCGCCCAGCTCAAGAACCAGGATCCGACGGCGCCCATGGACCAGAAGGACATGATGGCGTCGATGACCCAGTTCAGCCAGGTCGAGCAGATGCAGAACATGACCAAGGCCATGGAGACCATCTCCCTGTCACAGGGAGTCGGGCTCATCGGTCGGGAGATCGAGTACAAGATGCTCGACAAGAACGACCAGGGCCAAGTCATCGGTGAGATCACCTTCACGGGGATCGTCGACCACGTCAAGCAGAGCGGCGGCAGCATCAAGCTGGTGCTGGCAAAGCCCCCTGGCGCACCCGACGACCTTCCCGCGACCGAGATCTCGCCGGCTGACGTCACGAGGGTCGGTGGAGCATGAGCACCCCCGATCGCATCGAACTGAACCCGGCGACGATCCGACCACTGTCGCCCGAGCCACCATCGACGCAGAAGTCGACGGAGCCCGGACGAACGGCGGACGGACGAACGTTCGACCAGGTCCTGCGCGGGTCACTCCCCGCGACGGCCCCGGCCGATCGAGCAGCGCTGACCGCAGTACCGACACCGGTGCCCGGGACCTCCATCAAGTGGAGCGCCCATGCAACGGCCCGGCTGCGACAGCGAGGCATCGAGTTCACGCCCGAACAACACGCACGACTCGAGACCGCGGTCGACAAGGCCGTGGCCAAGGGAGCGAAGGACAGCCTGGTCCTGCTCGACGACGCAGCACTTGTCGTCAGCGCACAGAACCGGACCGTCATCACTGCCCTCGGCATGCACCAGGCGAAGGAGAACGTGTTCACCAACATCGACTCCGCGGTGATCGCCTGATGTAAGCAAGAACGTCAATACGAAAGTCCCGGCTGGACCTCTCCCTGAGGAAGCCGGTAAGGACAGGGACGTCCGAAGAACATCCCTGACATGCCACATCCACGAAGAGCAAGACCAGAACAGGGGGAGCAATCATGCTTCGAGCCATGTACACGTCCATCACGGGCCTGCGCAACCACCAGACGATGCTCGACGTCGTCGGTAACAACATCGCCAACGTCAACACGTATGGCTACAAGGGGTCGACCACGGCGTTCAAGACGCTGCTGACCCAGACCATGCAGGGCGCCGGCGCGCCGAGCCCGAACCTCGGTGGTACCAACTTCCAGCAGGTCGGCCTCGGCATGACGATCGACTCGATCACCCAGCAGTTCACGCAGGGTGCGCTCCAGACGACGGGCGTCCAGACGGACCTCGCCATCCAGGGCGACGGGTTCTTCAACGTGACGAACGACCTCGTCGGCGGCGTCGCATCGCCCACCGCGGAGAAGTTCTTCACCCGAGCCGGCAACTTCAAGTTCGATGCCAACGGCACGCTCGTCACGAGCGACGGCTTCCACGTCATGGGCTGGACCGATGACGATGCCGCCACCGCGGGCTTCCAGCTCGACATCACGAATCCGATGAGCTCGATCCAGCTGCCGGCCAACACGCCGACCGCTGCGTACTCGAACGTCATCATCGGCTCGGACGGCTCCGTCAGCGGCATCTTCCAGGATCCGTCGAACCCGACGCTGCCTGGGCCCCCGCCCACCGGCAACCCGCTCAACGGCACCCGCGTCGTCGTCGCACAGATCGCGATGTCGCGCTTCTCGAACCCGAGCGGCCTCGAGCAGGCGGGCAACAACCGCTGGCAGGCCAGCCTCAACTCCGGCACGCCGGTCAACGACGTGGCGCTCTCGAGCGGCATGGGTCAGCTGTCCGTCGGCTACCTCGAGATGTCGAACGTCGACCTCGCAACCGAGTTCACCGAGATGATCAAGGCACAGCGTGGCTTCCAGGCCAACAGCCGCGTCATCACCACCAGCGACGAGATCCTCCAGGAACTCGTCAACCTCAAGCGCTGAGTCCAGCGTGTAGATCGGATCGCACGACGACTGCTTCGTCGATCCGTACTTCGTGGATGGATTCATCGTGTCGGCTCCGTCACAGACGGCGGAACCGGGGCGGGATGCTTCCGCGGACGGGAC
This sequence comes from Thermoleophilia bacterium, assembly GCA_025964555.1. Classification (GTDB taxonomy): domain Bacteria; phylum Actinomycetota; class Thermoleophilia; order Gaiellales; family SKUG01; genus JAGQUL01. The sequence goes on along the minus strand of JAOPYQ010000031.1, from coordinate 34,320 downwards.
TCACCACCCGTTCGAGGGGCACACCCGTGCCGTCAACAGCTCTCCCGGTGGTCGCCATGGACGGCGACGCCGGCGCGATGCAGCAGATCACCGAAGGGCGCGTGCCGCGTGGCACGCGCCCTCGGTGTCTTCCGGGGCAGACCGGCGAACACTGCACTTGCATGCGATCCAGCATGCTCAGTGACCTCAAGCGCCCCGAGTCGAGCGCCGATGCCGTTCCCGTGATCGAACTCAACCGACTTCATGGCAATGGGACGTTCTTCGTCAATCCCGACCTCGTCGAGACGATCGAGGCGCGTCCCGACACCACCGTCACCCTGGTCAACAAGACCCGGTTCGTGGTGGAGGACGACATCGAAGCGGTCATCGAGCGGATCATCGAATTTCGCGCGCGCATCAGCGCCGTGACTGGAGGCCATGGAGACCCCGCCGCCGGAGCGCGCGTGGTCCCCGTGTTCGAGGACCTTGAAGAGGAGCGGGCTGCCTGATGGCGGACGACGACGACATCCAGGTGGTTGCAGACGAGGCCGACGCGCCCAAGGGCGGCGGCATCGACCTGAGCCTGCTCATCGGCTTCGCGGTCGCGTTCGGCGGCGTCATCGGCGGTCTCTACATGGAGGGCTCGTCGGTCGGCAAGTACTACGGACCGAGCGCCGGCGTCATCGTGCTCGGCGGAACGCTCGGCGTGACGATCGCGTCGGTCGGCCTCGCCGCCGTCAAGTCGATCCCGTCCACGTTCATGCACGCGCTCAAGTACCAGACGATGGATCGCCCCAAGTCGATCAACACGCTCGTCGGCTTCGCGGAGAAGGCACGCCGCGAAGGCCTGCTCGTGCTCGAGGACGACCTGCGCACGACCGAGGACGAGTTCATGCGCCGCGGCGTCCAACTCGTCGTGGACGGCACCGATCCGGAGCTCGTCAAGGAGATCCTGCGCACCGAGGTCGACTCGCTGCACGAGGAGCGCCATGCCGACGCCTCAGTCTGGGACACGATGGGCGGCTTCGCGCCGACCCTCGGCATCTGCGGCACCGTCATCGGCCTCGTGCTCGTGCTCTCCAACATCTCCGACCCGTCGAGCCTCGCCGCCTCGATCGCCGTCGCGTTCATCGCGACGCTCTACGGCCTCGGCTCGGCGAACCTCATCTTCCTGCCGGTCGGCAACAAGCTCAAGGGCTGCGCCACCGACGAGGTCTCCGGCAAGGAGATGCTCATCGAGGGCATCCTCGCGATCCAGTCGGGTGACAACCCGCGCATCGTCGAGGAGAAGCTCGTCGCGTTCCTGACCACGAAGGACCGCGCCCGCTACCGAGCCGCCAAGGAGCTCAAGGACGGCGGCGACCTCGACATGGACCTGGCCGCCTAGGCCTGAAGGACACGATGTCATCACGACGCAACAGGGGTGGAGGAGGGCACGGCGACGGCGGCCACGAGCGCTGGCTGCTGCCGTACTCCGACATGATCACCCTCCTGCTGGGCCTGTTCATCGTGCTCTTCGCGATGAGCTCGATCGACGCGAAGCAGTTCGACAACGTCAAGCGCTCGCTCTCGCAGACCTTCAACGGGGCAGTGCTGGAGGAGAGCGGCGGCGTCATGCCCGGCTCGTCCGGCGCGCTCGACCCGAACGCATCCACCGCCGCGCCGACGCCGTCGGCCGTGCAGATCCAGGAAGCCGTCCGCCAGTCCGCCGCCCGCTTCGAGAAGCAGGAGCAGCAGCTCAAGGCGCTCGTCAAGGAATCCGGCCTCGGCAACGACGTGCAGGTCACGACGAACGAGAAGGGCATCAAGATCAACCTCGCCGGCGACGCGCTGTTCATGTCCGGTAGCTGGGAGATCAAGCCGGAGTTCCGCGCCAAGCTTGTGCGCATCGAGCGCCAGCTCGCGGCCTTCAACCATCCGATCGAGATCGCCGGGCACACCGACGGACAGCCGTTCCCCGGCGGCAATCGCCTGCTCGGCTGGAATCGCGCCTCGGCCGTCTACCAGCTCTTCGTGGAGCAGGGCTACGACGGCAGCCGCATCGAGACGGTCTCGTGGGGCGACGACAAGCCGCTCACCAAGCCGCAGAACAAGACGACTCCAAACAAGCGCAACCGCCGCATCGAGATCACGGTGCTGCAGCCCGCCGCAGACAGTTCCTTCACCGAGACCGAGCGCGTCGCGAAGCTCGCGACCCAGGCCCAGGGCATCACGCCCGAGTCGATCGAGAAGCTTCGTCCCGTCGCACCGGAAGAAGAGTTCGACACGGCACTCGTCGAAGAGCTTGCCGCGACCGCGAAGGCGGACGGATGAACGACTTGCACGTCATCCAGCCTGATCCGGCCGCTCAAGCACCCACCACGACCTGCCGAAACCTGTGCACGACCCAGGAGACACACCGCACATGAGCAAGCTCAAGCTTCCCATCATCATCGCGATCGTCGTTGCCGCAGCCGCGGCAGGCCTCTTCGCGAGCGGCATGATCGGCGGTAAGTCCGGTCCGACCAAGAAGCACGTGCTCGAACCGATCGCGCTGGCCGAACCGTTCACGATCAACCTCGCCGACACCGACAGCGCACGCCTGCTCGCATTCAACATCGCGCTCAAGCTCGAGCCGATGGACGAGGTGCACTGGGCAGCGTTCACGGGCGCCGGCGGTGGCGGCCACGGCGGCGCGACGGGCCCCGGACCTGGCGAACTCAAGGTCTCCACGTACCCGCGCTTCTACGACGCCGTGCTGACGGTCTCGTCGACCTTCACCTACGACCAGCTCAAGACCGAGGACGGCAAGGCAGCGCTCAAGGAGAAGCTGCTCACCCGCTTCCACGAGATCGCCGAGCAGGACGCGAGCACGTACGGCAAGAGCGCCGGTGCGGACGATCCGGCGCACGTCGGCCCGCCGTACCACGTCGAAGATCTCGACTTCACCAAGTTCGTCGTCCAGTAGTCCACGTACGCACCCGGAACCGGAACCAGCCATGAGCCAGAGCACCAAGGTCAGCGAACTGCTCGCAGCCGCCCTCCAGGGAGCGGCCGACGTGGCACGCGCACGGCTCGGCCGCGACGTGCAGGTCGGCGAGGGCCAGGCACCCGATTCGAGCGCCATCCTGCGCTTCGACCTGCCGTTCACCGCAGGCGGCCGCCTCACGTGGTTCATCTCCAACGAGGACGCGACCGGCCTCTCGGACATGCTCATCGGCGGCGGCGGCGACCGCGGCGCGGTGCTCACCGAGATGCACCTGGACGCGCTCACCGTGGCGTTCAGCGATATGCTGTCCCGAGCCGTCGACGGCATCGCCGGCGGCATCTCCGAGCCGCTCGAGAGCGGCGAGATCGACCTCGGCATGGAGGCGGAGCTTCCCGCAGCCGACCCCGCCGGCACCCGCGTGGTGCTCGCCCTGCACATCGATGGCTGGGGCATGATCCCGGTCGTGCAGCAGGCCGACGCCGACCTCACGCACTGGCTCGACATGCACGCGCTCGCGCAGGCAACGTCGTCCGCCGCTCCCGCTGCAGCCACCAGCGCCCCCGCCGCCACCACGGCCGAACCCCTCGCAGATGCGATCCTCGCGGACGAGGCGCCCACGCCTGCCGGTCCGACCCCCGCCTTCGCGCAGGCCCACCCGGCTGCCGGCGCCGACAACGTGGTGCCGCTCGCAGCCGTTGCCCAGCCGCTCGCCGCGCCCATGGCCGCAGCCACGCAGCCCGCGAGCCGCCCAGGTGACCTCGAGCTGCTCATGAACGTGCCACTGCCGCTCACCGTGGAGCTCGGCTCCACCCAGCGCACGATCCGCGAGCTCGTCGACTTCTCGATCGGCTCCATCATCGAGCTCGGCAAGCTGGCGGGCGATCCGCTCGACATCAAGGTCAACGACCGCGTCATCGCACGCGGCGAGGTCGTCGTCATCGACGAGGAGTTCGGTATCCGCGTCACCGAGATCGTGTCGCCGGAGGATCGCCTCCGCGGCCTCGGCTGACCCGACCGTTCGACGGTCGTCAGAAGCGCCCCACACGGGCGCTTTTGCAATTCCTCTCGCCTGCTCCGATCGGTTCAAGCAGCTTCGCGACGCGTCCGAATCGCTCTTCGTGAAGCGCACCACGCCACTTCGTTCCTTGCTCGCCGCACTCGTCGTGCTGGCCCTGCTCGTTGCAGTCCCGATCGCGTCAGCGGCCGACGCTGCAGCCACCACGAAGCCGGCGACGACCACCGGCGCAACGTCCGCCGCCGAGGCGAAGGCGAAGGTCAAGGCGCAGGAGGAGTCGGCCGCGAAGCGCCGAGCCGCGAGCTCCGAGTTCGAGCGCGAGAAGCTCGACCAGGGCGCCTTCCAGGAGGACGAGAAGGCTGCCAAGGGCGGCGACAAGGGCAGCGGCAGCAACTCCGGTGGCAGCGCGCTCCGGTTCATCTTCGGCCTCGCGGTCGTGCTCGGCGCGATCTACGGAGTCCACTGGCTGCTCAAGAAGTGGGGCCAGTCGCGCCTGCAGGGTGTCGCCGGCCGCACCGGCGTGATCGACGTCGTCGCAACCACGCCGCTCGCACAGGGCCGCGCACTGCACCTGGTGCGCGTCGGTGACGAGCTGGTGCTCGTCGGCGCGACCGACCAGTCGATCACCCGCATCGGCGATGTCGACGCAACCCTGTTCGCACAGAGCCAGGGCAACGCCGGCAACGGCGAGTTCCAGGCGATGCTGAGCGGCGCGCTGCTCGGCAACCAGCCCGGCGTGCCGCAGGGCATGGGCGGGGCCGGCAGTGCCGACCAGCCGTTCATCAAGCGATTCCTCGACAACCTCCGACTGAGCACCGCAAGGTAGCCGCACAACTTCTTCGACTTCGCACGACAGCGACAGAACGAGCGGCACGCAGGACGCGCGCCACACGCTCGAGCCAGGGACGGCGACCAACGGTCGCACCACACACACGTTCCCATGGCCCGCACCTTCCGACATCACTCACGCATCGCCCGCCTGGCACTCGCCAGCCTCGCGGCGATCGTCGTGCTGCTCGCGGGCACCGTCGCCACCGCACAGGCCGTGGAGGCACAGCCGTCCACGACCACCACGCCCGCCGCGACGACCACCACGCCGGCAGCCGGCCAGGGTGCAGGCGCGGGCGCAGGTCGCGGCGCCGGAGCCGCCGCAGGCAGGGGAGCCGGCACGAAGTCCGGCAACGGCCTCGGCATCTCGATCGACACCGGCGCGGAGGGTGGCGCGTCCACCGCCATCCAGGTGCTCGTCGTCATGACGGTGCTCGCACTGGCACCGTCGATCCTCATCATGATGACGGGCTTCACCCGCATCCTCATCGTCATGGGCTTCGTCCGCAACGCGCTCGGCACGCCGACGATGCCGCCGAACCAGGTGCTCATCGGCCTGTCGATGTTCCTGACGCTGTTCGTGATGTTCCCGACGTTCTCGGCCATCAACGAGACCGCGATCAAGCCCTACCAGGACAAGGCGATCACGCAGCAGGTCGCACTCGACAACGCGCAGGCCCCGCTGCGCGAGTTCATGTTCACGCAGGTGGACGAGGACGACCTCGCGCTGTTCGTGCGCCTCGCCGACCAGAAGCGACCCGAGACCCGCGCCGACGTGCCCACGCACGTGCTGATCCCGGCGTTCCTGATCTCCGAGCTCAAGACCGCGTTCCAGATCGGCTTCCTCATCTTCGTGCCGTTCCTGATCATCGACATGGTCGTCGCCTCGACGCTCATGAGCATGGGCATGATCATGCTGCCTCCGGTGATGATCTCGCTTCCCTTCAAGATCCTGTTGTTCGTACTCGTGGACGGCTGGGGGCTCACCATCGAGAGCCTGGTCGTCAGCTTCGGAGGAACCTGACATGCAGACCATGTACGCAGCCATGAACGACGGGGACGTGACCGCGGTCGCCGGCAAGGCGATCTGGGTGACGCTCCAGCTCGGTGGCCCGGTGCTGCTCGTCGGCCTCGTGATCGGCCTCGTCGTCTCGATCTTCCAGGCGGTCACGCAGATCCAGGAGCAGACGCTCGTCTTCATCCCGAAGATCGTCGGCATCGTCGCGGTGCTCGCCATCACGGGGCCGTGGATGCTCAACGTGATGGTGAACTACACCGAGGAACTGTTCCGCGAGATCCCGGCACTCGTGGCGAACCAGTAGGGGACGACGGTGGAGATCCCGCTCGACATCGCAGTGCCGCAGGTGATCGGCTTCATGCTGGTCGTCGCGCGCCTGAGCGGGCTCTTCCTCATCGCGCCGGTGTTCAGCTCGCCGATGATCCCGCCGCGCATCAAGCTCATGGTGCTGCTGGCACTGGCGGCGACGATGACGCCGATCGTCGCCACCGCGGCACCCACCGTCCCGACGGGCATCCTGCCCCTGATCATCGCGGTCGGCACGGAGTCGATCATCGGACTCGCGCTCGGCTTCTCGGTCGCGATCGTGTTCAGCGCGGTGCAGGTCGGCGCGTCGCTCATCGACACCTCGATCGGGTTCTCGATGGCGAACATCATCGACCCGCTCAACAACGCACAGGCGAGCGTGCTCGGCTCGTTCTACTCGCTCGTGGCGACGCTCGCATTCCTGGCGGTCGACGGCCATCACTGGCTGCTCGCGGGCTTCAAGCGTTCGTTCGACACGATCGGTCTCGGCCAGACGCCTGACATCGAGCAGATGATGACGAACCTGTTCGCGACGTTCGGGTCGCTGTTCGCGATGGCCTTCCAGATCGCCGCGCCCGTGCTCGTGACGCTGCTGCTCGTGGATGTCGTGCTCGGCATCATCGCGCGCGTCGTGCCGCAGATGAACGTGTTCTTCGTCGGCATCCCGCTGAAGATCGGCGTCGGCCTGGTGGCCGTCATCATCTGCCTGCCCGCGTTCACCGGGTTCCTCGAGCAGCGCGTCAGCGACGTCGTCGCCGGCGCCGGCGTGCTCGCCGCGAAGGTCACGCCCGAAGAAGCCGCCGCCGCGAAGGGGGTGACGACCGCCAATGGCAGGTGACGACAAGACCGAGAAGGCGACACCGAAACGCCGTGAGGAAGCGCGCAAGGAGGGCAACGTCCTGCGCAGCATGGAGATCAACAGCGCCTTCGCCATGCTCGCCGCGTTCGGCATCCTGAGCGTCTGGGGTCCCGGCATCTGGTCGCGCCTGCAGGAGGACATGGTCACGCGCCTCCGCTCGCTCGGGACGGTCGGCACGAGCGACTTCACGATCAACGACACGATGACGATGTTCGCCGACGTGATGCGCTTGATGGCATTCGTCACGGCGCCGATCATGGTCGGGATGCTCGTCGTCGGCGTGCTCGCGAGCGTGCTGCAGGTCAAGCCGAAGATCACGCCGAGCGTCATCAAGCCGCGCTTCTCCAAGCTCAATCCGATCAGCGGCGCCAAGCAGCGCTTCGGACCGGCCGCCTACTTCGAGCTCGCCAAGAGCCTGCTCAAGATGATGGCGGTGGGCATCCCGGCCTCGATGATCGTGTGGCAGCGCCGCAACGAGCTGCTGTCGCTCGGCGATGCCGAACCGATCGCGGCTGGACTGGTGACGGTCGACATCATCATGTCGATCGGCTTCCGCGTGGCGGGCATCTACGTGACGATCGCGATCATCGACTACCTCTACCAGCGCCATCGCTACGAGAAGAACCTGCGCATGACCAAGCACGAGGTCAAGCAGGAGTACAAGCAGCAGGAACTCGCGCCCGAGATGAAGGCCGCCCAGCGACGTCGCCAGCGCGACATGGCCAGGCGCCGCATGCTCGCCGACGTGCCGCTCGCCGACGTCGTCATCACCAACCCGACGCACTACTCGGTCGCGCTCAAGTACGACTCGGAGACCGGCGCACCGAAGGTCGTCGCCAAGGGTGTCGACCTGCTCGCGATGCGCATCCGCGAGATCGCCGACGAGGCCGGCGTCATGCGCGTGGAGAACCGAGCCCTCGCCCGAGAGCTGTACGCCAGCGTCGAGGTCGGCCACCTCATCCCGGCCGAGCTGTACGCAGCCGTCGCCGAGGTCCTCGCCTTCGTCTACCGCGCCGAAGAGCGCAAGCGCGCCGCCGGCGAGCACGTCCGCCCGAGCATCGCGGCGTAGCGTCTTCCGCGGTGCAGCGTTTCCGCGGCGCAGCCGCTTCCCGCGGCGCAGCCGCTTCCCGCGGCGCAGCCGCGTGTGTCTCTCGCGACGTTCCTGCGCGAGTTCCGGCACGTTGCGCGCAACTCTCGTGACGCTCACGCCGTCACGCTGGACCGATGGACACCTCTCAAACCGATGTGAGTCGAGTTCGCCCCGCGGAGCGGGGGAAAGTCGACCCACATCCGCTCGAGCACCTCGTGAGCGACCTCGCCGCTCGTCAACATGGCGTCGTCGCGCGCCGCCAACTGGTCGAACAGGGCGTCCCGAGTGGTCGCATCGACCGATGGATCACTCGAGCCTTCCTCGTGCCGGTCCGACGAGGCGTCTGTGCAGTCGGGCATGACGCGCTCTCGTTTCACGGACGTTGCATGGCCGCGGTCCTCGCCCACCCCGACGGGTGCGCGTTCGTCACTGGTCGCGCAGCGGCGTGGCTGCGACGCGCTGTCCGACGTGCACCGACGAAGATCGACGTGGTCATCACCACGCGATCGACCTGCCGCGCCGATGACGTGTCGATTCGATCCACCAGAAGCATCCACCCATCCGAAGCCGGCTTCGTCGACGGGATCCCGGTCACGTCCGTGCCGAGAATGCTCGTCGACATGGCTGACACGACGGTCGTCACCGAGCTCGCGGACGTCATGCACGAGCTCGACCTCCTCGACCTGCTCAATGTACGCGCGCTTCGCGCGAGCATCCGGCGACACCGCACGCGGCGCGGGCCCGCACACCGGCGGATCTCGAATGCGTTGGCGCTCAATCGATCGGAGAGCGCAGGCACCCAGAGTCACCTCGAGCGTCGTGTGCTCGACGACCTGCTCGAACGCGGCGCGCCGATGCCGCGAATCACGCCTCGCGTGACGATCGGGGGACGCAGGATTCGTCCCGACCTGCTGTTCGAGGCGCATGGTCTCGTCGTTGAGATCGACGGTCGACCGCACCAGCGGCGGCGCACGAAAGTCGATGACGAGCGGAAGACGGAGCTGCTCGAGTCGATCGGACTCCGTGTCATGCGGATCGATGCGCGGAGCAGGCGCCGCGACACCGATGCCGTCCTGCGCGTGTTTGGGCTGACACCTTGAAGCGCTGTCAGCCGCCGCCGAGCAGCGCGCGGGCGCGGTCCATCGCGCCGTCGACCTTGGCTGCGTACCCGACAGGGTCGGCGGGGCGCTGCGATGCAGCCGCGATCTGTCCGGGCGTCCGGCTCGCGTGACCCTTGTCCCACTCGTGGCGGAGCGAACTCAGCGAGACCGACGCGTTGGTGCGTGGATCGAAGGCTTGCTCCTTGGTCAGGCCGGCCGCGGTCAACATGCCGCCCTCGTGCAGCTGGAAGAGCCCGAAGCTCGTGCCGCCGTCGCCGGACGCAGTGGATCGACCGCCGCTCTCGACGAGCATCATCGCCACGGCGGCGACCGGGTCGACCCCCTTCTCGCGGGCGACCTGGGCGACGATCTGCGCGTTGGCCGCGGCACCTCGATCGACAGCGCCCGAGAAGGGGGTCGCAGCCGCGCCAGGCGCCGCGCCTTCGGTTCCTGCCGCACCCAACGTGCCGAGCAGTTGCTGCGCGAGCTGGGCCTCGGATCCCGCGCCGGCGCCTGTCAGCGCGCCCATGCCGCCTGCTCCGCCGCCGCCAAAGGCGGCGAGCCGTGCCTGGACCTCCGCGGCTGAACCACCACCCTTGGCTGCGCCTGCGAACAAGGAGGTCATGAGCAGCATCTGCTGCATGCCGGGATCGAGGCCGAGGTCGGAGCTGCCGCCGCCGTCCTCGCCGCCGTCGCCGGATTCGTCGGATTCGTCGGATGCGCCCATCTCGCTGAGCGACTTCATCATCGACATCTCGATCTGCGCCGCGAACTGCTGTGCGAGCTGATTGGAGCGTGCCTTGGCGTCCGCGCCGATGCGCGGGCTCGAACCCGTGGAGGAGGCGCCTGCGGCGCCGGTGCGGTGGGGGTACGCACCATCGACCCTGGGGGAGGTCATGGCTCCACGGTACGACGGGATCCAGTTCCTTGCAATACGTCCAGTGTGATGGAAATACGCGGTGTGCGTCGACTTTTCCCCGCGGAGCGGGGTGAACTCGACTCACATCCCGTCACGGACGGGTGGCGGGCGCGGTTCGAGGTTGACGTGCCGCCCTTCTGCAATCCGTCCAGCATGCTGCAATGGGATCAAGGTTGCGGAGGAGACCGCCGAGGTTCGAAGGACAGCACCACGCGTGCACCCGATTCGCGCATGATGCGCACCGATCAAGGCGAGCCAAGGAACGGCGATTCGTTCCGGCTCGCCTGTCGTCGTTTTCGGGGAGATGCACGCACCGCAGGGGAGCAGATGAGCGACACGACCACAGCGAACGCGTCAGGCCCCGCCGGTCTCGGCCTGCTCGGCCGCGTCCTGCGCCAGAGCGACCTGCTCGTCGCCCTCGGCATCGTCACCATCGTCATCATGATGATCGTGCCGATCCCGCACGTGCTGCTGGACCTGTTCATCACGCTCAACATCGCCGCAGCGCTGTCGATCGTCCTCATCTCGGTCTATGCACAGAAGGCACTCGACTTCAGCGCCTTCCCGACGCTGCTGCTCATCACCACGCTCTTCCGCCTCGCGATCAACATCTCGGTGACGCGCCTCATCCTGCTCAAGGGCGACGCCGGCCAAGTCGTCGAGAGCTTCGGCGGGTTCGTCATCGGCGGCTCCATCGTGGTCGGCCTCGTCGTGTTCTTCATCCTCATGGTCGTGCAGTTCGTGGTCATCACGAACGGTGCCGGCCGCGTCGCGGAAGTCGCCGCCCGTTTCACCCTGGACGCCATGCCGGGCAAGCAGATGGCGATCGACGCCGACCTCAACGCCGGCCAGATCACCGACGAGCAGGCCCGCGAGCGCCGCCTCGAGATCCAGCGCGAAGCCGACTTCTACGGCTCCATGGACGGTGCCGCGAAGTTCGTGAAGGGCGACGCGATCGCCGCCGTGATCATCACGCTCATCAACCTCTTCGGCGGCATGATCGTCGGCATGGTCCAGCAGGGGCTCGGCTTCTCCGAATCGGTCCAGCGCTTCTCGACCCTCTCGATCGGCGACGCCCTCGCCGCCGCGATCCCGGCGCTGCTCATCTCGACCGCCACCGGCATCATCGTCACGCGAGCCGCCGGCGACGGCGCGTCCAACCTCGGTGGCGACCTCGCCGTGCAGTTCACCCGCTACCCGAAGGCGATCCTCATCGTCTCCGGCGTGCTCGGCGGGCTCGGCCTGCTGCCCGGCCTGCCCAAGATCCCGTTCATCGGCATGTCGATCCTGCTGTTCGCCATCGGCACCGTCCTGCGCCGCGCCCAGGAGCGCGACCGCCTCGCCGCCGAGGTCGCCGCGATGGAGCCGCCGAAAGAGGAGGGCACGCCCACCATCGAGAACGTCAAGGGCCTGCTCCCGCTCGACGTGCTCGAGCTCGAGATCGGCTACGGCCTCATCTCGCTCGTGGACGAGGAGCAGGGTGGCGACCTGCTCAAGCGCGTCAGCATGATCCGCCGCCAGATCGCGCTCGACCTCGGCATGGTGCTCTCGCCGATCCGCATCCGCGACAACGTGCAGCTCGCCTCGCACGAGTACTCCTTCAAGCTCAAGGGCGCCCAGATCGTCGTCGGCTCGCTGCTGCCGGGTTGCTGGCTCGCCATGAACCCCGGCGACGCCGAGCCCGGCCTCGACGGCACGCCCACCACCGAGCCCGCCTTCGGCCTCCCCGCCCTTTGGATCCCGGCTGCCGTCAAGGAGCGCGCCGAATCCATGGGCTACACCGTCGTCGATCCCGCCTCGATCATCGTCACGCACCTCACCGAGACGATCCGCCAGCACGCGCCCGACCTGCTCACGCGCCAGGACGTGCGCGGCTTGCTCGACGCGCTCAAGGAGCGCTACCCGGCAGCCGTCGAGGAGCTCGTTCCCGACGTGCTCGGCCTGGGCGAGGTCCACCGCGTCCTGCAGTCGCTGCTCGCCGAGGGCGTCGGGATCCGCGACCTCGCGTCCGTCGTCGAGACGCTCGCCGACAAGGGCCGCCTCACCAAGGACATCGGCCTGCTCGCCGACTACTGCCGCCAGACGCTCGCCCGATCGATCCTGCGCCCCTACCTCGCACCCGGCAACGTGCTCTACGCGATCACGCTCGACGGCCCACTCGAGGCCATGCTGGGCGACGCCGTCGTCCAGACCGGCGACGGCTCGTATCTCAACCTCGATCCCGGCACCGTGAATTCCGTCCTCACTGCGTTAAAGGGAGATTACGAACGGGTATCCATGCAGGGCATGGTGCCTGTTGTGCTGTGCTCGGCAAAGGTTCGCCGTCACCTCAAGCAGGTGAGCGAGCCGGTGCTGCCGCGACTCGCCGTGGTCTCGTACAACGAGATCCAGCGAGATGTGGACATCCAGATGGTCGCACGCGTGTCCCTCGACGGGTCGGGCAGTGCAATGGCAGGTGACGCCGGGATGGTGAGCGCGTGAGGATCAAGACGTTCCAGGGTCGCAGCCTCGAAGAGGTACTGCCGCAGATTCGCGAGGAGCTCGGGCCGAACGCGGTCGTCGTGGGTCAGCGCACCAAGGTGCAGGGCGGCGTCGCCGGGTTCTTCGGGACCAAGGTCATCGAGGTCACCGCTGCCGACGAGATGCCGAGCGACGAGATGCTCGTCGACCTCGAGGACCAGTTCATGGGCAACGCCGACCTCGACGCCGACGACGACGGTGGCGACGACGCCGCCCCCGAACTCGCCAAGCGCTTCGCCGGCGCCATGAAGATGGGTCGCGTCGGCGGCCTCGACGTCACCGACGAGTGGGATCCCTCGCAGGATGCCGAGCTCGCACAGGAGTACGGCCGCGTGCTCGAGCACGCCGCAACCGCAGGTTTCTCGGAGCTTGACGTTCCCGTGGTCGCGCGAACGCCGATCCACACCCAGCCGATGACCGTCCCGCAGCCGACCGCGCCGATGCAGGCCGCCCTCGCGGCGCCCGTCGCCGCTCCGGCTCCGGCTCCCGCCCTCGATCCGCTCGCACAGGCGCATGCACTCGCCGAGCGCGCCCACCAGCATATGCAGCACGCCACCGCGCGCATGGAGCAGGCGCCCGCCGCCGGCACCTACGCACCGCCGCGTGCGCTGCCGCGTGATCCGCAGGTCGACTACACCCGCACCTTCGCCGCGTCGGTGGAGGACACCCCGATGCAGGGCTTCGTGCCGCAGGCCGTGCCCGCACTCGAGCACGCCGCAACCACGGTCGAGCACGCGCTGCGCACCGACCTCGCGATGCCGCGCTCCACCAACCACGAGCTCACCGAGGCGCTCAACGCCGCGGTCGACACGATCGACCTCAAGGCCATGGCCGCCCTGCGCAGCGTCGTGCACGCCACGCGCCGCTCCCAGCAGGCCGAGGCCGCCACGAGCTTCGACGCCCGCATCCAGAACGTCATCGAGCAGCTCGACACCGAGCTCGCGCCGATCACCGCGCGCCTCACCGACGTCGGCGTCGACCAGGACGTGATCGACGCGCTCGTCGACACCGCCGTTCGCCACCGCCGCCCGTTCGGTGGCGAGCAGGACATCGCCACGCTCATGCGCTCGATGGTGGAGGAGAGCCTCTCGGTCCGCACCGGCTTCGCCGACCTCGGCCGCGCGCACCGCGTCGCGTTCGTGGGCGCCGCCAACGCAGGCAAGACGACCGTCGTCACCAAGGTCGCCGGCCAGTACGCCGCCGCCGGCATGCGCGTCGGCATCATCTCGATCGTCTCCGCCGATCCCGGCGTGTCGATCGTCGCCGATCGCAGCTTCAGCGACCTCGACTGCGACGTTCGCTACGCCGCCAGCTCCGCCCAGGCCATCGAGGCGGTCAACGCATTCGACGAGCACGACCTCGTCCTCGTCGACACCCCCGCATCGACCTACCTCGACTCCGCCACCTACCAGCAGGTCCAGACCTGCCTCATGGCGATCGGCGCCGACGACGTGCACGTCGTGCTGCCCATGGCGACGAGCACCCGCGAGGCGAGTTCGATCGTCGAACGGTTCCGCCCGCTCGGCGCCAATCGCATGGTGGTGAGCCGAATCGACGAGAGCCGATGGATCGGTGAGATCCTCAACTTGGGTTTCCGGCTCGGCCTGCCGATGACGTTCCTGTCGGACGGACCGAACGTCACCGGTGACCTTCGCGCAGCGAGCGCGCGCGAGATCGCCGACCGGATCCTGTCACTCAGCTAGCCACCGCCAACCATTCCCAGAGCCACTCCACGTCAGAGGACGACACGCACCGTGCCTGCCACCAGCCCCGCCACGCCCCTTCCCCGCCTCAACCAGCGCCTCGAGGTCGCCACCGGTGACCGCGGTGGCTCGGCGCAGTACTTCAGCCGACTGGTGGAGGAGACCGCCGACACGCTGCGCATCAGCGCGCCCGAGTTCGAAGGCGAGACCCTCGACCTGCGCGAAGGCAGCCCGATGCGCCTGTGGTACACCCAGGGCGGTGGCTACTGGTGCATGAAGACGGTCGTGCGCACGGTCTACGAGCGCGACGGCGAACAGTTCCTCGAGCTGAGCCGCGGCGGCGACGTGCACCGCGCACAGCGCCGCAACCACGTTCGCGTCGACGTGTCGCTGCTGCTGCACGCGCGCGTCGAGCAGCACGTCGGGGAGCTCGAGGACGAGCCGAGCGATTCGCCGCGCATCACCGGCGAGCGCGTCAAGGCGCTTACCCGCAACATCAGCGGCGGCGGCATCAACTTCCGCACCCCGATCAAGCTCGCGGGCGGCGACAAGCTCGTCGTGACGTTCTACCTGCCCGAGCACGGCGGCGACATCACGAGCCGCGCGAAGGTCGTCCACGCCCACCCGGATCCCGAGCGCCCCGACCAGTACATCATCGCGTGCAGCTTCGAGCGCATGCAGATCACCGATCGCGAGCGCATCATCCGATTCCTGTTCTTCCGGCAGCGTGAGCTCGCCGGACGCAAGAAGGTGATGAGCCGATGAGCGCGATGCCCGCAGGCGATTACCAGGAGCTTCCCGAGCACGTCCGTCGCATCATCGCCCGCGACGGCGAGATCGAGTTCACCCCGCCGTCGTTCGAGCGGTGGCTCGGCCGACTGCAGATGCTGCGCACGCTCTCCGCGATGGGCGCGTTCATGATCGTGTGGCTCGCCAGCTACACGAGCGGCATGAGCTGGGACGCCGCGACCGTGCGCGGGATCATCGCGGCGATCGTGTTCCACTTCTTCGCCTGGGCCGCGGGCCTGTTCATCTTCGGCGAGCTCTACGACGCAGAGGTCAAGAACGCCCGCCGCGAGCTGGAGGAGAAGGAGCGCGAGCGCGCCCGCCGCATCGAGGCCTACTACCGCGATCGTCTCCGCGCCCAGGACGCGATCGGTCGCGACGAGCACGTCGCGTCGGTTCCCGGTGGATCGATCCCGTCGCTCGGCAACGACCCGCTCGTGCAGGCCGTTCCCGGCTACGCCGCCTATTCCGACCCACCATCGCTTGCTGCCTAGGAGCTGACGCACGATGTGCCCGCCACCGTCTGAACCGATTCGCCCGATAGGGCCGGTTGCCGGTGACGTGTACGTGGAGCGCAGCGCCTTCGCGGAGCGGGTCGCGCGACGCAGGCGACGCGGCGACGAGGACGATCGCCAGCCCGGCCACCACGAGCCGGAGCAGGAGGAGTCGGACGACGATCCTGCCGTGCCCGCCGAGTGGTTCCAGACGGTCGCGCCCCTCAAGGCCGCGGGCGGCTACGACGACCACGGGCGCATCGCGGCAGCCGAGGGCGCCGACGCTCCACACGAGCACGTCGACAAGACGGCCTGACCAGCATCCGCCTCGCCTCCCGGGTGTAGAAGCACCCGGCAGCGGAGACAACGATTCCAGTGGCGGTGGATCCATCGCCCATTCCCGAGACAGACCATGCACGCCGACGCGAACATCCCCCCAGCAGCTCCGGACGACGACCTCGATCCGCCGACCGCCGAGGTCGACGCAGTCGACGTCGACGAGGATTCGGCTGCAGTGCTGCGCCCCGTGCGCGCCGACACGGCGTGGACGAGCGACGGCGGAAACCTCGACCTGCTGCGCACGTACGTGGGCCAGCTCGATGACGGCCCGCTGCTGACGCACCCGGAGGAGCTCGAGCTCGCCCGACGAAAGGATCGCGGCGACCAGGCTGCCAAGGATCGCCTCGTCGAGTGCAACCTGCGCCTCGTGATCTCGATCGCGCGGCGCTACCAGGGCAACGGGGTGCCGCTCCTGGACCTGATCCAGGAAGGCAACATCGGTCTCATCCGCGCGGTCGAGAAGTTCGACCCGGAGAAGGGCTTCAAGCTATCCACGTACGCGACGTGGTGGATCCGCCAGGCCGTGAGCCGCGCGATCGCCTCGCAGGGCCGCACGATCCGACTGCCGCTGCACGTCGTCGACGTGGTGCGCAAGCTCCAGCGCGAGCAGCGCACGATGTCGCAGAAGCTCGGCCGTGATCCCACGCTCGAGGAGCTCGCGACCAAGCTGCAGATCACGACGGCAGAGGTGGAGGAGCTGCGGCGCCTCACCGACGACACCATGTCGCTCGACGTTCCGGTGGGCGAGGGCGAGAACGACCTCGCCGACATGCTCGAGGACGAACGGGTCGTGGATCCCTTCGCCCAGGTCGTGGTCGGCATGCGCCAGGACGCCGTCGGCGATGCGCTGCGCACCCTGTCTGAGCGGTCGCGGCTCGTCATCGAGATGCGGTACGGGCTCAACGGCCGCCAGCCGCAGTACCTCGACGAGGTCGGCGCAGTGCTCGGAGTCACGCGCGAGCGCGTGCGCCAGCTCGAGAACCGTGCGCTTCAGCAGCTGTCCGAGGCCGCGCCGCACCTGCAGGATTTCCTGGTCTGACGACCGCTATGCGCGGTTTGCGGGCTCGGCGAAGGCGCGGATCGGCCCGAGTTCGGCCCGAAGCCGCAGGAACCTGTCGTCGGACCTCCGGATCGGCGGCGTAGCCGCATCCCGTCGCGGGCACTCGTAGAGGTGACCCGCGAGAGCACTGCTGGTGCATCGGACGGGGACACCGTGGTGGTGGAGGAATGATTCGATGACAGCTCGACGTTCGGGTATCGGAGGCGCGTCCAACGGCGCAGCCATGCCGCCCGAGCGCACCGAACGTCGACGCAGGGAGCGCATCGATTCCACGATCCGCTCGACCGTGCGGCTCGCGGACCTGGAGGAGCAGCTCCTCACGCGCGCGAGAATCGTCGACATCTCCGACCTCGGTGTGCGGGTGCTGCTGCGCCGTCGCCTGCCGATCGGCGCGCGCGTGCTCGTCGACATGGAGTGCGACCTGCCGCTGCGCGTACATCTGGGCTACGACGCACACTCGCTCGTCGTGGATGGTCCGATGCACACGCACGTCGTGCGTATCGCGGGAACGGTACGGCGCATGGAGCGGCGGGGACGCCTCTACGACGTCGGCATCGAGTTCTGCGAAGACACCACTCGCTTCGAGGAGCTGCAGGTGCTGCAGTTCTACGTGGATCACCTGCGCGAGCAGGACGGCTGGGTCTGAGGCTCGCGGTTCGCGGCGCCTCGCCCGTCAGGACTGCGAGCGACGACCGCGCAGCTCGTGCATGGACAGCAGCGCGAGTCGGCGCGCTTCCTCGCGCGTGTGCGCGTACTTGTTGGTGGTCTCGACGCTCTCGTGGCCCATCAGGTCGCGCGTCGGGATGAGCGCGGCCGGGTCGGCGGCGAGCATGAGCGACCCGAACGTGTGGCGAAGCACGTGCGGCGTGACACGCAGCTCGAGGATGCCCGCGCGGCGCGCGAGGCGCGGGACCCGCTGCTCGACGGCATAGGGCGCGAGGCGCCGGGCCGGATCGGTCGGGCGTCCGAACAGGTGTCGTCCCTGGCGCGGGGGTGAGTACTCGCCGAGCGCCTCGAGGATCTCGGGTGCGAGCGGCACGGCCCGACGCTTGCGACCCTTGCCGAGCACGTGGACCATGTCGCCGACGATGTCGTCGCGGTCGATGTTGCACAGCTCGCTCACACGCAGTCCGGCCAGTCCCATGAACGCGACGAGCAGCCAGTCCTCGAGCTTGCGATTGGTGGTGCGCAGGTCGGCAGGTCCGTGGCCGGAGGGCCAGCCGTTGCGGGCCGCCTCGAGCAGGTCCTCGAGCTGGTCTGCCGTGAGCGACTTGAACTCGTCGTCGACGCTCGTCTCGCCGCGTGGTCGCAGCACGTCGCGCATCGGGTTCGGTTCGAGGCGCAGCGTGCGCTCCATCCAGCGGTGGAATCCGCTCAGCACCGCGTACGCGTGCGCGAGAGTCTGGGGGGAGACGCCGACGCGGCGACCGATGCGGCGTCGGCGCAGCGCCGCGAGGTACGCCTGAATCGTGTCGGGTGACTGCAGCGCCGCTGGGCGCGCGAGGTCGGCAGGGTCGTCGGGATCGCCGCCGCCGTCGGCGACCACCCAGCGCAGGAAGTCGTTGAGGCGCGTCGCGTAGGACTTGAGGGTGTGGGGCGAGTAGCCGGCACCCTCGACCGATCCGACGTAGCGATCGATCGTCCGGGCGAGCGTGGGGTCAGGACCGCGAGTCATCCACGTCCACGTTCGCCCTGCGCGGGATCGATCCTGCCCCGGCGATCGCCTGGATCGCCCCGATCGCTCCCAGATCACGCCCCAGGACACCCGAAACACCCCCGAATTCGGCCCCGCAGACCACCTACCTAGGTGATTTCGGGTGCATTGAGCGCCAGAATTACACGGCCGCATGCGGGTTTCTCGATATCGGTACCTAAGTACCGAGGAACTACCTAGTACAGGGGGGGCAGAGGGGTCGTACCTTCATTGCAGAGAGGGCGAACGGGTACGCCTTCCAGATGGGGGAGATGACGAAGATGGCACTGCCGATTGAAGACCGACCGAAGCCGACGACCACCACGAAGCCGGCCGAGCGCCACAAGACGGCGCCGAGCAAGCCGGCGCCGAGCGCGCCGAAGAAGACGGCACCTGCCGCTCCCAAGAAGAAGGACGACGGCCCGCTGCCCGAGGCACGCAAGGCCGCCGCGGAGGGCGCGAACGAGGTCAAGAAGGCCGTCGACGCACAGCCCACGATCGAGCGCAAGATCGTCGTCGGTGCCTACAAGACCGGCGAGGCCGCCGTGAAGACCGCCGTCGCTGGCGCCGGAGACATCGGCAAGAAGGTCGTCGAGGCCAGCAAGCCGCTGCACGAGCCCTTCACGCGAGAGATCAAGGAAGCCGGCAAGGAAGTCGGCAAGGCCGGCGAGAAGTACGGCAAGGGATTCGTCGACAGCCTCAATCCGTTCGACGAAGGCAACGTCAAGAAGGCGTGGGATGACGCACCGACGCCGGAGCGCGCCGTGGTGTTCGCCGGCTTCGAGGCGCTCAAGAATGTCGGCAAGGACACGTGGAACAACGTCAAGAACCTCGGCAACCTGGGCAAGGAAGTGCTCGAGGGTGCCGGTGAGATCTGGCTCCACAACCCGATCAACAACGCCATCAAGGAAGGCGTGAAGGGCGCGGTCGAGCTCGGCAAGAAGGGCGTCGAGCTTGGCAAGAAGGGCGTCGAGATCGGCATCGAGGCAGGCAAGGATGTTGCCGGTGCCGTCGGCGGCTGGTTCAGCGACCGCATCAACGGTGGCGCCGAGGGCGCGGTGAAGGCCGGCAAGACGTCCGCCGAGACCGGCTCCAAGATCGTCAACCGCTCGGTCGACCAGGCGAAGGAAAACGCCCGGGAGCTGAAGGAAGCCGGCAAGAACTTCGGCGACAACTTCGACGGCTACTCCGAGATCAGCGACGCCTGGAACAAGCAGCCCACGATCGAGCGACAGCTCGTCGTCGCCGGCTACGAGGCGGTCGAGAACACGGTCCAGGGTGTCGCTTCGACCATCGTCGACAGCGGCAACATGGCCAAGGAGGTCGTCGAGGCCGGCGTCGAGAACGTCATCACCGGCGTCGAGAACACCGGCGAGGCCATCGCCGGTGGCGCCAAGGCAGTCGGCAACTTCGTCGGCGGTCTGTTCGGCTGAGCCGAACGCCATGCGAGTTACAACACGATTTCAGCGGCGCCCACGGGTACTTACCCGTTCCGTGGGTGCCGCTGAAGTTCTTCCGGGCCGGTTCGGGGATTCCTCGAGCCGGCCCGCTTTTCGTGCTCGGACGCTCCGGGGTACACCGTTCTGGAGTGTTGGATAATCGGGGTTATCTCACACACCGAGGGAGGAGGAACGGCATGGGGCCGTCATCCAGCTCCTGCACCACGTGCGACGACGCCGCGCACTGCGGACGCGTGACGCGCCCGTTCACGCGTTCCGACGACGCGCACGATCGTCGCACGCTGCGCTCGATCCGTCGCCCGTGAAATCCGCTCGCACATCCGCTCGCACACCCGCTCGTATGGCGCCCGCACCGCGCGGCGACCACCGGACGACCACCGGATCGTTTGGACAGCGGCGTGCACTGGGCAGATTGCACTCGTGCAGGTTGCGAGCGATACAGCTGAAGATGACGAGACCGGCTTCGGCGGGATGGGTCCCGCCGAGGATCCCGCTGGTCGTCAACGTCGCCAGAACGTCCGCGTGGACGTGCAGCTGCCGATCATGCTGCGCATGGCGGGGCGCGAGGCGCCCGGCCGGACCCGCGACGTGTCCGCCACCGGCATCGGGTTCTCGACCCGCCTGCCGGTCGAGCTCGACCAGCGCGGCGAGGTCACAGTGGAGTTCGACGGCTGGCGCTTCGCGAAGGCGTTCATCGTCAAGTTCGTGAAGCCGATCCTCGCGGGCAGCCAGGTCGGCGTGCAGTTCGACGAGCTGACGCAGGAAGAGCGCGAGCGCCTCGTCAAGCAGGTGTTCGACGTCCAGCGCGCACAGCTGCAGGACCAGCGGCGGCGCTAGCAGCGCGTCGCGATTCCGATCATCGTGTCAGGCGGAGCCGTCGACGTAGCGCGGCGACGGGCGGTGGTTCGCACCCAGCGGCGAGTACGCCATGCCGATGCGATGCACGTTGCTGGTCTCGCGCTGCTTGAGCCCGGCGGCCTGGTGCAGCTCCGCGGCAAGGCGCGTGTTCTCCGAATGCACGTGCTGCAGTCGCGCCAGGTCGTTGGCGTGCAGCGCAGTGTCGAGCTGGCCACGTTCGGCGAGGTGATGCAGCGAGGCGAACGCCTCGTCGAACTCGTCCTGGACCGGCAGCGCGCCTTCCCAGTCACCGCTCGCGAGCAGGTCGCGAACGTCGCCCGCGAGCAGCACGAGGCGTCGAAGCAGGAAATCCACTCGCGTCTCTCCTCCACCGGCGCCGCGCATCACGCTGCAGCCGCCCCGAGGTTCATCGCCTCCGACCAGGCACCGCGCAGGTCGCCGATGAGACCCATCGATTCCCGGATCTTGGTCGGTTGCGTCGTCACCATGGCATCCGAGAGGTGCCGGTTCACGAAGAGGTAGATGCTTCGCAGGTTGGTGGCGATCTCGCCGCCAGCTTCCATGTCGAGCGTGATGTTCAGCTCGTTGACGATCGCCTGCGCGCGACCCGTGGCGTAGCTGGCATCGGCCAGGTCGCCATCGTCCATCGCCTTCGCGGCGCGTCGCATGAAGCGGAGCGCGCCGTCGTAGCACATGAGCGTGAGCTGCTCGGGCGACGCGGTCTCGATCGCGTTCGTCCGATATGCATCATGTCCTGTCGAAGCCATCGTTCCCCTGCTCACGTCGTCGTGCGGCTTGCTACTGGCATCGGCTCGGTCGCTGCCACGCTTGAGGCAATCCCCGCAAACGCGGCTCGTTGCAAGTGAACGCTCACCCCGCGATCCGCTCCCGCACCGCGGCGAGCAGGCGTGATGTCTCCTGCTGGCTCGGATCGAGCTGCAGCGCCTCGGTCAGGAAGACCTCCGCGTCCTCCCACATCTGCTTCATCGTGGCGACCCTCCCCAGCCCTGCCAGGACCGTGGCATCGGGTCCGAAGTGCTGGGCGACGAGCATGAGCTCCTCGCCCGCCATGTCCGCGAACTGCAGTCGCAGGTACAGGTCGGCCAAGCGCAGTCCACGCTCGCGTCCGTCGGGGACGACCTTCGCCACGAGCGGATGCAGCTGCTCGAACGCGTCGGTCGCCTCCAGGCGCGCGAGCGCCTCGAGGTTGCGCATGAGCACCTGCGTCGCTCCGGGGCCGGTCGGCATGAGCACGTGCACGGTCTCGCTGGGATCGAGCAGCTGGCGCCATGCCACGTATACGGAGCGCTCGGCCGGTGGGATCGTCGTGCTGCGTGCGATCCGCTCGGCTGCGGCGGCGACCTTCGGCGCATCGCCCATCGCTGCGGCTGCCAGGAAGGCGGTCATGCCGGCGACCCCGGCGTACGGGTCGAGCTCGCCGATCGTCATGGCATCGTCCCAGGCATCCTGCAGCCGGCGCTGCGCGAGCCGCAGCTCCGCGCGTGCGACTCGAGCCGTTGCCGACGTGGGCGACGCCGCAAGTGCGCGTTCGTAGCGCTCCTCGGCGACGTCGAAGGCGCCGGCCTCGTGGAACACGGCGCCGAGCAGCACGTTGGGCTGCGTGCGATCCGCGCGCGCGCCGAGCAGGGTGTCGACGATCTCCGACACCGTGGCGGGTTCGTCGCCGCCGCGCAGCAGCAGGTCGGCCAGTTCGGTGAGCGACGTCAGGAAGTACGGCGCCTCCTCGAGCGCGAGCTCGAGCTGTGCGCGTGCGCCGTCGCTGTCACCGCTCGCGCGCAGGACGGTCGCGAGCAGGTGGCGCGCCTGGAACGAGCCCTTGCCCGACACCGCCACGTAGCGCGCGGGTGCGTCGCCGAGTTCCAGCGCAGCTCGTGCATGGGCGGCGGCCGGCTCCCACTCGCCCGCGTCTGCGTGTACCTGCGCACGTTCGAATTCCAGGTCGGTGTAGTCGGGCCACCACGTGAGCGCCTCGCCGGCGAGCTCGAGCGCCTCGAACCCACTTCCCGTCAGGCGGCGCGCGGTCACGGCGCGGCTCACGAGCAGCGGGACCCACGTGTCACCGGTCCAGCCGTCGCCGACCGCTCGCGCGAGCGTGAGTGCCTCCTCGAACCAGCGTCGCGCCTCGCCCCAGTCGCCCAGCTGGGCGTGCTCGGTGCCGATGTTGAAGCACGGGAACGCGCTGCGGTCCTGCTCGAGCTGCGACATGAGCAGCGAGAGGTTGCGCTCGCCCTTCGCTCGATCCTCGACGACCGATGCGAGGTATCCATAGTGGTCGACGCGGATCGTCGACTGCTGCACGCGGCCGGGCAGCCACGACGGCAGCGCCCAGGCGACCTGCTCGTGCACCGTGCCGCGCCACACGTACTGCGGGCGCCGTCGGAACAGGCGCATCGGTGCGTGCGATGCGGTCTCGCCGTCTCCGGAACCGAGCAGGTGCGTCTCGATGATGGAGAAGCCCTCGACCCACGTACGTCGCGCGAGGTCGCGGAGCTGCGGACCATCTGCGGCGACGAGGTGCTCGTCGGCGTCGAGCCACAGGATCCAGTCGCTCGTCGCGTGGCGCAGCGATTCGTTGCGCGCATCGCTGAACGAGCCGTTCCACTCGAACTCGATCACCTTCGCGCCGTACTCGGCGGCGATCTCACGGGTGCGATCCGTCGACCCGGTGTCGACGATCACCAGCTCGTCCACGAACGGCGCAACCGCTGCCAGGCAACCCGGCAGCATGTCCTCCTCGTCCTTCACGATCATGCACAGCGAGATCGAGCGCTCCGGCACTCGCACGGCGCGTTCGACGATCGAGCGGATCGTCGCGCGGGCGGCGGTCAGGTGCGGGGCGAGCCGCTCCGGCGCTGCAGCCGGCGTGCTCTTCGCGCGCTGCGCGGCAGCCACCGAGCGCACGTGCAGGCGTCCGCCCTCGTGGCCGGGCTCCAGCTCGCACACCGCCTCGAAGATGCGCCTGGCGAGGGTGACGTCGCCGAGCTCGTAGCTCGCGACGCCGAGCAGGTCGAGCAGCTCCGGCTCGTGCGGGTTCGTGTCGAGCACCGGTGCGAGCAGGCCTACGGCCGCGTCCAGAGGCGCGATGCGCTCGTCTGAGTCGCGCGGCAGCTGCGAGGCCATCGTCACGAGCAGTGACGCGGCGAGCCGCTGCGCCGCGTACGCACGCTGGGCGTCCGCTGCCCTGCCGGCCACCGTGGCGAGGCGCACGACCAGGTCGACATCGCCTGCCTGGCCCGCTTCGCGCAACTGGTCCTCGTACACCGCGAACATGCGAACGCCGTCCCCCAGCAGCTCCTGCACGCGTGCTTCAGGGGTGGACGCGACGACGGCGCCGCTGCGGAAGCGGCGCCCAGGGGCATTCGAATCGGTGCTCATGGGTCCCGATTCGGCGCATCCACGACCCCGCTTGAACCGCCAGATCACGCTGGAAGACGTGCAGGAACGCCGATTCGGAGCCGTCCGAGCGCCGCATGCCCCTAACTTAGGTAGTTCCCCCGAGTACGTGGAACGCAGTTGGCACCAGCATGGATCACGGAGGGAGTGCGCACGCACTTTTCGGAGGGGGAATCCATCATGCATCGCCATTTCGATGATCGTTTCGACGCCAGTGACCTGGGAGTCCGCACCGCGAGCCGAGCACGCATGCTCGTCGACGGCGGCGGCGGAGGCGGCAAGCCCGCTCCGACCCCGACCACGACCGTCCACAGCCGTCCCGTCACGGGCGACGCGGGCAAGACCAAGACGGTCCCGGTCACCCCCACCGACCAGGTCAAGGAAGCCATCAAGGATGGCGCGATCTCCAAGCAGGAGAAGACCGCCTTCGACAAGACGCCCGCGGCGTCGTCCCAGGTCCTCACAAGCGAGCAGAAGCGCCTGAGCGACGCCGTCAAGCAGGCGCAGGGTGACGACCTCGAGCGCGACGACAAGGGTCGCGTGAAGCTCGAGGACGGCAAGCTCGTCGGCAAGCCCGAAGCGATCATCAACCCGACCGCCCACGAGAAGCTCGTGAAGTCGCTCGGCGAGAGCAAGGGCGACGAGAGCCTCGACCAGATCGACTCGCGCATCAAGCAGCTCGAGGAGGCCGGTGCCACGGTCGGCCTCGACGCCCTCAAGCAGGAGCGTGCCCAGCGCGCAGGCGACGAGGCGAAGGTCGTCGGCGTCGTCGAGGACAAGCTCGCGCTCGTCGGCACCCTCGAAGCGGACAAGCTCGCGCTCGACGACAGCGCGACCAAGGTCGCGAAGGACGACTACCAGTCGCTGCGCACCGAGGCGCAGAAGTACATCGAGCAGTTCAACGCCAACGGTGGCCAGTACTACGAGGGCAACGACTGGTTCGGCGACGACTGGGACACGTCCAAGGTCGACTTCGATCGCCTGGCCGAGCGCTTCCACGACGACCCCGACAAGCTCAAGGAGTTCGCCGAGGTCCAGGGCCAGGACGACGACCACCTGCGTGGCAAGTCCACCGAGGAAGTCGGCGAGTACCTCGCCAACCTCGACGATTCTGAGGAAGCCACCAAGATCGCGCTGCGCTACCAGGCTGCGCAGGAGCTGCAGGGCATCTTCGGCCGCTACAACACCGCACGCGACGCCGTCGACGGCCAGAAGGGCCAGAGCGCAGCGCTCGACGCCGAGATCGGCTACCTCAACGATTCCATCGAGACCGACCTGTCGGTCCTGTCACCCGAGTCGATCGAGACCGTCGAGAAGCACGTCACGCCGATCGACGGCATCATCGAGAAGCCCGAGGTCACGCCGGAGCCGACCAAGCCGTCGGACACCACCGGCCACGAGCGCCCCGGCAAGACCAGCCCGACCTCGCCATCCGAGAAGCCCGACGGCACGCCGCCGAAGCCGGGCGAGACGCCGCCCGCGGGTGGCCCGGACGGCACCGCGATCGACTACTCCAAGCCGGCGCAGCGCACGCAGGTGCTCGCCCAGGCCCAGAAGCAGAACCTGCTACCTGAGCAGAACGTCGAGTTCAACGACAAGGGCGAGGCGGTCTACCAGGTGCAGTCCGGCGACTCCTACTGGCGCATCGCGGACATGTCCGACGGCAAGCCGCAGGACCAGTTCGACCCGCAGCACTTCTCCGCACTCGTCACCACGAACTCCGAGCGGCTCGGCCGCGACCCGCAGGTCGGTCTCATCCATCCCGACGAGCAGGTCATCATCCAGGGCCGCTCCGTCGAGGAGCTCGTCAAGCTGCTGGGCCTGCCCGCGACCGAGGACGTTCCCGCCGAGGACCCCGGCCCCGAGAACGACCACGGGTCGCGTCAGCCGGTCTGACCTGTCAGGTCCTCGGGCGTGACGCAGTGCACGCCCAGGTGATTCGCGAGCAGTCGTCGTGCAGGGCCGAACCGGCCGTGCACGACGACCTCGTTCGCGACCCGCAGCGCCGGGCGGTCGTCCTCGTCCGAGGCCTCCACCACCACGATGTCGGGCAACTGCGCATCGCCGATCTCGTCCGCGACGGCATCGAGCAGTCGGGGTGACACACCGTCGCGAGGATCGATCCGCACGACCACCGTCACCGGGTCGCTCGGCCCGAACGTCGCGCACGTCGCGCGCAGCACGACCTCGGTCGCGTCGGGATCGAGCCGGTCGCAGCACACGAGCACCACACGCTCGCGATGGCCGTCGAGCGCGACGCGACCCGCGTCATCCGCCACGCCCACGAGCGGCGCGTGATGACGCGTCGCATCGAACCTCGTGCTCGACATGAGCCGGTCGGCCGGATACCCGTGCGTCTGCGGATCGAGCTCCTCCGGCGTCAGCTGCCACGCGGCGGCGAACCGTGCGTAGTTCTCGAAGATCGTCGCGCCGTGGTCGATGCCCTCGCCCGCGAACGTGCGGCTCCCGAAGTGGTGCACGAACGACGCATGCGCGATGCGGCACTCGAATCCGCCCACCCCGGCACGCAGGCACAGGTCGTCGTCCTCGAAATTCCCGAGCCCGTAGCGCAGGTCGAATCCGCCGATGCGTTCGACGACCGCACGCTCCATCAGGATGCAGAACCCGACGAGCCGCGGGATGCGCGTCAGTCGCCCGCCCTGTGATGCACGCCAGCTCGCGCTCCACGCGTCGAGACCGTCGAGCGTCTCCTCCTCGTAGCCGACGTCGTCCACCTGCTGCACGCCGACGATGCGGTTGGAGCGCGGTCCAGCCAGTCCGATCCGCTCGCCCGAATCGAGCGCCGCATGCAGCTCGGCGAGCCATCCCGCGGTCGGCACGACATCGTTGTTGAGCAGCAGGATGCGCTCCCCTGCGCTCGCCGCGATCCCCAGGTTGCATCCGCCGCCGAAGCCCAGGTTGCGCCCGTTCTCGATGACGATCGCGTCGGGGAGCGATCGCAGGTACTCGACGGTGCCGTCCGTCGATCCGTTGTCGACGAACACGAGCTCGTGTGGCTCGGGTGTCGTGCGCGCGATGCCGTCGACGCACTGCGTCGTGTAGTCGAGCTGGTTGCGCGTGAGGATGACGATGCTCGTCGTCGGCATCGTCATCGTCATCGTTCCGAGGTTGCGGCCTCGGCGGACTCGTGCCGAGGACGACCACCGCGCGGCTCGTGGACCGGTTCGCCGCGTTCGGGAAAGGGCAGGTCGATGCGATCGAAGTCGCGCGCGACGAACGCAGTGTCGAAGACGGCCGTCGCCTCCTCCTCGAGCGTGCGTGGCACGTACCGTGTCGACACGTGCGTGAGCGCGAGCATGCGGACGTTGGCGGCCGCCGCGGTCAGCGCGGCGTCGAGCGCCGTGGAGTGATGGGTCTGTCGTGCACGTTCGGCGTCTTCCTGCAGGAACGTGGCCTCGTGCACGAGCAGAGTCGCGTCGCGTGCCGCCTCGCGGACCGAGCTGCACGCCGCCGTGTCGCCCGTGTAGACGATCTTGCGCCCGAGCCGGTGCTCGCCGAGCACGTCTGCCGGGCGAACGGTCTCCCCCGCCTCGGTGACCACGTCGCCTCCACGTTGCAGGACGCCGAACTCGCGCACGTCCGTGACACCCAGCTCGCGTGCGCGATCGGCATCGAAGCGGCCGGGACGATCGTCCTCGATCAGTGCGTAGCCGACGCTCGGGATGCCGTGCTCGGTTGGTACGGCCTCGATGCGGTAGTCCTCGCCACTCCAGGCGACCTCGTGGTGCACCGGCACGATCTCGATGTCGTACGGCAACGTGCCGATCACGGTGCGTCGCATCGCGGCCCAGAACTGCTGGAGCGCCGGCGGGCCGGCGATGACCAGGGGCTTGTCGCGATCGCGAAGCCCGAACGTCTTGACCAGGCCCGGGAGGCCGAGCACGTGGTCGGCGTGCAGGTGCGTGATGAGGATGACGTCGAGGTCGGCGAGGCCCGTCGAGCGCATGAGCTGGCGCTGCGTGCCCTCGCCGCAGTCGATGAGGATGCGGTCGCCGCCGCGACGGATGAGCATGCTCGACAGCCCTCGCCCTGCCGAGGGCACGGAGGCTGCTGTTCCGAGGAAGACGACGTCGAGGTCCATTCGGGGGGAAGTATCCCACCACGAATGGACCTCGACTGGATGATGGCGGCGCGCAGGGCTGCCGCGAGAGGCGCGATACCCGGGATCGGGTGACCGCAGCCGGTATCAGTGTTACGGGAGCTGGGGACCTGCCTCGGTCTTGAAGCCGATGTGGATGTGGTCGTGGTGATCGGCCAGCGCGAAGGACGCGCCGCCCATGTCCCACAGCGTGATGAGCTCGGCCGGCTGCATCGACTTGGGCAGCAGGAGCACGTCCTGCACCGCGTGCCACGTCTTGCCGCCGCGCTGCTGGTTGCCCAGGATCGATTCGCCACCGAGCGCGGCGATGTCGATCGCCTGGCCGTAGGAGTGCAGCGAGACGTTGCCGCTCGCCGTGTACACGCCGTGGCCGCTGATCATGGACGAGACCGTGACCGAGTCGAAGCGGTTGGCCAGGAACCGCAGCGTCACGAGGCTGCGCGGATCGATGAGACCCGCCTCGATGTCGCTGCGACCACCGTCGTAGATCTCGATGGTGTCGTCGGCCAGCGTGCGCTCCTCGAGCGCGGCGCGGACCTCGGGATCGTCGAGACCGTTGACGAGCGCGTCCTTGCCGAGCGCGTCGTAGTAATCGGCCAGGAACAGTGCCCGCTCGGCCATCACCTCGCGCTTGGTACCCGAGAAGTACGCCTCGAGCGCGGCGCGATCACGGCTGCGGGCCTCGGCCAGGAAGACCGCGACGGTACGGGCCTGGTCGGCTCGGCTCGAGCGCGTCACGCGTCCGTCGCCGTCGCCGTCCGTGCCGTAGGCGGCCCACGCGGCAGGTGTCAGTCGTCGTCCGACGATGCCTCCCGCGCTCGGGTCGCTCCAGCGGGACTCGAGCCACGCCACGGCGGTGAGGGTCGCCCAGCTCGTGCCGGTTCCTTTCGCCGCGTCGGCCAGGAGCTGCGCGTCCGCCTCGGGCATCTGCGGCTGAGCAGGGATGCGACCTGTCGGAGTGAACTGCTCGCGGAACAGTCGGGCGTCGCGGAACGGCGCGGACTGGAAGCGCTTGGCCTTGAGGACCTCGTTCGCCTGCTCGGTGGCGGGATCGGCCTTCGGCGGCTTCGGCGCGGCCGGACGATGCGTGCCGCGAGTCGGCCGCGTCGGCGCGGGCTGCGTCGCGGTCGGCTGCGTTGCAGTCGGCTGCTTCGCGGTCGGCTCGCCTCCGGTCGTCGGCGCGGGGTCCGCGGGAGCCGGCGTCGTCGGTGCCGGATCACTCGGAGCGGGCGTCGTCGGCGCAGGATCGGCGGTGGTCGGCTCGACGGCCGTGATCGGTGCGGGATCCGTCGGCGCTGGCGTCGTCGGCGCAGGATCGGTGGGTGCGGGATCGACCGGTGCGGGGTCGGTCGTCGGTGCCGGATCGGGCGTCGGGGCGGGATCGGGCGTCGGCTCGGGAGCCGGTGCCGGATCGGGGGCAGGAGCAGGTGCCGGTGCGGCGCCCGCGTCGGCGGGGCACAGCGTCGGATCGGCGGCGGCCTGCTCGGCGGTCACCACGGTCCCGGCGGGCGTCGTGCAGCCCTCGGGGCCTTCGGCGAGCACGGCGGTCGCGCCTGCCGTCGCCACGACAGCGGCAACGGAGAGGCTGGCGAGCCAGGTCAGGGAGCGACGATGTCGCTGGAGCTTGCGCATTTCGAAATCCTTTTGGTGCGTAGCTTGCCCGTCACTATCGGTCCACTGCAGCTCGACTTGAGTGCTATAGCCCGGACGGGGTTACCTCGGCCCAGACCCCCGAAACGCGGTAAACCTCACCCACCTTTACGAAGTCCTGAGGTTCACTCACTCGGACCCCCCGCGCCCGGCTTGATTCGATCCATGGACCACCGTCGGGAACCCGCGTCCGCGCGTCGGATCGGCACCGTCAGCGCATGCATGACAGGCCCCACGCGACCGAATCGTCGTCACGCGCTCGTGTACGCGCGCGCGAGGCCGGGGAACATCGTGTGCGAGCGGCGCGGCGACGGCTAGGATGATCCAACCCGCCCCCGTAGCTCAGTGGATAGAGCATTGGCCTCCGAAGCCATGTGCGCTGGTTCGACTCCAGCCGGGGGTACTCAACTCGCATCGAGCTACGTGCTCGGCGCCAGCGCCTCGAACACGACGGCGGCCGTGTATCGCCCCGGGATCTGCGAATTCTTCGGTCGGAATCCCCAGACGAAGTCGACCCGCCCGACGACGCCCGCTCCAGACGTGGTCGCGACCTTGGACTGCGTGGCCGGGATCGCCGCCCAGGGATCGGTGTCGAGCGCCTCGCACCGTCCGGCGACGTTCGCGGCGTCCTCGGTCCAGCCTGCCGCGATGGCGGTCGTGGCGGTGACGTCCTGGATGCACACGCCGAACATGCTGGTCGACGCCGCGGTGTCCCAGTCCGAGCCAGCGAACGCGTAGTTGTTCACGAGCGCGTTGACGCTTCCGTTCGGCGAGGCGACCTGGATCGCGCCACCCTCACCGACGGCGTAGGCGGTGTGGGAGTCCGCGAGCGCGATCCCATAGAGCGCGCCATTGGACGCCACACGGGTGCTGTTCCACGTCGCCCCCGAGTCGTCCGAGCGCTGCGACCGACCCCATGCCCCGACGCTGTACACGACTGAATCGACCGCCGACACGTCGACGGGATTGTCGTTGGTGGACGCGTTCAGGGCGGCCCAGTTCACGCCTCCGTCAATGCTGCGCCAGATGTCCTCGGAGACGTCCTCCACCGCGAACATGGTCGTGTCGGTTGCTGCGCTCAGCGCCAGGACCTGCCCTCCGGCCCCGGGAACGGTCGCGGCATTCCAGACGGTGCCACCGTCCGTGGACCGGCGAACGACGCTGTCGTTGCCGGCGATCACGACCGTGCCCGTGCTCGTCACCACGACATCCTGCAGCCACGTCGATGTTCCGGCGGGACGCACGACCCACGATGATCCGCCGTTGGCCGTGGACAGGACGACACCCTGTTCGCCGACGGCCCACAGCTCGACCTCGCTGCGCGCGGCGATGGCGTCCAGGCGAAGTCCCGTCGGGGACGGCTGCACAGTCCAGGTGACGCCGGCATTTGCGGACTTGAGGATCGTGCCCGACTCGCCGACCGCCCAGACGACCGTGCTCGACGCGAACGCGACGTCGAACAGCGCCTCGCTGGTCGGCGGAACGATCGTCGTCCAGCTCGCGCCGCCGTCCGTGGTCCGACGGATGAGCGCCGCGCTGCCCGTGCCCCCGTTCCCGCCCACGGCGACGGCGACGCGGCCGTCGGTCGGGTCGACGTCGACTGCGTTGAGCTGGCTCAGGCCGCCCGCCGAGTACGACTGCTTCGTCCAGGTGGTGCCGCCGTCTCCGCTTCGCATGATGAGCGTGTCTGCTCCCACCGCCACGAGGATCTGGTCGCTGACGGCCGAGATGTTGAAGATCTGGTTGGACGTCGGGAGCACCTGCCGTGTCCACGTCACCCCACTGGACGTGGTCTTCCACAGCTCGCCGTGCTCGCCGGCCACCCAAGCCGTGCCGGGGGCTGCGCTGCCCGCGGCCGCTGCGCTGCGGAGGGCGGACTGCGTTCGGGCGGCTACCGTCCGGTAGGTGAATGCGCCGCCGGCACTGGTCGCGAGCTTGCCGTTCCACCCTGCTGCGTAGATGTGGGTCGCGTCCGAAGCGGCGATGCCGAGTGCGTGGCCGGCCGTCATGGGCGCCCAGTCACCCGGAACGTTGTTGACCGCGCCGTTCGTGGTCTTCCAGATGTCGGTGTCACCGCTGATGTAGTACGTGTTGGCGGCGGCGCGAACGATGTCGAAGTTGCCAGCCGCACCGAGCGTGTAGTTCGCGAACGTGACCGACGCCGGCGTGAGGTTCGCGTTGGTGCTGCGCGCGACGCGTCCGTTGTAGCCGATGACGATGAGCTCCGAGGCTGACACGGCGAGGATCGATTCCACGCCGTCGGAGCCCCAGTTCAGTCGCGCGGTCAGGTCGGCATACGTCGGCGCGCCGGTGTTCGCTGCATCGATGCGCACGAGCCGGGAGCTGTTGCCACCGATGAACGCCGTCGCGGGCGCACCGTCGACGACGTCCACCGCCTCCATCCAGTGCCCCACCAGGAACGCCGCGACGCCTGCGCTCCGATCGGTCCACGTCGAGCCGTTGGTGGTCTGCAGCAGCATTCCGTCGCGACCGACGGCCCACCCGTTGTTCGTGTCGTGTTGATCGACGTCGGTCAGGTGATCCTGGTCGTAGGTGGCATCCACGAACGCCGGCGACGACAGTCCCATCGCATTCGCGCCGAGGCCGCCATCCTTCTGGCCGATCCGCAGCTGCGCGCTGTCGTTGCTCGACTGGAAAGTCATCGTGCATGGCGTCGTGGTCGAGGTCGTCGTCGGCGAGTTCGGCAGCACGTTCCCGAATTCGTGGGAGATGCCTGCGGAGCAGCCGGTCGTCAGCATCACCGCGCTGGGGACCTGTGCGCTGACCACGGTGCCGGAGCTTGCCCCGTTCGCGGATCCCAGCGTCGCTGCCCCGGTCGCCGTGAGCAGGCAGAGGATCGCCGCGATGACACGAGCGGGCAGGCGTCGAGGATGTCGAGGTGGCGTGGGCGGCCCCATGAACTTCCTGCATCGGCAGACGAACCCTCACGCATGAACAGTACGTTCGAGCACACACGTTTTTCGAACGAACGACGCTCAGACGAGCGGCGCACCGTGACGCTGCACGACGACGCGCACCGCACCACGCGCACCGGTCTTCTGCAGCGTGAGCAGCGTCGCGTTGGGTGCCGACGTCACCAGCGCAGGCCCGGTCAGGTACACGTCGTAGCCGTCCGGATAGTGGCGTGGCGGCACGTGCACGACGGTCTCCTGGACGATCGACAGGTCCGGCACGTAGGTCATCGTGAAGCGACGATCCATCCTCGTCGCATCGAAGCCGAACTGGAGCGGGATTCCGGCGACGGCCTGCGGATACGTTCGCACGAGCGCATCTGCCTTGCGGGACTTGAGCGATCCCGGACGATCGAGGTCGTCGGTGAAGAGCCCCTGCACGTGTGGCGCGCCGGTCGGGTCCTGCCACGCGCCGTAGTGCCAGAAGAACCACGACTGCATGTTCTGGTCGGCGAGCGCGGTCACGCGGGCGACGTCCTCCAGTTCGTCGGACGCGCCGAACTCGGAGATCGCGGGCGTCGACCCGTTGCGAAGGCCTGACCCGACCCGGCGCAGGACGCGCCCGGCAGGATCGTGACCGCGACCCAGCGGGTACCATTCCAGCGTGCCGCTGATCCCACGCATCCGTCGCGGGCCCCGAGGTCCCAAGCTTCCCGCCGCGATGCCCGAGCGCGCACCGCGGATCGAACGCGTGGACGTTCCCGCGACCGAGGAACAGCGCGGACTTCGCTGGCTCCACATCGAGCGGCCCGGCACGATCGAGATGGCCGCCGTCGCCGAGGAGTTCGAGTTCCACGAGCTGGACTACGAGGACGTCCTCTCCCGGCGCCAGCGCCCGAAGGTCGACGAGTACGCCGACTACCTGTTCGTCGTGCTGCACTTCCCGCGCTACGACAAGAGCGCCGGACGCCTCGGCACCGCCGAGCTCGACATCTTCGTCGGACCGGACTACCTCATCACCTGTTCGAGCCAGCCACTGCGCGCCCTCGGTCGCGTCTTCCACCGCAGCCAGGCCGACGACGCGTTCCGCGACGAGCTGTTCGAGAAGGGCCCGGGATTCATCCTCTACACGGTGCTCAGCGAGCTGTTCGACTACTGCTTCCCCATCCTCGACAAGATCGGCCACAAGCTCGACGAGATCGAGGACGGCATCTTCGAGGGTCGTTCCA
>JAOPYQ010000029.1 GCA_025964555.1 Thermoleophilia bacterium | reverse complement strand
CGATCTGCAAGATGCCGTACAGGACGCCAAAGGCGCCTGCGAGCAGTGCAAACAGCACGCCGTGGTCTGCGAAGAACTCCACGTTGTCTCCTGGATCTGGCGGCACCGGCCGGCGCCGCATGGTGGTTGTGAATCACCGCTTCCGGCAGCGTGGACGCAGGGGTCCGCGCAGCCATGGCCGGCACGAGCGGCGACCCTACCCGACCGTCCGGACGGACGTTCAACCCATCCGCTCACAAGCCGACGGGAATTCGACCGTGGAAGGATTCGGTCGACCTCGCGGCGCCGTGCTCCCCAGGTCCGCCCGGTTCGACATCATGGGTCCGTGTCCGATGTCGCCTCGTTCGTGCTTCCCGTTGCCGCGCTGGTCGGCGGCCTCGTCGCGTTCGTGCTCGCGATCCTCGACCTGCGCCGTGACCCGCAGCCCGGATACGCCTGGTTCGCCGCGACGATTCCCGCGTTCGTCGCCGCTGCGGTTCCCTTCGAGCCGTTCGGCTTCCGCTACGACACTCCCGACCACGCGTGGGCTTGGCGCCTGCCCGTCGCGCTCGTGGTCATCCTCCCCGCGCTCCTGCTGCACCTGGTCGAGGCCCTGAGCGGTCACGGCGGGTCGCGCCTCGTGCGCGGCTGCGACGCCCTCACGGCGGGAATCGTGGCATGGCTCCTGCTCATGCCGACGCTCCCGGGACCGAGCGTGTCCTCGCCTCCATGGTGGTACCAGGTCGGGTTCGGGGTGTTCCTCCTGCAATTCCTGGCGACGATCATCGTGTCGGTGTGGATGCTCGTCGCCGCGGCACGCGGAGCCACCGGCGCGGCCCGCATGCGTGGTCGCCTGCTCGCCGCCACGCTCGCCTGCTTCGGCGCCGCCTACCTCGTGTGGTTCGCGCGCCCGAACCCGACGATCGAGCTGTTCATGAGCTGGACCGCGCTCGGTGCAGGGCTCCTGCTGTGGCTCGCAATCCGAGCGCCGCGCCGCACCTACGACGCCCTCGCACGTGGACACATCGATCCGTGGCTGGCGATCGAGGGGCTCGTGGCCAGCTCCAACGTCCGCGCCGAGCTGCCGAAGGTGCTCGCCGCAACCGCGCACGACTGGGGCCTCGTCGCACTCGCCGCACTCGACGCGGACGATGTCCCGATCGACGTCGTCGGCAGCTGCTCGCTCGCCCCGTCCGCGGCTCGCGCCTCACGCCCCGTGCGCGTGCGCGCCACGAACGCGGCCGTCGGCATGGAGGCCTGGGCCTCGCCGCTCACCCCGCCGCTGCGGCGCGGCGACCGGCAGCGACTGACGATGCTCGCGCACCTCATCGAGCTCGCCCTCGCGCGCGAGGACACTGCTCGTCGCCGTCGCGAGGTCGACGCCGCCAGCCAGGACGTCGAACAGCGCGTCCTGCACGTGCAGGAACAGCTCGAACGCGCGGAGGCGATCCGTGACCGCGCCGCTCGCATCGTGGCGAGTGACATGCGCAGTCCCATCACCGCGCTGCTCGGGCTGACCGACGCACTCGAGACGCGGTGGCACGAGCTGCCGAGCGACCAGCTGCAGCCGCTCCAGCAGCTCGTCGCGCGCCAGGTCGCGCGACTCGCCTCGGTCGTCGACAAGCTCCTGGTCCTGTCTGCGATCGAGGAGGGCTCGCTGCGCTCCGTGCCCGAACCGGTCGACGTGCGCCGCCTCGTCGCGAGCGTGCTCGAGACCGGCATCGACGCCGACGTCACCTACCGGTGCGACGACCCAGCAGCGCGATGCATCGTGCAGTGCGAACCCGTCGCCCTGCGCGAGATCCTCACGCAGCTCCTCGACAACGCCGCAAGCCACGGCTCGCCGAGCATCGAGATCCATCTCGCCTCCGACGCCGATCGGGTGCTCATCGAGGTGCTCGACCACGGCCAGGGCGTGCGCGACTCGTTCGTGCCGCACCTGTTCGACCGCTTCACGCGCGACAGCCCGAAGGTCGAGCGCGGGCTCGGGCTCGGCCTGGCGATCGTCCACGAACTCGCGGGGTCGCTCGACGGGCGCGTCGGGTATCGGCGCGACGACGAGCGCACCGTGTTCTGGCTGCGACTGCCGCAGGCGCATCAGACCCCGGCGTGACCCGCGTCGTCAGGACCCGCGCTTCACCGGCTCGGTCTCGTCGGCGCTCGACATGGTCGCGTTGAGCACCGCGCGATACGTGTCGGCGAGGCTGCTGGTCTCCTCGAACACCGAGCGCTGCCACAGCGCGCTGCAGCCGGCATCGAGCAGGTGCTGCGCGCGATCGAGCCCGACATCCAGGTCGAGGCCCTTCGCGGCTCCCGCCACGCGGGCGGCCGAGATGAGCCTGCCGATCGCTTCCGCGGCGCACTGCTTGCGCGCGCTCGCCACGTCCTGCAGGTCGATGAACACCGCGTCCGTGCCCCATCGCGCGGCGCGCCAGCAGTTCTCGTCGACGAGGTGCGACGCCACCGGGTCCGGCAGCTCGCCCGCGTCGTGCAGCGTGCACAGGTGCGCGATCGCACCGCTCGCCAGCGCCGTCAGCGCGAGCGTGTCGCGCACGTCGGGCTGGCCGTCGAACATGCGCAGCTCCACGGTGCCGTGCAGCACGTGCGGACGCGTGCCCCACCAGACCTGGCCCACCGTGTCGATCGAGTCCACGTCGTTGAGCCAGCGCAGGTGATCGAGGTAGCCGTCGAGCGTGCCGAACACCGGCGCGACGTTCCCGCGGATGAAGTTGCGGCTGAAGATCATGTGGCGCGACGACGCGAGCCCCGTGTCGCGGCCGTCGAGGAACGGCGACGACGCGCTCAGCGCGAGCAGCAGCGGCTGGTACGCACGCATCGCATCGGCGACCTTGATGGCGCGATCGGCGCCCTGCACGCCCACGTGCACGTGGAGCCCGAACGTGTTGTTGCGATGCGCGACGTACTGCATCTTCTCGACCAGCTGCTCGTAGTACGGCAGCTGCACCGTGTCCTGCTCGCGGTAGTCGGCCCACGGGTGCGTCGCGCTCGCGCCGAGCAGCGCCTTGCTGTCGCGCGCCACCTGCGCGACGCGGCGGCGGATGTCGACGAGCTCCTCGAACGCGTCGCCCCACGTCTCGTTGCGCCCGGTCCGGAACTCGATCTCGCTCGCGAGCAGCTCCCCTGCGACGGCCTGGTCGAGCCCGGCGTCGACGGCGACGACGCGCAGCTCCTCGTAGCGCGGCACCAGGTCGAGCGAGGCGGGGTCGCAGATCGCGTACTCCTCCTCGACGCCGAGCGTGTTGTCGACCGACGTCTCGTACTTCTCACGAGCGGCGTCGAGCTGGGCATCGAACTCCCGCCGCAGCGTGTCGGCGTCGTTCGGTGCGGCATCGTCTGGTGCGGGCGGCGGCGTCATCGCGCGGATCATAGGTGTGCGACCGCGCGCTGGCCACCCGCGCGAGCAGGCAGTGGCCCGCGCGGGTGGCCAGCGGGTCGCTCAGCCGACCGCTGGGGAGGCGATCGGCAGGTGGGTCGTGACGTCGATCTCGAGGCTGTCGGCGTAGTGCTCCTCGACGGAGATCCACGTCCAACCGGGAGGAACTTCGATCCAGGCGCGGTAGCAGGGCGGGCCCGGCTGCACGTGCGGGGTCCACCACTCGCCCGCCTGGTTGGCGAGGCGCACCGTCGGCCCCGCACCGATGTCGCCCCAGCGAAGCTCCACCGCGACCAGTCCGCCGTGCGGCACGTCGAGCCACGCGCCCCAGGCTTCGTCGGGAGTGATCGATCCGCTCCAGGCGGGTCCCGGCACCGTCTGTGGCCGCCTGATCGGTGGCACGCCCCCACCACTCATCGCCGTCGCCTGTCCTGCCGCCATCGGTACCCCCAGCCCTGGAATCCCTCCGATGACTGGATCGGCGTGCGTCGATGCCCACGAGATCAGGCGATCGGAGCGTCGCGCCGCTTCGTGGAGGTTCGCGAATTTCGCTTACAAAGTCTGCGGACGACGTTCGTCGCGCGAACGCGTGGTCTAGGCAGCCAGTGCGGCATCGCCGGCACCGGGCGCGCCGGGGAGCATGCTCGACACCCACAGCTGCTGCTGCGGTGCCCGCGGCACGACCGCGACCCACGTGTAGCCGGCGGGAAAGTCGTGCCACGTCGTGTCGCCCGACTGCGCTGGCTGCTCGGGTGGCGTGCGCCACGCGCCGGCCTGGTCGGCGAACTGGAGCGCCGGCGCCTCGCCGGTCGCCCACTGCACCTGCAGCGCGACCCGACCCGGAGCCTCGAGCTGGATCCACGATCCCGCGGGTTCGGACGGCGTCGCGTCGAGATACCACGTCGGTCCAGCCATCACGGCCGGGTTCTCGGGCGCGGCAACCTCGGCCGGCGGTGCCGATGCCACGGCCGCGATCGGCGGCACCACGGCGATGGCCGACGCAGCTGCGCTGCGCGTCGTCTCGGCGGCGCGCCAGTCTGCGGGTGCCTCGGCCTGGCCGCTCCCACCGGGTGGCGAGCCGCTCGATCCGGGGCTGGTCGGACCGACGCCGTCGCCGAACTCCTCCCACATCGCGCTGATGAACGCCGACATGAACACCGGGCCAGCCAACGGGATCATTCCGATCACGCCGCCCACGATGCCACCGACCACGTTCGCGCCGATCGCCGCGCCCATGCGCGCCTGCAGCGCTTCGCGCGCGAGCTCGGGCGAGTACGTCACGTGCCCGTGCGCGATCGATCCGATCGCCACCGTCACGAGCGCGCCTGCTCGCAGGATGAGCACGAACGACACGAGCAGCAGCACCAGGCCGATGATCGGCGATGCGAAGAGGATCGCGGCGAACGCGAGCAGGTACGTCACGAGCGCCGGCCAGCCGAGCTTGAGGCTCTGCACCAGCCCATGGGGCGAGGTGCGGATGCCTTCGCGGATCGCCTCACCCACTCCCGAGCCGGTCGCGGCGAATACGCCGATCGATGCGGTGGCGATCGACAGGGTCATGATCACGACGGCGACGACGACCACGAGCAGCATCGCGCCGGGACCGGGCTTCTCGACCCCGGCCTTCGTCGGTTCGAACGCCGAGCCTGCGAGCGTCCCGTCGCCGGACTGCATGGGGACGGTCTGCGTCTGCCCGTTGACCGTCATCGTGACCGTGCCGGGAGTACCGGGCGCGAGCGACGACGGGGCCATCGCGCCCTTCCCGCCCGTGGCTGCGCCGCCGGAGATGCTCGCGGTGAGCACCCCCATCACCATCGGCATGAGCAGCACCATCGCGAGGATGAGCGCGATCGCGGCCACGACCGTCGCGCCGAGGATCGCTTTCCAGCGCTCGGCGAGGGTCGAGAAGGTCGTGGACAGGACCGACGAGATCATGCTGGCTCATCGGTCGAATCGTTCGAGACCTTGACCACCGGTGTTCGGGCGATCCTCGGAACGGAATCTCCGTGATTCTCGACAGATCGGCAGGGACGCGTTCGCCTTGGACGAGGCAGCGCACTGGACGGACACCGCTGGGACGCATGAATACAAGGCTCATCACCATTCTCGGGATCGTGGCGCTCGCCGGGATCCTGCTCGCCTTCGGCCCCGCGCCGAAGTCCGCGGGCGATGCCAACACGCTCCGCATGACGTCGCTCACGCCGCCCGACTCGATCGATCCGCAGATCTCGTGGATGTCGCTGTCGTGGACGATGCAGGTCAACGTCTACAACGGCCTGCTCACGTTCAAGAAGGAGTCGGGCCCCGCGGGCACCGAGCTCGTGCCCGACATCGCCGAGGCGATGCCGGAGATCACCGACGGCGGCCGCATCCTCACCTTCAAGGTACGCAAGGGCGTCATGTTCGGCCCGCCCGCCAACCGTGAGGTCACGGCCTCCGACGTGAAGTACACGTTCGACCGGCTCGCGCTCGCCAAGTCGCAGGGCCAGGGATTCTTCGGCGTCATCGAAGGCTTCTCGGACGTGTACGACTCCGGCAAGGGCTCCGTGAAGGGTGTCGTCGCCGACGACGCGACCGGCACGGTCACCTTCCACCTCACGCGCCCCGACGCGACCTTCCTGTACGTCCTCGCGCTCCCCTTCTCCTTCACCGTCCCGAAGGGCACGGCGCCCGAGGACCTGTCGCAGAAGGTGCGCACCGCGCCCACCGGCCCCTACATGTTCACCGAGTACGACCCGTCGCGACGCGCGGTGCTCAAGCGCAACCCGGCCTTCAAGCAGTGGACCGAGGACACCCCCGACGGCAAGGTCGACGAGATCGTCGTCAGCTTCGGCGTCAGCGACGAGAACGCCGTCACGCTCATCCTCCAGGACAAGTCCGATGCCGCGATGACCGCGATCCCGCGCTCCAAGCTGCCGTTCCTGCAGTCGAGCGAGGAGTGGAAGCCGTACCTGCACGAGCACGAGCTCGCACGCACCTCCTACATCTGGATGAACACGCGCGTGAAGCCGTTCGACAACGTCAAGGTCCGCCAGGCCGTCAACTGGGCGATCAACCGCCGCGCGATGGTCAAGCTCGGCGGTGGCTCCGGCACGCCGTCCTCCACGATCCTGCCGCCGACCACCCCCGGCTACACCGGCTACGAGCCGTACCCGAAGCAGGACCTCAAGAAGGCAAAGCAGCTCATCAAGGAGAGCGGCATCACTCCGGGCGAGGTGACGATCTGGTGCATGACCACGCCGCCGAACCCCGACAGCGCCCAGTACCTGCAGGAGGTGCTGCGACAGCTCGGCTTCAAGGCACGCACGCGCTGCCTCGACTACTCCGCCTACTACCAGGTGGTCGGCGTCGGGAAGAACAAGACGCAGATCGGCTTCGCGAGCTGGGGCGCCGACTTCCCCGAAGGCGCGACGTTCATCGACTCGAACCTCAACGGCGCGCACATCAACCCGGACCAGTCGCCGAACATGGCGTGGTACTCGGGCGCCGACGAGGAGATCGCACGCGTCAGCTCGCTCATGGACCTCGACGAGCGCGCCAAGGCGTGGGGCGAACTCGACCGCAAGATCATCGAGGAGGACGCCGCCTGGGCGCCGCTCGCGCACGGCGTGCAGCGCAACCTCATCAGCAAGCGCGTGGGCGGCTACACGTTCCACCCGCTCTACGACGTGCTCATGATGAAGGCAACCGTCGACGGCTCCGGCCCGAACAACGCCAAGGACCACGACGGCGAGGTCGGCCACAAGGAAGACGACGCGACGGGCGGTGAGGAATCATGACCGCGTTCTCGCAGCCCAACAGCACCGTCTCCTCCGGTGTCTCGCTGCCCACGAACCTGCAGGGCGGCGCGGGTGCGCTCGTCGGTGGCGCACGCGCGGAGAACGTCACCTCGCAGAGCGAGAGTCCGACGCAGCTCGCCGTTCGTCGCTTCCGGACCAACAAGATCGCGATGATCGCGCTCGTGGGCTTCATCGTCATCTGCTGTGCGTCGTTCGCCACGCCGTGGCTCGAGCAGCACTGGGCCGGCCGCACGGCGGTCGAGCAGAACCTCGACGGCACCATGCAGCTCAACGGCAAGAAGACGGAAGTCGTCGACCTGCGTGGCATGCCGGCCGTCGGGCCGGGCCTGCGCAAGGAGTACACCTTCGGCGCGGACGGCCTCGGTCGCGACGTGTTCATCCGTGCGATGGCCGGTGGCTCCGTGTCGCTGCGCGTCGGCATCGGGGCGACGGTCCTGTGCATCGTGCTCGGCACGCTCGTCGGGATCCTCGGCGGCTACTACCGCGGTCGCGCCGACAAGATCCTCACGTACGTCGTCGACGTCATGATCGCGTTCCCGTTCATGCTGTTCATGATCGCGCTCAGTGCGGCGATCGCGATGAGCGGCCAGATCGGTCCGATCAAGTCGACGTCGATCCTGGTGCCGATGATCATGCTCGGCGCGCTCAGCTCGTTCGGGTTCTCGCGCGTGATCCGCGCGAACGCGATCGAGCTCGGCAACAAGGAGTACGTCGAGGCGGCGCGCGCGCTCGGCGGCAACGACAAGCGCATCATGTTCCTGCACGTGCTTCCGCACCTGGTGCCGACGATCATCACGTACTCGGGCATCCTGCTCGCGGCGATGATCCTCGGTGAGGCGGGCCTGTCGTTCCTGGGCGTGGGCGTGCAGCCCCCGACCCCGAGCTGGGGCAACCTCATCAACGATGGTCGCGCGTTCTACTCGACGGCGTGGTGGGTCGCGGCCGGTGGCGGCATCCCCGTGATGCTCACGGTGCTGTGTGCCAACCTCGTCGGCGAGGGCCTGGAAGAAGCATTCGATCCGAAGGGGTCACGCTGATGGGTGGGTTCATCCTCGTTCGCATGCTCGACGGCGTGGTGAAGCTGCTGCTCGTGTCGATGATCCTGTTCTGGGTGCTCGTGGTGCTGCCGCCGGGCAACCCGGCGATTCGCTTCGCGGGCAAGACCCCGACGGAGGAGTCGATCAAGGCGGTCGAGCAGCGCTTCTGCTTCGACGGCGGCAACTTCGCGGCGTACCGCTGCTTCCTCAAGATGACGGTCACGGGCAACTTCCCGTCGCCGTCGCAGGGCAACACGAACATCGTGCCGGCGGCGCTCAAGGCGGTTCCGGTGACGTTCGGGCTCGCGATCCTCGCGGCGATCATCTGGCTCGCGGCCGGCGTGACTGCCGGTGCGAAGGGTGCGACGACGGCGGGATCGAAGCTCGATCGCACGATGATGGTCGTGGCGCTCATCGGCATCTCGTTCCCGACGGCGTGGCTGAGCCTGCTCATGCTCAAGTGGTTCAGTGCGGACATCCCGCTGTTCCCGCCTGGTGGCTATGTCGGCCCGGGTGACGGCGGCCTGTTCGGCTGGATGCACAGCATGTTCCTGCCGGCGCTCACGCTCGCGATCGTGAATGCGGGTGTCTACACGCGCATGACGCGCACGACGGTCCGCGCGAAGCTGCGCGAGGAGTACGTCAAGACCGCCGAGGCGAAGGGTCTGCCGCCGCGTCAGGTGTTCGGCAAGCACGTGATGCGTACGGCGATGATCCCGATCGTCGTGATGTTCGGCATGGACTTCGCGGGCCTGCTCGGCGGCGCGATCTTCACCGAGTCGATCTTCGGCCTGCCGGGCCTGGGTGGCTTCGTGATGCGCGGACTCGGCACGACGGACTTCTCGATGCTGTTCGTCGGCGGGCTCATCGCGGCGACCTTCGTGATCGTGGCGAACACGATCGTCGACCTCGTGCAGATGCTGCTCGACCCGAAGCTGCGCTCCGCCCACTAGCGCGCACGGCGCGAATCCCGTCGAAGGTACCGATAGGCGGTTCGGCCCCCGCGCCCGCGAGGACACGAGCTGGTCGCGTAGGCTCTCGAGCATGCCGATTCCCATGCCGCCCACGCCTGCCCCGTACATCGCACCGGACCTGCATCCGATCGTGGCGCTGCCGACGGCGCAGCTCAACTACGTGCGTGACCGCAACGGGCGGATCACCGACCGCGGCCTGGCACATGGACTGTGGGTCGGGTCCGAGGGCGCGCCGCTGGAGCTGCGCTTCCACCGACGCGAGGACGGATCGATCTGGGGCGAGCAGGCGACGTACGTCGACGGTGATCGAGCCGAGGGCGCCGCGCGAGCGAGCGCGGCCGCACACACGGAGCCGCTGTCCAGACGACTGATCGGCGGAATGGGCATCGCCGCGAACTTCGTTCGCTACACGGTCATCGATTCCTCGGGCGCGGAGATCCGCCAGTGGTCGACGCCACTGTGCGGCACGTTCGGGTCGGTGCGGCTGGATCGCGCCAACTCGCCCGACGAGCCGACCTACCCGTCGACGTGGGAAGGGTGCGAGCGCGACTTCGAGGGCGTGTACGTGCTCGGTCGACTGACCGGTCTCGACCGCGGCTGGGCGATGCAGCTCCCCGCGCGCGTGGCGACGTTCAAGCCGCCGCGTCCCGGCAAGCACTACCAGCTTCGGGTCGAGCTCGACCCGCTCGACGGCATCGCCGATTCGAACCCCGCCAATGACAGCGTGACGATTCCGCTGACGGTGACCAGCGTCGTCATGACGGCGGAACGGGACGACGACTGCAAGTTCTGCGAGCCGCCCGGCGGGATCCCGATCGATCCAGTGACGGGCATCCCTGTTCGACCCAATGCAGCCGCGGCTCGTTCGCACGTCGGTCACGCTGCGCCGGCATCGGGGACGACCGAGCCGGAGTGGTACCTCGACAAGCTGCGCGTGGTCGAAGCAGGCCTGGAGCAGCGACGCGCAGTTCGCGAGGCGGGACCAGCGCCGCGCGAGGGCGAGCCGGCTCCGGCAGCGCCGGCGAACGTCGACCTGCCCGACCTGCAGGCGGCGCCGAGCTACGGCATCCACACCGACACGATCACCCGGCGTCGACAGGTGCGCGACCTGCTGCGCTTCGGTGCGCTCACCTGGAACGCGGGTCCCGGACCGCTCGAGGTCGAGGC
This sequence comes from Thermoleophilia bacterium, assembly GCA_025964555.1. Taxonomy (GTDB): domain Bacteria; phylum Actinomycetota; class Thermoleophilia; order Gaiellales; family SKUG01; genus JAGQUL01. The sequence continues at coordinate 15,405 of JAOPYQ010000029.1, read as the reverse complement.
GTTCCGCGAGAGCGGAACCACGCTCGCGGCGTACCAGGTGTTCTCGCGCGACGGCAAGCGCGCGGATCGCCAGGCGCGTGGCACGCTCGTGTGGCACGACGCGCCCGGCCACAACCACTTCCACTTCAATGCGTTCGCGGGCTACACGCTCACGAAGCTCGACGGCACGAAGGTGCGCGACGGCGGCAAGCACAGCTGGTGCATCGTCGACACGGACCAGGTCGACACGACGCGGCCGGGCACCAACACCGGCAACCGCTTCGGCGCGGCTGGTGGCTGCGGCTCCGATTCGGGTTCGCTGTGGGCGCGCCTGTCGTTGTCAGTCGGTTCGGGTGACTACTACGGACCGGACATCGCGGGTCAGTCGTTCGACATCACGACGGTGCCGAACGGCGTGTACCACGTGCGGGTCGAGGCGAACCCGACGGACGTGATCGCCGAGGCGAACTTCGACAACAACGTGTCGGTACGCACGGTGACGCTCGGCGGCACGCGCGGGCACCGCACGGTCGTGGCGCGCGCGCACAAGCTCATCAACGACGAAGCACTCGACGACTTCGACGACTGCAAGAACTGCTGACGCGACGTCGCGGTCAGCCGCAGACGAGATACAGGCCGAACGGTCCCGGCGTGATCTGCGTCGGGATGCGGCCGTCGGGCAGCACGAGCTGCGTCTCGTCGAGCGTCGCGACGCAGACGCGGTCCTGGCCGACGAACTCGTCGTAGTCGGCGGGCGGCGGGATCGCACCCACGGCGGGGCTCGACGTGGTGTCGCTCGTCGCGTCGCGCTCGGCCTTCGCGGCGCCGGCGCCGCCGGATTGCGTGTCGGGTCCTGCTGCACCGGCATCGTCAGCTGCGGCGTCACCATCAGTTGCCTTCGCGCCGGCCAGCGGCTCGCTCGAGGCCGACCCGGCGGCCGCGCCACCGGCCTGGGGCGCGGGCGCTCCTGCCTCGGGTGTCATCGCGGGCTCCGGGGCGCCGGCCACCGCGGGCGCCTCGTCCGCTTCGACGCTGCCGGAGTTGGCACGCACGTCGCCCTGCGGGTCCGATGACTCGGCCCCGCCGTCACGATCGACGCTGGTGTTCGAGGCCTTGTCGTCGATGAGGAAGCTCGTGCCCGCGAGCGTGCCGAGCACCACGAACGCGAGCACCGGCACCAGCCGGCGACGAATGCGGTTGCGACGCGGCGGGCTCGACTGCGACGAGGGCGCCGCTGCGCCTGTCGCACCGGTCGCGCCGGTCGCGCCGGTCGCGCCGGTCGCATCGCTTGGCCCGTAGCCCGCGAACGCACCCGCACCGGGTACGGGCACCGGCACCGGCACCGGGGTCGTCTCGATCTGGCTCGTCGCGGACGCCGCCGACGCCGCAGCCGCTCGCGCATCCTGGCTCGCCTCGGCCGCCGCGATGCCGGCCACGCGCTCGCGCCATGCCGCCGTCACGGCACCCATCAGGTTCGCGGCAGCTTCGGCTGGCATCTGCTCAACCGCGCTGCTCGTCACCGGCGCACCCGCGCGCGCCGCCGTGACGAACGCCGCACATGCCCCGCAGCGAGCGAGGTGTGCCTGCACCGCTTCCGCGCGGGCAGGCTCGAGCGCCTCCTCGACCAGGTCGAAGAGAGTCGCGTCGTCGGGATGTCGAGTGACGTCATCCATCGTGTGCCTGCTCTTGAGACGCGGCTCCCATGCCACGGGTTCCCAGCTCACGCGCGAGCGTCGCGCGCCCGCGGAACACGCGGCTCTTGATCGTACCCGGCGCGACGCCCAGTGCAGCCGCCGCATCCTCCACGCCGAGCCCGGCGACGTCGACGAGCAGGACCGCGTCGCGGAACGCCGGATCGAGCGACGCGATCGCATCGAGCAGCGCCGTGCGGGCCATGCCGGTCGCGAAGGGGTCGCCGTCGCGCGCTTCGAGCTGCGACACCGCGACACCGCCCGGGTCCACGGGATCGGGCACGCGCCTTCGGAGGTGGTCGTACGCCTTTCGAATGGTGATGCGGTGCAGCCACGTGGTGAACGCGGCGCCCTCCTGGAACGTGTCGAGGTGGCGCAGCACGGCGATGAACGCCTCCTGCACGACGTCGGCGGCATCCTCGGGATGGCGAACCACGCCGCGCGCGACGGAGAACGCGCGATCCTGGTGACGGCGCACGAGCTCCTCGAACGCCCGCTGCTCGCCGGCCTTCGCGCGGCGAACCAGCTCCAGATCAGTCACGGCGTCCATTCCAACCGGGAAACTACCAGTCGTGCTCCCCGACTCGAACCCCTCGCTCCCGACCCTGTGCATCTGGCACGGCTACCTGCTCGGTGCCACCGGATCGAACATCTACACGCACCACCTCGTCGAATCGTGGGTGCGAGCCGGCCACGACGTCGTGCTCAGCTGCCAGGAGCCGGACCCCACCAGGCACCCGAGCATCCACGAGGTCGTGCGGCTCGCTCGCGACTCGGCGACGGGTTCGGTGACGGTCGCGTCGCGCGACCAGATCCGCACTCGCGAGGCCGGCCACGGGCGCTGCACGATGGTCGTCCCCGACATCCACGGGCTGCTTCCGGTGTACGTGCTCGACCGCTACGATGGCTACGAGGTCGTGCGCGTGCCCGGGCTCGAACCCGAGCGCCTCGCGGCATACCTGGGCGACCATGCCGCCGCGATGCAGTGGGTCGTCGACGAATTCCAGCCCGCGGGCGTGCTCATCAACCACGCGTCGCCACTGCCGGCCGCGCTCGCGCCGGTGCTCGACGCGGCGGGCGTGCCGTTCGCGGTGAAGGTGCACGGCTCGGAGCTCGAGTACGCGCTCGTCGAGGACGCGAGCCTCATCGGGCCGGCGGCCGATGCGCTGGCGCGAGCTGCGAGCGTGCTGGTGGGCTCGGACCACATCGAGCGCCGAACGCGCGAGCTGCTCGGCAACGAGGCGGTCGACGATCGCGTGTCGACCGTGCCGCCGGGTGTCGACCTCGATCGATTCCATCCGATCGATCGCGACGACGCATCACGCGCGCGTGCGCACGCGAGGCTGATTGCGGAGGTGGAAGCGCGCATCGAGCTCGCACCCGACGGGCGTGGCCAGGACGCGCGTGATCGAACGCGCGAGCTCGTGACGGCGGTCGGCCACGATCCCGACGCCGCGCTCGGACTGATCGAAGGGCTGCGCGCCCTGCACGGCTCCTACGAGGAGCGACAGATCGAGGGGACGGCCGTCGCGGCGGCGCGCGAGCTGCGACCCGCGGATCGGGCACTCATCGTGTTCGTGGGCAAGCTCATCCCGCAGAAGGGCGTGCACCTGCTGCTGGCGGCGATGCCGTTCGTGCTCGAAGTGCACCCGACGGCGCAGGTGGTCGTCGCGGGTTTCGGGCCGCTGCGTGACGGGCTCGAGGCGCAGCTGGTGGCGATGGCTTGTCAGGACATGGCGGCGATCGATGCGCTCGCCGACCACATGGGCGCACTCTCGGGCGAGGGACAGGACGACCTTCCCCACCTCCGCGCGTTCCTCGACGATGCGCGCGAGCGGGGCCAGCTCGATGCGTGGCTGGCGGCCGCGCGCGAGCACCAGGTGGACCAGCACATGTCGTGGCTGGGGCTCGTCGATCACGGCGTGCTCGCGGAGCTGTGTCCGCTGGCGGAGACCAGCGTGGTGCCGAGCGTGCTGGCGGAGGCGTTCGGGATGGTGGCGGCGGAGGCCGCTGCGACGGGCTGCGTGCCAATCGTCTCGGACCATTCGGGCCTCGCGGATGCGGCGAGCGTGATCGAGCTCGACGGCGTCGCGCCGGTGCGCTTCGACGTGGGCGGAGCGGGTGCGGTCGGCGACATCACAGGCGCGGTGCGCAACCTCGCCGATGCGCTCATCGCGCGCCTGAGCTACGACACGGCGGAGCGCGAGCGCCAGGCTGCTGCGGCGCGCGCGAACGTCGCCCGCGTCTGGAGCTGGGACGCGCTCTCGATCGAGGTCGCCGAGCTGATGACGGGTGCTGCCGCTCGCGCCTGATGACGGGCGCGGGCGCGACGCGACGTTGACGGTGGTGCGATACCGCCGTTCGTGCGTGCCGCCATTGGTGCGATGCCGCCAGTGGTGCGACGCGACCTCGCGAACCGTCGTCACACGCAGGTTCGCGAGGTACCGTCGCGCAACGGACGCATGTCGCTGGCGCGATGCGCGACTGGACGTGCGATTCGGGTCGGGAAGCAACTCTGCGGCCCGCATCGAGGGACGAAGTCGATGCGGGCCGCTGTGAGTTCTGAGCGGATCGACCAACGCTTGGGACGTGGGACAGGTCGAATGCCGCGGTGCGAGGTATGTGGACGGCGACGGTGATGGCGTGAGCGGGACGAATGCTCGGATCGGGACGTGATCCATGTGCCTGTCGCTGTGGGAAGCTCCTCGCTGCCTCCCTGTGCCTCCAATATGCGGCAGCACCCGGGATCCCGGATCGGTGCAATTACCTACGTTAGGTACCTAGGTTAGAAACACCTGCTCAGGCGCGCAATTGGGCGACGCGACGGCGGAGCATGTCCTGGTCGACGCGGTACTTGAACACCTTTCGGCCCGCGAGCACGCCCGCTGGGAGCTCCGTGCGCCACCGGGCTTCGAGTGCGGGGTCGCCGTCGATGTGGATCCACGTCACGGGCAGGTCGAGCTCCGGGCCGAGGCGATCGAGCACCGCACGGGCGTCGTCGCACAGGCAGCAGCCGTGCGCCGTGTACACGTCGAGGGTGAGGGGGGCGTCGGAGGGCGCGTCCATGCGGGGATCGTACCTCCCGGACCGGCCCGTCCGTGCCGCGCTCGCGCGCCTGCCCGCCTGTGTGCGCGTCATGCAGGCACATTGTCGAAAGGCGGACAGGTTTTGGTCGTTTCAGGGCTGGGTATCAACTCGCTACCATGGACCTGACTGAACGAGCATGGCACGTCGTCCGACAAGCGCGCGAGGAAGCGCAGCGACTGGGCGACGAGCACATCGGCACCGACCACCTGCTCCTCGCGATGCTGCGAGATGCGGACGGGGCGGCTGCCTACGTACTCAGCGACTACGGCGTCGAATACGACGGCGTGTACGCACGACTTGCTGGGGAGCCTGTCGTCGCGTAACGCGCACCGCGATTCGCCGAGGGGGAAGGTCGGCAGCGTGGGCAGGAGCGATCGAGCGTGCGCGTCAGCGTGCACTCAGGGAGCGCTCCTGCCCGCGCGCCACCAAATGTCCCTGCGAGCGACACCCGTCGCATCGCCTGCGAAGCCGCTACTTCGGCGCGCGCTTGATTGCCTGGACCGCGAACGTCGCGGTGGGGCCTTCACGCCAGGCGCCGTCGGGGTCCGAGGCGGGGACGTAGCGCACGTGGAGCTGCCAGCGACCAGCCTTCATGCGCTGGCCGGTGGCATCGACGCCGGTGAGACCGAAGGTGTAGATGCCAGGGAGGGCATGGTTGAGCCCGCCGAGCACGCCGTGGTCGCGTCCGCGTGCATCGACCAGACGCACCTCGAGCTTCTGCACGGCGGCGAGGCCGAGTGCTTCGTCGTCGCCCGTGCCGGCGCCGCCGATCGACAGCGCGAGCGAGCTCGCGAACGCACCCGGTCCGGCCACGGGCTTGAGCACCTGGCTGGTGAGCTCGGCGCGGAGCGGCACGGTCGCGGCCTTCGCGTCGCGGATCGTCGCCGACCACGGGATGCGAATGCCCTGATCGGGCAGCACGAGCCATCCACCGACGTGACCGTCGGTCGCGTCATCGCCCGCTGTCAGGACGAGGTCGTTGCCGGACAGGGTCGGCGTGACGCCGTGCGCCGCACCACCGGAGTCGAGCAGGATCCTGGGGCTGTCGGTGAGTCGCCCGCCCGTGAGGGCAGTCAGCGACAGCGGTCGGCGAGCGAACGCGCCGGGCGCGACGGTGCCGAAGTCGACGCGACCGTTCGTCGCGATCCAGTCGGCTGCTGCTGCGCGGTCGGCGTCGAGCACGCCGGCGCCCTGCAGGCTCGCCGCGGGGCGCTCGCCTTCCGAACCAAGTGCGATGGCCGAGCCGAGCAGCGCGGCACGCACGCGTGCGGGATCCCAGCTCGGCTGGGCCGAGCGCAGCGACGCGACCTGACCGGCAGCCCAGGCTGCGGCGATCGACGTTCCGCTCGCGTGTCGCCATGCGCCGTTCGCGTCGGCGACGAGCATGCCGACTCCGGGGGCGAGCGCGTCGGGGCGACCGATGCCGTCGAGGCGCGGGCCGCCTGAGCTGAAGCCGGCGACGGTGCCGAATGCGGGATTGCGTTCGGTTGTCTCGGAGAATTCGATCGCCAGGCGGCCACCGCCGGCGAGGGCCTCGCGCAGTGCGCTGGCGTCGTCGCGGTCGATGCCGACCGCAGGGATGTCAGCGCCGTCGACATCCACGGTGCCAGCAGCAGCGGATGCGCCATCGGCGCCGACGAGCACGGCGACCGCGCCCGCATCGGCTGCGGCGCGAACCTGTGCCGCGACGGTCGCGCCGTCGTGCGCCTGCACGAGCGCGACGGCGCCCCCGACGCGGCTGTGCAGATCCGAATCCAGGTAGTCGACGACATCGTCGCCAGCGGCTTCCACCACGACGACCGCGAGCTCGCCGGTCGGCAGCTTCGCATCGCTCGTGAGCACGGGCGCCGCATCGAACGTCTCGTCGACGCCGCCGCCGCGCACTCGCACGTCAGCCGCGGGTGTCTCTCCTCGCAGGTCGGCTGCACCGATCGCGAGCGCTGCGTCGGATGCGGCGACCGAGCCGATCGTGCCGACCGCGTCACCGCTCGCGCCGTCGTTGCCGCTCGCTGCGACGACGACCATGCCGAGAGCGTCGGCGGATCGCACCGCCCGATCCTCGGGCGAGTTGACGAAGCCTGCGAACGGCGCGGTCGATGCGATGACCGCAACGTCGGCGGCGTCGGTCGTGGTGCCGTCGCGATCGGGGTCGACCGTGTACTCGAGGCCGGCGAGCAGGTCGTCGCTGTCACCGAGCACGGTCTCGACACCGTCGCGCGCCGGGCGGCTCTCGAGCACCTGCACGGGCGCGATGCGAACGTTCGTGCCCTTCGTCGCGCCTGCCAGCACTGCACCGGCAACGGCGGTTCCATGCGGATCGGCGTGGATGGTCACGCCGGCGGCTGCGGCTGCGCCAGTCGTGCCGAGCGCGCCACCTTCCGACGAAACCGTCGCGTCGTGCGGCGCGTTCACGCGACCTGCGACGGCGGGGTGGGTCACGTCGAGGCCGGTGTCGAGCACGGCGACGGTCACGGCGCTCGCGGCGCCGGCACCGAGGTTCGCTGCGCCGGTCGTCGCGGGCGGCGCGGTCATGCCAGCGGCAACAGCCGCTCCCGACGCGCCTCCGTCATCGGCGATCGCGGTCGGCCACATCGTGCGAACCGGGGTCACGGTGGACACGCCGGTCATGCCGCGCAGCAGCTGCGCGCCGTCCCCGTGGACCACGATCGATGCGCCGTTGAGCACGCGCAGGTAGCGGTGCTCGACCTGGAACTGCACGCCGGCCAGCGCGAGCGCATCGAGGCGCTGCTGCTGGAGCTTCGCGGCCTTCGCCAGCCACGCCGTGCGGGCGGCGGCGTCGAGGTCGCGGTCACCAGCGGCGACCCACTCCCCCAGGCTCGGATCGGCGAACGACACGATCACGCGGCGCGGATCGACGACGTCGACCGGGCGCAGCTGCTCGAAGAACGGCGACCACGCTCGGCTCGCTGCGCGATCGGTGGAGCCGGATCGGGAGCCGTCAGCTCCCAGCGCGACCGGCGTGGCGGCAGTCGCGATCGTCGCCGCGCACGCGACGACGGCCACGGCAGCAATGCCGGTCATGCGCAATCGACGCGCGCGGCGCGCGTGTGAAAGCAATACGCGTGGGACGCGAGGGCTCATCATCGGTCAGTTCGGCACTAACTTCCCCTGCCTGAAGAGGGGAGTCGTCGCGTATGCATCGAGCTGCCATGCATCCGGTCCAGCATGTTCGGGGCAGAACTGGGCTGCCACCCCGATCATCGCTGCATTGTCGCCGCACCACCGGAGCGGTGCATGGACGGTCTGGACACCGAATTCACGACAGATCCCTGCCATGCGTGTCCGGAGTGTCGCATTTGCAGCGACACCCCCGACGACCGCCATCCTATCGCGGGCCGAGGCGTGCCCGGACGTCGGCCCGCGTTGCCTGAGTAGCTTCTTCACGGATCCGACGATCGTCGACACGATCGCGTCCTCGAAACCCGCAGCCAGCTGTGCATCGGTCGGTTCGTTCGCGCGAATTGCTGCGCGTTCGCGCAGGGCGATCGACAGGGCGGTCTTGATCCCCGAGAACGACGTGTCGAGCGTGTCGTGATGGAGCATTGCCGGCGTGAATTCCACGGCGTCGCGTCGATCCGCGGTTGCAGCGAGCGCCGAGAGCGCCGGGCCGCCGGGCATGTCGAGCCCCAGCAGGCGCGCGCCCTTGTCGAACGCCTCCCCCGCCGCGTCGTCGCGCGTGGAGCCGAGCAGCGTCAGCGTCATGTCCACGTCGACGTCGAGCAGCAGCGTGTGGCCACCGCTCACGAGCACGCACAGGAACGGCGGCTCCAGGTTCGCATCCGGGTCGAGCAGCGCACTGGCGACGTGGCCGAGCAGGTGGTCGACCGGCACGAGCGGGACACCAGCTGCCCACGCGCGCGCCTTGGCGGCAGCAATTCCCACGAGGAGCGCCCCGACGAGCCCTGGCCCCCGCGTCACGGCAACGGCGTCGACGTTCTCCACGCGCTCCAGGCCGCTGCACTCAAGCACGTCCCGCACGACGATGTCGACGAGCTCCAGGTGCCGGCGCGAGGCGATCTCAGGCACGACGCCGCCGAATCGCTCATGGAGTTCGGCCTGCGTGGCGACGGCCTCCGCGAGCACCTCGCGACCGCGCACGATCGCGGCAGCGGTCTCGTCGCAGGAGCTCTCGATCGCCAGGTAGGTGCGCGCGGTCACGAAGGTTCCTTCGCGAATGCGGGCGACTCGGTTCGCAGCCACATGACGAGCGCGTCGTCGCCCGTGTCCTCGTAGTAGCCCGGTCGCGTCCCGACCGTCGCGAAGCCGTGGCGTTCGTAGAGGGCGATGGCGGCGACGTTCCCGTCGCGCACCTCGAGCGTCCAGCCCTCTCCCGCGCCGAGTTCCCGCGTGCGAGCGAGCAGGTCCTCCACGAGCCGCGACGCGATCCCGCGGCCGCGCGCGATCGGGTCGACCAGCACGTTCATGACGTGCCAGCAGTCACCGATGCGCGCCGCGAGCGCTGCGCCGACTAAGCGCCGGTTCGCACCAGCATCGCGCGCTGCGAGCAGCACGACGTCCTCGCGCGCACGCGCGAACTCACCTGCATACATCTCGCGCGTCCACGGCGTCGCGAAACAGCGGGCCTCGAGCACGAGCAGCGCGTCGAGGTCGTCGATCGACAGCTCGTCGTGGCGCACGTCCATGCGCGGCGGATCGGCGTCGGGCGCGCGGCCGTAGTCGGGCGTCGTCGCAAGCGGATCACCGGCTTCACCCTCGCGCACGCCTCGCTGCCACGCACGCCAGCCCGCACGCGCGAGACCGGCCGGCGTGACGGGAGTCGCGGCGCCCGCCGCGTCGACTGACACGACGCCCGAGCCGCCCTCCACGAGCATCACTCCGTCGTCGCCCATGCGCATGTCCTGCACGAAGCTCTCGCCGCGCCCGGCCGGGATGACCGCGCGAACCAGCGAGCCGCCAGCTTCGGCGTGGCTCGCGCCCGCGAGCACAAGCGACGACTCGCCGTAGAGCGGCACACCAAGCGTGTCGGCGATCCCGCGTGCGGTCGACACGCCGACGCGCAGGCCGGTGAACGTCCCCGGCCCGAGCCCGACGACCACGGCGACGAGGTCGGCCTTCGCGACACTGGCCTCGGTCAGCACCTCGTCGATCGCGCCGAGCACTTCCTGCGCGCGGCCGTCGACGACGCGTGCGGCGAGCAGGACGCCGTCGTCATCAACCAGGGCGACGACGGGGCTCGCGGTCGCGGTATCGAGGCAGAGCAGGGGCATGGCGAGGAGTCTAGGCGGCCGGCCGGGTCGCCGCGCCGCGCAGCACTGCATCGAGCAGCTCGCGCGCACGATCGGCTGGAGCTGTCAGGCGAGCGACGCGTGCATCGATCGTGATCACGTCGAGCTGCAGCTGCCACGTCGGGCGGTCGGCGATCCACGGACGGATCGCGTCGGGCCACTCCACGCAGGCGATGCCGCCGTCGAAGTACGGTTCGAGGTCGCCCCACGCCGCCTCGTCGAGCGGCCCGGTCGAGCGGTAGCAGTCGAGGTGGGCGAGCCAGCGCCCGTCGGCGAGCTCGTAGCGGTGCGCGACGGTGTAGGTCGGACTGCGCGCGGGCTCGACGCTGCCGAGCTCACGGGCGAGTGCGGCGACGAAGGTGGTCTTGCCGGCGCCGAGGTCACCGACGAGTTCGAGGACGTCCCCCTCGCGCAACAATGGCGCGAGCAGCGCGGCGAGCCGTTCGGTCGCGTCGAGGGCTGGCAGGGCGAGCGACGGCATCAGACGTCGAACGCGAGCTGTGGCTCGCCCGTGTCGGGATCGTCGGAAACCGGGGCCGGCACCACGGCCGCGGGGACGGGCTCGGGCAGCGGCGACGGGATGTCGTCAGCCGCGCTGCGGGGCTGCGGCGCCGAGCGCGCGCCCTGCAGGAGCGTGCCAAGGGCGCGGGCATCGGCGCGCAGCTCGGACGTGAGCGAATCGACGTGCACGGCGGCAGCGGGATGGAACAGTGGCCACACGACGACGTCGCGGCCCTGGACGTGCGCGTGGAGCATCGCGCCGTGCACCTCGCGCAGCTGCTCCTGCCGGCCGGTGACCAGGCGCAGCGCGAGCTGTCCGAGCGTCACGACGATCTTGGGCTGCACGAGTTGGATCTCGCGGAAGAGCCAGCCCTCGCACGATTCGACCTCGTCGGGGAACGGAGTTCGACCGGTTGGCGGCCGGCACTTCACGACGCTGGTCAGGAAGATCTTCGCGCGCGTGAGTCCGGCGTCCGCGAGGATCGTGTCGAACAGGTGCCCGACCGGTCCGGCGAGCAGGACGCCGGTGCGGTCGTCGTGGTAGCCGGGGGCTTCTGCCACGACGAGCACGTCTGCGTCGTGCGGGCCGGAGCCGGTGACGACGGTCGTGCGGTCACGACACAGTCGGCACAGCTCGCAGCCGCTGGCGTACTCCTCGACCAGCGCGACCGTCGCGAGGTCGCGGGCTCGGATGCGGCCCGCGCGCGTGACGGGCTCGCGCGGGTGCATCAGCCGCAGCCGCCGCAGCCGCCGCCGCAGCAGCCGCCGCCAGCACGAGCCTGACCGGCAGGTCCGGGCAGGCAGCCGTCGACCTGGATCGTCGTGCCACCGCTCGACACCTTCGCGCGGAACGGCGAGTAGAGCTTCACGACGTCCGTCGAGGTGCAGTCGGGGCACGACTGGTCGTCCATGGACGCATCCATGCCGAGCAGGTCGTCGTAGCGGGTGTCGCAGTCGCGGCACAGGAACTCGTAGACAGGCATGCGTGGATTGTATCGAGCGGCTTCCGACGGCGCTCCTAGTATCTCCCCGTGGAACTGGAGCTCGGACCACTGCGCTTTGGCATCGTCGGTGCCGGACGCCTCGGCCTCACCATCGGCCGCGCCCTGCAACAGCAGGGCTTCGAGCTCGTGCACGTCGCCGCGGCGACGGCGGACGGCAGTGAACGTGCCACGCACGTGCTCGGCGTTCCGTCGCACGATGATCCAGTCGCCGCCTCCCAGCAGGTGGACTGCCTGCTGCTGTGCGTGCCCGACGATGCCCTCGCAGGCGTGGTCGCTCGGCTCGCCGGCCGCCCGGATGGCTCCTCCCCCATCCGGCTGCGAATCGTGTCGACGTCCGCCCTGGGCGGCATCGACGTACTGGCGCCCCTCGCGGCGGCTGGCCACGACGTGGGCGTGCTGCACCCGGTCGCGTCCGTCGCCGACCACCACGAGGGGCCCGATGCCCTGGCCGGCGCCGGCGCCGCGATCGGCGCAACCGACGAGCCGACGCGCACGTTCCTGCATGCGCTCGCGCACGCGCTGTCGCTGCGTCCCTTCGACCTCGGCGCCGACGCAGGCACGTGGGCGCTCCACGCGGCATGCTGCACGCTGGCGGCGAACGGCCCGGCCGTGCTGCTCGCGGCGGTCGACGACCTCGCCGCCGAGGCTTCGATGCACGAGGGTGTCGCTCGTGGCGCCTACGGCCGGCTCGCAGCGTCAGCGGTCGAACGCGCCGTGCGTTCGGGGCCGGTGGAATCGCTCGCGGGACCGATCGTGCGCGGCGACGCCGCTGCCGTGGCGGCACAGGTCGCAGCGGTGCGGGCGTCCGGCAGCCAGGCCGACGCGCTGTTCATCCCGATCGTGGCGACCGCGGCCAACCAGGCGTTCACTGCTGGCCGGCTCGGCATGGATGGGCACCGGGCAGTGCTCGAGGCGATCCTCGATCCGAGCCAGTTCGCGCCCGAGGGACCACCGCAGGAGCAGCCATGAGGGTGATCGCCACGTCGGAGGAAGTGCGCCACCAGGTCGAGGTCGCGCACGCGCGCGGCGATCGCGTCGGGCTCGTGCCGACGCGCGGCGACCTGCACGAGGGGCACGTCGCGATCGTGCGTCGTGCGCGGGCGCAGTGCGACCTCGTGATCGTCACGATCGTCCGACCCGACGGGACTCCCGCCTACCACGAGCGCTCCGACGAGACCTTCGCGCGTGGTGCGGGCGCCGACCTGCTCTGGCGCCCGAAGCCGGGTCCGCTCGTCGAGCACGCGACGATCCAGGTCGTGCCCACGCGCCAGCCGGAGCTCGCACACGTCGCGACGGCCGATGCCCAGCAGCTCGGGATCATCCGCCCCGACGTCGTGTACGTGGGCGACGAGCACTACGACCACGCGCGGATGCTGCGTGACGTGACGCGCGACCTGCTGCTGCAGGTCGAGGTGCGAACCGTCGCCACGCCCCGCGACCCCGACGGCATTCCGCTCGGATCGGCCAGCACCGAGCTTCACGCGGGCGCGCGCGAGGCGGCAGCCGCAGTTCCCCGTGCGCTGGAGGCCGTCGCGCTGTCCGCGGCCGAGGGCGAGCGTTCGCTGTTCCGGCTGCGCGCTCGCGCCGAGGCACGCCTCGCGGACGGCGGCTCCGAGCTGCTGGTCGAGGACGTCGCGACCGTGGATCCGGCCACGTTCGACCCGATCGACGTGTTCGATCGCGACGTGCTCATGGTCGTGCGAGCACGCGTCGATGGCGTCCCGATCGTCGATTCGCGGCTGCTCCACGCGGATATGGGCTGATTGTCAGGCGTTTGTTCGGGCACTCACGAACGAGCATGGAACAGCCGATACCGGGGTCGGAGCCTTCTGCCGGGGGGCGTACGACACGCTTTGTGGCGTCCTGCCCTCCGCATCATTCGAAATTCATCGATCGGAGTCGGAATCATGCACCGCGATACCACTACGGACGCGGCGCGACGTTCGGAGGACGGGCAGACGATGGCCGAATACGCCATCGTGCTCGCAGTCATCACCCTGTCGATCATGCTGTCGATGCAGCTGCTCGGCGACACGGCGGGCGGCCTCATGCAACGGGTCGTCAGCATCCTGGGCGGCTGACACTCCTCCACACGGGCGATCGCGTCCGACCATGCTCGACCGCCGTCGCGACGACTACCTCGTCGCGGCGGCGGTCTTCTTCTTGCGGGGGGCGCGCTTCTTCGGCTGCGCCACGACGATGCCCTGCTTGCCCGAGGCGTCGGGCTTCACGAGCTTCGCCAGGTATTGCCCCGTGAACGACTCCTTGACCGCCGCCACCTGCTCGGGCGTTCCGACCGCGAGCACCTCGCCACCGCCGGAGCCGCCTTCGGGTCCCATGTCGACGATGTAGTCGGCGCACTTGATCACGTCGAGGTTGTGCTCGATCACGAGCACGGTGTTGCCTTGCTCGCGCAGCTTGAGCACGACCTCCATGAGCTTCTCGATGTCGGCGAAGTGCAGGCCGGTCGTGGGCTCGTCGAGGATGTACAGCGTGCGCCCGGTCTGGACCTTCGCCAGTTCCGTCGCCAGCTTCACGCGCTGCGCCTCGCCGCCCGACAACGTCGTCGCGGGCTGGCCCAGGCGGATGTAGTCGAGCCCGACGTCCGAGAGTGCCTGCAGGCGGCGCCGAAGCGTGGGGATCTTGCCGAAGAACTCGACGGCTTCCTCGACGCTCATGTGCAGCACGTCGGCGATCGACTTGCCGTTGTAGCGCACCTCGAGCGTCTCGGAGTTGTACCGCCGGCCGTCGCACACCTCGCACGGCACGTAGACGTCCGGGAGGAAGTGCATCTCGATCTTGATCGTACCGTCGCCCTTGCACGTCTCGCAGCGGCCACCCTTCACGTTGAACGAGAAGCGCCCCGCCTTGTAGCCGCGCATGCGCGCCTCGGGCACCTTGGCGTAGAGCGTGCGGATGTGGTCGAAGAGGCCCGTGTAGGTCGCCGGGTTCGAGCGCGGCGTGCGGCCGATCGGCCCCTGGTTGACCTCGATCACCTTGTCGAAGTTGTCGAGCCCGTCGATCGACTTGTGGGGGCCCGGGCGCATGCGCGCACGATTGAGCTTCGTCGCCATCGCCTTGAAGATGATCTCGTTGACGAGCGTCGACTTACCCGAGCCCGATACCCCCGTCACGCACGTGAACCGCCCCACCGGGATCGACACGTCGACTTCCTGCAGGTTGTTCGCCGTCGCGCCGCGCACCGTCATCCAGCCGCGGTCCTCGTCGTACCGCTCGGGGATGGGGATGCTGCGCTTGCCGGACAGGTATTGGCCCGTCACCGACGCCTTGACCTTCTCGACCTGCTTCGCGGTCCCTTGCGCGACGATATGTCCGCCGTGCTCGCCCGCGCCCGGCCCGATGTCCACGAGGTAGTCGGCCTCGCGCATCGTCTCCTCGTCGTGCTCCACGACGATCACCGTGTTGCCGATGTCCCGCAGCTTCGTGAGCGTCCCGAGCAGCTTGCCGTTGTCGCGCTGGTGCAGGCCGATCGACGGCTCGTCGAGGATGTAGAGCACTCCGACCAGGCTCGAGCCGATCTGCGTGGCGAGCCGTATGCGCTGCGCTTCGCCACCGGACAGCGTCCGCGATGCGCGGTCGAGCCCGAGGTATCCGACGCCGACGTCCTCCAGGAACCGCAGTCGCTCGGCGATCTCGCGCACGATGCGGCGCGCGATCATCATCTCCGTGTCACTCAGCTCGAGCGACTCGAGCCACTGCACTGCCGTGGCCACGTCGTACGCCGACACCGTGGCGATGTTGGTGCCGCCGATCGTCACCGCCAGCGATTCCGGACGCAGCCGCTTGCCCTCGCACGCGTCGCACGGCGCATCGAACATGAAGCGCTCGATGCCGTCGCGCACCATCTCGCTCTCC
>JAOPYQ010000011.1 GCA_025964555.1 Thermoleophilia bacterium | reverse complement strand
GTCGGCCTCATGGAGGTCGCCGGCACCAAGCTCGGCAAGAACCCGGACTGGCTCACCAACGCGGTCAACCTGTCCGACGACGTCCTCGCCCTGTCCGCGCAGCAGCGCCAGACACTCGGCGCGGTCATGGCCGGCAACCTGGCACGCGACCTCGGAGGCTTCTCCAAGGACGGCCTGCGCCCGATGAGCTACATCAAGGGCCTGCAGGTCGCGCACCAGCCGGAGTGGTACACGGCGCTCGCCAACACCACGAAGACGCAGTGGCCGCTGGCCGGTGGCACCATGCCGCAGGACCTGTTCGCCGCGCTGTCCAACCACCGCGTGTTCACCGGCATCTTCGACGAGGCGGCCACCGCCGTCGCCGCGATCGACCGCACGGCGCTCTCGCCCGAATCGGCCGCCCTGCTCGACGACGCCGTCGCCAACATGGACGGCGCCCGCACCAGCTGGGACGCCGCCAAGACTGCCGGCAAGCTCTCGGACGAGGTCGCCGACGCCCACATGAAGTGGGACAACTCGGTCGCCAAGCTCTTCGAGGCCGAGCCCGACCTGGCCAAGCAGGTGTTCGGCAAGTACATCGAGGAGGATGCGTTCCGCATGGCGCAGACCGCCGCCGGCGACGCCGTCCGCTCCGAGTGGACCGCCGCGCTGCCGAAGGTCGCCGACGAGGTCGCCGAGACCGTTGCCGCCAACGCGGACGAGGTCGTCGAGACGGTTGCCGCCAACGCGGACGAGGTCGTCGAGACCGCAGCCGCCACCTCGCACGTCGTGCCCACCACCGGTACGGTCGCCGCAGCCGACACCGTGGAAGGCGCCGCCATCGCGACGCCCGCCGCCACGTCGGCCGCCGCCTCCGCGCCCGCCACCGTCACCGGCGGCGGCACGGGCATCGGCTCGAACTGGCAGCCCGGTACGCAGCCGCGCAAGTTCACCGGCTCGGTCAGCGAGTTCATCGCGGAGGCACAGCGTCCGGGTCCGACGACCGTCGCGGCTCCCGCCACGGTCGTGGCACCGGTCGCTCCGGCCGCCCCCGTCGCTCCGAGCTCGCCGCTGACCATCACGACCAACGCACGCGGCGAGGCCGTCACCGGCTCTGGCCTGGTGCTGCCGTCCTACACGTCGCCGATCTCGGGCTTCGGCTCGACCGGCGTGACGAGCATCAACGATCCGAGCATCGCTCGCCTCGCGGATGCCATGGCCCGCATGCGCGGCTAGCGTTCCACGACAAGCATTCCCGAGCGCCTGCAAACGTCTCGGGAAGATCATGGCTGAGTTCGTCGTCCCGCCTGCAAAACCGGATGCGACCCTCTCACCGGCGCCTCGTTCGCGCGACATTGCCCCCCAGGCTTCTCGCGACTACCGAACAGGCACCTTCATCCGGAGGGGCTGCGGCCTCAGCCACACGATCGGTCCGGGGGCACCCGACCGATCAGCACACCAGCTTCGGGGCCCGACATTGCCTGTGTCGGGCCCCGCGGCAATTCTCCGGGGGGACGTTCGTCGCGCGCTGTGTCAGCTGCTCGTGACCGCGGCGCGCTTGGACGCCACGTCGGCGATGAGCCCGTCGAACGCGCCCACGAAGGCAGCGACGCCTTCGTCGCGCAGCTCGTCGGTCACCTGCGACATGTCGATGCCGCACTCGGCGAGGCGATCGAGCTCGCGGCGGGCGCGAGTGACACGCTCCGCGTCGATCGTGGCGACGACCTCGCCGCTGCCTGCCGCGAACGCCTCGAGCGTCGGCAGTGGCATCGTGTTGACCGTGTGCTCGACGACGAGTTCGTCGACGTACTTGGACGACGAGTAGCTCGGATCCTTCGTACCGGTGCTCGCCCACAGCAGTCGCTGCACCTGCGCGCCTGCCGCTGCGAGCGGCGTCCAGCGCGGATCCTCGTACAGCTTCTGCGCGTCGGCCCACGCGACCACTGCGTTGGCGACCGCGGCAGTCCCGCGCAGCTCGCGACAGTCCTCGCCGTCCATCGCATCGAGCAGCCCGTCGACCTTCGTGTCGACGCGGCTCACGAAGAACGATGCGACGCTCGCGAGCGCGGCGACGTCACCGCCGTCCGCGTGCAGTCGCTCGAGGCCTCGCAGCCACGCCTCGCGAACGCGCGAGTACACGGCAACGTCGAAGAGCAGCGTCACGTTGACGTTGATGCCCTCGCTGACCACCTGCTCGATCGCCGGCAGGCCGGCCTCGGTAGCGGGAATCTTCACCATGAGGTTGGGGCGGCGCACCGTGGCCCAGAGCTCGTGCGCCTGGGCGACCGTCGCCTCGGTGTCATGCGCGAGGTCCGGGTCGACCTCGATGGAGACGTACCCGTCGCCGGTCTCGGTGTGGATCTCGGCGAACGCGTCGCACGCGGCGCGGATGTCGTCGGTCGCGAGGCGGTGGAAGATCTGGCGATCCTCGAGGCCCTCGTCCGCGAGCCGTCGAACGTCCGCGTCGTAGGTGGAGGACTGCAGCGCCGCCTGGAAGATCGACGGGTTGCTCGTCACGCCGCGCAGGGCGAGGCGATCGCGCAGCGTGTCGAGCTCGCCCGTGTCCAGCCAGTCGCGGCTGATGGAGTCGAGCCACGGGGCCTGTCCGAGTTCGGCAAGTCGTGTCAGTCGATCGTTGGCGAAGGTCATGCTCGTGCGTGCTCCTGGTCGGTGGTGCCGGCGCCTGCCTCGAGTGCGTTCACCTTGTCGAGGCGGCGCTGGTGACGTTCCTCGCCCGTGAACTGCGCGCGGGCGAAGGCGAGGACGATCTCCTCGGCGAGGGCGCCGCCGATGATGCGCGCCCCCATGCAGATGACGTTGGCGTCGTCGTGCTCGACGGCCTGGTGCGCGGTGTAGGTGTCGTGTGCGAGCGCTGCACGGATCCCCGTCAGCTTGTTCGCGGCGATGCAGGCCCCGGCGCCCGAACCGCACACGACCACGCCGCGCGACGCTCGTCCGTCCTGCACCGCACGACCGACGGCAGCCGCGAAGTCGGGATAGTCGACGCTCTCGGGTCCGTTGGTGCCCAGGTCGAGCACCTCGTAGCCGGCACCCTGCAGGATCCGCCCGACCTCGTCCTTGAGCTCGTAGCCCGCGTGGTCGGCGCCGATCGCGATCGTCTGCGACATGGTCGTCATCCCTCGTCCGAGCCGTGGACGGTCGCGAGCGCACGATGCGCCGCGGCGACCACGGAGTCGATGTTGATGCCGAGCGCGTCGGCAGCCTGGTCGCCCGGCGCGGAGAGGCCGAAGCGGTCGATGCCGACCGTCTCGCCTGCGTCGCCGACGAATCGCTCCCAGCCGAACGTGGTCGCAGCTTCCACCGACACGCGCGCGCGCACCGCTGGCGGCAGCACCTCATCACGCCACTCGCGTGGCTGCTCGACGAACAGCTCCTGGCACGGCATGCTCACCACGCGCGTGGGGGTGCCGTCCTCTTCGAGGCGCGTGGCGGCGGCCAGCGCGAGGTGCACTTCGGAGCCGGTGGCGATGACGATGACTTCGGGCTTGCCGCCTGTCGCCTCGCGCAGGATGTAGCCGCCGCGCACGACGGCCTCGCCCGAGAGCTTGGAATCGCCGCCGTAGGTGAACGGTGCGAGCTTCTGGCGCGTGAGCGCGAGCGCGACCGGGCGATCCTTCTGCTCGATCGCGACCTTCCATGCGGCGAGCGTCTCGTTCGCCTCGGCCGGCCGCAGCACGAGCAGGTTCGGCATCGCGCGCAGCGATGCGAGCTGCTCGATCGGCTGGTGCGTCGGGCCGTCCTCGCCCTGGTACACCGAGTCGTGCGTGTACACGAAGATCGACGGCAGGCCCTGCAGCGCCGCGAGCCGGATCGCGGGACGCATGTAGTCGCTGAAGATGAGGAACGTGCCACCGAACGCGCGGATGCCGCCGTGGGCGTGCAGCCCGTTGGT
>JAOPYQ010000032.1 GCA_025964555.1 Thermoleophilia bacterium | reverse complement strand
GCCGCGCCGCCCGTGCCGCCCGCGCCCGTCGAAGCGGTGAAGAGCCCCGAGTACGACGCCGTCGACTACCTCGGCACTGGTGCCGACATCGTGGGTGGCACCGCTGCCGAGATGGTCTCGCCCTACGTCGCGCCGCACATCGAGAAGGCCGTCAACGATTTCCTCAACGCGGAGAACTTCCCGGTCCTGGGATCCAAGTACGGCGCCGTCATCCCGGGCAAGGTCGCCGGTACCATCGTCGGCCAGTTCAACGGCATGGTCAGCACCATCATCGCCGACGCCATCAAGGGCTCGAAGGGCGAGCCCGGCCTTGGCTGGAAGCCGACCCCCCCGAACAAGCTCATCGCCGGCACCACCAAGGGCATCGTCACCACCTGGATGAAGATGGCGCTCACCGAAGCGCTCAAGCCGCCGCCACCGCCGCCGGCGCCGGTCTACCCGCCGGACGTCGTGCCGCTGCCGGCTCCGCCTGCTCCCACGCCACCCCCGCCGAAGAAGATCCTGCTGACGGACAGCGCCCAGATCAAGGGCGCGATCACCAGCGGCCTCATCGGCATGGGCGTCAGCGCCATCTACGACCAGACCGTCGGTCCGCTCGTGCAGCGCGCCGCGAACCTGGTCACCGGACGCTCCGGCGAGGAGATCAAGCCCCCAGCCCCGCTGACCCCCGGGCGCGTCGTGAACGGTCTCGTCGACAGCGTGCTGTCTTCGATGCTCGTGCGAAACGTCGCCTACGCGCCGCTGCCCGGCTCGCCCCCGCCCGCTCCCGGCGCTGGCACCCCGTTCGCCGGGGCGCTGTCCGCGTCGCTGCTCAACGGCATCATCGGCGCCGCCTGGTCGACCGTCTACGGTCGCGGCCTCGGCACGTCGATCGAGAACGGCGTCAACCAGCTCGCCGGCATCCGCACGAAGGAAGAAGTCGCCAAGTCGCCGCTGCCGGCGATGGAGCACTTCACTCGCGCCGCCACTCGCGGCGTGGCCGTCGGTGCGACGACCTACCTGCTCGGCAACGCGCTCAACGCGTCCATGGTCAGGCTCGGTGCCTCCATCGGCGGCGTCGGCGGAGCCATCGTCGCTATGGCTGGTGCTGCGCTCATCGGCTCCATCGGTGGCACGATCGTCGACGCGACCGTCGGTCCGATGCTCGGCAAGCTCGGTGGCCAGATCTACTCGTGGATCACCGGCAAGCCGACCTACGAGCAGCGCATGGAGGAGGCCGCCAAGGCGCCTGCTCCCGGCCCGACGCCCGGCGACCCGGTCAAGGCTCCGAACGGCAATCCCGGCACCGTGCCCTCGCCGGCTCCCGCAGCTCCGGCGCCCGTGGCTCCGGCCGCGCCCGCAGCCGGTGCGCCGAAGCGGCGCAGGAAGACCGGCGTGCGAGCCGTCGACGCGACCTCGCCCGCGATCAACGTGCGGCCCGGTCGGCTCGCCGCCATCGCCGCCCGAGGCTGAGGGCTCGCACCGACCCGACCCGACCCGACGCCCGGCGCCGGTGCCCGATCGTTGGCGCGCGTCATGAGTTCGTGCACGTGGCGACAACGATTCCATGACACGGTCCGCGGCGTCGCTCTGCGTCATTGTTTCGTAGCCGTGTTTTCAACGAAATCATGACGCGATCGCCGTCGCGGTAGCATCGGCGACATGAACGCGACCGACGCACCGACCGCCCCTGCCCCGACCACCGCGATCCCGGCCACGCCCGCCGACGTGACGAGCGTGCTCGTCGTCGGCGCCGGCCAGATGGGGTCGGGCATCGCGCAGGTGTTCGCACAGGCCGGCCGCAACGTCCTGCTCGCCGACGTCTCTGCCGACCAGCTCGCACGCGCGAAGGCGGGCATCAACAAGAGCGCGCGCCGCCTGCACGAGAAGGGGCGCCTGAGCGACGAGCAGCACCGCAACGCGACCGAGGGCATCACCTACCTCGAGGGGCTCGACGGAGCGGACCTCTCGAACGTCCAGCTCGCCATCGAGGCCGCGACCGAGCACCTCGAGACGAAGCTCAGGATCTTCGCCGACCTGGATGCACGCATGCCTGCCGGCGCCGTGCTCGCCTCGAACACCTCGTCGATCTCGATCACGACGATCGCCGCCGCCACGACGCGCCCGCAGCACGTCGTCGGCATGCACTTCATGAACCCCGTCCCGGTACTCGAGCTCGTCGAGGTCATCTCCGGGCTCGAGACCACCGAGGCCGCCACGACCCTCGTCATGGAGCTCACCCGCGAGCTCGGCAAGTCGCCGGTGCACTCCAAGGACGTTCCCGGCTTCATCGCCAACCGCATCCTGCTGCCGATGGTCAACGAGGCGTTCTACGTGCTGCAGGAAGGCATCGGCGACGCCGAGGGCATCGACACAGTGATGAAGCTCGGGATGGCGCACCCGATGGGTCCGCTCGCGCTCGCCGACCTCATCGGCCTCGACACGTGCCTCGCCATCTGCGAGGTGCTGCACCGCGACCTGGGCGACGACAAGTACCGCCCTGCCCCGCTGCTGCGCCAGTACGTCGCGGCAGGCCGCCTCGGCCGCAAGAGCGGCAAGGGCGTCTATTCCTACGAGTAATCCGCCACGCTGCTAGACGGACGTGCCGTGCTCGGCCGGCGCGTCGTGCCCGCCGATCGGACCCGGCGCCATCGGCACCGAGTTGCCACCGCTGGCTGCGCCGCGCAGCGCGAGCAGGCCAGCCAGTGCGCCGCCAAGGCCGAGCGTGCCGATGACCATGCGCTTGCGCGCCGTCGCCGATGCGGCATCCGACAGCTCTTCCAGCCCGAGGCGAATGGTCTCTCGCGAGGTCGCCGTGCGCGTGGAACCGCTGCGCGACGCGTCGAACAGCTTCTTGCCGAGTGCCTTGGCGGCATCGTCACCGAGCGCCTTGGCCATGTCCGGCGTTGCGCGATGCACGAGCACCAGCGCGTCGAGGCCCTTGGTCGGCGTCGTCAGCGGCGTCAGCGTTCGCAGTGCGCGGCCAGCCGCGCCCGTCAGGATTCCCATGTCGTGCTCCCCTCGTGGACGCGCCCCCCGGCACGTCGCATCACCCCGTATGTCGGGAGCCGCGCTCCGAGCGTTGCAGCGACCCGCGTAGGATCCCGCCATGGAAACCGCCACGGCCCGCCAGTTCGACCTCACCGACGATCAGCGCGAGGTCCGCGCCATGGTGCGCGACTTCGCCGCCCAGCGCATCGCTCCGAACGCGGCCGAGTGGGATCGCGGGCACGTGTTCGACCGCTCGCTCTACGCCGAGCTCGCCGACCTGGGCCTCATGGGCGTCTGCGTGCCCGCCGAGTACGGCGGCGCCGGGATGGACTTCCTCAGCTACGTGCTCGCGGTCGAGGAACTCTCGCGCGCCGACGCGGGCGTGGGCGTGACCATGGCCGTGCACACCTCCGCGTCGACGCTCCCGATCCTGCACTGGGGCACCGACGAGCAGAAGGCGGAGTGGGTGCCGCCGCTGGCGCGCGGCGAGCGCATCGGCGCGTTCGCCCTCACCGAGTCCGGCAGCGGCAGCGACGCCGGCGCCATGCGCGCACGCGCCATCGAGCAGGGCGACGGCAGCTTCCGCATCACCGGCACCAAGCAGTGGATCACCAACGGCGGCCACGCCGGCTCGTTCGTCACCTTCGCGCGCACCGAGGATGGCACCGACGACGCCCGCGGCGTGTCGTGCTTCCTGGTGCGCGGCGATGCACCTGGCCTCTCGGTCGGGCGCGTGGAGGAGAAGCTCGGCCTCAACTCGTCGAACACCGTCGACATGGTGTACGACGACGTTGCGGTCGCGCCCGCGGACCTGCTCGGCGAGCGCGCCAAGGGCTTCAGGATCGCGATGCAGACACTCGACGGCGGCCGCATCACGATCGCCGCGCAGGCGCTCGGCATCGCGCAGGCCGCATTCGACCTCGCCGCGTCCTACGCGACCGAGCGCACGACGTTCGGCAAGCCGATCGGCGCCCACCAGGGCATCGCGTTCAAGCTGAGCGAGATGTCCACCGAGATCGAGGCCGCCCGCGCGCTCACCTACCGCGCCGCGGCGCGCAAGATGGCGGGCGAGGCGCACACCGTGGAGGGTGCCCAAGCGAAGCTGTTCGCGTCGGGCGTCGCGCGCCGCGTCACGGGCGAGGCGATCCAGGTGCTCGGCGGGTACGGCTACTCCAAGGAGTTCCCGGCCGAGCGCTACTACCGCGACGCGAAGATCACCGAGATCTACGAAGGCACGAGCGAGATCCAGAAGCTCGTGATCGCCCGCAAGCTGCTCGGTCTCGACGTCCGATGACGCCTTCGCACTGATCGAGCGCCGGGCCCCGGCGGCGGCCAGACGTCGGCCAACCCACGAATGCGTGCTTTTTCTTCCGAGCGGGAATCATCGGGGTGCCCGCCCCGACCGCCAGGAGGCCAGCGCGTGGCGATCTTCGACCGAATTCGAAAGAGCCGAGCGACGTCCTCCGTGGGCGGCGTGTCCGCGAACGCGATCCCGCCGCACCTGCTGCCGGAAGTGAACCAGCGCGTCACCGTGACGATGGGCGAGCACGTGCCCGTCCCCAGCCGGGTCGAGGACCTCGGCAACGGCGACGTGCAGCTCGCCTTTCCCGCGCTGCCGCTCGAGGCCGGCGACCAGGTCGTGGTCACCTGGGAGCGCGACGACGCGTGGTTCAGCATGGACACCCGTGTCGTGGCGATGGATGACCGCTCCGCAGTGCCGACGATCCGCGTGTCGGCTGCCGGCCGCCTCTCGCGCTACGACGAGCGCCGCACCGATACGCGGGCGGCGATCGAGCTGCCGATCGAGCTGCGCGTCGTCCGCGCCCGCGCGATCCGACCCGGCCGCGAGCTGCACACCTACACGGTGGAGGTCAGCTCCAACGCCGTCCGGTTCGTCACGAGCGCGCCGTTCGCGCCCGGCGACCTGATCGAGGCCAAGATCCAGCTCGGCGATTCGGGGCTCGAGGCCGCGAGCGCACGCATCCGCATCATCCGCGTGGACGCCGTCACCGGGTCCTGGCGCTCGACCTGCTCCGCCGCCTTCGACGAGATCCTCCGCTCCGACCGTGCCCGCCTGGTCGCGCTCGCCGACGCGAACGGAACGACCGAAGCCGCCCCGTCGACCGCTCCGACCGCTGACGGCGTCGGCGGTCGCGACGAGCCCGAGCACCTCGGCGACCTGCACGGCGTCGTCGACTGGCTCAACCGCCGCGACGCATCCAGCTAGTCCGCCAGCTCGTCCCCGCCAGTAGTCTCCAGTCCATGGACGACGACTCAGCAGACGGCGGCACCGGCTTCGAGGGCCTCGGGCAGAAGCACTGGAAGAGCGACCGCGTGAAGGACCTCGAGCGCGAGGAACGCCATGCGCCCCGCCCCGGCTACGTGCAGGTCTACACCGGTGACGGCAAGGGCAAGACGACCGCGTCGCTCGGCCTCGTGTGCCGCGCCGCAGGCTACGGCCACCGCTCGTGCATCGTCTCGTTCCTCAAGGGCGATCCGAACTACGGTGAGCTGCGCTTCATCCGCGAGCACATGCCGATGGTCGACTACCACCTCGCCGGTCGCATGAACTTCGTCGACCCGAGCGATCCGGATCCCGCCGACATCGAGATCGCCGTGCAGGGCATGCAGACCGCCCGCGAGGCGATCGCCTCGGGCGACTACCACCTGGTCGTGCTCGACGAGGTGAACGTCGCGGTGAACCTGGGGCTCGTCGATGAGGACGACGTCCTCGCGCTCTGCGACGATCGCCCCGAGCACGTCGAGCTCGTCTTCACCGGTCGCGATGCGTCACCCCGCATCGTCGAGCGTGCCGACCTCGTCACCGAGATGCGCATGGTCAAGCACTTCTACGAGGCCGGCATCCCGGCGCGACGCGGCATCGAATTCTGATCGACGACCGCTGCGAGCCGTCAGCGATCCGACGAGCGTCGGAACCGTCGCAGGTTCGTGGGCGGGTCGGGCAGCGGTCGATCGTCGTCGGCCGGTGCGCCCTCCATCGACGTCTCGGCAACAGGCTCGCCCGCCGGGACGTCGCTGGACGAAGCATCGGTCGCACTCGACCTGGTGCCACTCGCCACGCTCACGCGATCACGCATGCGCGCGAGGTCGCCGACGGCCCGATCGAGCGGCGCCGGCCTGTGTGACACGGCCGGCTCGTCGAACGTGTCAACCGTCATGCACAGCTCGCGAAGCGATCGTGCCTGCTGGCTGATCGCCTCGACCATCGCCTGGCGACGCGACCGCTCCAGCTCCGGCATGTCACGCAACGTGTCGGCCATGCCGATGATCGTCTGCAGCGGCGTGGTGATGCGATGCTTCATGAGCTGCGTGTAGTGCCACGTCGCACGCCGATATTCGCGCTCCGCCGCATTCGCGTTCGCGATGTTGCGAGCTGCCACCGACAGCTGCGCGCTGGCGATCTCCAGCAGCGCCTCGGCGTCCGCCATGCGTCGCTCCGCGTCGGCGATGCGCTCGGCGGGCGTCGGCTCGTCACGCGTCATCGCGTCCGTTCCAGTCGCTCGAGCGCGATGTACGAGAACGTGCAGGTTGCCAGCGTGACCGCTGCGATCAGGATGTCGATGATGTCCATGTTCCCCAGTGCTCCTTCATCGGCGCACGGCACAGCCCCAAGCTCGGCCGTGCGCCTCGTTCCCCAGTGATGTTCCCGGCGTCAGATCCGGGCGTGGTCTGCTGCCCATCGCGCCAGCTCGGACCGGCGCTGGAGCCCGGTCTTGTGGCGGATGCGCGTCAGGTGGTTCTGGACGGTTCGCGGCGAGATGTACAGCGTCCGTCCGATCTCCTTGTCGGTGTGGCCGAGCGCCACCAGGCGCAGGACCTCCTGCTCGCGGTCGGCGAGCAGCGGTCGAACCGCGCCCGGCTTCCCGCGGCGGTGTGCCGAGTACTCGTGGAGCAGGCTGCCCGCCAGGTCCGGCGAGATGACCGAGCCGCCGCCGTGCACGGTGATGACCGCCTGCACGAGCTCGCTGGTGCCGATGCGCTTGTTGAGGTAGCCGGCCGCGCCGTTGGCGATCGCCTCCAGGAAGACGTCGACCTTCTCCGTCGCGGTGAGCATCACCACGCGAGAGTCAGGGGCCTGCTCCATGATGCGTTCCAGGGCGACGAGCCCTGACATGTCAGGCATGTGCACGTCGAGCAGCACGACGTCGGGGCGGTGCTGCAAGGTCAGCTCGACCGCCTCGGTGCCGTTGGTCGCCGCGCCCACGACGGTGATGTCCGGGTCGCGGCCGATCGCGTCGACGAGCGCGTTGCGGATGAGCGGGAAATCGTCTGCGATGAGTACGTTGATCTTCATGCCACTGACTCCGTCATTCGGGGGTTGGTCGTGCCGCTGGTGATCCGCACGACGACGCCGCGGCCCGGCGCGCTCGCGATCGCGATCGAACCACCGCATCGCGCCATCCGCTGGCGCATGCTGCATCGGATGCCGAGGCCCTCGCGGACCGTGAGCGGATCGAATCCATGTCCGTTGTCGACGACGCGCACTTCGAGCCGGTCGACGTTGACGTCGCACTCCACGAACGCGACACGAGCGCCCGAGTGCTTGCGGATGTTGTTGAGCGCCTCGCGAACCACGGCGACGATCTCGCCGCCCACGATGGGGTCGATGGCGTCGACGGGCCCGGTCAGCTCCAGGTGCACGTCGATGCCGGACAGGTCGCGCGCCTCTTCCACGACCGAGCGCAGCCCGTCGACGAACGGGGTGGGGACGTCCGAGAGCTCGCTGCCATCGATGACCTCGCGCAGGTCATCGGCCGCGCGTGCCGCGACCTGCATGAGTCGCTGGGCGTCGGTGCACGAGCCGTACCCGCCGGTGGCCAGGTACTCGAGCACCTGCAGCACGGTGTCGTGCAGCCAGGCTCGGTCGTCTTCCTGCTCGACGCGATGCGTCGGGCGGGTGCTGTGAGGCGCATCATTCGTACGGGATTGCATGGCGCTCCTTGGACGGCTGGAGGGGGCCTTGCCGATCGTTGCGTCCGGTCCTGCTGGGCAGGATCGGAATGATGCGGGAAGCGTACGAGCGACCCGGCCGCCATGGACCGTCAGGTCGTGCACGTCGGCGTGCACATTCGTGCAGCTGCGTGCAGCGTCGATGCATCGCACCGTGCTGCCGAGTTCGAAGAGCGTGTCTCGCATGGCTTCCGTGCCTCCCATTTCCCAGTGCGCGACGTTCCCGGTCGCTGCGAGAACAGTAGTCCTGCGGTGCGAAGGGTGTGACGCTCGAACTACCCCGTTTCTCCGAGGCGATGGAGGACCGGATAGGTGCGGGGAGCTTTGTGCGTTTTGAAGGAACGATCACTCACCGCGATGTGCAACCGCGCGTAGGTCGCGTGCGGGTGCAAGTGCAAGTTTCGGCACCCGACCTGCGAGGTCGTGCGTTTGCTTTTTCACGGCGCGCGTCGTCGACCCAAGGAGACGACGCTCCGGCGTTCTCGGGTCGCGGGTCCGATACGATCCTCTGGTTCGTGGCGCTCGCGCGCGCACGAGCGCACCCCGAGAACCCGAAGGACGACAGCCGTGGCCATCGCCGATCGACAGAGCTCCTGGACCCCGCGCCACCGCGCGGATTCCGACACGCCCGCCAACGAGGCCGAGGCCGCGTGGCAGGGTGCGCTCGCCAGGACCCCCGATCGCGACGAGCTGTTCACCACGATGAGCGCCGCCGAGGTGCCACGCATGTCGACGCCGGAGAGCGCGGGCACGGACTATGCGGCGGATCTCGGCTATCCGGGCCAGTTCCCGTTCACGCGTGGCGTCTATCCGTCGATGTACCGCGGCAAGCCGTGGACCCAGCGCCAGTTCGCCGGATTCGGCACGGCTGCCGAGACCAACGAGCGCTTCCACTACCTGCTCGCGCACGGCCAGCACGGCCTGTCGGTCGCCTTCGACATGCCGTCGCTCATGGGCTACGACTCCGATGACGAGCACGCGCTCGGTGAGGTCGGTCGCGAGGGTGTCGCGGTCGACAGCGTGCTCGACATGGAGCGCCTGTTCGAGGGCGTCCCGCTCGACGAGGTCTCCACGTCGATGACGATCAACGGCCCCGCGCCGATCATCCTGGCGTACTACGCGGTCATGGCCGAGAACCGCGGCATTCCGCTCGCGAAACTCTCGGGGACGATCCAGACGGACATCCTCAAGGAGTACATCGCGCAGAAGGAGTGGCTGTTCCCGCCCGACCCGTCGATGCGGCTCGTCACGGACATGGTCGAGTTCTGCACGAACGAGATGCCGCGCTGGCACCCGATCTCCATCTCCGGCTACCACATCCGCGAGGCGGGCTCGACCGCCGCCCAGGAGCTCGCGTTCACGCTCGCCAACGGATTCGCGTACGTGGAGCACGCCATCGCGCGAGGTCTCGACGTCGATGCGTTCGCGCCGCGACTGTCGTTCTTCTTCAACGCGCACATCGATTTCTTCGAGGAGATCGCGAAGCTGCGCGCGGCGCGCCGCATCTGGGCGACGGTGATGCGCGACAAGTACGGCGCCAAGGATCCGCGCTCGCTGCTGTGTCGCTTCCACTGCCAGACCGCGGGCGTATCCCTCACCTGGCAGCAGCCGCTCGTGAACGTCGCGCGCACCGCGGTCGAGGCGATGGCCGCGATCCTGGGTGGATGTCAGTCGCTGCACACCAACTCCTACGACGAGGCGATCGCGCTGCCGACCGAGGCGGCGGTGCAGATCGCGCTGCGCACGCAGCAGGTCATCGAGGAGGAGACCGGAGTCACCAGCTCGATCGATCCGCTCGGCGGGTCCTACTTCGTGGAGGAGATGACCAACCGCATCGAGGCCGATGCCTACGACTACTTCCGCCAGATGGACGAGCTGGGCGGCACGGTCGAGGCCGTGAAGCAGAATTTCCAGATGCGCGAGATCGCCGACGCGAGCTTCCGCTGGCAGCAGGAAGTGGAGGCGGGGCAGCGCCGCATCGTCGGCGTGAACGCCTACCAGGTGCAGGACGAGCCCGAGGTGGCGATCCTCAAGATCGATCCCAACCTCGAAGCCGAGCAGGCTGCTCGCACGCGACAGGCTCGCGCCGATCGCGACGAGGCCGTCGCCCAGAAGGCGCTCGCCGACCTCACCGAGGCGTGCCGCGGCGATGCCAACCTCATGTATCCGCTGCTCGACTGCGCCCGTGCGACCTGCACGGAGGGCGAGATCGTCCGCGCCATGCGCGAGGTGTTCGGCAGCTGGACCGAGACGCCCGTCTTCTAGGAGCCGAACCGACTACGCGGAGATCGTCGGGAACGCGGGCGAGCTGGTCGGATCGAGCTGCACGTTCGCTGCGGCCGCGGCGGCATCGGCCTTGGCCCTGGTCTCGAGGCTGCGGCCCACGTACCAACCGATCGCGGCATTGCCGGCGCCACCGATGACCATGCTCACGCCGCGCATCCCGCCCGGCGCGATCGCGCCGCCCACGAGGCCGAGCGTGCCTCCGGCGACTGCGTAGCGGGCGGCCAGGCTGTCCTGATCGGTCGGCGAGCTCGCCGCAACCGCGAGACCCATGGCCGCGCCGGTGAGCACGCTCGTGACCGTCGACGCCGCCACGCGTCCAGCGAACGTTGCACCCTTGAGGCCCGCCGGTGCGGCAGCTGAGGCGAAGGCGCCGGTGAGGGCGCCACCCGCGAGGCCAGGAACGATGAGCGACGTGGCGCCGTGCTTGACGTGCGCGCCCGCATCGATCGAGCCGACTGCGTCGACCGGCTCGGCTCCCCGCGGGTCGTCGGACGCGCCCGGAAGCAGGGTGACGCGCGGCTGCCCGACGATCCCCGGATCGCCACCCCAACCCTGCGGCGGGTCGACGTAGATGCCCGGATCGCCGTTCCACTCGGTGTCCGGCGACACATGGATGCCCGGATCGATCGAGATGTCCGGATCGAAGCGCTGCCGATGTTCGTACGGCGAGTACGGCTGCTGCTCCCACGGCTGTGGGATCGCGGTCACCCACGGCTGCCCTTGGAACGTGCCGGCTCCGCGTGCGTAGAGATCAGTCATCGATGGTTCCCCCCGAGCGCGCATCGACCCCCGTGCGACACGCTCCGCTCACCAGACTGTCGTCCGGCGATGCGATGTCGTTGCACGGTGTGGGTCGCGTCCCGGCCGTGGGGCAGGTCCGGCGCGTCAGTCCGCGAGCGATCCGCCGACCGCGCCGCCCACTGCGCCGAGCACCGCGCCGATGCCGCCACTGAAGAGCGTCGCCTTCCAGTCGCCACCCATGCCGAGGGCTGCTCCAGCGAGGCCGCCGCCGATCGCGCCGGCGATCGCACCGGGCTTCGTCAGGTCGCGGTCGGGCGAGCGCATCGCCATGATCGTGCCACTCGTCGCGACAGCGGCCGCTCCGCCGGTGATGCCACCGACGATGCCGCCTGCGAGCAGTCCCAGACCGGCGCCAGGGCCGCCCTTCCACATCTTGTCGCCGAGGAAGATGCCCGCGGCGGCGCCGCCGACCACGCCGACGGCCGCCGTGGCGAGCCCGCCACCGACTCCGGCTCCGACGTCGCCGAACGTGATTCCCTGGCCGCCCGCGTGTGCAGGTGCAATCGTCGTCATACCGAACTCCCTCGTCCCGCGGGCGCGCGTCCCGGCGCACCCGTCCTCCCGCTCTTCGGCCCTCGCCGCACCTGCGTTCCACCCCGTCAGGTAGGTTCGACCACATGGCAGGGAAGATACGAGTCGTCATTGCAAAGCCGGGCCTCGACGGGCACGATCGCGGCGCCAAGATCATTGCGCGCGCGTTGCGCGATGCTGGCATGGAGGTCATCTACACCGGCCTGCACCAGACCCCGCAGCAGATCGTGGAGACGGCGATCCAGGAAGACGCGCACGCGATCGGCGTGTCGATCCTCTCGGGCGCGCACATGACGCTCGTGCCGAAGATCATGGAGCTGCTCGAGGCAGAGGGCGCGGGCGACGTGCTCGTCGTCGTCGGCGGCACCATCCCCAAGGACGATGCAGCCGCCCTGCGCGAGCGTGGCGTCGGCGCGGTCTACACCCCCGGCCAGCCCGTCGCGGAGATCGTCACGTTCCTCAACGAGAAGCTCGCGCACGTCGCCAGCTGACGCACGCGAGGCTCGGTCACGCGCGATGCCTCGACGCGCGACGCGCGATCAGCTCGCGGCTGCGGTGGAAGCCTCGAACTCCGGGTCGTTCTCGCGGATCCACGCGGTCAGCTGCACGCGCGAACGCACCTCGACCTTGCCGTAGATGTTCGACAGGTGCGCGGCGATCGTCTTCTCGGCCAGGAACAGGGTCCCTGCGACCTCGCTGTTCTTGAGTCCGCTCGCGACGAGTCGCGCGATCTCGAGCTCACGCTTGGTGAGGGGGCCGACGTTCGTCGTCCGCGACTTGGCGCGACTTCGGGCTCCGGTCTGGCGCAGCAGCGAGGCCGCGCGGTCCGCATCCGCGCTGGCGCCGCAGTCGTTGAGTCCCTTGCGTGCGGCATCGAGGATCGTTCGCGCGTTCTCGCGGTCACCGGCCGCCAGCATCCGCGACCCGGTCACGAGCTGCAGTCGCAGCGCATCGAGTGCGCGACCCGCATCGGCCCAGCGGCGCGTGATCGGCTCGAGCTGCGCGAGATCCCCACCGTCGTGGATCGCGAGCAGCGCGTCGACCTCGTCCAGGTGCAGCAGCACCGTGCGACAGGTCATCGACTCGTTGGCGGCGCCACGGAACGACCGTGCGAGGTCGATCGCTCCCTGCGAGCCTTCGATGAGACCCGTGCGAGCGAGCCAGGATGCGGCCTTTGCGGTCAGCAGCGGCTCCGCGGTCTGGTCGATGAGCGCGAACTCTCGCAGCGCGGCGTCGACACCTTCGGATCGATAGCGCGCACGGGACCGCTCGAAGAGCAGCTCCTGTTCCCAGGAGGTGTAGCCGAGGTCCTGGACGAGGCGGAAGGCGTCGGAGCAGAACGTGAGCCCCTCGGCGAGGCCGATCTCGACCG
The DNA here is from genome assembly GCA_025964555.1 of Thermoleophilia bacterium. Lineage (GTDB taxonomy): Bacteria > Actinomycetota > Thermoleophilia > Gaiellales > SKUG01 > JAGQUL01. Next base: position 15,966 of record JAOPYQ010000032.1, on the reverse strand, counting down.
CGACCATCGCGCGGATGTTCGCGAGCAGCACGCTCCAGTGATCGTTGCGATAGGTGCCGTGCGTCTGGAAGCGGACGTCGAGTTCCCACGCCTGCTCGACGTCCTGCCGAGCTGCGTCGAGGCTGCCCGACACCGACAGGCACAGTGCGCGCCACGCGAGCAGGGCCGGCATCGCGCGTTCGAGGCCGAGGTCGTCGGCGTACTGCGTCGCCGCGTCGATCTCCTCGAGGGCAGCCACGCACTCGAGCTCATCCAGGAGCACGGTGACGAGCTCGCCCCACGCCAGGATGGCCCAGTCGTGCAGGCGGGCTGCGATCGCCCGACGCACGCCTTCGCGGTAGGTCGTGATCGATTCGGCGGTGTGGCCGAGGTCGCCGAGCGACGCGGCGAGCTTCGCGAGCGCGAGCGCCTCGAGCGGCTCGTCGCCGGTCGCGCGCGCGAGTTCGATCGCGTGGCGGTCGTGGTCGGCCGCCGCCTCGTAGTCGCCACGCATGCGGGCGAGGGCGGACGCCGCGCGGGCAGACCAGCCGAACGTGTCGCTTCCGAGCGTGACCGCGCGCTGCAGTCGCTCGTTCGCGGTGCCGTCGTTGCAGGCCCAGTACTGCTGGTACAACGCGTAGGCGTACAGCTCGTCGTTGCCGGTCGCGGCGGCGACGCGACCGAGCTCGGTCCAGTGCGCGATGGCGGCGGTCAGTCCGAGTTGCATGGCCATCGTGGCGCAGCGGCGCAGCAGCTCCACGCGCTGGGTGGTGCGGGTCTCGGCTTCGAGTGCATGGCACAGGTCGGAATACGCCTCGTGCAGCTGGCTGTTGATCGAGTTGGACTCGGCAGCCTGCAGGTACAGCTCGACGGCGTCGTCGGAGCGGCCCGCCGCGAACAGGTGCGTCGCGCGAGCTCGTGCTGCCGCGACTTCGGGAAGTGGAACCGTCGCGATGACGTCGGCAAGCTCGAGGTGGATCGCCCGGCGCATCGCGGTCGACAGCTCGTCGACGAGCGCGTGCTGCATGAGCGGGTGCGCGATCGTGAGGATCTCGCCGTCCTCGCGGACGAGGCCGCTGGCTCCGATCGCCTCCATGGTGCGCACGAACTGGCGCGGTCGCTGGCCGCTCATCGCCTCGAGCCACCCGATGTGGGCGCCTTCGGCGCAGAGCGCCACGGCGCTCACGACGTCCTGGCCGACCTCGTCGAGCGAGTGCAGGCGCGCGGTCGCAGCCGCAGCGATGTTGGCGGGAATCTCGGTCGCTCCGCGCCGCCACGATTCGGCGAGTTCCTTCGCGAACCACGGGTTGCCGCCGGCGCGCTGGACGATCTCGGCCGGAACCTGCGCGTGGTCCTCGAGCTCCAGCACGTGGGCGACGAGCAGGCGCACCGACTCGTCGTCCATCGGTCCGAGCTGCAGGTGGTTGACCACCCGACGCGCGAGGACGCCATCGATGAAGGAGCGGTAGCTGCTCGGGACGCCGACTGCGTCGGTCTGCTCGACGAAGAGGATCGTCAGGTTCGCGCGCTCGGAGATCCCGACGATGTAGGGCAGCAGTGCGAGCGACGACTCGTCGAGCGCCTGTGCGTCGTCGAACACGAGCAGCAGCGGATTGTCGATGGTGAGTTCGACGAGCAGGTTCACCAGGCCGATGCCAGCGTGCTCGATGTCGATCGTGCTGCCGCCGGCGAGCACCGAGAGCAGCACCTCGAACTCGGGCATCGCCTCCATGAACGGGGCGAAGGGGGTCGAGAGCGCGCCGGCACGGCCGTGCACGGTGGCGACCCGGAATCCTGCGTCGGCCGCGGCGAGCGAGCCGACGGTCGAGAGCGTGGTCTTGCCCAGGCCGCTGGGGCCGCTGAGCATCGCCAGGCGCAGGCCATCATTGCCGGGGCCGATCGCGAGCTGCAGCTGTGCAAGCTCTCGATCGCGCCCGATGAATCGATCATCGATCCGCATATCGTCCCTGTCCGTGCCGACGCGAGGGGCGTCGAGGTCGTCATGGCGCCGCGGTCCATGCGGCGCGTCCACGCATCCAAGGTACGACGGGTTCGGTGACGCGTCAACGACGCGTCACGGTCACATTCGCCATCAGTTCAGGGCGAACTCAGTCGGCGACTTCGCCGGGACCCTTGTAGCCGGGACCCTTGTACCCCGGTCCCTTGTAGCCGGGGCCCTTGTAGCCCTCGCCGACGAAGCCTGCAGCCTCGAAGCCCGGGCCCTTGTAGCCGGGGCCCTTGTAGCCCTCGCCGATGTAGCCGAGCGCCAGGTATCCAGCGGCCTCATAGCCGGGACCCTTGTAGCCGGGACCCTTGTAGCCCTCGCCCACGAAGCCTTCGGCCTCGTAGCCCGGACCCTTGTAGCCGGGACCCTTGTAGCCCTCGCCGAGGAATCCGTTCGCGAGGAACCCCATTGCGAGGAAGCCTGGGCCCTTGTAGCCGGGGCCCTTGTACCCCTCGGCGATCTCGCCGTCGGCGACTTCGCCCGGACCCTTGTAGCCGGGGCCCTTGTAGCCCTCCGCGACGTTGCCGAGCGCGAGGTAGCCGGGACCCTTGTAGCCGGGACCCTTGTACCCCTCGGCGATCTCGCCGTCGGCCACGTCGCCGGGACCCTTGTAGCCAGGGCCCTTGTAGCCCTCGGCAACGTGGTCTTCGGTGTGGTTGCCGTCGGTTGCGCCGTCGCCATCGTGGTCGTGATCCTGCGCAGCGCCACCGGCCTGCTCGCGCACGTATCCGACCGTCGGACCGTAGACGAGTGGCGTGCCTTCCTGGTACGCGAGCACGTTCGCGAGCTGCTGCTCCTCCGGGAGCGGCGCGCCGTTCTTGTCGATCGTGATGAACGCCTTCTTGGTGGCACCGGCCTTGAGGTCGTTCTGCTCCTGCAGGCGATACGACTCGACCTCGATGGCCTGCGTGCGCACTTCCTCGCCCTTGGCAGCAGCCGCGTTGAGGATGTTGCCCGCGGCCTGGAGCGCGGTTCCGGGCGCGACCGTGTCGATCGCCTTGTCGACGATCGAGCGTGCGCTCTCGAAGGCGCTGTTGAACTCGCCCTTCGCGTGCTGCGTCGCGTGGTTGAGCTCGTGCACCGCGAGCAGCGACACGGACTTGATGGTGTCGTCGCCCGCCGAGCTGCGGTCGAAGGCTGCTGCGTCGACGATGTTGCCATCACCGTCGACGACTCCCTGCGCCTTCAGCTTGTCCATGTTCTCCTTGGCATCCGCAAGGATCTCCGAATCCACGGTGATCGCATTGGTGCCGGAGTCGAACACGCCGTCGGAGCCGGTGCCGGTCTCGTCCGCGACGTTGAGCTTCACGTCCAGGTCGCCGACCTTCGTCTCGCCGTCCTCGATGAAGTTGACGACCTTCTTGTCCATGTCCGTGACATGGGCGGTGTCGGCGAGGAAGTTGAGGACCTGCTCGTTCTCGAGCTTCTTGATCTCGGCCTCGATCTCCGCCTGCTGCGTGTCGAGTTCCTTCTCCTGGGCCTTGAGCTCGGTTCGATCACCCTCGAGCCCGAGGACCTTCTCGGTGACGGCGCCCGCGGCATCGGCGACGGGATTCGACTTGCCGAACGCGCCGAAGAGAGCGCCGACCGGCGCGGTCGCGATGCCGATCCCGGTCTTGACGATGCTTGACTTGGTCTCGTCGCCTTCGATCTCGTCCTCGAGGTTCTCGATCTGGCTCTCGATCTTGACTTCTTCGCCCTCGAGCTTGGTCTTCGCTTCCTTGAGCGCCGCGATGCGCTTGTCTCGGGAGCCGACGTTGCTGCCGGAATTCAGGTGGGCGGCGCGACCGTCGTTCTCGGACGGCGCCGAGGCGGGAGACTTCACCCGCGGCTTGGACGGCGGCTTGACGGACGTCTTCTCGGGACGCGAGGGAGCAGGCTTGCTGGGCGCGGTGGGCGGATGCTTCTTGGCCGTGCGCACCGCATCACGCAGTGACAGGTTGTCGTCGACGACCGGGCGGCGATTGAAGATCGTGGTGCCGGCGGGCTTCGCGCCTGGCTTGGTCAGTGACAGCGCAGGGGTCGACACACGGCTCTTGCCGGTCGACGTATTCCCGCTTGTCGTCGTGACGGTGGGCTTGACGGCGCCCCCGCCTCCATCTCCAGCTACTGTTGCCACGCAACGATCCCCTTCTCGCCCAGCGCCTGCGGTCCATGCGGCGCCATGCCACGCTCCTCCGAACGTGGTCCCTTCCAAGGTACGACGGCTCGGCCTGACCGTAAAGAGGGTAAGTTCACGCAGTTTTTCTGACGACATTCCGTAGGCATTACGGATACGCCCTGACCCCCCTCATGCCTAACTTAGGTAGTTCGACCAAGTCGGAGTGGACTGGTCCGGGGAATCATGGATTCGTGGACTGCTGCACCGCCGCAGCGGACGAGACGAACACCTGGGGGATACGAATGGGCACCACCACAGCCATTTCCATCGACCGCTTCCGACGCACCCGACGCACGAACGCCGCCACCGACGCGGCAGCCGGCCTCGGCGTCGCCCCGGTCGCACATCCGCTCGTCGGCGCCACGCTCGGAACGCTCGAGCGCCGATACGGCCTGATGTCGAGCGAGGAGACGATCATCGTCGCCGAAGTGATCGCCACGAGCGGCGACCTCGCGGTTGCGGATCGCCTCGCCTTCGTCGCTGCCATGGAGCGCCACATGCCGATCGCAGTGATCGAGGTCGACGGGTGGTTCATCGCCTGCGTCACCGAGCGCACGATCTCCGCGTCCGAGGTCTCGCACCTGCGCGCTCCCGAGGGTGCGCCGCGGGTCATGAGCCTCGCCACCGAGCGCGGGATCACCCCGGCGCTCGGCCCACTGGTCGCCTGAGGGCTGCCCGCTCGACCGGGCGTGACGGCCCCCAATATTGACTCGCCAGTCAACCGCCTCCGACCGCTCCGCTATATTCACGCGCGCTAGTGGATTCGGAGGTCGTGGCGCTCAAGCCGCGGTCTCCCGCCCCCCAGGAGGAACGCGGTGAAGATCGCCGTCTGCGTCAAGGAAGTGCCCGGAGCGAACGTTCCGAGGCGACACGACGAGTCCACCAAGCGGCTGGTTCGCGATGGCGACCAGGTGCTCAACTCGTACGATGCCCACGCGATGGAAGCTGCACTGCAGCTGAAGGAAGCCGGCGGCGACGCTGCCGACGCCACCATCACGGCGATCTGCATGGGTCCCGAAGGCGCCACGAGAACCCTGCAGAAGGCGCTCGCGCTCGGTGCGGATGACGCGGTGCTCGTCACCGATCCCGCGCTCGAGGGCAGCGACATCCTCGCCACCGCGCGTGCGCTCGCGGCGGCGATCGTCAAGCAGGGTCCGTTCGACCTCGTGCTGCTCGGACAGCAGGCCAGCGACTCCGACTGCTGGGTCCTGCCCGGCGTCATCGCCGAGCTGCTGGAGGCGCCGGTCGCGACGCAGGCATCGAAGCTCGAGCTGAGTGGCGGAACCGCATCGCTCGAGCGCCAGACGGAACTCGGCTACGAGAAGCTGTCGCTGTCGCTGCCGGCCGTCGTCAGCGTCTCCGACGCGATCAACACGCCGCGGTATCCCGCCCTGAAGGCGATCATGGCTGCCAAGAAGAAGCCGCTCGAGAAGCTCGGCCTCGCCGACCTCGGTCTGGATGCCGGGCAGGTCGGCACGTCCGGCTCGGGCACCACGGTCGTGGCGTTCGCGCCGCCGCCAGCCAAGGCGGGCGGCGTGAAGATCGAAGACGACGGGTCCGGAGCGGACAAGATCGTCGAGTTCCTCGCGGGTCGCAACCTCGTCTGATTCCCGTCGCTCGTGCGCGCGCACGTGAGCGCGCCCGCGTGAAGCACCGTAGAAAGGCACCACCACCATGAGCATCCTCGTCTTCGTCGAGTACCACGACGGCACCATCGCGCCCAGCTCGCTCGGCGTGCTCGGCGCCGGTCGCGAGCTCGCCAGCGCAGCCGGTCTGCCGCTCGTCGCGCTCGTCGCCGGCCCCGGCGCCGACCAGGTCGCCGCAAACGTTCCGGCAGACACCGTCTACCACGCAGCAGGCGATCGATTCCAGGTCGCGGCCGGCGGCATCGACGCGCTCGCCGCCGCGGTCGAGAAGTCCGGGGCACGCGTCGTGCTCGCCGGCGCATCCGTCAACTCCGCAGACGTCACGGGTGGCCTCGCAGGTCGCCTCGGCGTGGGCATCAACACGGACGCGACGGGAATCGTCTTCGAGGATGGTGGCTTCGTCGCCGAACGACCGTCACTCGAGGATTCCGTGGTCGTGCGCTGTGGCTTCACGGGCGGCGGCGACGGCCTGAGCGGCGTCGTGTTGTTCCGCGCCGGTTCGTTCAGCCCGCTCGAGCCCGCCGCGCCCGGCGCGTCGGAGGCGCTCGACGTTCCCGAATCGGGTCGGCGCGCGCAGCAGTTCAACGGCCTCGAGCAGGCAGCGACCGGCGGCGTGGACATCACCAAGAGCGACGTGCTCATCGGTGCTGGTCGCGGCCTGGGCGGCCCCGACAACTTCGCTGGCGTCGAGGAACTCGCGAAGGTGCTCGGCGGCGAGGTCGCAACCACGCGCGCAGTGGTCGATGCCGGCTGGTACGCCTACTCCACGCAGGTCGGCCAGACCGGCAAGACCGTCGCGCCGAAGCTCTACATCGCGGTCGGCATCTCCGGCGCGATCCAGCACAAGGTCGGCATGGCATCGTCGGGCACGATCGTCGCGATCAACAAGGACCCGCACGCGCCGATCTTCGACTTCGCCGACTTCGGCGTGGTCGGTGACCTCAACACCATCGTGCCGCAGCTCAAGGACAAGCTCGCCGCCCGCAAGGGCTGACGCGCAGTCGTCGCACCGACCGCACCACCCCGGGGGAGAACCACCTGATGGCCACGCCTGCTTCGTATCCGCCGCCCGTCGCACCCGACGAGTTCGTCGTTGCACCCAGTGCCCCCGAAGACGAGCGCCTCGAGGTCGGGGTGCTGTTCGTGGGCGGGGGCCCGGCCGGGCTCGCCGGTGCGATCCGCCTGGCGCAGCTCGTCAACGAGCGCGAGGACCTGCAGGAGCAGCTCGGTGAAGTGCCGATCGCGGTGGTCGATAAGGGCGCCACCCCGGGTGCGCACCAGCTGTCGGGTGCGGTCGTCGTGCCGGACGCGCTCCGCGAGCTGTTCCCCGACACCCCGATCGAGCAGATGGGGGGCTACCAGCAGCCGGTCGAGGGTGAAGGTGTCTACCTGATGACCAGGCGCAAGGCCCTGCGCTTGCCGACCCCGCCGCCGTTTCGCAACCACGGCAACCACGTCTTCAGCCTGTCGCAGCTGACGCGCTGGATGACCGAGCGCGCCGAGGAGCTCGGCGTCATGGTGATCCCCGAGACGAGCGCCGAACAGCTACTCGTCGAGGACGGAGTCGTGCGCGGCGTCGTCACCGGTGACAAGGGCAAGGGCAAGGAAGGCGAACCACTCGGCAACTTCGAACCGGGCGCCGAGCTGCATGCCCAGGTGACGGTGCTGTCCGAGGGCACGCAGGGGCACCTCGCCACGGCGGCGATCGAGCACTTCGGCCTCGAGGCCGACCCGCAGGTCTGGGCCCTCGGCGTCAAGGAAGTGTGGAAGGTCGCCAAGCCGCTCGACAAGATCATCCACACGCTCGGCTGGCCGCTGCGCAAGGGCGCGCGCTTCCAGGAGTTCGGTGGCTCGTTCATCTACCCGATGGGCCCCGACCACATCTGCATCGGCTTCGTCACCGGCCTGGACACGCGCGACGCCGAGTTCTCCGTGCACGACGTGCTCCAGGAGTTCAAGACGCATCCCTTCACGAAGAAGATCCTCGCCGGGGGCGAGCGCGTCGCGTGGGGCGCCAAGACCATTCCCGAGGGTGGCTGGTGGAGCCTGCCGAGCAAGCTCGCGATCCCGGGTGCGGTGATCGCGGGCGACAGCGCCGGCATGGTCAACGTGCCGAAGCTCAAGGGCGTGCACCTTGCCATGCGTTCGGGCATGCTCGCCGCGACGCAGTGCTACATCCGGCTCAAGGCGGGCACGCTCGCGGGCGCCGAGCTCACCGGCTTCGACCGCGGCGTGCGTGACGGCGAGATCGGCCGTGACCTGCATCGATCGCGCAACATGAAGCAGCCGTTCCGCAAGGGCTTCTTCCTCGGCGGTGCGATCGTGAACGCGATGGAGGCGACCGGTGGTCGCTTCCCCGGCAAGAAGTGGGACAACCACCGCGACAGCGAGCAGGACGTGTTCCTGGGTGGCCGATCTAAGTCGTACCCGGCCCCGGACGGCAAGCTCACGTTCGACAAGCTCTCGAGCGTGTTCATCTCCGGCAACAAGACGCGCGACGACCAGCCCGACCACATCCGTGTGGAGAAGCAGCTGCCGCGTTCGGTCGCGGTGGGCTACGTCAACATGTGCCCCGCGGCCGTGTACGAGCTGCCGGAGGGGACGAGCGCGAGCGGTGACCCGGACGAGCTGGTCACGATGCACGTGAATCCGTCGAACTGCGTGCACTGCGGCGCCATCACCGCCAAGGGCGGGCGCCTGACACCGCCCGAGGGCGGATCGGGCCCCGAATACTCGAACATGTAGTTCGTCGGCTCCGCTGCCGATACTGCACGAAGCACCACAGGCCCCGGAGGGTTGATGTTCGAGCGATTCGGTACCGGGCTTCGGCTCGCCAAGGCCAGCTGGCAGGTCCTCAAGCAGGACCGATCGCTCGTCGTCTTCCCGATCATCTCGGCGATCTCCGCGATCATCGCGATCGCGCTCGTGCTGTCGCCGTGGTGGCTGGGGTTCGATGCGGGGTCAGCGACCGGGGGCGTCGGCACGACCGAAGGTGACACCGGCTCGCCGCTGCTGTGGGGCCTGCTGCTCGCTGCCGGCTACGTCGCCACCGCCATCTCGATCTTCTTCAACGTCGCGCTCGCCTCGTGCGCAGCTCGCAGCCTCAACGGCGAGGACACGAAGGTGGGGGAGGGCATCGCCGCCGCGTCGGCGCGCCTGCCGCAGATCCTCGGTTGGGCGGTCATCGCGTTCGTGGTCGGTCTCATCCTGCGCGCGCTCGACGAGATCGCCGACGAGGCGCCGTTCCCGCTCAGCATCATCGCCAACATCGGCGTGGCGATCATCGGCATGGCGTGGAGCGCGGTCACGTTCCTGGTCATCCCCGTGCTCGCGCTCGAAGACGTCGGCCCGGGCGAGGCGCTCTCGCGCTCGAAGCGGCTCATCATCCAGAAGTGGGGCGAGGGCCTCGCCGGCAACGTCGGCATCGGGTTCGCCGTGTTCCTGCTCACCGGGCTGCCCGGAATCCTCCTGCTGCTGCTCGGCAGCTCGCTCATCGAATCCTCGGCGCCCGCCGGATGGGCCATGCACGCGATCGGCGGCGCGCTGCTCGTCGTCGGCGGCATCGTCGGCTCGACGCTCAACCAGGTGTTCGCAGTCGCGCTGCACCGCTACGCGTCGACCGGTGAGATGGCCCCCGGCTTCGCTCCGAGTGACATGACTTCCGCGTTCCGCCAGCGCAAGCAGCGCTGAGCGAGCCCTCGACAGCGCTGACGCACGCGTCCGATCGCGCGTGCGAGCATGCGCCATGCGCGTCGTCGAAGCACCTGTCGCCACCAACCCGGCCAGCGAACCCGCCGGCTGGTCCCCCGGCGCGATCACCCCCTCGATCTCGACTCGTGGACCAGGTCTGTTGCGCGGCGGCCTCGATGCCTGGTGCGGGGTCCCCGAGCGCAGCGCCGGCGTTCCCCTGACCTCGGTGCAGGTCGCGACGCTCGCACCGTTCCTCGCACAGGCGATGCAGCTTCCCGACGACGTCGTACGCAGCGACCTCGACCGCGTGCGAGTGCAGGTGGGCGGGCTCGCCCACGACGCCGGCAACATGGCGACGACGATCGGCCTGAACATCTACGTCTCCGACGCCGAACGGGCGACGCGAATGCTCTCGTGGGAGGGCCGACGCTGGCTCGTCCACGAACTCGGCCACACGATGCAGTGGCGCCGGTCGGCGTCTCCCGCAGCCACCGATGCACAGCGCGACCGCACGTTCCTCAACGAGTACGTGGGCGCCTTCGCCGCGCACGACGGTCGCATCGGCGCGGGTGGCTTCGCCGAAGCCGCGCGCGAATGGCGACGACGCCGCGACAGCGGCACGCCCGTCGGCTCGGTCGGCAACCTGCTGCACGACACCCACCCGATGGAGCGCGAAGCCGAACGCGTCGCGGTGGCGTTCGTGACGGCCCACCCCTGATGCGCGCCGACTCGCCCTAGAGGTCGCGCGTGTAGCGCTGGTGCGGCAGGACGTGCTCGCCGTGCTGCACGTCCCAAGGTGCACCGCTCGCACGCCAGCCGGCAGCCTCGTACACGCGGATCGCGCGTGCGTTTCCGGGCAGCACGTCGAGCTGCGCATGCGCGAACCCCGCCGCGCGGAGCCGCTCGGTCGCCGCGCCCAGCAACTCTCGCCCGATGCCCGTGCCGATCGCCTTGGGATCGAGGTAGATCGCGTAGAGCTCGCCGGTCGCCGGGTCATCGCTGCCGTCCTGCAGCACGCCGGTCTGCGCGAACCCGCTCACTTCGCCCGACTCGTCCGCGCTCACCAGCGTCGCGCCTCGCGCGGGCGCAGCATCGTCTTCGCCCAACACCCGACGCCACTGCGCCTTCCGGGCCTCCACCGACAACGAGTCCAGCAGCGACTGGGGGACGAGGCCACGATAGGCGTGACGCCAGCACTCGACGTGGATGCGGGCGATCGCTGGAGCATCCTCCAGCCGCGCGTCGCGGATGGAGCTCGTCGCGCCCCCGGTCACAGCAGCGGCGCTTCCGGGTCCGGCACCAGCGCGAGGGGCGTGGCGCCGACGGGGAGGTAGATCGTGATGGTCCACCAGCCGGGATCGTCGGCCTTGCGCGCCAGTTCGGGCTCCGGGGCCTTGAAGCTGTTGGCGAGCCGCCAGCGCTGCTCGCCCTCGGCGGTGAGGTATGTCAGGGCCGGCTTGGAGAAGCCGATGTCCTCGGTGGGGAGCAGCCGGAAGGTCCGTTGCTCGTCGATGCCGTCCGCCATGGTGCAGGCTCCTTCCGAAATTCCGCGGCGTGTGGTGCTCGCGTCGTCGGCCCGAACCTATAGCCTTGCGGCATGTCTGACGAAGCGAGCGACGGATTCGATTACCGCGGCAACTACAAGGCCGCGGTCGACGAGGCACTCAAGGGCGGCGTGGGCGTGTATGCCGACTTCGACCAGACGCGCCAGATGGAGAGCTTCAGGATCCTCAGTGCCGATCGCACGAGGCTGCTGACGTTCGCGCGCCGCGAAGGGATCACCACGGGTCACGTGGAGACCATGAAGACGCTGCGCAGTCCCAAGCCGCTCTACCAGATGGTCGCGCAGGGCGAGGCCGACACCAAGAAGGTGCGCGACTACCTCGGTCGCGTGGGCGGCTGACGAGCCTCAGCGCCGACCGCGGCGAGCGTCCGCGGCTCGCTGGCGCGCACGATCGCGCGCCAACCGCTGCTCGACGTTCTGCTTCGCCCGTTCGGCGCGCAGCTCCTGCGTCGCCGGGTCGCCGCGTCGCCTGCGGCGTGCGCGCAGCGGAAGCCAGATCGCGACCGCGACGATGAGCACGAGCCACCACGGCGGCAGGACGTAGACCGTGTCGAGGTGCTTGGTGATGCGCACGTCGGAGCCCTTGCCGCCCACGATCACGAGCTCGGGTCGGAACCACCCGAGCAGCGGCGGGTCGCTCCAGCGCATCTTCACGTCGCGCACGCCACCCGGCAGGGTCGGCTGACCCTTCTCGGGGCCGGCAGCGTTGAGCGTGCGGCTGGCGGTCAGCACGAACGCATCGAGGTCGACCTTCCCGTCGATCGTGAGCTCCGTGTCGCCGACGTTCGCTACGCGTGCGCGGAACGTGGGGCGCGCGCCGCCCCACACCCAGCGGGGCGATGCCAACGAGCGCAGGCGCGCCTCCGCCACGGCCGTGCCGGGGAGGGTGATGACGGCCACGCTCGTGAGCGTGGGGGAGAGCCGCACGCGACCGGCCGGGGCGCTCTGCGTGTCCACGCCGATCGGCGCCACGCTCCAGGCGACGGACAGGCCGAGCGCGAAGGTGCCAGGAGGTGGATCTGCCGGCACGTCGACGCGGACCGGGATGCGCAGCTCGTGTCCCGCCGCCAGCTCGCGCCCCTGCGTGAAGCCCGGGAACGAGACCCAGTCGAGCAGCTCCTGGCTGCGTGCAGAGCGCCCGCCGACCCGAGCGTACTCCGACGGCACGGGCGAGCCTTCGATGGCGAGCGCGAGCGCGCGCAGGCGCACGACCTCGGTGGTCGTGTTGCGCACGCGCAGCTCATAGCTGAGCGTGTCGCCTGCGGCCGCGTCGGAGGAATCGAACCGGCTCGGTCCGAGCGAGACCCGCGGCTCGGAGGTGCCGCGCTCGATGGGGGTGTCGACGGGCGCGGTCAGCGGCGCGGCGGAGCCAGCCCACGCGCCCGTCGCGAGGGTGAGGCCAGAGGCCAGCGCTGCTATGCCGATCGTTGCTCGTCGCACCGCGTGGAGGATGCCCGACGCAGGGGGAGTTCGAACGCGACGAGTGGGCTGCTCGGCGACTGCGGCGTCAGTTGGCGAGGACGACGAGTCGCGCCTGTGCCTGGTACGCGCCGGGAGGGTCGGTGGCAGCGGCGGTCGCGCCCCATGTGAAGGCGCACGTGCCGGTTCCGACCGCTGCGGTCACGCAGGTCGACGATGCGGCATCCTGGACGTCGTTGACCGCCGGGGCGACCGGCCACGTCGCGCTCGCGAGGCCGGAGGCAGACAGCAGCTGAGCGCCGAACGCGGAGGTTCCCGCGGCGGGCTCGGCGGCGTTCTCGTAATCGGCGAGTGCAGCAGCACCGCATCCACCACCAACGCACTTCATGGCGTCGGTGGGCGAGGCCGGTGCCGCCGGGTCCTCGAGCATCGACAGCGTCGTGCCGGCGTTGTTGTTGGTGGTGCCGAAGTCGACTGAGCATGTCTGGCTGCTCGCATCCTGCGCCGTCTTCCAGGGATCGGTGCCCGGAACGAGGTCGCCGATCGCGAGTGACGCCGGGGCGCAATTGGTCGCGTCGATGTAGATGTCCGCGGGCAGGCTGGCGTTCACGCCGACCGTTGCCGCGTCGCTGGTCGGCACAGGTCCGTGCCCGGTCGCGAACGACCAGAGGATCGTCGCCAGCAGGATGACCGCAGGCACCCACGCGATTCCGTGTGGGAGCGAGGCGACTCGCGAGCGGGATGTGGCGGGCGTGCGTTCCATGGGACGGTCACGCACCGGGTGCGCTAGGTGGATATCGGCGCGAGCGGGCCATCCCTTGAGGCCGAGGCCCGAGGAATCGGCGCGGATCAGACGGGTCCGACCCGGCCAGCGTCGTCCTCGTAGAATTCGGAGCCCTCATCCCACGATTCGTCGTCGAGGTAGAGCTTCCACTCCTGCCGGCGTCGCCACCACAGCCAGAGCGCCGGAAGCACCACGAGCGCGGCAATCACGAGCGGCAGCCACCACGGGAACACGATCACCTGTTCGCCGGTCGCGCGGATGGTCCGTGCGTCGTCCCCACGAACCTTGACGTTGGGAGTGAACCCGCCCACCCACGGCAGGTCGCGCCAGATGAGCCGGTGCGTGCGGGAGGAGCCGCGCAGCACGAGGCTCTCGGCGAGGCGTTCGCGGTGGGCGGAGTTGCCGAAGACGCTCTGGATGTCCACGGATCCGGAGACGTGCTCGTTCACCGTGCCGGCGTTGCGGTAGGTGATGTCCCACACGACAAAGCGCTGGGATCCGAGCACGAGCTTGTCGCGCAGGTCGACGTCGACGATGCGCAGGTCGTGCTTGATCGGACCGGGGACGGTGAGGAAGATCTGGACGAGCGCCTCGGCGCGCAGCGCACCGGTGAGCTGGTCGCCGGTGCCCGGCTTGCCCTCGGCGAGGGCGGTGTCGATGGAGAGACCCGCGAGGTTCGTGCCGACGGCTGCGTCCACCGGGGGATCGATGACCAGGCTGAACTTGAGCTGCTCCCACGGCTCGAGGTGCTCGTCGGTGATCTCGGGGATGAGCCAGTCACCGGCCCCGTACTCGCCGTCCTCGACCTTCTCGACGAAGTTGCGCGGATCGGCCGATGCCGCGAGGTCGGTCGGCGTGGCGGTGATGTCGACTGCCTGGTCGGAGTCGTTGGTGAGCGTCATCTCGACCGTCTGGCGAACTCCTGGCTCGACGTCCTGCTCGATGCGGAACGGCGACACGATGACGAGCCCGGTCGAGTCGTCGTTGGGACCGAGGTCCTTGCGTTTGACGGTCGCGTTCGCGGTCGCCGGGAGGACCAGGACAGCGAGGGCCACGGCGAGCGCGGTGATGACATGTGCACGAGGTGTTCGTGATCGCATACGAGCGCCGTACCCGAAGAAGCCGGGGGCGGCACCTGTGTGGTGCCGCCCCCGAATGTGCGTGGTGTCAGGAGCCCGGGTCAGGGGTTCTGCGTGATGGTGAGGAGCGCGCGGCCGTAGTAGGTGCCTGCGCCCTGCGTGGCGCCCTCGCCGGAGCCACCCATCTTGAAGGTGCAGTTGGCGAGCGTACCCGAGGTGTTCGAGGCGGTCGTCTTGCACAGCTGGCGTGTGGCTGCGTCGATCGGCCACCAGACGGCATCGGTCACGCCCGGCGTTGCCACCGGTGCCGCCGTTGCGCCGGTACCGTTGGTCGCGCCGCCGCCACCGCTCACGGCCGTGAGTGCGATGCCGAACTTGTCGCTGCCGTTCGCGATCGCGCCGCCTGCCGGCACCTGATCGACATTCTGGTTGTCGGTGCCGCAGATGCGCGTCGCGTCTGCGGTACCGCCCGGGGTGCCGTCCTTGCAGAAGAAGGTCGTGCCACCGTAGTCGTCCGCGTAGTTGACCGTTGCGCCGTTGCCGTTGTTCGTCCAGAACGTCAGCAGGCAGCCGTTGGTCATCGTGAGGCTCGATTCCCAGCCCGCGCCGAGTGCTTCACCGCCGGCGGCGTTCTCACCCGCGCAGGTGGCGGAGCTGACGTCCGGGTCCGCCGAACCGGCGGTCGAGACGGTGCCCTGGACACCGGCGGTGGAGACCGCCGAGGCGCTGCCGACGACCGACGCACCTGAAGCGACGTAGGCCGTGACACAGATCATGACGAGCGCGGGGCCAAAGGCCATCAGTCGCGTCGCTCGCTTGCGGGTGGGCTTCATGTGAACTGCTCCTGGGTGGGGTGCTTCCGTGCGATTCACGACCGATTGCTGGTCGTCCGCGGTTCTCAGCCGTTGTCGGCACCGGCAGATCCTGACTTGAGGACGAATGCGTCGATTGACGTATTGATGGGTGGTATGGCCCATGTGCAGCCATCCAAGCACGCTGACGTTGTGCAAAGACCCTCAAGCCCCGGCCGCTCGATGCCGACAGGTGCTTCGATCACCGGCTCGTGCCGACGCTCATCCCAGGAAGCGCGCACGCCGTCCAGGAAGGACCCACCCGATGTCCCACGCACAGGTCGCACGTACGTCATACGTGACATGGATTCCAGCGCTGCTGCTGCTCGTTGCAGGCGTGCTGGCTGCAGCAGGGTTCGGCGGCATCGCCAACTCGCACGCTGCATCGACCGGCACGACGACGGTCACAGCGACGGTCGCCAAGGAAGTGCACGTCGCGCTCAACACGACCGGTTCCTGTGGACCGGCCGGTGGTAGCGCGACGACCCGCTCGTTCGCTGGAGCCACCATGGCGACCACCGACGGTGACGTCTCGCTCGCGAGCTGTCGCGTCACGTTCGGCAGCAACAACTCCGCGCTCGGCGCGAACCTGCTGGTCGAGAGCACGCGTACCTCCGGTACCAACTCGTTCTGTGCGGTCGCTGCGGCGGGTGCATGCGCTGCTCCGCAGTTCACGGAGGCGGCGACGGCTGGTGTCGCTCCTGCGACGTTCGCGGTCGGCGAGCCGGCTGCTGCCGGGTTCTTCGGTATCAAGGCGAACGTCAATGCGGCTTCGTGCACTGGCGGCA
>JAOPYQ010000004.1 GCA_025964555.1 Thermoleophilia bacterium | reverse complement strand
CGCTCGAGGTCTACGTGCAGCGCTTCTCGCACATGCGCTTCGAGCCGAGCGGCTTCACCAACGACCAGGACATCCGCAACGCCAAGTCGATCGTCGACTACATCTTCCGATGGATGGGGAAGAAGTTCCTCACCGTCGAGCAGCAGATGGACCTCGGCATCCTCACGCCGGAGGTGCGCGCGCGCATCGCCGCGGGCTACTCCATCCAGGAGGCGACGGCCGTGCCGACGACCCCGATGGTGCAGCCGCAGGCGCAGGCAGCAAGCGACCAGGCTGCAGCGGGCGCGGACAAGCCCACCCCGGGACCGGGTCAGTCGTCGATGTTCAATGCCTACGGTGACGCACAGGAGTGCGCGCGCTGTGGTGGACGCATGATCCGCACCGGCGCGTGCTACACCTGCACCGACTGCGGAAACAACACGGGCTGCGGCTGATCCAACGTCGCATCACGGATGGTGTGCGAGGGGTCGGCGACAGCCGGCCCCTCGTCTTCTTCACGCCCTGGAAACCGAAAGTCGCCGGCTCGGGTACATACTCCACTGATGGGCATCCGAAACGAACTCAAGCAGCTGCGCGCCGCGCCACCCGGGCGACGCTTCGAGACCGGGTACGAGCGCACCAAGGTCGACAACCGCGTGCTGCGCATCAGCCTGATCGCGCTCGGCTTCGCGCTCATGGTGACGGCCGCCGTGACGTTCTGGGTGCCCGGTCCGAACTTCGTGCTCGTCCTGGCAGGGCTCGCGCTGGTTGGTGGCCAGTCGCGCACCGTCGCGAAGCTGATCGATCGAGGCGAGGTTGCCGGGCGGCGGTGGAACCAGGAGCGCTGGGATCCCTATCCACACAAGAAGCGCGCGATCACGATCATCTGGATCGTCGTCATCGCGCTGCTCGCCGGAGCCGTGTGGCTGGCGCACCGCCAGGGCTGGCTGCCGGCGTGGCTGCCGTTCGTCGACTGACTCTCACCGTCGCGCGGCTGACAGGGCGATCGCTCAGCCCGGGTCGTTGATCCCCGGGAACGGACCGTGGCTCGTATCGATGACCTCCGTCGGCGCGGGACCGACGAGCGCGTCGCCCGCCTTCCAGCCGGCCGGGGTACGGTTCTCGATGACGAACGTGTCCTGAACGCGACCGTCGCGCGTCTTGTACCGCCCGACGAGCTGCTGGTCGCCGCGCACCTCGAAGTCGACGTGGCCGAAGTCCACGTCGCGCGTGGCCGACCACTTCGTCTGCGGATAGAAGAACGGGTAGAGCGCGCCGCCGCCGCCACCGACCGTGACCTGCAGCGTGCCGATGTCGTTGAGCGCCTTGGAGCGCTCATACCAGTGCTCGTGACCGGCGACGACGAGATCGACGCCGTACTTGGCGATCATCGGGCCGAGGTCGCCCGGCAGGCGCGACGTCTCCTTGTAGTGGAACTTCGACAGCACCGACATCATCGGGTGATGGACCTGCAGCAGCTTCCACGCGGCGGTCGAGTCCGCGAGTGCGTGCTCGAGCCACGCTGCCTGCGGCGAACCGGGCGCGACGGACTGGTTCGAGTCGATCGAGAACATGTCGACGTTCTTGTAGGACGTCTTGAAGTAGCGACCGCCCTCGACGTAGGGGAAGCGCTTGAAGTACTCGGACGCGTCGGGGTGCATGTCGTGGTTGCCCATGTTCGGGATGAACGGCACCGTCGACGCGAGACCGCCGAACATCTCAGGCGGGTCGAGCTTCGTTTCCCAGTTCTTCGCCGATGCGTCGGGATAGACCTGGTCGCCCGCGCTCACCACGAACTCCGGCTTGGCGGCCTTGATGTTGGCGATCACGTCGCGCATCGCCTTCGTGCCGTTGCCGAAGTCGCCGTAGGCGCTGAAGTGCCACGACCCGGGCTGCTCGGGCTGACCGGGGCTGCCCGGGCGCGAGCGGAACACGACGTCGTTGACCTTGGTGTTGATCCACTTGTACATGCGGTCGCGGATCGGGTCAGGCAACGAACCGTCGACGCCCTCGAGCGTCTCCTGCAGTCCCTCGTGGTCCTCGGGGATGTCGTTGACGAGCGACGTCTGGTGCGGATCCCGCTTCGCGCTCTCGGGGACCTCGAACCGGAAGTTGCCGAGCGTGGGCGGCATCGCCCACGGCGTCGCGGCAGGGGTCGGAGCAGGGGCCGAGGACACGGCGACGGGAGCAGCTGGCGAGTTCGTACGCATGGTCACGCGATCGTACGTCCGGACGTCACCATGGGCGAGGCATCGACGTCGAGGTGGGCCCTCAGCGGCCACCGGTCGGCGGTCGTCAGAACTCGATGCCGACCTTGCCGAGCAGTCCGAGCGCATCCATCGCCAGTCCTCCGACCTCGTCGCGGGTCACCTGGTGCGCCCCGGCGCGCGTCTCGGTATGGAAGTCCGCGTATGTCTGCGCGAAGGCGGGGTCCTCGACCCGAGCGACGAGCTCGCGCGCTCGCGCCATCGAACTCCTGGACAGGTTCATGGATCCGACCGCGGCAACGTCGTCGTCCTTGACCCAGCTCTTGCCGTGCAGGATCCCGGGCCACTCGAACAGCTCGACGCCGGCGTCGATCATCTCGTCGTACATCGTGCGACCCAGGTAGATCTGCTTGGAGTCGTTGCCGGCCGAGGGGGCGGTCATGAGCAGTTTCACGTCCACGCCACGCTTGGCGGCCTCAATCAGCGCGTTCACGGCGATCGGCGTCGTGATGTAGGTGCTCGTCGCCCACAGGCGATGCTTCGCAGTCGCCGTATCGCGCAGGAACGCCTCGGTCGCGGCGAGGTCCTGGCTTGGGCGATTGTCGAGGATCGTGACCGCCGCTCGCGCGTCGGCCGCGCCGACCGATCCGCCGCCAGCCCCGCCGCCAGCGCCGCCGGCGCCCGTGAGCGTGCGCATGCCGTCGGCGGCAGCCTGGGCGCCCGTCTTGAGGGTCTGGTGGATCTGTCGGAGCCGGGCCTGCGTGGAGAGGCCGTGCGTGCTCATCGTCGCGAGCGAGGTTGCTGCGGCGACCGCTGCGGCCGGACCCTGCACCCGGACCATCATGTCGGTCCACGAGTCGTATTTCGCGCCGAAGCCGAGCCCGCCCGTGTAGGCGATGTCGTCGTCGATCGTGATGAGCTTGCGGTGCTCGAAGCCGGTTCCGCCGAGCTTGAATCCGCCGGTGCGCACGAAGCGCACGCCGACCGCCTCGAGCCTGGTCTGCAGCGCGTCCGCGACGTCGCCGCCCTTCTCGCCGATGCCGTACCCGTCGACGAGCACGCGCACGTCGAGGCCCGACGCCGCCTTGCGATGGAGCACGTCGGCGACGACCTTGCCGCTGCCGTCGGGCTCCCAGTTGAACTGGTTGATGGTGATCGACTTCCTCGCGCCGTCGAGGTCCTCGTACAGGCGCGGCAGGTAGTTGGCGTTGCGCACGAGCAGGTCGACCTTGTTGCCGAGCGTCCGCGGCGCGCGCGGCATGTTCGCCTCGCCGTGCTGCGCGGCGTCGACATACATCGCCGACAGCAACGTGTTCGCAGATTCCCGGCTGCCGGCCGCGGCACGTGACTGGTCGCTCGAGAGCACCTGGGTGGTGCCGTTGGCGACGTCCTCGAGCACGGCGCTCGATGGCCGCAGCGTGCTGCCGAGCGAGCGCACGGTCTCGTGGATGGAATCGAAGTGCGGGGTCAGGTCGAGGCTCGCCTGCGTCGACGCGACGGTCGCGGGCAGCGTCCTCGGTGGGAGCAGCGCGCCCGTGAGCGTGCGAATCGGAGCGACCGCCACCGGGGGTGGGAGCGATGGCGCAGCGGGCGCGAGCGGCGGCAGCGCGGGCAGGCCGAGCTCGGCGCGGGCACCGGTGATGAGTGCGGGAAGGTCCGTCATCTCCCCACACCTCGGTCAGCGTGCGACGAGGAAACGTGGAGCCGTGAGCCGATGGCCGCGCGCGGTCACCGTGCTGGCCGTACGCGCATCGAACTAGAACTTGAGGTCGATCGCCTTGCGCAGCCACGTCACGAGTCGGTTGGTGACGGTGTCGAGCTGCGCGTACGTCACCCGACGCGCCTCGCCGCGCAGCTGCGTGTGGAACGCCGCGTAGTCGTCACTGAAGCCGACGTCCTCGATGCGCGCCATCACCTCGCGGGCGCGAGTCATCGAGCTGTGCGACAGGTTCATCGAGCCGACCGTGGTGATGCCGTCCGCGAGGAAGCTCTTGGCGTGCATCATCCCGCTCGTTCGCTCGTACACCTCGACGCCAGCGTCGAGCAGTCGCCGGTAGTGCGATCGCCCGAGGTGGATCGTCTTGGTGTCGTTGCCGACTTCGAGGCCCGACACGACGAGCTTGACGTCGGCGCCGTTGCTGCGCGCCTCGATGAGCGCATCGACCGCCGTCGGCGTGGTGATGTAGGTGCTCGTCACCCACAGTCGCTGCGTCGCGGACCTCGCGTCGCGCAGGAACGACTCGGTGGCTGCCAGGTCGATGCCCGGCCGGTTCTCGAGCAGTGTCACCGCAGCGCCCGCATCGAGGCCGGCGGCGCGCGCCTGCGCGTTCGCGTCCAGCACCACGCCGATCTTTGCCAGGCGCGCAGCTGCCTTGGCGTCGAGCGGTCCGGCCAGGTCGCGCCAGGTCGTGAGGCCGTGCGCGCCCGCGACCGCGCCGGCCGCACCTTCGACGCGAGCCATCAGGTCGGTCCACGTGTCGTACTTCTTGCCGAAGCCGAGTCCGCCCATGTAGGCGATGGTGTCGTCGATCGTGATGAGCTTGCGATGCTCCCAGCCCTGGCGTGGCAGGAACGGCCACGAGCGCTGCACCTTCACGCCGGCGGCCTCGAGCTCGTCCTGCAGTTCGCGCGCAGCCTTCATGCCGCGCTCGCGAAAGCCCCAGGCGTCGACCATCACGCGAACGTCGATCCCGGGCACGCCCGGGCTTCCCGTCGCCTTGCGCTTGAGGATGTCGATGACTCGGCGTCCGCTGCCATCCGGCTCCCAGTTGAACTGCGAGATCGTGATCGACTCGGAGGCGTTCTCGAGGTCGCGGTAGAGCTCGGGCAGGTAGTGCTCGTTGCGCACGAGCAGAGCTGCCGAGTTCGACGTGGTGCGCGGCGCACGCGGCACGTGCTGCGCGCCCGCCGCGGCGCCTTCCACGAGCATGCCGCCGATGAGCGAGTCCGCCAGCTCGCGGAACGGTCGCGCCTGGTCCAGCATCTCCGAGGACATGATCGTCGCTCGCCCCGTCGCGACGTCGTGCAGGGCCTGCATGCCCGGCCGCCAGCGACTTCCGAGGTCGTCGAGCGTGCGCGACACCTGGTCGCGCTCTCCCGGGTGGATCGGCCAGGCCAGGTCCTCGCCATCGGCGCCGACGAGGAACGGCTGGTCCGGATCGCCAGGCAGGTGCGGACCCGTGGTGAGCTCGCCGCCTCCCCCCACGATCGGCAGCAGCTCGACGGAGCCGTCGTCGAGCAGGTTGAGCCGGTGCGTGGGCGAGCGAAAGGTCGGCAGGTCGGTGGCACGCGGGAGCCCGAGGTCCGCGCGAGCGCGGCTCGTCAACGGCTCCATGGCGCCATCCCCGGTCCTGTCATTCCCTGAATCCCCATTCGACGCGTCTCCCCAGACACGCCCGCCTCGCTCCAACCGGTACTTCGGGGATCCGACCGCCCGTGTTTCGTCAGGTGCCATGCGCGATCGTGCAGATCGTGCAGCGCAATTGGGTGCCTCAAGCACGCTTCCGCACGCGCCGATGCCGCTTCGGAGTGACTGGCACCCCCCGACCAGAGCAAGCGGCCCCGCCGCTCGAGCGCGAGAACCCGATCGACGGGGAGCTGCGCGCGCGCCTGCGCCTGACTCCGCCGGAGACGGTCCAGGTCCAGCTCAACGCCCGCATCGCGAGCTGGTCACGCGCCTTCCACGCAGTGATCACCTTTGCCGTCGCGACGATCGTGTTCCTGCCGAGCGGCCTGGGCTCCGGACCGCTCGCCGAGCGCGCGCTCGCGTCGCTGGTCGCCGGCGTGACCTTCCTCCTCGCCTTCCGCCTCGAGCGCCGCAACGTCGCCTTCGCCCGTCTCTCCGGATTCGCTCGCAGCATCTACCAGGCCCGAGCCGTGGTGCTCGGCGCGCTCGTGCTCGGCTCGATCGCCTACTACGTGCCCGGCGTCGACGCGAGCCCGGGACAGATCGGGCTGGCCGCCGTCGCCATGTTCTTCGCCGGGGCGCTCTGGGGTTCGCTGACGCGACGCCTGCTCGGCGGGCGCGCGGTGCACCGCGTGCTGCTCGTCGGCGACGGCGAGCGCGTCGGCAAGTTCCTCACCGAGTTCGAGCGCGACCCGCACCCCGAGTACGAGGTGGTGGGACTGCTCACCGACACCGGTCGTGGCCTGCCCGAGGACGTCGCCGGTGACACGACGCTCGACGAGATCATCGCGATGTTCGACGAGACGACCCGCGCGGGAGTCGATGCGCGCGTGCTCGGCACACTCACCGACCTCGAGACCGTGCTCGCCTCCGAGGCGATCGACACCGTCGTCGTGAGCGTGCGCCGCAACCGCCTCGAGCTCTTCTCGCGCCTGTCCGGCTGGGGCGGCAACGTCTCGGTGCAGGAGCTGCCCGCGTTCAGCGAGCACGTGTTCGGACGCGTGCCTGTCGACGTCATCAACGCCGCCTGGTTCATGCACCTGATCCATCCGTTCTACCGCCCCTACTCGCGTGCGGCCAAGCGCGCGGGCGACCTGGTGGCGGCGACGTTCATCGGACTGCTCACGCTGCCGCTCATTCCGCTCACGTGGGCGTGGATCAAGGTCAACAGCCCCGAGGCGCCGGTGTTCTTCCGCCAGAACCGCGTGGGGGAGGGCGGTCGCGAGTTCACGCTCGTGAAGTTCCGAACCATGCGTCCCGGCGGCGATGGCAGCTGGACGCTCGACAACGATCCGCGCATCTTCCGAGGTGGCGTGTTCCTGCGCAAGACGCGCATCGACGAGCTGCCGAACATCTGGAACATCCTCGTCGGGCACATGAGCTTCGTGGGGCCGCGTCCCGAGCAGCCGCGCTACGTCGCCGAGCTCGAACAGGACGTGCCGTTCTACCAGCGCCGCCACATGGTCAAGCCCGGGCTCACGGGCTGGGCGCAGGTGCGACTCGGCTACACCGACAGCGTCGACGGGGCCGCGAACAAGCTCGGATACGAGCTGTACTACCTCAAGCACCAGTCGGTGTTCCTCGACTTCGTGATCTTCGTCGAGACCATCCGCGTCGTGCTCATGCGCTTCGGCTCGCGATAGTCGCATCCAGTGCGATAGGTCCGCGCCCGGTGCGGGTATGCACGTCCGGTGACGAGCGACAACGTATTTGGATCCGACCAGCTGACCCCTGAGCTGCTGCGCAGCGCGGCCTTCGCCGAGGAGGGCGGCCGCGTCGACGTGGGCGAGGTGCGGACCTTCCTGGATCGGGTCGCGTCGTCGCTCGAGGTGTTCATGTCCGGCGACGCGCCGACCGCGCTGCGAGCCGAGTTCGATCGCAACGCATCCATCGCCACGCAGATCCTCGACGCCGGCCAGACCGCATCGGAGCAGCTGCGCCGACAGGCGGCGGAGGAAGCCAAGCGCATCCTCGACGAGGCGCGCGAGGCGACGCTCGGACTGCGCGAGACGGTCGAGGTGGAGATCGAGCAGGCCCGCACGCAGGTGGAGGCGATGCGCGGCACGTTCATCCAGGACCTGCGCGACCTGTACGACCGCATCGGGGCATCGCTCTACCGGTTCGAGCGCGCCGCCGAGGAATCCGCGGTCGCGCCGATCCAGGAACCCACGCGCGCACACGAGCCCGCGGCGTCGGCGCCCGAGACCGAGTTCAGGAACGAGCGGGGCACGTCCCATTCGTTCTCCGCGGACGTCAGTGACGTGCCCGCGCCCGCTCCGGCTGCCGCTCCCGCCCCGTCACCCGTGTCCGGACCCGGCGCGCGGCGAGCTGGCGAGCGTCCCGAGGATCGCTCCGAGGAACTGCCGGACCTGCCTGAGGGAGCGAAGCCGCCCGCGTGGCAGCAGCTGCCGCCCCAGGCGTGGCAGGCAACTGCCGCGGGAGACGATCCGCTCGCCTCCGCGCCGGCGACCGGCGACGTCGACGCGCCCCAGGCCGATGCGCCGACGCCTGCGCCCGAGGTGCTGGCCGAGGAGGTCCCCGCCGATGTCGCGCCGCCGACGGATCCGTTCGCTCCAGTCGTCGAGGACGAGCCGCTCGCGCCAGGTGAGCCGCTCGTCGACCTGCGCGGATTCGGTGCCGCCGTCGAGGGAGCGCCGACGAACGTCACCGAGACGGGCGGTTCGTGGCTCGATTCGGCAGAGGACCTGCCGCCCGCGGTCGCCCAAGCTGGTGAACTGCCCCCGACGGCGCCGCAGGCCGCGGCCGGCGAGCCCGGAGGCTGGCTCGACACACCGCTCGATCCAGACCCCGCGGCCGGCACCCCTGCCGACCCCGCGCTCGCTCGAGACGACGCGCTCGCGAATGCCCTGATCGGCGCCGAGCCGGTCGACACCGACGCCGGTGCTGGCGACGCGACTGCTGCAGCCGGCGACGCCCCCGCCGACGGCTCGTCACCCGATCCGTTCGCTGCAACCCAGCCGGCGCCACCGGCCGACAGCGCGCCGGCACCTGTCCCGGATCCCGCGCCGATGGCGTTCCCGACCGCAGGTGCATCGCCCGATGCGGTCGCCGTTCGCCAGCTGATCCTCGATTCACTCGCCTCCGGCCAGACACGAGAGACCGTCGAGGCCTACCTGCGCGAACACATGGGTCTGCTCGAACCGGGCGCGCTCGTGGATGCGGCGCTCAGCAGCGTCGACCAGCCGTAGGCATCACGCGGCAGAGCAGGGAGCGGATCAGGTCGCGAGCGCTCGGAGGCGATCCGCGTCGAGCACCACGATGCGACGCTTGCGCAGCTCGATCACGCCCGCTTCGCGCAGGTCCTTCATGAGCCCGTTGACCGTCTCGCGCCGCGCGTGCACCAGCTCCGCGAGCTCTGCCTGCGTGAACGCGTAGCGAACCATCCGCAGCCCGTCGAGCGTCGGATTGCCGAAGCGTTCCGCCAGCTCCAGCACGCGTCGCGCGAATCGCTGCTCCACCGAATGGAACGCGAGCTCCTCGGCAAGGGCGGACGATCGTCGCGCACGCGCGCCCACGAGATCCAGCAGGTTGCGGCCGAGCACCGGGTGGCGGTCGACGAGTCGTTGCAGCACCGGAGCTGTGAGCACCCCGACGACGACTTCGCCGATCGCCTCCGCGTGCAGCGAATCGAAGCCGTGCCCGAGTGCCAAGGACTCGCCCACCACGTCGCCGGCGTCGAGCAGGTCGATCGTCATGCGCCGTCCGTCACTCGCCTTGGCGACCAGCCGCACCTGGCCGGAGCGCACGACGTAGGCCGCGGGCTCGCGCTCGACGTCAGGACCGGCGAGCACGTCGCCGTCAGCGAAGCGGCGTACCCCGAAGCTCGACATCACGTCGGCGCGCTCGCGCCGGCCGAGGCCGATGAGCAGCGGACTGGCTGCGGCGTCCGCGCCAGGCGCCTCACCATCGTCGCCAGCGATGGCCTCGATGCGGCACCCCATCTCCACGAGCTCGCGCCGCGCCTGATCGAGCACCTCGCTCGCGGTGCGGTCACCGCGTCGCTCGAGCAGGGAACCGAGTGTCAGTCGAGCTCGCGCGGCGTTGTAGAGGTGTCCGCAGCGCGTCCAGTCTTCGATCGCGGCCTGCAGGCCCGAGAGTGACGCCGATGTCGAGTCGTAGGCCGCGCAGGTCGCTGACGCCTCGCGCAGGCTTGCATCGACGGACAGGTCCCGCGAAGCCTCGGGCCCGGCGATGCGGAGCGCGTGCTCGATGTAGTCGTCGCGGCCGTGCTGCGCGCCGAGCCGTGCCAGCAGCAGCGACACCCGGCGGCGCTTGACGTCGTCGTTGGCGGTATCGCACGACGTCGCGAGCTCGAGCGCCAGGTCCAGGTCGAGGTCGGTCGCGGCGAGCATCGCGCGCACCTCGCTCGCCTCTGACGTGACATAACCGACGCCGGTGCCGTCGGCGCTGCGCACGGCCGAGTCGAGCAGCTGCTCGATGCGCGCACGATCGCCGCCGGCCATGGTCAGCGTCACCGCGTGCTGCAGGTAGGCGAGGGACTGCGAGAACGCGGGTGCCGCATCCAGGTCGGCGCGCGCCGCGTCGGCCGTGGCGACCGCGTCGTCGATGCGCCCCAGCTGCGCGAGCGCGGTCGAGCGAAGTGCGAGCGCCTCCGAGCGCCACCCGCGCAGGCCGGTCCGGTCGATCCAGGAGAGGAGCGCGTCGGACTGGGCCAGCGCTCGCGCCGGCCGCATGTCGTCGACGAGCATCGAGACGAGGTTGAGCTGGCCGAGTACGCTCGCGCGGTGATCGCCCTGATCGTCGGCGATCGCGATTGCCTGCCGCTGCAGCTCGATGCCGCGGCGCATCTCCCCGGACATCGACAGCGACGCGGCCAGGCCCAGGAGCGCGAGCGCCTCGAGGCGACGATCATGGTTCGCGCGCGCGAGCTGCAGGGCGACGCGGTCGAGCTCGATGGAGATGTCGTATTGCTCGTCGAGATGGGCGCGGACCGCCGCGGCGCGCGTCGCCCAGGCGCCGGTGCCCGCCTCGCGCGCGCTCGCATCGAGCAGCGCACGGGCATCGGGATCGTCGCCCGAAGCCCAGAACTGGAAGTACCTCGCACGGGCCGCATCCTCGGCCGCGTCGCCACGCTCGGCGTAGATCGCAGCCAGCTCGGCCCAGGCCTCGCGCGCGACGGGCGCGTCGAGCTCGGTCGCCAGGTGCGCGCGTCGTTCACGCAGCTCGAGCTCGACCGGGCCGGTCGCACCCTCCACGAGCGCGACAGCCGCATCGAGCAGCTCGAGCGCCCGGGCGCCCTCGCCCATCGTTCGCGCGGTGTTCGCGGCATCACGAAGCCGAGTGACGGCAAGTGCCCGCTCGCCGGCTGCTGCCAGGTGCATCGACATCTCGCGCGCGTCGTCGACCATGTCGATCGACGTCGAGTGGATCGATCGAGCGATGAGCAGGTGCAGGTGCTCGCGCTCGTCGACATCGAGCGTGGACGCGACGTTCGATGCCTCGATCGCGGAATCGAGCGTCGCCCGACCTGCCAGCACCGACGCATCGAGCGACGCGAGCATCGCCGCATCGCGACCTTCGATACGTGCGACCGCGTCGAGCGCGGCACGATCGAGGCCGTCAGGGCACAGCGCGAGCACGCGGCGAAGGAAGGTCGCATCGTCGATGGCGACGTCGCGAGCCAGTTCGTCGGATGTTCGGCCGGGTCCAGTCATCGATCAGCCGGGTCGTCGTCCGCCCTGCGCGACGCCTTCCATCTTCGGGTCCGTGCCCTTGCCGGGAGGCAGGCCGCCGCCGCCGGCGACTGACATCGCCTGGATGGCGGTGACGAGCTGCTGCAGGATCGTCGCGAGCTGCGCGAGGATCGGTGCGAGTGAGGAGAGGTTGGCTGCGCCCGCGACTGCGGTTGCTGCGGGTGCGGTCT
>JAOPYQ010000003.1 GCA_025964555.1 Thermoleophilia bacterium | reverse complement strand
GTGTACGGCGAGAAGACCGTGCTCCGCGTGCTCGACAAGTCGAACGTCATGCTCGACATGTCCGACCTCGGCTTCCTGCCCGCACAGCTCGAGAAGCTGCGCTACTGCTACACGCAGCCGTATGGATGCCTGCTCGTCACCGGCCCGACCGGTTCGGGCAAGTCGACCACGCTCTACGGCGCGGTCAACGAGATCAACGACGTCGAGAAGAACATCATCACGGTCGAGGACCCGGTCGAGTACCGCCTCAAGGGCATCAACCAGGTGCAGGTCAACAACAAGGCCGGCCTGTCGTTCGCCGCGGCGCTCAAGTCGATCCTGCGTTGTGACCCGGACATCGTGATGATCGGCGAGATGCGCGACCACGAGACCGCCTCGATCGGCATCGAAGCGGCGCTCACGGGCCACCTCGTGCTCTCCACGCTGCACACGAACACCGCGCCGGGCGCCGTCACCCGCCTCACCGAGATGGGCATCGAGCCCTACCTGGTCTCGAGCTCCGTGCTCGGCGTGCTCGCACAGCGACTCGCTCGTCGCCTGTGCAAGTGCAAGGAGGAGTACACGCCGACGCGCGAGTACCTCGTCGAGATGAAGTTCCCCGACTGGTCGCTCGCCGAGTACGACGCCCAGCCGTTCAACCTGTTCAAGCCCAAGGGCTGCGAGCGCTGCGCCGGCAAGGGCTACAAGGGTCGAATGGGCCTGCACGAGGTCATGCTCATGTCGGAGGAGATCGCCAGGCTCGCCATCGCGCATGCCAGCGCGGAGGAGATCGAGAAGGTCGCGATCGAGCAGGGCATGATCACGCTCTGGAACGACGGCGTGCGCAAGATCATGATGGGTCAGTCGACGATGGAAGAGCTCCAGCGCATCGTCCAGCACTAGGCGGACGTTCTCTGCTCAGTCGTGCGGTCGACCGCCGAGGTAGGCGCCGAGCGCCGCGCCAGCGATTGCCAGACCACCCACGGCCAGCCACGCCTTGGCGCTCGGCCCGGGCCGCACCTCGGCCGTGTTGCCCCACTCCGACATGTGGAGCACGAACTCGTTGAACGCCCACGGCGCCGTGATGATGCTGGCGCCGCCGAGCGCGCCGGCTGCGCCGAACGCAAGCATGCGGCCTGCTCGATCCTCGCTGCCCTGATGTGGGGCGACGGTCGTCTTCACGGTGATCGCCTGTGGAGTGCCGGCACTTCGCATCGCTGTGAGCCGCATCGTCGCGTCCAACATCGCGTCCTCCGAAATTCGTGTCCCCATCGTCCCACCTGTGTGTCGAGCTGAGGGTCGGGGCCGGTTTCACGTGCCGGGACGGTTCATGCGCGAGCCTGACCTGCCGATATCGACGGAGTGACGCCACGCGTGCCAATCCTCACCCTCCTCGTCGTCGCGTTCGCGGTGATGTCGGTGGCTGCCGGGATCGGTCAGGCAGCGTCGAGCGGGACGGTCGTGTCGGCGGTCGTGCCGAGTGCGACGAACCTCGACGCTGCCACCTGCGCGGCGGGGACCGCCGGGGTGACCGACCTCGGCTCGGTGCTGCCGGGCTCGCCTGCATCCAGCACCGGTGACTGCGTGGTCACGTTCGGATCGTCGAATGATTCGTCGACGTTGCGGGTGTCGCAGTCCGACAGCCTCGGCACCGCGATGAACGCGTTCTCGCCGGCGGCGATGACGAGTGGGACTGCATCCGTCATCGGAGAGATGCACGCATTCGACCGACAGCGCGCGTGGATCGGCATGAACGGCGGCGAGATCCGCGCGACGACCGACGGCGGACAGACGTGGGTGGGGCAGACGTCGGGCGCGGCGGTGAACCTCCGCGGGATCTATGCGGCATCCGCGGCGCAGGTGTGGGCGGTTGGCTACAACGGCGTCATCCGCGTCACCGCGAACGGTGGTGCGACGTGGACGGGCCAGACGTCGACCACGACGCGCGAACTCGACGACATCGTCCCCACCGGCGCACCGGGAACGCTCTTGGTAGTTGGAGGCGACACGAGCATTCCGGTCGTGCTGCGCACGACAGACTCCGGTGGCACGTGGACGAACGTCACCCCGGGTGGCTGGAACGACGACATCACCAGCGCCGACATGGCAAGTACGACCCGAGGGTGGATCGTCGGGCGAGGAGGGTTCGCGGCGCGCACGGACGATGGCGGACTGACGTGGACGAGCCAGAAGGCAGCGATGGCCGCGTGCACCGGCACCGATCTACGCGGCGTGGCCGCCATCTCCACGACGACGGTGGTCGCGGTCGGCCACCTGGGCCGCGTATGTCGCAGCACCGACAGTGGGGTGACCTGGGCGCTCATGACGTCCGGGACGGTCGAGAACCTCTGGGATGTCGAGCGCGCGACCGACGGGACGTTGTGGGTCGTCGGCCGTGGAGCGGCATCGCCAGTCCTTCGCTCGATCGACAACGGCGTCACCTGGACGACGGTCACGACCGAGGCGGTCAACCTGGAGGCGGTGGTCGCGTTCGATCGTGACACCGCGTGGTGGTCCGGATGGACCGGCCTCCTGCGCAAGATCCCATCCGGATCGGTCCCGGACTACGACGATGCCGGCGGCATCGACTGGGGCGGCACGAGCTCGATGTTCGGGGTGTGCCTGAGCAGCATCACGAACGCGTCCGCGCTCTGGCCGACCAGCGCGAACTGTCCACGCGTCGACGGCACGACGTGGAGGGCGATCCCCGCCACGACGTCGGATCCGCTCTCGCGACTGGCGACGACCACGACGGGGGAGATGGGTGCCGTCGCGCGACTGCGCTTCGGGTTCCGTCCGTCGCTCGCGCAGGCGCCGGGTCGCTACGTCGCGAGCGTGTCGTTCGAGGTCGTTGCGCCGTCGACGTGACGCTCAGACGGGCGCCGTCGCTCGCGACGACTGAACCTCGACGCTGTCGCTTGTCGCGGGCTCTGGAGCATCGAGGGCGTCCCCACGCCACAGCATGGCGAGCAGGACCGGTGGAACGAGCCACGTCACGTACGTGCCCCAGTACAGTGGCAACGCGATGATGAGCAAGGCGAGCACGGACGCGATCGCACCCATGGTCACGTGAAGGTCCTGTCGCGAGGCTCGCCACGCGGCGAGCACGGCAACCGCGACCGCGGCGACCAGCGGGACATACCGCAGGTACGTCCAATCGGTGAGCCCCCAGAAGCTTGCAATGCTGTCGCGCCCAATCTGGAAGGTCACCGCGTTGGACCAGAACTCGCCCAGCGCATCCGTGCCACGGAGGGCGATCGCGAACACGATCCCGACGGTCACCAGCGCGCTGGCGACATACGCGATGACATCGCGGCGGGTCTCGCCACGAAGCCGCAGGAGCATGATTCCGAGCAGTGCCGGGAGGAACTTTGTGCTTGCAGCGATCGCCACCAACACGCCGCGCCAGATCGGACGGCGCGCAAGCAGGAGAACGATCGTGATCGCGAGGGCCACGACGACGTCGTTGTTGCCTCCGACGGCGCCGATGGCGACGATCGGACAGGTGGTCCAGGTGGCCGCGGCCCACAAGCCGCGACTGATCGAACCAGCTCGTCGCCCTGCGAGGAACAGCAGCGCGCCAACGATGAACACCATCGCGACGTTGGACCACGCCACGTGCGCCAATCCGTCGGTCAGCGACGCACCGGGGAGATACGGGAGATATGCGATCGGACCATAGGTATCCCCGTTGGTGAGGTGCCCGGGGATGTCCTCGAGGTTGCCATAGACGGGCACACCCTTCGCGAGCAGCCGGGCACCAGCATCGCTGGCATACGCCACGTCGATGGGTTCCTTGACGCGAGCTGCACGCGCGACGAGGAACGCGAGCGCCGCTCCCCAAGCCGCCGCCCACACCAACCAGGGACCTCGTGGCACGAATGGTCGAGCCGTTCTGATCGGCTGGCGAAACCACACGACGGATCCTGCAAGCAACGCGACGATCGCCACGGCGAATAGCACGATGTTGCCACCTCGAATTGCGTCGCGTGGCACGACGTTGGCGAGAGTCACGAGGTGAGCCCATGTGGCGACGACGAGCGGCACCAGCATGCGTGCCCCGTCGCCGCGTCGGAAACTGCCTGCCACACACAACAGGAACAGCACCGAGAGTCCCATCCACTGCCACGCAGGCCCGGTCCACTGCCGAAAGCTCGATCCGACGCCAGGCATGACGACAAGTGCTTGGCCGCCCGGCTCCACATAGCCGGTGTCCAGGTCGACGAGCGCGGTCATCGTGGGGTCGCCGATCGGCGTGCCAGGCTTGTAGAACCCAACGATCCAGCCGATGCCGATCGCGCGCTCGCCGGGATCCGTGGAATGCGACAGGTCGAACTGGCCCGCGCGCACCTTCATGTCGCCGCGCAATGCAACGCGATCCTGGACCCTGGGATCGGCGAGCGCCAACTCGATCGCTCGGTCATGGTCGCGCCTGAGCTGCGGCGTGAGGCCCTCGGGCTCGGCAGCTGAAGCAGCACCGGCGAGCAGCGCGAGAGCGACGACGGAACCCAGGAGCACGCGACGGATCATGTCGTCGGCATACCCGAGCCGGGATGATCTGATGTGCATCGAGCTCCAGACCACATCGCGGCAGCCAGCTGCTCACGAAGTAGACATGAAGAGGGAGCGACCTGTCCGTGCGGTATGCGCCCGGGGTCGCCGGCCGGCGTCTCGTCGAGCTGGACATCCGAGGGCACGCGGTCGCCGCCCGGGTCGGCATCTGAACCATCGAGCATGCCGATCAGCACCGGCGGCACGAGCCATGTGACGTACGCCCACCAGAATTGCGGCAACGCGGCCATCAGCAGCGCCAGCGTCGCCGCGGTCGACATGTGGACGGCCGCTGCACCGCGGGACCGAACCTGGCGCAACCCGATGAACGCAACGACGATTGCGGCGACCACGAAGACGTACCGGACGTTCGATGTTCCGGTGAGCCCCCAGAAGCTCGCGATGTCGTCCCGGTCGAACTGATAGACGATCGCTCGCTTCCAGAAATCCTCGAGCGGAGCGACGCCGCGCAGCGCCACGAGAAAGAGCACCATGATCGTCCCGACCACGCCCGCGACGAAGCGAACGGCATCCGCGCGTGACTCGCCGCGCAGTCGCAGCACCAGCACGCCCAGGACGATGGGCAGGAACTTGGTGCAACCTGCGACGGCCAGCATTGCTCCGCGCCAGACTGGATGATGCAGGCAGAGCAGGAGGGCTGTGAGGGTTGCCGCCACGACGACGTCGTTGTTGCCAGCCACGGCGCCGATCGCGACCGCGGGGCAGGTCACCCAGGTCGCTGCAGCCCAGAGACCGGCGCGCCGATTGCGGCGACGGATTCCGACGCCGAACAAGGCCATCGCGACGCCCGCCACCAGCGCGACGTTGGTCCAGATCACGCCACCGAGGCCCTGGTCGAGACCTGCGACACCAGGAATGTAGGCGAAATACGCGACGGGGCCGTATGTGTCGCCGTGGATGAGGACTCCGGGCATGTCCAGGACGTTGCCGTACACCGGCACGCCGCCTTTGCTGAGCCGCGCGCCCGCGTCGCTCGCGTACGCCACGTCGATCGGCTGCGCGACGGTCGCGCCGTGCACCAGGAACGCACCTCCCATGGCCAGACAGACCAGCAACACCGGGACTGGAAGGCGAGGTCGAAACGAGGGCACGGGTCGGGAAGCGGCACGTATCCACAACAAGGAACCGATCGCCAGTACTGCGACAGTGCCGCCGAAAAGTGCGACGTTCCCCCCGCGCAGATGCTCGCGGGGGACCACGTTGAGGAGCGAGACGACGAAGATCGCGGAAGCCACGGCGAGCGGAACCAGGTGACGTGCTCCCGCGCCACGCCCGATGGCGGCGATCACGCAGAGTGCGAACGTGGCTGACAGGCCGATCCACCACGGGGTCGAGCCGAGCCAGGCGTGAGCGTTCGTGGAACGTCCCGGCATGATCACGAGTGACTGTCCAGCCGGTTGTACGCTTCCCGCTTGGGGGTCCACGGTGGCGGACAGCTTCGGCTCGTCATCGGGTGCGCCGCGTTCGTACCAGCGCACGATCCACACGTATGCATCTGGCTGTCCCAGCACTTTCGTCCTGGTGGCGCGAGCCTCGAGATGGGGTCGCAGGGCGAGCCGGTCCTGTACGGAGGGATCGTCGGCTGCGGTCTCGATCGCGGCACCAGCGTCCATCGGTATGGTCTCCGCGTACGCGGAGGGGCTCAATGTGGCGATGAGCAGCGCGGCCACGACGGACGCGACGAACAGCTTGGTGCAACGCTTCATGCGTCGCACCTACCCCCGAGGGCCCGAATCGAAGTAAGCCGGCTTACTTGCAGGGCTTGCCGCATGCTCGCCGGCTTCAGTCCGGACGCCGAACGACCGATGGGCACGATGAGGATCCGTCCCCAACGAGGATTGCCCCATGCTCGAGCTTCGCGACCTGTTCACCCAGATGGTGGATACCGGTGCGTCAGACCTACATCTCGTCGTCAACGCGCCGCCCCAGCTGCGCGTACGCGGCGAGCTGCGCACCATCGACGGCTACGGTGACCTCACGCCAGAGGACACACGTGAACTCATCTTCGGCATCCTGACCAACGAGCAGCGCCAGAAGCTGGAAGTGCAGTGGGAGATCGACTTCTCCTACGCCGTTCCTGGCCTGTCCCGCTGGCGAGTGAACGCGTTCTTCCAGCGCGGCGCCGTCGGTGCAGCCTTCCGAATCATTCCCGAGAAGATCCGCCCCCTGACCGAGCTCGCGGTACCGGATTCCGTGTACTCGCTGTGCGACCTGCCCCGAGGTCTGGTGCTCGTCACGGGCCCGACCGGTTCCGGCAAGTCAACGACGCTCGCCGGCATGATCGACGTCATCAACGAGCAGCGTCACGAGCACATCCTCACGGTCGAGGATCCGATCGAGTTCATCCACCAGCACAAGAACTGCATCATCAACCAGCGCGAGGTCGGCGCCGACACGGACGGCTTCGCGCGAGCGCTCAAAAGCGCACTGCGCCAGGATCCGGACGTCATCCTCGTCGGCGAGATGCGCGACCTGGAGACGATCCAGACCGCGCTCACCGCTGCTGAGACCGGCCACCTCGTCTTCGGCACGCTGCACACGAACAGCGCCGCGAGCACGATCGACCGAATCATCGACGTGTTCCCGCCGCACCAGCAGGCGCAGGTTCGGGTCCAGCTCGCCTCGTCGCTCCAGGGCGTCGTGACGCAGACGCTCATTCCGACGAAGGACGGTTCGAGCCGCATCGTCGGATGCGAGATCATGATTCCGAACGGCGCCATCCGGAATCTCATCCGCGAGGGCAAGATCTTCCAGATCCCGAGTGTCATGCAGACGAGCCAGGGCGAGGGCATGCAGACGCTCGACGCCGCACTCGCGACGCTCGTGCGCTCCAACCAGATCTCCCGCGAGGAAGCGCTCAAGCGCTGTCATCACCCGGAGGAGTTCAGCCGCCTGTTCGAGAACGGCGGCGGTGCCCCGACGCCCGGCAAGAACCTCTACCAGCGCCCCGAGGTGATTCGCCTGCAGCGCCGCCTCGACGTGAACATTGCTGCCAACGAGCACGCCGTTGCGATGCCCGACGCCGGTGCCGCCGCGATCGTGCCTCCAGTGCCGATGGCGGCGCCCGCTCCGGCCGCTCCCGCAGCTCCCGCAGCTCCGCCGATGCCTGCGCACGCCGAGTTCAACCTGCCCCAGAGCTTCGACCCGGCGGCTGCCGCACCGCCAGCTCCGGTCGCCCAGCAGTGGGCCGACCCCGCAGCAGGCATGCCCGCTGCGCCGCCGACGATGGAATTCGCTCCGCCGCCGATGGCGGCGCCTGCAGCGCCCGCGCCGATGCAGGCAGCACCTGCTCCGCTGCAGCCCGGCCAGATGCCCGAGCTGCCGGCCGCACCCCCCGCGTTCGCAGCACCCGCTGCAGCGCCGGCCCAGCAGTGGCCGATCGATCCACATACCGGGCAGCCGTACATGCCCCCGGGTGAGGTGGCCTGATGGCGTCCTTCGCATACCAAGCAGTCGACAACCTGGGCAAGAAGTCCCAGGGGATGGTCGACGCCCCTGACCAGGTCACTGCCTCCAAGCAACTTCGTCAGCGTGGCCTGACGGTCGTCAAGCTCAAGGAGGGCGGCAAGGTCTCCAAGGGCAACGCGGAGATCAAGATCCCGGGCATGGGCGGTGGCGTCAAGGCGCGCGACCTGTGCCTGTTCTCGCGCCAGTTCGCGACGATGATCGGCTCCGGCCTGACGATCCTGCGCTCGCTCATGATCCTCGAGGAGCAGGTCCAGTCGAAGAACCTCAAGAAGATCATCTCCGCCATCGCGACCGACATCGAGGGCGGTCGCTCGCTCTCGGAGTCGATGGCCAAGCATCCGAAGGCGTTCGATCGGCTGTTCGTGTCGATGGTTCGCGCCGGTGAGGTTGGCGGCGTGCTCGAGATGACGCTGCAGCGTGTCGCGTCGTCCCTCGAGGCGCGTGAGGCGCTCAAGCGCAAGGTCAAGAGCGCGATGACCTACCCGACGGTCGTGCTCATCTTTGCGTGCCTCGCTGCGGTCGGAATGATCCTCTGGCTCGTCCCGGTCTTCACGAAGATGTACGAGGATCTCGACAGCGAGCTGCCGTCCATCACGCAGTTCCTCGTCGATCTGTCGGCACTCGGCAAGAGCAAGCCGTACGTGCTGCCCATCCCCTTCGTCGTCCCGTTCTTCTCGTTCAGGTTCTGGACCGGCACGGAGACTGGGCGACGCCAGTGGGACCGCATCAAGCTGCGACTGCCGATGAAGATCGGTCCGATCGTCCAGAAGGTCGCCCTCGCGCGCTTCTCGCGGACGCTCTCGTCGCTCATCGCCTCGGGCGTGCCGATGATGCAGGCCGTGCAGGTCACCGGTGACACCTCGGGCAACTCGGTGATCGAGGACGCCATGGAGGACATCATCAAGTCCATCGAGGAGGGCCGGACGTTCTCCGAGCCGCTGCGACGGCACCCGATCTTCCCGTCGATGGTCATCCAGATGGCAGCGATCGGCGAAGAGACGGGCCAGATGGACTCCATGCTCGAGAAGGTCGCGGAGTTCTACGAGGACGAGGTCGACGCCGCCATCAAGGCACTGACGTCCATCGTCGAACCGATCATGATGATCTTCGTCGGCGGCATCGTCGGCTTCATCATCATCGCGCTCTACATGCCGATGTTCGCGCTGTTCGACAAGATCAAGTGACGAGAGCCGAGGGGAGCTCGCTCACATTCCGACTGACACGCTCGCGCCCAGCGAACGCGCTCCAACGGCCGCCTTCCAGGCGGCCGTTGGCGAGTCCGGACCGGGACCATCGATCAATCGAAGGAAATCCCTCAAGTCGGTGTCGCGCACTGCCGATACGTGCGGAGACCAACGTCTAGGCCCTGTAGTCCACGAATTTCCCAGGAAGGTCAGTCCCATGCTCAAGAGTGCCCAGAAGGCGACGCGCGGCGAAGGTGGTTTCACCCTCATCGAGCTCCTCGTCGTCATGATCATCATCGCCATCCTCATGGCCGTCGCCGTTCCGACGTTCCTCAAGCAGAAGCAGAACGCCGTGGCCACCAAGGCCAAGGCAAACGTCAAGCAGATCGTCACCACGATCGAGTCGTGTGCCTCCGGCAACACGACCGGTAGCTACACGGCGCCGCGTAACTGCACGCTGGAGGCGACCCTCACCGCAGACGAGCCCGTGATGTCCACCCTCTTCACGCCGCCCCCCGGCTCGATCGAGGACTGCACGATCACCGCACGCGGCACGACCGGTTACATGGTCGGCTGTGTGATGCAAGGCGAATCGTCGCCAGTAACGTTCACCGAGGATCACACGGCCACCGGCCAGGTCCTCAAGAACTGCGCGCCGCCTGGTGGCAAGGCCTGCCCGACCGGCCTGACCGCCGGCAAGATGTGGTGATCCACGTCTGACAGATCTACGGTGGAGGGGGTCGCTTCGGCGGCCCCCTCTTCGTGTTCTGGGGGGATTGCACCTGTCGCAACCTGAGGTGATCGGCTCAAGGCGTTTCGCAGGCGTCCGATATCCGTTCTGGACTCCCCGGGTGCGAATCGGGTGCTCCTTCCCAGCCACGAAGGAAATGCTTTCATGCGACTCAGTCATCGAACGATGCTCGCGACCGTGCTCGTCGCGTTCAGCGCGCTGGTCGTGCTCGCGACATCGGCGTCGAGTGCGATCACGCAGACGAACGGCACGTTCGCCGTCGACCTGCCGCTGAGCAAGCCGACGACGCTCGGGCCCGCGAACGGATCAGCCCTGGTCTATCCGGTCAACGCGCTGAAGTTCACCTGGAAGGCCGTGCCGGGCGCGACGACCTACGACGTGCAGGTCGCACAGCAGTCGTCGACGTCGATCAACTGCGACACCAAGGAAGCCTGGCAGCCGGAGAACATCCTCTTCACGCACAACACGAGCGAGCTCGGCTGGGTTCCGGAGCAGACCGACGACTCGCTGGGCAAGAAGGTCTGGACGGGGACGTACTGCTGGCGAATCCGACCGGCCGGTGCCGTGCCTGGCACCTGGAGCGCGAGCCCCCGCTTCTCGATCTCGTGGCCCGCGACCCCGACCAACCTCAAGTTCTACTCCGACGAGAACGGCGAGATTCCGCGCTCCGGCGCTGCGGACGCGCAGGGCTTCGATACCGGCTACCTCGAATGGAGCGCGGTCGACGGTGCTCCCCGATACGAGGTCCAGATCAGCGAGTCCCCGACCTTCAGCACGGCGTCGATCTTCGCGAGCAAGACATATGCCGGCACGCGCCTGCTGCTCCCGGCGATGCCCGACAACAACTACACCTGGCGCGTCCGACCGATTGCGGCGAATGGAATCGTCGGCAACTGGTCTTCGTCGGCGACGTTCACGATCCAGCGCGACACTCGGTACTGGACCGGCACGGCTGGGGCGACGTATCCGGCCCAGGGAGCGACGGTCAACGACCTTCGGTTCGGGTACGAGCCGGTCCCGGGCGCGTCGTACTATCGCTACATGGTCTCCAAGAGCCCGTCGTCGTTCACGGAACTCGACTCGAACGGTCCGTACGGCGCGGTCATCAACCCCGACACGTGTGCATATGGCAACTCGCGCCTGTCGGCCATCGAGGAGGACGATTCGAGCACGATCAACAACTGGGTCTCCATGGCCGCCATGCTGGATCCAGTCGTCGTCAAGAACCTCTACACGTGGTGCGAGTACGACACGGATGGTGCGGGTCCCGGTACGGCGACCACGCAGGTCGTCCCTGACATTCCGGACACGATCTACTGGCGCGTATACCCCGTGTGGCAGCTGTCGCCGACGACCGAGACGGGATGGAACGTCCCGACCCGAAAGATCGTGGGCTCGTCGATCACGCGATCGTTCGAGCTGGAGCCGTACGACAACACGCTGATTTCCAACCCTGCCTACGCACCGGTCGCAGGTGGACAGTGCAAGGACGCTCCTGGCCTGGCTCCCGACGAGGACTGCCTGCGCAACCTCGGTGGCTCGATGAGCCCGCTCAATCCGACGATCCACTCGTCGACGATGCAGGTGCCGTTCTTCGAATGGGGCGCGTACCCGGGCCTGTATCCCGGCAATCTCCTCATTGGTGACGGCCCGGGATCGTTCCGCGTGCAGATCGCGCGAGACACCGAGTTCAACAACCAGGTGATCCCGACCGCGGCGAACAACCTGATCCGGGGCTGGATGTCCACGATCGGTCCCGCGAAGCGCGACGAGCGAGCAGCGTCGTCCGTGGGTCAGTTCCGGTTCGGCAGCATCAACCGGAGCTTCGTGCTGACCACCGGTCTTCCCGATGAGGGACAGGACGGCAACGGGTACTTCTGGCGGTCGATCCCATGTCAGTCGGGCCCCGGTAGCGCCGATTCGGGACCGTTCCTGTGCAGCCCCGACTTCTACTCGGACGAGACCGAGGACATCTGGTCGCCGGGCATGAAGTTCGGCACGCCGGACAGTGGTGCGCTCGAGTTCCGCAAGCGTGTGGAAGTCTCGACGCAGGTCATCCAGGGCTTCACCGACACGACACCGCTGCTGCGGGTCGGCCCGAAGAACGCCTCGACGTTCAGCGATTGGCAGCGCGGCATCCAGGGCGCCGACCACTACGTGTTCGAGCTGTCGCGAAGCTCGTCGTTCGACACGTCGGACCAGTTCAAGACCACGGTCCCACGCATCGTTCCGTGGGGCGCGACGCCGGCTGATCCGCTCGAGCCGGGCACCTGGCACTGGCGTGTGCGAGCGGTCGATCGTGATGGCCTCGCAGGTACGTGGAGCAACGCATCGACGTTCTCGATCGCGGCTGCCGCCCCGACGCCGTCCAGCGACAGCGCGACGATCGGTGTCGGCGGTACCGTCGAGTGGAACCGGGTCCCCGGTGCGATCGAGTACGAGGTCGCCTGGTCCACGGACGGCAGCTTCAACTCCGGTGTCACCACGGCCTCGACCCTGCAGACGGCGTACTTCCTGCCGTCTTCGGCGCCGGGTGCGTACTCGTGGCGCGTCCGAGCCAAGACCGGCCCGAACGCATATGGACCATGGAGCACGCCGAAGGACATCACGATCCTCGCCAAGACAGCCATCTCGTACGGCATGTCCGCGAGCGTCGTGAACGTCGGATCGATCGTGATCGTCGAGGGCCAGCTGGTCGTCGCAGGCACGCCTCGCAACAGCCAGGTCGTGGAGCTGCAGCGCAAGAACGTCTCGTGCGCCGCATCTGGCACGTACTCGAAGCTCATGTCCGGCACCTCGGGCAAGAACCTCGACGACGGCTTCGTGCGCTACCGCTTCAAGCCAACCCGCAGTGGCTGCTACCGCCTCGCGTGGAACTTCGCGACCGGCACGGTCTACAGCGCCGCGTTCGAGATCGGCGCACGGCCTGTCGTGTCGTTCGCGCCACAGAAGCGGTCGGTCAAGCGAGGCCAGGCGTTCTGCTCGAAGATCGTGTCGAAGCAGGCGATCACCGGCACGCTGCGGGTCCAGTACAAGGTCGGCAAGGTATGGGTGACCGCCAAGTCACAGCGCGTCTCCGCGATGAAGCGACGCACGCAGTGCGCGGCGATCGGTCGAGGCGGCGTGTTCCCCGTGCGCCTCGTGATCGACAACATCGTCCACCCGACCGCGGGCTGGAAGCTGTTCGAGACGACCACGATCGGTGGCGGCCTCGTCAAGACGGCGGACTCCTTCGTGATTGTCCGCAGTCGCTGACGAACCGGACATGCTGAGTTGACGGTGAGGGCGGCCTTCGGGTCGCCCTCGCTGCGTTCCGACGCGACCGGGGCGGGGTAGGTGCGCGGCATGGACTACGACCCGACCATTTTCTCGCTCGTCGCGGCCGCGGCGTTCGGGTTGTGCGTCGGCAGCTTCCTCAACGTCGTGATCGTGCGACGCGGTCACGAGGACTGGCAGCAGCGCCGCTCGCTCGACGGCCGCAGCGGCTGTCCCAGGTGCGGGCGCGAGCTGTCGTGGTACGAGAACATCCCGCTGCTGTCGTGGGTCGCGTTGCGGGGCAGGTGTCGCGGCTGCAAGGAGCCCATCTCCTGGCGCTACCCCGCGGTCGAGCTGCTCACGTCGCTGCTGTGGGTTGCGGTCGCCGCGACCGCCGACGGAGTTCCGGAACTCGTCACCGGCATCGTGTTCATGACGGTGCTCGTGCCGGTGACGTTCATCGACCTGCAGCTCCGCATCATCCCGGACGAGGTGAACTACGCCGCGATCTGGCTCGGCTTCGCGTGCTCGCTGGGTTTCGGCCCGCGTGAGCGCTTCATCGCCGGCGCCCAGTGGTGGTGGCTCGAGGTCATCATCTCGGCGGTCGCCGCAGCGAGCTTCCTGCTGCTCCCGACCCTCCTGACCCGCGGTCGCGGCATGGGGGCGGGGGACGTCAAGCTCGTCGTCGCGCTCGGTGCGTTCCTGGGAGCGCCCGTCGCGGTGGCGCTCATGTCCGGGTTCCTCGTGGCGCTCGTGCCGTCGATCTTCCTCATCGCGGCGCGCGGACTGTCGGCCGGGCGCAAGTCGAAGATCCCCTTTGGCCCGTTCCTGGCGATCGGCGGGGCGATCGGCTGGTTCGTCGGCCCCGAACTGCTTGACGCCTACCTGCGCCTCGGCGCCGCCTGAACCCGAAACCGGCTTGGCGGCGCCCGGCGATCGTCGTTCGCGTCCCCGGGAACCAGCCGCGAACTCGACGCGTCCAAGCGGCATAATGCTTCTTGCAGATCCTCCAACGTGCGTACTTAGATTTGTGTTCGTTTGTCCAGAGGCGGGCTTCCTCAAGTCCGTTTCCCAGTGCGTCGATACGTCAGCGGAACCGAATTTGAGGTCAGCCCACCCATGGCGTCTCCACCTGTAGGACTCGATATCACGTCCAGTGCGCTCGTAGCGGTCACGCTCAAGCGCAAGGGAAAGCACTACACCGTCGCTGCGCGCGCGGAGTCGCCACTGACTCCCGGCATCGTGGTCGACGGTGAGGTGCATGACGCCGACGCGCTCGGAGCTGCCATCAAGGCGTTCTGGACCGAACACGGCATCAAGGACAAGACGGTCGCGATCGGCGTCGCCAACCAGCGCTGCATCACCCGCGTGATCGAGAAGGTCCGCATCAAGGGCAACAAGAAGCAGCTGCGCGAGGCGATCTCCTTCGACGTCGCCGAGCACCTTCCGATCCCGCTCGAAGAAG
The DNA here is from genome assembly GCA_025964555.1 of Thermoleophilia bacterium. GTDB lineage: Bacteria > Actinomycetota > Thermoleophilia > Gaiellales > SKUG01 > JAGQUL01. The sequence goes on along the minus strand of JAOPYQ010000003.1, from coordinate 9,585 downwards.
CCGTGTGGGACTTCCACACCGTCGACCGCTGGAAGTCGGAGGACACCGGCGCCGAGATGGAGCGCCACGTCGTCGTCATGGTCTACCGCGAGAGCGTCGAGCGCTACCGTGATGCCATCACCGCCGCCGGACTCAAGGTCGCCCGCATCGACCTCGCCGCGTTCGCCCTCATGCGAGCAGGCCTGCCCGCCGTGAAGCTCGCGCTCCTGGCCGAGGAAGCAGATGACGATCCGGTCGTCGCGCTGCTCGATGTCGGCCCGACGAGCACGAACGTCGTCATCTCTCGCGGAGACGTCTGCGAACTCAACCGCATCGTCGGCTTTGGTCGCCAGCACTTCACGCAGACCCTCGTCGAGCAGTTCGGCTGGGAGAGCGCCGACGCCACACGCGTGTCCGGCGAGGCCGGCATCACGCCGCTCGGCGGCATGGAGACCCCGGGCGATCCGTACGCCGACGCACGCCGCATCATGCAGTTCGTCGCCGACCAGTTCGCGCAGGAGATCCGAACCTCCTTCGACTACTACACGCACTCGAGCGGAGGCGTCAATCGCGTCGGCCGCGTCGTCATTGCCGGTGAGGGATCGCTGCTGCGAGGCATCGAACATCGCTTCGCACACGAGCTGGGAGTTCCCGTCAGCATCCTCGACGCGTCGCCCCGGCTTGACCCGGCGTCGGTCGAGGAGCTCGGCCTCGCCCACGCACGCTTCGGCACAGCGATCGGCCTGGCCATGGAGGAAGCGGCATGAAGCCAGTCAATCTCCTCCCAGGTGATTCAGCAGTCGTTGCCGTCAACGCCGGCAAGCCCAACGTCGCAGCACTCGGCGGAGCCGCCTTCGGCTTCCTCGCCATCGTCGCGGTCTCCGGCTACTTCGCCATGGCGCGCGTCGACAGCGTGAAGTCCGAGACCGCCGCGATCACGGCTCGTGCGGCTGAAGCCACGACCGAGACCGGCGCCGTCAACAGCCAGGTCGCGTCGCTCGGCCAGCCGGTCGTCGACTCCGACAAGGAGCTCGCCCGCGGCCAGGAAGCCGTGCTCGTTGCGGCATACACCGAGCGTCACGACTTCCCCGAGCTCGCAGCCGAGCTGCAGGGCATCATGGAGGGCACCGGCGGCTGGTACGTGGAGATCAAGGCCAGCTCCGCAGGTCCAGGCTCCGGTGGTGCAGAGGAATCACGCGCCGTCGTGATCAAGGGCATCATGCCGACCGAGCAGCTCGCCGCAGCGTTCGAGGAGCGCGCCAGCGCAACCCGCACGCTCGCGAACGCGGAGATCACCGAGCTCAACTCGACGACGCTGACGACCCTCGACTCCAAGCGCAACGCGGTCTACTGGAAGTTCACGATCGAGGCTGACCTCGTCGACACGGTCGCACCGTCCGCGACCGGATCGACAGGCGGCGCGAGCGACGGCACGACGGTCGGCGAGGGCGGCGGCAGTGGCGAGCTCACGCTCAGCCTCGACGCCAAGCCGAAGCCGAAGCCCGTCGCGACGAAGCCCGCCAAGCCAGCGAAGCCGAAGAATCCGTTCGACGTCGCCGCATCGGCTGCGGTCCGTGGAGGTGGCGCATGAACATCGGCGAACTCAACAAGGGCGCGGTCGCGCTGATCCTGGTGCTCCTGCTCGGTGCCGGCGGCTTCCTCTGGTACTCCCAGATGTACAAGCCCGCAGTCGCGGCGCAGGTGACGGCCAAGACGAACGAGAAGCTGGCGCAGGACACCCTGTCGGCTGCCAAGACGAAGCTCGCTGCAGCGCAGAAGGCGATCGAGGATGCGAAGTCCGCGAACTCGGCTCCTGACGACTCGGTTGCTCGCGTGCAGCTGGCTCGCAAGGCCGTCCCGCCGAAGAAGCTCATCGACGATGCGGCGATCGTGCTCATGGACCTCGCTCGACGGGCAGACGTTCGAACGTCCTTCCAGTCGGGCGGCGAGGGAGCCGATTCGCAGGTCGTGGATCCCACGGTGGCGGGCAACCTGAACGGAGCGACCCCGGTCGACCTGAAGTTCAAGGCAGCCGGCAGCTACTCGGAGATGATGCAGTTCATGCGCCTCGTCGAGGACACGGTGTCGGAGGACGACGGCAAGCTCTACGCTCGCGACCGCCTCTTCAACGTGGTCCGCCTCGAGATCGGTGGCGACGCCGAAGAATCCGCGGCTGGTGCCGGGTCTGGATTCTCGACCGAGGGCCTCGACGATTCGGAGCAGGACGCCAACGAGCTCGTCGCTCGACCTGGCGAGATCCTCTTCACGGTGACGGTCCGCATGTACACCTCCAGCACGGAAAACGCCCAGGGCCTCGGCGCCTCGGCCGATCCGGCAGCGGCTCCGACCGATCCGACGGCGAGCGGCGGCGATGCAAGCGGCGCCGGCGCGGCTGGCGGCGAGGGCGGCGCGGCAGCGACCGGAGATCCCGCAGCGACCGACGGCACCACGCCGTCAGTCGACACGGCGACCGGTGGCGCACCAGCGACTGATACAGGGGCCGCACCTGCGGCAGAGGGGGCGCCAGCATGACACGCGCACGCACGACGATTCGAACGGTCGGCCTGCTCGGCGCAGCTGCACTCGTTGCCGCTGGCTGTGGTGGCGGCGCGGCTCCGCCCGCAACGACCGGTGCGACGCCCGCACCCGGTGCCGACCCGAACGCAACTCCCGTGGCCGATCCCGGCGCGGATCCGAACGCCGCCGGCGCCATCGATCCTGCGACCGGCCTGCCCGTCGATCCCGCCACCGCCGCTGGAACGACCGCGACCGCGAGCGTTCCCGACCTCTCCGGCGACGACGTCGCCGGTGGCCTGGGATCGACCGAGTCGAGCCCGTTGTTCCTGCCTGCCGCGATCGACACCGAGAAGGCGAAGGAAGCCTTCAAGGCTGACGAGAAGTCCGACGAGACCACGACGACCGGTGGTGGCTCGACCACGACCACCGACGTCGAGAAGACGCCTGCGGTCGTGTACTCCGGCGCCAAGATCTACGTCGACGGCATCGTGCACGACGTGAACAAGAACGGCAGCTTCCCGAAGGGCAACCCGGTCTTCCGACTGCTGTCGGTCACTGCCAACGACATCGAGATCGAGCTGGTCGCCGGCGAGTTCACGAGCGGTGGAGGTGTCGGCACGGTCCTCGACAAGGGCGAGCTCGTCTCGCTCGTCAACTCGAGCGAGCAGCTGACCTACCGCGTCAAGTACCTGCGCGGCATCGCCAGCACGGACGCGATCGGGTTCTAGGCAGGCCAGGATCCCGCACTGCGGGTATCGTGCCCCCATGCACGCCCTCGATCTCACGACAGCAGGCGAGTCCCACGGACCCGGCCTGACAGCGATCGTCACCGGCCTCCCGGCCGGACTGACGATCAGTCGCGGCCATGTCGACGCGCAGCTCGCGCGCCGCCAGGGCGGTCACGGTCGCAGCCCACGCCAGCAGATCGAGACGGACGTCGTCGACATCAGCGCCGGCCTGCGCCACGGTCGCACGATGGGCAGCCCCGTCGCGCTGCACCTGACCAACCGCGACCACGCATCTGCGTGGAACGCGGCGATGGATCCGTGGCCGAACGACGCGCTCCAGGGCAACTGGCGCGACAACCCGATCCAGGTGCCGCGTCCCGGGCACGCCGATCTTGGCGGCATCGCGCGTCACGCATTCGATGAGGACGGCCTCCGCCCGGTGCTCGAGCGCGCGAGCGCACGCGAGACCGCCGCGCGTGTCGCGGCCGGCGCACTCGCGCAGCAGCTGCTCGCCACGCTCGGCATCCGCGTGCGTGGCTTCGTGCGCGCGACCGGCGCGGCCGGCACCGATGCGCCCACCCCGGGCGAGCACGACTCGTGCTGGGACCGCATCGACGCAACCGCACTGCGCACCATCGACGCCGACACCGACGCGCGCATGGTCGCCGAAGTCGATGCGGCGCGCGCCGACAAGGACACGCTCGGCGGCATCGTCGAGGTCGTCGCCTGGGGCCTGCCACCCGGCATCGGCGGCTACGTCACCAACGCCGAACGCCTCGACGGGCGCCTCGCGCGCGCGGCGCTGTCGGTGCACGCGATGAAGTCCGTGTCGATCGGCGACGGCGCGGACACTGGCACCATGCGCGGCTCCGCGGCGCACGACGAGATGTTCCCCGCGACCGAGGACGACGACCAGGGCATGGGCATCACGAGGCGCACCAACTGCGCCGGCGGGGTCGAGGGCGGGATGACCAACGGCGCGCCCGTCGTCGTCCGCATTTCCATGAAGCCGCTGCCGACGCTCATGCGGCCGCTCGCCACCGTCGACCTCGCGACCGGCGAGGCCGCCACCGCCCACGCCGAGCGCAGCGACACGTGCGCGATCGCGGCCGCTGCCATCGCACTCGAGTGCGCGATGGCGTTCGAGCTGGCGACGGTCGTGCGCGAGCAGTTCGGCGGTCCGGCGATCGGCGACGTGCTCGACGCGTTCGACGCGTACCGCACTCGCGTGCGCTTCCCGGTGCGACCCGCGATCCAGCTGGCATGATCTCGGAGTGAGCACGCCGACGCACGCCACCATCGAGTTCGACCCCGACGCCGCTGCGTCGATCCGCATCGTGCTCGTCGGCTTCATGGGTGCGGGCAAGACCACGCTCGCCGAACGCTGGGCCGAGAGCGGTGGCCCGGTGCTGTGGTTCGACTCCGATCGCGCCGTGCTGCGCGAACTCGGGATGGAGTCGGTCACCGCCGCCTTCGAGGAACTCGGCGAGGCACGCTTCCGCGAGGTGGAGCGCGACGTGATCCTCGCGCGCGCCCGCACGCTCGCGCGTGGAGTGGAAGTCTGGTCGCTCGGCGGCGGCTCGCTCCAGCACGCCGACGTGCGCGACGCGATCGCCGACTCGTGCGTGGTCTGGCTCGACGCCGACGCGGACGCGCTGTGGGATCGCGTCGCGGGCAGCGACCGCCCGCTCGCGCGTGACAAGGGCGCATTCACGAGGCTGCTCGACGAGCGGCGGGCCGTGTACGAGCAGGTCGCCACGGTGCGCGTCGACGCGACCTGCGCGATCGACGAGCTCGGCATTGGGCGGGTGCTCGCCGACCACCTGCCGCCGAGCTGGTTCGGTTCCGGCGTGGCCGTGGGTGACGGACTGCTCGATCGTGTCGACGACCTGGCCGCGGTGTGCGGGCGAGCGGTCGCGATCGTGGCGGACCGCTCGGTCGGTCATCTCGCCGATCGCGTCCGTGGCCGGCTCGAGCATGCCGGGCGGGTGATCGTTGCCGACACGCGCCTGGCGATGGGCGAGTTCAACAAGCAGATGTCGACCGTGGAGCGGCTGCTTGGCGCGTGGGCGGACGTCGGGGTCAAGCGCGACGCCACGATCGTCGCGATCGGTGGCGGCACGCTGCTCGACACGGCCGGGTTCGCGGCGAGCATCTACCTGCGCGGCGTGGAGTGGGTGTCGGTGCCGACCACGCTCACGAGCCAGGTCGACGCAGGCATCGGTGGCAAGACGGGCGTCAACCTCGGCTTCGCCAAGAACGTCGTGGGCACGGTGCACATGCCGAGTGCGACGATCATCGACACGACCGTGATCGACACGCTGCCCGCCGACGCGGTCCGCGACGGGTTCGTGGAGGCCGCCAAGACGGCGATGCTCGCGGGGCACTGGCTGCTCGATCGCGCGAAGGCGGTCGCCGACGCCGAACCCGGCAACCGCGACCTGGAGTGGCGGGCGCTCGTGGAGGGCTGCGCCGGCTACAAGGACGCGGTCGTGGCAGAGGATCCGTTCGACACGGATGGCATCCGCGCGCAGCTCAACCTCGGGCACACGCTCGCGCACGCGATCGAGGCGGCGACGGGGGGCGCGGTGAGCCACGGTGCGGCGGTGGCGATCGGCACGAACGCGGCGCTGCGGCTGAGCGAGCTGGTGCTGGATGCACCGAGCGAGCTCGTCGACACGTGGCAGTCGCTGTGCATGCGCATGGGCATCGTCACCACGTCGCCGCTCGCGTGGGAGGAGCTCGAGCCGTTCCTCAAGCTCGACAAGAAGCACGACAAGCACGGGATCGGCTGGGTGCTGCTCGAGGAGGTCGGCTCACCGGTAACGGGCTCGCGACTTCCGGTGGCAGCCGCTCGCCGCGTGTGGGAAGAGCACGTACATGTCGGCAACGGCCAGCCCGACGTCGGCGCGGGGGAGACGTCGACGACCGGCGTGGTGGTGTCCGCGTCGATGCGGCATCCGCGGGTGCTCGTGCTGTTCGGCGTCAACCTGGGCCAGCTCGGCAATCGCGAGAGCGAGCACTACGGCGACCAGACGCTCGCCGAGCTCGTGCACGACATCGAGGCATGGGCATCGGCCGAGGGACTGGTCGCGGACTGTCGACAGACCGACAGCCTCGAACGGTTCATCCACGCGCTGCACGAGGCGCGCCTGCGCCACCACGCGGTGATCGTGAACCCGGGCGCGTGGACGCACCACGAGTTCGCGCTGCACGACGCCCTCGCACCGCTGCAGATGCCTCGCGTCGAGATCCACCTGAGCGACGTGGAAGCGCGCGCCGCCGAGGAGGCGTGGCGTGGCACGAGCGTCATCCGTCCCGTCGTCGACCACGTCGTGACCGGTGAGGGCGCCGAGGGCTACCGCACCGCCCTGCGCTGGGTGCGCGGCCAGCTGCGGCCGTAGTCACTGAGTCGCTTTCTGCGCGCGCAGCGCGCCGTGACCGCGTGCGCCGTGCATGTTCAGTGCGAGCAGGACGGGTCGTGAGCGATCCGCGTTCCAGCCGGTGGGGTGCCTCCCGTGTGGTGCCTCCCGTGGGGTGCGTCCCGTGGGGTGCGTCCCGTGGGGTGCGTCGCACGTGGTGTGCCCGATAGCCGTCATGGTGTGCGACGCATCGAGCGATCCGGGCGGGCGTCGTACTTGGTGTGCCCGATAGCCGTCATCATGTACGACGCATCGGTGCCCCTGGCGAACGGTCGCCAGCACTGTCACGACTTCGGCACGAAGTCGCGACTGGTTCGTGACGCCTGACACGTCGCAGATACGCAAGGCGACACGAGGGACTGGCATGCCTGTCGATTTCGCCAATCCCACGCCGCAGAGCTGTACGCGGCTCGACGTCCGTATCGCTGAGCTCGCCACGAGCCAGGACGGCGTCGCGTCTCGCGCGCAGCTGAGAACCCTCGGTCTCTCGGACCACGCCATCGCCGAGCGCATTCGCTCCGGCCGGCTACACCGAATGCATCCCGGCATCTACGCGATTGGGCACGCCGCGCCGTCCCGGCGCGGAAGGATGAAGGCAGCGTTGCTCGCGTGCGGGGCCGGGTCGGCCATCTGCCGACGCACTGCCCTCGAAGTCTGGGACGCCTGGCGAACAACCGATCGACCGATCGATGTCGTGCTGCTGCACCGAAAGCGTGCAAGTGACGGGCTCGAAATCCATCAGACACGCGTGCTGCCGCCCGAGCATCTGGCGTTTCGCGATGGCATCGTCGTCACAACCATCTCGCGGACGCTCGTCGATCTCTCGCTCGAGTTCGATGCGCTCCAGATCGCCAACATCATCCACGAACTCGCGTACCGTCGGCTCTTCGACGAAGGCGATTTCGAACGGTGCATTCGACGCATGCAGGCGAGTGTCGGCACGCCGGTCGCTTTGGCGGCACTGGCCATGCACCGCGCTGGGAGCGCGGGAACCAAGAGCGAGCTCGAACGACGTGTTCGTGCGCTCCTGCTCGAACTGGGGCTCGAAGCGCCCGAGGCGAACATCAGCGTGAACACGCCAATCGGCTGGGTCGAGGTCGACAATGCGTGGACGACGCACAAGCTCTACCTCGAGGTCGACGGGCCGCCGCACGCCCGCCGCCGCACCAAGAACGCGGATCGGGACAGGCGCCTGGGTCTGCGATCTTCAGGCTGGACTGAAATCCGCGTTGGTTACCTCGAACTCGACCTGGATCGCGCTGGTGTCGCCGCTCGCCTGCTGGCCCGAGTTCCTCGATCTGCGTGAACTCGAGGGCGTCGCACATCGTATGCCCGATAGCCGTCACCACGTGCGACGCATCCGGCGAGGTCCACATGCGTCGCACATGGCGTATCCGATAGCCGTCACCATGTACGACGCATGGTCGGTAACGCGCCCCCGGTGGTGCAATCGGCCCGACATGTACGATCCACGCATGACCTCGACCCTTCGTTCCGAATCCGCGCCCATGGACACGCAGCACCGCATCGAGCGCGTGCGCGAGCAGATCGCCCAGCACGGCTGGGCCGGCCTCGTCGTGCTCGACGCTGCAGACGTGCGCTGGCTCACGGGGCTGCAGAGCTCCAACGCCGCGGTCGTGGTCACGCCCACCCAGACGGTCGTCGCCACCGACTTCCGCTACATCACCGAAGCCGAGCGCCTCGGCCTCGAGGTCGCGCGCATCGAGCAGTCGATGTGGACCGACCTCGGCAAGGTCGCGGGCAAGCTCGCCGCCGGTGGCTCGCTCGCCTATCCGCCCGCCGGTCTCTCGCACCGCGCCTTCCTGCAGTTCACCGACGCGCTCCCGGATTCGGTGTCGCTGCGGGCCGCCGACGGGGTCGTCGCCAAGCTGCGCGTGGTCAAGGATGCCGGCGAGATCGCCAAGGTCCGCGCAGCTGCCGCGCTGCTCGAAGGTGCCTACGAGCTCGTCGCGTCGCTCGGCCTCAAGGGTCGCACCGAGGGCGAGGTGTCGTGGGCGATCGAGCGGCACCTGCGCGAGGCGGGCGCGAGCGCGCTCAGCTTCGAGTCGATCGTCGCCGGTGGCGCGAACGGCGCACAGCCGCACCACACGCCCGGCACCGACGCGATTCCCGACGACACGCTCGTCACGGTCGACATCGGCTGCGTCGTGAACGGCTACTGCTCCGACTGCACCCGCACGTTCGCGGTCGGCACCCCGTCCGACGCACTGCGCACCGCCTACGACCTCACGCTGCGCGCGCAGGTCGAGTCGCTCGCCGCGGTGCGCCCCGGCGCGAACGGTCGCGACATCGACGCCATCGCGCGCGACATCATCACCGAGGCCGGCCACGGCGACCACTTCGGTCACGGCCTCGGACATGGTGTCGGCATGGAGATCCACGAGGCACCGCGCCTGGCGCGCACCTCCGAGGACGTGCTCGAGGTCGGCATGGTCGTCACCGTCGAGCCGGGCGTGTACCTGCCTGGCCTGGGTGGCGTGCGCATCGAGGACCTGGTCGTCGTCACCGCCGACGGCCACGAGGTGCTCACGCACTACACCAAGGACCTCGTCCAGGCGTAGCCCGAGCGGCAGCGTCGACCGACATCCGTGGCTCCCGGCCCCGGAATCCGCCGGGTGCGATAGCCTCCCTGCCTGATCATTCCGTCCTTCGAGGCCATCCGGGAGCCGAGCCGCACATGAGCGACGTCGTCGACACCAACCAGTTCCGCAACGGCATGCACATCAGCATCGATGGCGCGGTCTGGCGCATCGTGTGGTTCCAGCACCACAAGCCCGGCAAGGGCGGCGCCGTGATGCGCACGAAGCTCAAGAACATCAAGACGGGCTCGACGGTCGACAAGACGTTCCGCGCCGGCGAGAAGTTCCCGCGGATCCGCACCGAGCAGAAGAGCGCGACGTTCCTGTACCACGACGGCA
>JAOPYQ010000019.1 GCA_025964555.1 Thermoleophilia bacterium | reverse complement strand
CAGTCGCAGTACGAGGCGACGATGACCAACCTGCAGCAGCAGGCGACCCCCGAGAACTCCACCCACAAGGAGCAGCACACCGCCCCCCAGCAGGGCGCCGCGCAGCAGCAGCCCGGCGCGGGACAGCCGGGTGCGCAGGCTCCCGGACCCGCCGGATCGGGCGCGACGAATGTCGGTCCCGGCCTGGACACCACCGTGGTTCCCGGCTCCGGCCAGCAGCAGCAGGCCGCGCCCGTTGGTGGCGATCCCGCCGCGCAGGGCTCGGGCAGCACCCCGATCGGCGGAACCGTTCCCACCGGCGGCACGACCGCCCCGCAGACCACGACGCCCGCCGGTCCATGGACCCCGCAGTCGCTCGTCGGCCAGAGCGTTCCGCTCGCCGTCGGGGCGAGCGCGAGCGGAACGCCGATCGCAGAGCAGGGCACCTACAAGATCGAGCAGCTCGCGGGCGACGCGAACGGCTACGCCACCGTCGAGGAAGCCAACGCCGCGACGCGCACGAGCATGAGCACCGAGCTCATGGGCTCCAAGTTCCTGCGCTGGATGGTCGTCGAGCACGGCGGCCGCTACTACGGCGCGATCGCCAAGCAGCTGCCGCAGGGCGGCCAGGCCACGGAGCTCAAGCCCGAGGTCGGCAACGTCGTCGCGTGGAGCGCGATGAACCACGTCACCGACAACGGCGTCAACGGCTGGCAGGCGTACTCGTGGTCCGCCACGGGTGGCCAGCAGACCATCGCAGTGCCCTACGGAACGACGAACGTGTTCGGCGGCGTCAGCGGCGGCGGCCCGATCGGCGGCACGCAGCCCACCGGCACGCAGCCGGCCGGCACCGCGCCCACCGGTCAGGGCCAGACGCTCCCCGGCACCAACATCCCGGTTCCCGGCCAGACGGCCAGCACCGGCCCCGTCACTGGCGGCGGACCCGCGGGGGCACCGTTCGACCCGGCGTCGCAGGTCGGACGCTCGTTCTCGATCAACGCGTCGAACACGGCCGAGGGCGACCTCGCCCGCGGCGGCGTGCTGCAGGTCCAGAAGTTCGTCGAGAGCTCGGCGGGCGGCTTCGGCACCGCAGAGGAAGCAGCCACCGCGGCGCGTGCCGCGCGCAAGGCGAGCGGCGGCGACCAGTGGACCCGTTGGGTCTCGCTCCAGGGCAGCGACGGTCGCCACTACGTCTACCAGGGATCCATCGTGAAGCGCCCGACGAGCGAGGTGCAGGCCGCGCCCGTGCACGTCTTCGGTGTCGGCTTCGCCGAGTTCTTCGACTCGAGCACCAACTCGTGGAAGGCAGTGCGCGACCAGCAGGCCGCCTGACGCACTTCCGCCACGTCGGGGTAGGTGACGCGCATGTCGCCGGATCCGACCGAACGTCCGCCATCGCCGCCCGTGCTCAACGGAACCGTCGTCGAGCTGCATCGCGTCGCCCCCAGCGACCTGGATGCACTGCTCGAGCTGTGGTCCTCCGACGCGAGCGTGCGCGAGCGCTGGCCGACGTGGAAGCGGTCGGAAGTCGCCGAGGTGCTCGCGGGCGAGGAGGGCATGGCCGGCTGGTGGATCGTGCTCGACGGCGAACGCGTCGGCTTCATCCAGCACTACCAGGAGCTCGATCCCGAGTACCTGCACGCGGGGATGGACATCTTCCTCGTCGCCGCCGCACAGGGTCGAGGCGCCGGCACCGACGCGGTGCGCACGCTCGCGCGCCACCTCGTCCACGACCTCGGCCACCACCGCCTCATCATCGATCCGGCGGCCGACAACGCTCGCGCGATCCGCTGCTACGAGAAGGTCGGGTTCCGCCCGGTCGGCGTCATGCGCGAATACGAGAAGGGTGCCGACGGCGTGTTCCACGACGGACTGCTCATGGACCTGCTCGCTCCCGAGCTCGTCGAGCACTGACGTTCAGAGCAGTCCCATCTGCGCGCCGACACGCGCCACCTGCGGGCGCGGCGGACCGAGGCGAGGCGCGAGCCCGAGCATGCGCTGGGTCAGCTGCAGCATCGCCACGTGGTCGAAGCGCTCGGTCACGACGGTGCCGGCGCGCACGCTCGGCGCGACCACCCACGTCGCGATATGACAGTCGCCGCGCTGCGCCGTTCGCGGACACGGATCATTGACGTCCACGCCCGGTGCGACGGCACGGTCGCCCTCGTCGAACGTGACGAACAGGGCCACGTCACCATCGGCCCACGCGGGGCTGTCGACGATCTCCTGCAGCTGCGTGCGGAGGAACCGGTCGGCGGCAGCGTCGTCGCAGTCGTGGCCGGAATCACACGCGCCGGGTGCGATCGAGGCGAACGTCGGGAGCTCGTCGCGCGCCAGGTCGTCCGCGAGCTCGCCGAGCGGCACGTCCCAGCGATCGCAGTCGTCCCTGATGCGTGTCAGGTACGCCGCCGGATCGTGACGCACGAGATACGCGCCGATGTCACGTCGCTGGCATGGCGCGACGAGCCCTTCGGCATAGCTCCGCCACTCGCGCCCCGAGTTCCCGACCTGCTCGAAGATGCTCGGCCGATCGATCGGGCACGTCTCGGGCGCGCAGCCGGCATCCACACCGGCCGGCGAGCCTGTCGTCGCCGCGATGTAGTTGCCGAGCGACGCGTGCTGCACTGCGGACATGTCCGTGAAGGAACCGCACCCCGAGGTGAGCACGTCGGTCGCCACCCGCCACTGGCGCGCATCGTCGTAGGCGCGGTTCTCGAACCAGATCCAGAGCACGTGCTTCCAGGCCGGCGGCGCGTCCCTGACGCGGCCGCAGGGCGGATCGAGGTCCGGCACCGACCGCCCCTCGACCTCGCTGCAGCCGACGGCCACGAACGCGGCGACGAGCAGGATGACCGGCGTGAGGCGCATGCCCCCTCGATGCCCTGCATCGCCGCTCAGGCCACGCCTGCCGTAGAGTCATGCGCATGACGACCGAGGCACCGCAGACCGACGACCAGACCGACGCCCCCGAGCCGACTGCCGAGGAGCGCGCGAGCGCCGAGCAGCGCATCATGGCCGACCGCCGCGCGAAGCTCGACGCGATGACCGCTGCGGGCGGCGAGCCGTGGCCGTACTCCGCGAGCCCGACCGCCCGGGTGGAGGACCTCGTCCTCGCGCACGCCAACCTCGAGGATGGCGTCGAGACCGAGGAGCGCTACGTGCTCGCCGGTCGCATGATGATGCGGCGCGGTCAGGGCAAGTTGATCTTCGCCGGCCTCATGGACCGGTCGGGGACGATCCAGCTGTTCGTGTCCAAGGCCGTCGTTGGCGAGGACGGCTTCGCCGCCGTCGACGACTTCGACCTCGGCGACTGGATCGAGGTCTCGGGAACGGCGATGAAGACCCGCAAGGGCGAGCTCTCGCTCAAGGTCGACTCCGCCCGGCTGCTCGCCAAGTGCATCCGCCCGCTGCCGGAGAAGTTCCACGGCCTCGCCGACGAGGAGCAGCGCCGCGGCAAGCGCTATCTCGACCTGGTCGCCAACCGCGACTCGCTCGACGTGTTCGTCACGCGCTCGAAGGTCGTCAGCGCGATCCGCCGCTTCCTCGAGGAGCGCGACTTCCTCGAGGTCGAGACGCCCGTGCTCCAGCCGATCTACGGCGGCGCCGCGGCGCGACCGTTCGAGACGCACCACAACCAGCTCGACATGAAGCTGTACCTGCGCATCGCGACGGAGCTGTACCTCAAGCGCCTGATCGTCGGTGGCCTCGAGCGCGTGTTCGAGATCGGACCGAACTTCAGGAACGAGGGCATCAGCTTCAAGCACAACCCCGAGTTCACGATGATCGAGCTGTACCAGGCGTACGCCGACTACGACGACATCATGGACCTGTTCGAGGAGCTCGTGCCCGCCGTGGCGTCGAGCGTCCTGGGTACGACCTCGATCGAGCATCCCGAGCACGGCGAGATCGCGTTCGGCAACCATCCGTGGCCCCGCATCCCGTTGCGCGACGCGATCCTCGAGCGCTCGCGCATCGACATCGATCGCGCAGCCGAGGACGAGATGCGCGAGGCGCTTCGCGAGGCCGGCCACGACCCCAAGGGTGACACGACGCGCGGCAAGCTCATCGACGCGCTGCTGACGAAGTTCGTCGAACCCAACCTGATCCAGCCCACGTTCCTCACGGACTATCCCGTCGAGCTGTCGCCGTTCGCACGCACCCATCCCGGCAGCGAGCGCACGACGCGACGCTTCGAGGTCTTCGCCGCCGGCATGGAGCTCGGCAACGCGTTCAGCGAGCTCAACGATCCGGCCGTGCAGCTTGCTCGCTTCGAGGAGCAGGGCGCTGCGCGCGCAGCCGGCGACGACGAGGCCGAGCACCTCGACGAGGACTACATCACCGCGCTCGAGTACGGCATGCCACCCACCGGTGGCCTCGGCTTCGGCATCGACCGCCTCGTCATGCTCTTCACCGGCCAGAAGTCCGTGCGCGACGTGATCCTGTTCCCGGCGCGGCGCTCCAAGGCATGACGCTGAATTGGCGAGCATCGCTCGTCGTCCTCGTGGCAGCGATCGGGACCCTGATCGCCGCGTGGTTCGGCGGGCTGGTCGTCTGGTCGGTCGTCGACGACGGAGGTTTCCTCGATGGACTGATCGAGGCCGTGCTCTTCGCGGGTGCGACGGTCGTCGTTGGCGGCCTGCTGGCGCTCCGGTGGGCGTCGGGCGCGTGGCGCGCCGTCATGGTCGCAGTCGCTGCGTCGCTCGCCTGCGTGGCCCTGGGATTCCTGGCCAGCGTCGCGGCGACGCAGTTCGGCTTCCTCGGCGTCGTGGGCCTGCTGGTGCCGTGGATCATGGCGCTGTACCACGCGTCTCGCCGTCCGGCGACCGCGTAGCTGCTCGTCGGTCAGCGCCCCTCGGCGGGCCAGCTCACCGTCCGGACAACGCGGCGGGAGTACGGGGCTCGGCAGGGACCGAGTCACGCCCCACGAATAGGGAGCGATGCCTTCCGTCGCGCAGCAACCGGTCGATCCAGCTCCCGAGCTGGCCCACGAACTGACGCTCGATGACGGACGCAGCGCGCGCATCATGCGCTCAGATGCGATCGGTCTGCTGCGATCGATGCCGGACGCGTCCGTCGACCTGGTCGTCACGGACCCTGCCTACAACGGCATGAACCGCCACCTGTCGTTCGGTCACGGACGCATCGTCGGAACGTACGACCAGCGCGGCGACGGCGAGCGCTGGTTCGAGGAGTTCGACGACAGCCCCGAGAACTATGCGACGTTCTGCGCCGAGGTCGCGCGCGTGCTCGGGCCCGACCGCGCCGCCTTCCTGATGTTCGACGCGTACTCGATGCTGACCCTCGGCTCGATCGTGCGCGAGCACTTCCACGTCAAGAACGTGATCACGTGGGACAAGGTCGCGATCGGCATGGGACACCACTTCCGTCGCCAGAGCGAGTTCGTGCTCTACGTCACGACCGGCAAGGCGAAGCTGTCCCGGCGCGACGTGTCCGACGTGTGGCGCATCCGCCGCGTGCATCGCGCGGGCTATCCCACCCAGAAGCCCGTCGAGCTGTTCGAGGCGATGATCGCGGCGAGCTTCGGCACGCGCGCCGCGCACGACCTGGTCGTGTGCGACCCGTTCCTCGGATCGGGATCCGCCGCGGTCGCCGCGCTGCGCCAGGGCTGCTCATTCGTTGGAGGCGACGTCGCGGAGGCGTCGCTCACTGCTGCCGCATCGCGCGTCGAGGCGCTTCGGGACGGCGCCCTCGATCCGATGCAACCGAAGCCGTGCGTCGATCCCGCGCTGCAGAAGCCGTTCTGGCTCGAGACCCGCGTCGGCGCCGGGGTCGAGGCGGAGGCGAGCTGACGTGTCGGCTCGATGCCCGGTCTGTGCGGAGCTGCTCGCCGTCGACCAGGTCGATGGCTGCGACGTCCGCTCGTGCGGGTCGTGCGGCGGCATGTGGATCGGCGCACTCGACCTGCACGCGCTCGTGCAGCCGGGCCAGGCGGCACACGAGGCAGGCGGACTGCCCGTCGACGAGATTCGCCAGCGCGCCGATCGACGCTGTCCCTACTGCGACTCGCCCCTGCGAACGGCGCGCGACGGTCGCACCTCGACCGAGATCGACTGGTGCAGCCAGCACGGCGTGTGGCTCGACGCATCCGAGCTCGACATCCTCCGCGGACGAACCAAGGCGCCGAAGGAACCAAGGGCCACGACCGCTGGCGGCGGCGACGGCACGGCACGCGGCATGCTCGGCGACGTTGCGTTCTTCTTCGGTCAGCTGTTCATCTGACCCTTCGCGAGCGAGGGTACCGACTGCAACGGAATCGTTCCCGTTTTCGAGACTCGGATGAGGAAGCTCCGAGTCCCAGGACCCGGTACTCCTCACTGGGGAAGAACCGGTCTCGGACCGGTGGGGAACCTTGGAACGGCAGCGCAGGACGCGCGTAGGCAGTCGTTCGCACATACATGGATGGACGTGCATCGAGGGGATGCCACCGCGACGCGAGGCCCGAGAGGGGACCACGCAGCGTGTCGTTGCTCAACGACATCACGGCAGTCGTCGGCAACCGCTCGCCTTACGGGGCGAACGGTCAGCAGCCGACGCTCGGACCCGGCGCCACGCCGGGTGGGCCGAGTGCTGCCTCGCAGGTCGCCAGTCGATTCGGTACCGTCTTCCAGCACGAGTTTTCCGACACGATGGCGACCGTCTACCAGCGCGGCGCCTCGGGTGAGTTCGACGACCGCTCGCTCGCGTTGCAGGAGCAGGCAGCGCTCCAGCGACTGCGTGTCGCGCAGCAGGCTGCAACGCCTGTCAGCACCGGCGGGGTTCCTGGCGGCGCCGACGGAAGCACGGGCGCCGGCACCGACCCCGGCAACGGCATCGGCGGCGAACGACCGGGCGGCGTGACCGGCGGCGGCGACACCGGCGGCACCACCACCGGCACCACCCAGGGGTCCAACGCGGCCCCTGACGCGAACTCGATCGCCGTCGCGGAACAGCGCGAGCTGTACGAGGTGCGCGTGCGCCAGAGCGAGGCACGCCTCAAGAACATCTCCGCATCGCTCGTGACCGACTTCCCGCTCGCGACGAAGCTCGTCTCCGCATCCACGGGCACGTGGGACCCCGAGACCTTCCAGCCGCAGACGCGCGAGCAGGCCGAGGCGCTCGCGCAGCGCCTGGTCATCGACGCGACCGAAGCCGCCGCGCGACTCGAGATCGTCAAGACGCAGCTCGACTCCGCGAAGTTCGAGCTCTCGCAGGGCGGCGGCGCCGACGTCGCCAAGCTCGTCACCGACCTCGAGGCCGGCTACGAGCGCCAGAAGGCGTACGTCGACAAGCTCGCCAAGGTCGTCGACAGCAAGTCGAGCGGCCAGATGACCGCCGCCGGCGAGGACGCACTCGCCGGCAACACGATGCGTGGCACGAGCGACCTGCCCGTCGACGAAATCGTCGCCGCCCTCCGCGCCGAGGGCGCGACCGACGCAGAGATCAAGCGCGTCGTGGGCGCGATGGAGACGTCCGTCGAGCAGGAGAAGACTCCTGGCGGCAGCGTCCGCCTCAAGTCGATGGCGAGCGAGATGACCCGCACGCTCGTCGCGGACTTCAACCGGCGCATGGACCGCATGCGCGAGGACGGCCGCCGTCGCGAGGAGCAGCGCGCCGAGGAGCGTCGCATCGACGACAAGCGCGCCGACAAGAAGCGCGCGGACCAGCAGATGTCCGAGCAGCGCGCCGAACAGCGTCGCGCCGAGCAGGACGCCGCCTGGCAGCAGTGGCTCGCCAGCCTCGCCTCGCAGCATTCGCAGCAGCAGGCCGGCTAGAGACACGTCACGTCGATGTGCGCTGTCAGCGCCGATCCTGTACGAGCTCGGGCGCGGTCGCCGTGGTGCCGCCGTCGACCAGGTCCTCGCCGGCGCGCATCGTGCGGCGAAGCAGCACGAGCGCAACCACGAGGCCGAGCGCGACGCCGGTGTTGACGAGCAGCTCCAGCAGCAGGCGATTGAAGTCGTCCTCGTCGAGGGTGGTGCCGATCGTCAGGGCCGAGCCCACCGTGAGGATGTGCCGCACCGCGCTGATGATGCCGATGGCGATGAACGGCAGCAGCTGGAAGGTCCCGTGCGTGAAGTGGGCCACCACGGTTCGAAGGATCTCCATGAGGATGATGACGAAGAGCACCCCGTTGACCGCGTAGGTGACAGCGAGCGCGAACGGAAGGTCCGATTGGAACAGCTCCACCACGGTGTGGCCGATCACGGCAACCGCCAACGCGAGCAACATGATGGCGATGACCACGTGCACGAGATCGTCGACCGCGGCTATCGCTCGCAGCAGGATGCGCGGTGCGACGGGGTGGCGGCCGCCCCCGTCGACCTGCAGCGTGGTGTGGTCATCGCCCATGGTCTCGCATGCCCAGCGACGAGCCCCGTTACCTCCATCGCTCCGCTCGATGGCCGACACGTGACGAAATCTCGCCGTTTTCGGGGCAAATCCGACATCCTTCCAGCAGGTTTCCAAACACGCGCCGAAGGCGTTTGCCGGATTTGACGACGGGGGTATGGTGCCAACACGGACCCCATTCGACGGGGTCTGCGTTCAAGCCACGGCGCGAACGGACCGTAGAAGATTTTGGAGGGGCGCCACCCGGGCGCTCAACCAGCACTCGCGAAGACCGCGAGGGAGGGAGGACACCATGTTCGAACGCTTCACGGAGCGAGCACGACAGGTCGTCGTCCTGGCACAGGACGAAGCCCGTGCGCTCAAGCACAACTACATCGGCACCGAGCAAATCCTGCTCGGCCTCCTCCGCGAGGAAGATGGCCTGGCGGACCGCGTGCTCGACTCCCTCGACATCACGGTCGAAGAAGTACGCCAGCAGGTTGCCCGGATCGTCGGTCAGGGCGACGAGGCGACGAGCGGACAGATCCCGTTCACGCCGCGTGCCAAGAAGGTCCTCGAACTCGCCCTGCGCGAGGCGCTGAGCCTCGGCCACAACTACATCGGCACCGAGCACATCCTGCTCGGCCTCGTTCGCGAGAACGAAGGCGTCGCCGCTCGCATCCTGCTCGACTTCGACGCGGACGCCGAGAAGATCCGCAACGAGATCATCCGCATGCTGAGCGGTCCCGGCCGGCAGCAGCGCGGCTCGGGCGCGTCCGGCGAAGGCGCGGCAGCCGGTGGCAAGTCGGGCAAGGGCGGCAGCTCCAAGCTGCTCGACCAGTTCGGCCGCAACCTCACCAAGCTCGCCCAGGACGGCAAGCTCGATCCCGTTGTCGGTCGACAGCAGGAGATCGAGCGCGTCATGCAGATCCTGTCGCGCCGAACGAAGAACAACCCGGTGCTCATCGGCGAGCCGGGTGTCGGCAAGACCGCCGTCGTCGAGGGTCTCGCCCAGCGCATCATCACCGGCCAGGTGCCGGAGCTGCTGCGCGACAAGCAGATCTACACGCTCGACCTCGCAGCGCTCGTCGCGGGCTCCAAGTATCGCGGTGAGTTCGAGGAGCGCCTCAAGAAGGTCATGAAGGAGATCACCCAGCGCGGTGACATCGTCCTGTTCATCGACGAGCTCCACAACCTGGTCGGCGCCGGCGCCGCCGAGGGCGCGATCGACGCGGCCTCGATCCTCAAGCCGGCCCTCGCCCGTGGCGAGCTGCAGACGATCGGCGCGACGACCCTCGACGAGTACCGCAAGTACGTCGAGAAGGACAGCGCGCTGGAGCGACGCTTCCAGCAGGTCCGAGTCGAGCCCCCGAACATCGAGGACGCCGTCCTCATCCTCAAGGGACTGCGCGAGCGCTACGAGCAGCACCATCGCGTGAAGATCACCGACGAGGCGCTCGAGGCCGCGTGCGTGCTGGCCGACCGCTACATCCAGGAGCGACAGCTCCCGGACAAGGCGATCGACCTCATCGACGAGGCAGCTTCGCGACTGCGCATCAAGACGATGACGTCGCCGCCGCGCTACAAGGAGCTCGAGCAGGAGATCGAGACCGTCCGCCGCGACAAGGAGCGGGCGATCGAGCAGCAGGAGTTCGAGAACGCTGCCAACCTGCGCGACCAGGAGCGCAAGCTCGTCCAGAAGAAGCGCGACCTCGAGGAGAACTGGGAGGCGTCCGACGACACCCCGCAGCCCGAGGTCGGCGAGGAGGAGATCGCCGACATCGTCAGCATGTGGACCGGCATCCCGGTCTTCAAGCTGACGGAGGCCGAGACGCAGAAGCTCGTCCGCATGGAGGACGAGCTCCACAAGCGCGTCATCGGTCAGGAGGCTGCGATCACGGCAGTCGCCAAGGCGATCCGCCGTGCCCGCGCGGGCATCAAGGATCCGAAGCGACCGACCGGCTCGTTCATGTTCCTCGGACCGTCGGGCGTCGGCAAGACCGAGCTCGCGCGAACGCTCGCCGAGTTCCTGTTCGGCGACCAGGACGCGATGATCCAGATCGACATGTCCGAGTACATGGAGAAGCACGCGGTCTCGCGCCTCGTCGGCTCGCCTCCGGGCTACGTCGGCTACGAGGAGGGCGGCCAGCTCACCGAGGCCGTGCGCCGCAAGCCGTACTCGGTGGTGCTGCTCGACGAGGTCGAGAAGGCGCACCCGGACGTGTTCAACATCCTCCTGCAGATGCTCGAGGACGGCCGCGTCACGGATTCGCAGGGTCGACACGTCGACTTCCGCAACGTGATCGTCATCATGACGAGCAACATCGGCGCAGCCCTCATCACGAAGAACGTGAGCCTGGGCTTCTCGATGGGTGCGGGCGATGCGGGCATGACGCATGACGACATGAAGGGCAAGGTCATGGGAGAGCTCAAGAAGCACTTCCGCCCCGAGCTCCTCAACCGCATCGACGAGGTCATCGTCTTCCACAAGCTCACCAAGCCCGAGATCCGCGAGATCACGACGCTCCTCATGCGGCGCCTGCACAAGCAGATGGCCGACCATGACCTCAAGCTCGAGCTCACGGAATCGGCGTTCGAGCTGCTCCAGGAGGAGGGCTACGATCCGGCCATGGGTGCGCGACCGATGAAGCGTGCCATCCAGCGCCTGGTCGAGGACCACATCGCCGACGCGATGCTCGGCAAGTCGCCGGTGTCGGGTTCGACCATCGTGGTCGACCGTCACAAGACGGAGCCGAAGCAGACCGAGGTTCGCATCAAGGCACCGCGCAAGCCGCGGACCAAGAAGGAGCCGGAGCCCGCAGCCGTTGGAGCGGCCGAGCCCGACGATGTCGAGGACGGATCCGTCGACGGGGAGTGATCCTCGCGGACTGATTCCTCGCGGGCGTGATGCTCGCGAGGCGACACGCACTGACGCAGCGGGCGGCCTTCGGGTCGCCCGCTCGTCTTCGTGGGGGATTGGCCCGGGACGTCGATGGAACGAAGATCGACACGTTCGCGACACTCAGGGTGGAGCGGCAGGCGTCTGGACAACGCCTGCGCAGTGGACGATCCGACGACGTCGGACCGAACGGGACGTGTGACCATGGAGATCTCGAAGACGCGTGCAGCTGCGTATGTCGGGGCAGGTGCTGCAGTCGGCGGTGGGTTCGCCGCGCTTCGCGCAGGTGGTTCGGTCACGGCGATCGGCCTGGGCGTCGCCACCGGCATCGTCGCGAGCGGCGTGCAGACCGCCGTGGAAGCCAAGACCGGCTCGTCCGAGCTCGGCTGGGGTGCCTCCATTACCGGCGGCGCCGTCGCCGGTGCATTCCTCCTCAAGGGCCTCGCGCCCGCAGGGCTGTCACCGATCGCCGCACGCGGTGTCGGCGCCGCGATCGGAGCCGCCGCCGGCCTGCTCGCCCCGGTCGCCGCGGGCATCGTGCTCGCGCAGCTGAGCCGAGACTGAGCTCCGCCCGCCCATCGGCGACATCATCGGCCCACCCGAGGCATGTGCGTCATGTTCGTCACGTCCATCGTGACATTGATGACGCACATGCCTCGTTGCGATCGGATCACGCGCTCTCGGCGAGCTCCGTCTCGAGCGCGTGCCGCGGTCGCATCACGCGCAGCGTGTGCTGCAACAGCTGGCGCCGCAGCATCACGCCGAGCGCGGTGAAGCCGATCGCGCCGACCAGGCACCAGACGCCGCCGTAGACGTATGCCGCTCCGGGCGAGAACGCGTCGACGAACAGTCCGGCGATCGCGAGGTTGGTGCCCCAGATCGCGCTGAACAGCGCGCCGTACGCGGCGAGCACGCGAGCGCGCACGCCGTCCTCGACCCGCTGCTGGATGATCGTCATCTCCACGACATCGGCGAGCGACATCGAGAAGCCACCGATCGCCATGAGCACGAGCACGCACCAGAACGCCGGCACGAGCCCCGTCGCCGCGAAGACCACCGAACACGCGAGGGCGTTGTAGACCAGCACGCGCGGACCGCGCTGCTCCACGTTCACCCGCCGCGCCAGCCACGAGCCCAGCAGCGAACCAGCACACCAGCTCGACACGATCATGCCGAGGCCGGGCTCGTCCATGCCGAACTCGACCGCCAGCGGCAGCTCCGCAGCCGTGATGAACGCGAAGCACACGCACATCCCGGCCCAGCCAGCCGCGAGCAGTCGCAGCACCGGATCGGTCGCCAGTACGCGCATGCCAGCGAGCATGCTGCGATCCTCGCTCGACGCGTCATGACCCGCCTCGGATCGCGCCGCGGCCGAGCCGCCCACGCATCCGCGGATGCCGATCACGAGCACGGCCGCGATGACCGAGCTCGTGGCGTCGAGCAGGAACGCCGACCGCGCGCCGAAGCCCGCCACCGCCAGGCCACCGAGCACGGGACCGAGCATGTGCCCGGCCGTCCTCGCCATCCCGAGCGTCGAGTTCGCCTTCGACAGGTCGTTCGCCGGAACCAGGCTCGCCACCGAGGCATCGAGCGCGGACCCGCACGTCGACGCGGCGAACGCATGGAACACGCACGCCACGAGCAGCTGCGGCATCGACTGCGACGCCGCCATCGCGCACAGCGACACCGCAACGCCGAGCTCGCCGCCGATGATCACGCGTCGCCGGTCGCAGTGGTCGCCGATCCAGCCCGACAGCGGAGCGCCGAGTGTCCGGGCGAAGACCGCTGCGAGCAGCACGAGCGACGCCTGGCTGGCGCTGCCGGTCAGGTGCCAGGCGAGCGCGAGCAGCGCGATGTGCCCGGCCTCGGCGCCGGCCATGGAGATGCCGCGGCTCGACGCCAGCAGGCGCACGTCGCGCTGCCAGGTCGGGCGTTGGTCGGATGAAGCTGCGGATATGCGGCGATGGCGTCGCATGGTGATACCTCGAGAGAAGCTGCGGGAGTGCGACGATGCGAATCGTCAGCGGACGGAGGAGGGGCGATCCGTGGGGACCGACGCTGCGCGTCGGTCGCGAGCGTCAGTGACGGATCGGAGCGGCGGGTGCGAACCCGACGAGGACGACCGTCCCGCGCTTCGGGGACACGACGACCACGCCGGCCGGAAGGGCCGCGAGGGTGAAGTTCGTGTCGGTGAAGGCGATGGACATGTGGTCGTTCCCTGCTCCCGAGATGGCTCGGGGTGCAAAAAATGCGGCTCCGGCCCGAGGGCGTTTGCCGCGATGGGAGTCACTGTAGCGGGGCTTCGAGCGCCGCGCAACCCCTTGTGCCGAATCCGCAGGTATCGGTTCCACGCAGCGCGATTTTCCCGTTTGGGCGACCGTCCGCTTCGGGTACCGCCCAAGGGATGTCCCCGTCTCCAGTCGATCCCCGCCGCGACACCGCGCTCCAGCGCGCGCTCAAGGACATCGCGCCAGGGACCCCGATCCGCGCCGCGATCGACGACATCATCCGTGGCCGCACGGGCGCGCTCATCGTCCTCGCGGAGAAGGACGACATCGACCCGGTGCTGTCGGGCGGCATTCGCATCGACATGGAGTTCTCGCCCAAGCACGTCTACGAGCTCGCGAAGATGGACGGCGCGATCGTCCTGGACCGTGCCGCCAAGCGCATCAAGTGGGCGAACGTCCAGCTCGTGCCGGACGCCGACATTCCCTCGACCGAGACCGGCACCCGCCACCGCAGCGCCGAGCGCACGGCCCGCCAGGTCAAGGCGCTCGTCGTCACCGTCAGCGCCTCGCGCGACGTCGTCACCCTGTACATGGGGGAGACGAGCTACCAGCTCGAACCGATCCGCTCGCTGCTCATCAAGGCGAACCAGGCGCTGGCGACGCTCGAGACGTACCGCATGCGCCTGGACCAGGTCTCGCACCGGCTGCTGTCGCGCGAGCTCGCAGGTTCGGCGACGCTCCTGGACGCGCTCGTCGTCATCCAGCGCGCCGAGATGGCCAAGCGCATGGTCGCGGAGATCGAACGCCACCAGATCGAGCTCGGCGACGAGGGACGACTGACCGAGATGCAGCTGCGCGAGCTGTCGGTGGGCATCAAGCCCGACCGCTCGGCCGTCGTCCGCGACTACATGATCGACACCACGTCGGAGATGCATCGCAAGGTGCTCGACCGGCTCGGTCGATTGAGCGGCGAGCGCCTGCTGCGCCTCGAGGACCTCGAGGTGCTGCTCGGCTACGAACGCGACGTCAACCCGATCGACACCGTCGTCGAGCCACGTGGCTACCGCGTGCTGAGCCGCATCCCGGGCCTCTCGCAGGTGCTCGTCGAGCGCCTCGTCCAGCACTTCGGATCGATCAGCCACGTGCTCGCCGCATCGCCGCGCGAGCTGTCGGTCGTCAGCGGCCTCGGGCCCGTGCGTTCACGCGAGGTCTACGACTCGCTGCGGCGCATGCAGGAGTACTTCTCGCTCCCGCAGCAGTCCCAGTCGCGCCAGTAGCTCGGCGCGCCGCATCAGCGCACGGTCACGCGACGCACCGCCACCGGCCCGTCCCACGATCCACTGCGGTCGACGACGTAGGCGCGCAGGTCCCACGTGCCGGACGGAACGCCTTCGTACGTCACCTCGCCGTCGAGTGACAGCGTGTACTCACCGGATCGTGGCTGCGCGATCGCGCGCACGTTCGATGCGTCGCCGACGGGCGCGAGCGTGATCCGATCGCGATCCCTGAAGCCGAGCACGCGCTCCGCGGCTCGATCGTCGACGTGCTCGTTCGTGTCGAAGCGACCGCCCGCGAGCTGGTACATCACGAAGCGATCATCGGCGCCATCGGCCGCGGGGAAGGGCGCATCGTCGAGCTCGACCGTCGCCTGCACGTTCGCCACGTCGCCATCGGGAATGACGACGATCGGCCCCCATTCGAGGCCGCCGTCCTCGACGGTCGACGTGCGCGGAGCCGCGGGCTCGTCGGGTGACATCGCGACGATCGACACCAGGACGATCGCGGCGAACGCGGCAACGAGCACGAGCAGTGAGCGTCCCCATGGCACGCGCATCGTGCTCGGCCTGCGCATCGGTGCCCGTGGCACTGAACCTTCCATGCGTCGTCCTCCCCTGGATCGTGTCCGCAGGGGAGTGTTGGCCGCGTGGCGCGGTTCGGTTCACGACACCGGGATCGTGGGTCAGGGCTGCATGAGCAGCGAGGCGAACTCGTCGTCCGCGTCGTGCACGCGGTGCGACTCGAGCGGCTCGTCCGCCGCCTGGGCGTGACCTGTGGGAGTGCCGTTGAGCTCGATGAGCAGCGGCGCGGGACCGGAGACGGCCTCCGCCTCGTCGACCACGTCGGACACGCTCGCCGACAGGATCGTCGGAGCGCCCTGCGAGGTCGCGTTGGAATCCTGCACCGGCGTCGAGAGCGCGGCGTTCGCGGTGCGCTCGATGCCCTCGTCGAAGCGGCGGGCCGCCTCGAGCGCCTTCTTCTTGCCGAAGGTCGGCACGCTGCGCCGCGTCGGCGGCTCGAGCGCCTCGACGATCCGCTTGACCGGCGCGACCTTGTCGAGCTCGCGCACGGCCTCCTCGAACTGGTTGAGCGCGCCCTGCATGGTCCTGGACACTTCCACGCGCACCTGCTCGAGCTTGTCGAGCTTCTGCTGGGACATGTCGACGTCTGTCTCGAAGCGCAGGAACATCTCGCGCGCTTCCTCGCGCGCGGCCTGCATGATCGCGTTCGCCTCGGAGCAGACGCGGTCGACGAGCTGCAGCGAGCGCTCCTGTGCGTCGGCCTCGATCGCCTCGGCGCGGCTGCGAGCGGACGCCTCGAGCTCGGTGGCGCGCTGGCGGGCGCGGGCAACTTCGCTGTCCACATAGGAGGCGCGGTCGTTCCAGTAGCGCAGCTCCGCGCGGGCACGGGTCAGGTCGTGGCGAGCCTCGCTCGCGACGTGCTGCGAATCGAGCAGCTCCTCTCGCAGCTCGACGGCCTGCTGCTCGAGGTCGGCGACCTTGAGCTCCATGCGCGTCATCGCATCGTCGACGAGGTTGCGTCGGTAGCCGCGGAAGCCGCGGGCGAAGCGGGTGCCCGGTGCGTTCTCGGCCGGGTGCGTGTGCTCGGTGGTGGTGCTGCTGCTGCGATCGCGCATGGAAGGACCTGCCTCGGGACGTCTCGGGTCACGGTCGTCGCGAGGTGGCGGCAGCCGTCGCGACGGAGAGTGCCGGCGGATCTCCCTCGAAGCGCCAGCAAGTTGATGTTCCCCGGTGCACGCGGACGAAAACGCAGGACAGGCGAGCGGGATGGAGGCGTCTGCCGCGTGCATGCCGGCGACGGCACATGTCCACGGATCGTCGCGCGGGTGCGACGCGTGATGGACGTGTGACCGAGGCGTGTCACCGACGGCCACGCCGGTGCCCGCACGCGGCCACACCGGGCGAAACCCCCGTCACGATGCGGGTTCCGAGCCGAAGGGTGGGTGTAAGCGTCACCAGTCAGCGGCACTTCGGCAGCGGTTCGGACGAGTTAGTCGGTCCAGTTTCAGAACCTACCCCGGGGGAATCCAGAGAGTGGCAGATGGTTATCGGCCCGAGGTGCGTCAGAACCGCGCCCGATCCGCTAGAATCCATATCCGAATAACCCGGTTCGACAACCGCGACACCCCCGTCGCGTGACCCTCCCCCCTTGTCGGACCCGAAGGAGGAATGCTCGTGTTCGAGCTCGGCGACAAGGTTGTCTACCCGCACCACGGCGCAGGAACGGTCGTGCAGAAGGAGCTCAAGAACGTGCTCGGCGAGGACCGCGAGTACCTCACGATCCGCA
Source organism: Thermoleophilia bacterium (assembly GCA_025964555.1). Taxonomy (GTDB): domain Bacteria; phylum Actinomycetota; class Thermoleophilia; order Gaiellales; family SKUG01; genus JAGQUL01. Next base: position 85,289 of record JAOPYQ010000019.1, on the reverse strand, counting down.
TTCTCCACAACGACATGACCGTGATGGTCCCGTCCGACAACGTGGACAAGGCCGGCCTGCGCAAGGTCATCGGCGAGGACACGGTCGAGGAAGTGCTCGGCGTCATCCAGGGCGGCGGCACCAACATGCCGAAGAACTGGAACCGTCGCTTCAAGCACAACCGCGACAAGATGAAGACGGGCGACATCTTCGAGCTCGCGGAGGTTGTCCGCAACCTCTCGATCCGCGACGGCGACAAGGGCCTGTCGACGGGCGAGAAGCAGATGTTCGGCAAGGCGAAGAAGATCCTCGCCTCCGAGCTCATGTACGCCAAGGACATGGACGAGGAGAAGGCCGACGAGTACCTCGACGACCTGCTCGCCCGCATCGCGGTGAAGCGCGCCGAGTCCGGCGACGACGGCCAGGTCGAGGTCGACGACTTCGAGGAAGTCGAAGTCTGAGTTCCCCGACAGACGATTCGCTCGAAGGGCGGCACCCACCCGGTGCCGCCCTTCGTCGTTTCCGGATGCCGGTCGGGTGCGGGCGCGCTCCTGCCCGCACGCGTACGCGTGAGGCCCGCGGCGTTCGGGTAGGGTCGGGGCCAGCGTGATTCTCGTCAGCCGCATAGTCGCCGCCCTGATCCTCGGGATCGCGGGCTTCCAGCTCGGAGACAACTCCGGGCTCACCGAGCGCCTGCCCGGATACGCCGAGATCGCCCTCAATTTCGGGGTCCTCATCCTGCTCGGCGTGATCATGGGCTGGTTCGTGGGCGGCCTGCTCGGCAAGCTGCTGCAGCGATCCTTGTTCGGGCTCAACGAGCGCGCTGCCGATCGCTCCGGATCCGAGCTCGTCGTCGGCGCCCTCGGCCTCATCGTCGGCCTGGCCGTCAGCGCCCTGCTGTCGCTGCCCGTCTCGCAGCTCGAGCCCATCGGCCCGTACCTGCTGCTGCCGATGACGCTCATCATCTCCTACGTCACCGCCGAGCTCGCTGCCTCCAAGCATCGCGACATCCTGCGCCTGTTCGGCGCTCGCGTGGACGGCGACGGCGCGAGCGGCAAGCTGCTCGACACGAGCGCGCTCATCGACGGCCGCGTCGCCGACGTCGCGCTCTCCGGCTTCCTCGAGGGCGAGCTCGTCGTCCCGGTCTTCGTGCTCGAGGAGCTCCAGCGCATCGCAGATTCGAGTGATGACGTTCGCCGCGCGCGTGGGCGCCGCGGTCTCGAGGTCGTGACGCGCCTGCGCAAGGCGAAGCGCCTGGCGACGATCGACGAGGACCCGATCGGCATCGAGCAGGTCGACTCCAAGCTCGTGCGCCTCGCATCCGACCGTACGTGGGTCATCGTCACCAACGACGTCGCGCTCCAGAAGGTCGCCGACGCGCAGGGCGTGCGCGTGCTCAACGTCAACGAGCTCGCCAACGCACTCAAGCCCGAGTTCGTGCCGGGCGAGCGCTTCGAGCTCAAGGTCGTCCGCGAAGGCAAGGAGCGAGGCCAGGGTGTCGGCTACCTCGACGACGGCACGATGGTGATCGTCGATGGGGGCGCCGATGCGCTCGGCGACACGGTCGAGGTGGAGGTCTCCTCGATGCTCCAGAGCCCGACCGGCAAGCTCGTGTTCTCGCGGCTGGGGAAGCCCGTCGCCCGATGACCGTTGGTTCCAGTGAGCTTTGATCCCGATGACCTGATCGACGACGTCGCCGTCGTGCTGCTCGCCGCCGGCGTGGGGGCACGGCTCGGATCGGCGCGCCCCAAGGCGTTCGTCGGGCTGGCGGGCGAGGCGATGCTCGTGCACTCGCTGCGCGCCTTCGAGGCGCACGAGGCGGTCGACTCGATCGTGCTCGTGGTGCCGGAGGACTGGCTCGGACCGGCAGAGGTGCTGGTCGACGACATCGGCTGCGACAAGGTCTCGAGCATCGAGATCGGTGGCGCCAGCCGCGCCGCAAGCGTGCGCAACGGCCTCGAGGCAGTCGCCGATCGTCGCGCCACCGCCGTCCTCGTGCACGACGCCGCACGCCCGATCGTGCCCGAATCGCTCGTCGATCGCGTGCTCTCGCCGCTGGCGGATGGTGCGGACGCGGTGGTGCCGGCACTGCCGGTGACCGACACCATCAAGCGCGTCGGTTCCGACGGAACGATCCTCGAGACGATCGATCGCAGCGTGCTGTGTGCCGCGCAGACCCCGCAGGCCTGTCGCGCCAGTGCGCTCCATGCGGCGCTGCGCGACCTGGACGACGCCGCCCTCGCCGCGATCACGGACGACGCCTCGGCCATCGAGGCGCAAGGCGGCCGCACGGTGATGGTGGTCGGCGACCAGCGAACCCGCAAGGTGACGACGCCCGACGACCTCGAGGCGCTCGAGCTCGTCCTCGCGCCGGCCACGCCCGAAGCGGCTGCCGCGGCGACGCCCGATCCGGCGCTCGAAGGCGACGCCGATCCCGACCACGACCTGCCCGAGGACATGGACCCGCTCGACGAGGACGACCTCGCGGGCGCCGAGGCAGAGGCCGTCGCCCTCGTTCCCGAGGACGCCGAGGCGTGAGCTCGGACGTGAGCGACCTGATGCGCCTGCGCGTGGGCACGGGACTCGACGTGCACGGCTTCGTCGAAGGTGGGCGCCTCGTGCTCGCCGGCGTCGACATCCCGCACACGCACGGGCTGGAGGGGCACAGCGACGCCGACCTGGTCGCGCACGCCGTCACCGATGCGCTGCTGGGCGGCGCCGGGATGGCGGACATCGGCACCTACTTCCCGTCCGAGGACGCGTCGCTGGAAGGCGCCGATTCGATGGACCTGCTGCGGCAGGTCGTCGCGATGCTCGACGAGCGCGGGTGCGAGGTGGTCAACGTCGACTGCGTCGTGGCGATGCAGGCGCCGAAGCTCGCACCGCATCGCGAGGCGATGAACGCCAACCTCGCTGCCGTGATCGGCATCGACGTGGACCGCGTCACGGTCCGGGCCACGACGACCGACCACCTCGGCTTCGTGGGGCGTCGCGAGGGTGCGGCGGCGATCGCGTCGTGCCTGGTGCTGCGCGGCGAGTGACGCTCGACGACGTCCGTGCGACCGACCCGGAACAGGCTCATTTGCAGGCAGTTCTGACGACGTACCCAACTTAGGTACTTCATACGGATTCCGGGATCCGGCGCCCACCGCATAGTAAAGGCACAGGGAGGCCGGCACGGAAGCCTCCCTCGCAGCTTCGGCATTTCGTCCCGACCGTCACCGTCCCGACAGTCACCGCCGAATCCGTCCCATACCGTGCGCACGGTCGTCCGAGCTCCGTCACCGCAACGACGACCGCACCTCACCACCACAGGTGGATTTAATCGGCCCGCTCCTCGTCCCGGAGCGGGCCGATTTCAATTCTGCGGCCGAGCCACGTGACGGTCGCGGCGGAGGGCTGCACCCGGCTGACCGCTCACTGCACGCGGTCGAGCACCGGTTCCGGATGCTCGCCCAGGAACTCCACCCAACGTGCCTTCGCGCAGGGGTAGTGCTTGGTGGCTTCGACGACGTCGACCCATGCGGTCACGAGTCCGCGCAGTCGACCGCCCAGCTGCTCGTTCGCGAGCTGGCCGTCGTCGCCGAACGCCGTGTGCGCCTGCGCGAGCGAGAACATGTCCGGGTGCACGCGCGTGCCGAGGTGCTCCAGCGGCTGTCGCAGCGACCAGAGCGAACGATTGCCGCCCACCATCGACGGTGACGCCGACATGAGCAGGCAGTGCGCGGCGGCGAACGGCTGCGGCTTGAGCCGCGACGTCCAGTCGATCGCGTTCTTGAGCACGCCGGGCATCGAGGAGTTGTACTCGGGCGAGCAGATGATGAATCCATCGCTCCCCTCGATGCGGCGCGCGAATTCCTGCGCGGGCTCGGGTATGCCGACGCTCGCCTCGAGGTCGCCGTCGTAGGACACGCAGTCGAAGTCCGCCATCGTCGCGGCGTCGACCTCGACGTCGGTCGCCTCGAGCGCTTCGATCGCAAGTCGTGCGAGCCGGGTGTTGAGCGATGCTTCGCGGTGCGATGCGCTGAACACGAGCACCCGCATCGGCATGCGGTCGGTGGCAGCTTCCATGTCGGTCACGTCCGTTCGGCGAAGGGGGCCAGCAGCAGCTCGTCCTCGTCGCCGCCCCGTGACGCGAGGCCATCGGCGACGAGCGACGCAGCGGCGTCGGGATCGTCTGCCCAGACTGCCACGCCGCTATCCGTGATTGCGCGAAGCAGCACGCCTCGACGCTGGCGCATGCTGCCCGCGTAGCGCTTCTGTCGCGGCGACGCGATCACCTCGTCGGTGCCCGCCGACGGACACAGCGCCTCGACCGGGCACACCTCGCACGCTGCACGTGCTCGACAGGAGGTCTGGCCCAGCTCCATGACTGCCGATCCCCACGCCCACGCCTGCTCTTCCAGCAGCGGCAGGTCTGCATGGGTCGGTGCGCCGTCGGGGAAGCAGCGCGCGAGTACGCGCCGCGTGTTGATGTCGGGCGGCATCACGGGTGCCTCGTCCGCGAAGCAGCGGATGGCAGCATCCGTGTAGGGCCCCACGCCGGGCAGCGTGCGGAGGTCGTCGGGCCACCCGTTCGCGTCCAGCTCCTGCGCCGCGAGCCACAGGTTGCGTGCGCGCCGCGGATAGCCGAGGCCCTGCCACATCGCGAGCAGCTCGCCGAGTTCGGCGCGGGCCAGGTCCCCGGGCGTCGGGAAGCGGTCGAGGATGCGCTCCACGAACGGCGCCGCGCGCGCGATCTGCGTCTGCTGCGAGCACACCTCGCACACGAGCACGGTCCAGCGATCTCGGGACGCGCGCCACGGCCAGTCCCGGCCCTCGGTCGAGAACCACGCGAGGATCACACCGGCCAGCTGCTCGTCGTGGGTGGTCGTGGGCATCGGCCGAATGGTATCCGAGCCCGACAGGCCGCGGCGAGGGCTGCGTGGGCACCGCGTCGAACGGGTATCGGCGCGACGTGACCCTTCGACCGTCGACAGAACCTGGCGTGCGCGTGCGCTTCGCGCCGAGCCCGACCGGCGCCCTCCACCTGGGCTCCGCGTTCGTCGCGCTCGCGAACCGCGCGTTCGCGGATGCGCAGGGCGGGGCGTTCGTGCTGCGCATCGACGACACCGACCAGTCACGCTCGCGCGAGGAGGACACGGACGAGCTGCTGCGACTGCTTCGCTGGCTCGAGGTCGACTGGGAGGAAGGTCCGCTGCGCCAGCACGATCGCGGCGACATCTACGCCGCCGCGCTCGATCGGCTCATCGAGGGCGGCCACGCGTACCCGTGCTTCTGTGGCGCGGCCCGCCTGGCCGAGCTGCGCGCCGACCAGGAGCGCGCCGGGGAACCGCCCCGCTACGACGGTCGCTGCCGCGTGCTGGCTCGCGAGGAGGCGGACCGCTCCGTCGCCGAGGGGGCACCGCACGTGCTGCGCTTCGCCGTCCCCGAAGGCCGGGACGTGGAGGTCGACGACCTCGTGCACGGTCGCGTGGTCGTGCCATCCGGGTCGTTCGGCGATCCGATCCTGTGTCGCGCCGACGGCAGTCCGGGCTACCTGCTCGCGTCGGTGGTGGACGACATCGACCTGGCGATCACGCACGTCGTCCGTGGCGAGGACCACCTCCCGAACGCCGCGCGCCAGCTGCTGCTGTTCGAGGCGCTCGGCGCGCCGTCGATGCCGACGTTCGCGCACCTGCCGCTGCTGCGTGACACCGACGGTCGCAAGCTCTCCAAGCGCGATCCGCTCGGCACGCTCGACGAGCTCGCAGACGAGGGATTCCTGCCCGTCACGGTGCGGCGCTACCTGGCGGAGCTGCTCGGGCAGGGCCCGGTCGACCTGCTCGACGGCGAGCGCGACGCTGATGGCTTCCGGATCGAGCGCGTGCCGACCGGTGCGCCGCGCGTGGATCGTGCGCGCCTCGAATCGCTCGGGCGCGAGGACATGGCGCAGCTCGACACCTCGACGCTGCTGCTCGGCACGAACCTCGACCCGACGCCCGAGCGCGAGCCCGTGGTGCGTGAACTGGCAGTCGCGAGCCCGTCGCGTGTCGCCCTGCGTGGCGAGCTGCGCCTGGTCTTCGACGGCCCGGGGGCAGGCGACCTGCCGCACGTGCTGCGGATCTTCGCGCCCGACGCCGCAACGCTCGATGCCGCAGACGCGGCGCTCGTGGTCGTCATCGAACAGCTGCGCCACGAGATCGCCTCCGGCCCGGAGGCCGGCGTCGACTCGGTGTGGGCCGCGCCGTTCCTCGCGCGCACGCGCGCCGAAGCCAAGGAGCTCGGCATCGGCACGCGCGACCTGCTGCGCCCGCTGCGCATCGCGCTGACCGGCACCACGAGCGGACCCGGGCTCGAGCTCGTGCTCACTGCCGTCGGCGCGCGCGAGGCGCTGCGCCGCGTCCACCTCGCCTGCACGATCATCGACGAACTTCGTGGTGGGAAGCAGGCCGTTGTCGGGTAGGGGGACTGCATGATCCAGATGCAGGTATACGACACGGGCACGCGCAAGAAGCAGCCACTGTTCGCCGACGGCGCGACGGAACTGTCGATCTACGTGTGCGGCCCCACCGTCTACGACCACATCCACGTCGGCAACGCTCGCACGTTCGCGATGTTCCAGGCGCTCGTCAACTACCTGCGCTTCAGTGGCGTCGCGGTGAAGTACGCGTCGAACATCACCGACGTCAACGACAAGATCTATGCCGCCGCCGCCACGCGTGGCATGTCCAGCAGCGAGCTCGCGAAGCAGGCGACGGAGTGGTACGTCGAGGACACGACACGGCTCGGGCTCGGACGACCCGACATGGAGCCGACGGCCACCGGCTCGATGGCGGAGATCATCGCGCTGGTCGAGCAGCTCGTGGAGCGCGGCCTGGCCTACGAGGCCGGTGGCGACGTGTACTTCCGCGTCAACGAGTACCGGGAGTACGGCAAGCTCGCGAACCGCACCCTGGACGACATGGTCGCCGGCTCGCGCGACGACCTCGATCCGGGCGAGCACAAGCAGCACCCGCTCGACTTCACGCTCTGGAAGGGCGCGAAGCCCGGCGAGGACACGTCCTGGGATTCGCCGTGGGGGAAGGGCCGCCCCGGCTGGCACATCGAGTGCAGCGCCATGGCGGAACAGACGCTCGGCGCGGAGTTCGACGTGCACGGCGGCGGCATCGACCTGCTGTTCCCGCACCACGAGAACGAGCTCGCGCAGTCGCGTGGCGGCGGTCGCCCGTTCGCGCGGCTGTGGATGCACGCCGGGATGCTCGAGGCGGGCGACGGCTCCAAGATGAGCAAGAGCGTCGGCAACATCGAGAAGCTGTGCGACGCGCTGGATCGCATGCCCGCGTGGCAGCTCGTGCTCTTCTACCTGTCGGGGTCGTACCGCTCGCCGCTCAGCTGGAGCGAGCAGGGACTGCACGATGCGCAGGTGCTCGGCACGCGCATCACCGAGACGCTGCGCCGCTCGCAGCGCTACCTCGCGACCGTGCAGACCAAGGGCGTCGGCGAGGATGATTCCTTCGCCGACTCCACGCGCGAGTGGGAGGGCATCCACGAGGCGCTGCGCGACGACTTCAACACGGCGGAGGCGCTCAAGGAGCTCAACGGCGTGCTCTACGACCTCAACACCGACGTCGACGAGCACGCGAACACGCAGCTCGTGCGCAACAAGCGCAAGGCGATCCTCGAGTTCCTGCAGGTGTTCGGCATCGGCGCGCTCGAGCCGGCGGAGGTCGATGTCACCGCCGAGGCGCAGGCGCTCATCACGGCGCGTGACACGGCGCGCGCGAAGAAGGACTTCGACGAGAGCGACCGCATCCGCGCCGAGCTCGAGGCGCTCGGCTACGTCGTGCGTGACACGGCGGGCGGCACGGAGGTCATCAACTCCGAGGACGCACCGGAGGGCGAAGGCGCCGCGGTGGTTGGAGACGATCCGGACGTCGTGCCCGACCCCGATCCGGACGCGGAACCCGATCCGGAGGACGTGATCTCCGCGGAGGCTGCGGACGGCGAGCCCGCCCAGGTCGATGGCTGACCGGCGACGCCAGCGAGGTCCCAAGGGCGACCAGGCGCCACGCACCGGGCACGGTCCCAAGCGTGGGCAGGAGCAGGTCCGCAAGGACTCGGATTCGATCATCGATCCCGAGCAGCTCGTGTACGGACGACATCCCGTTCGCGAGGCTGCGAAGGGTCGCCGCAACGTGATCGAGCTGCACGCGACCGAGTCGGCACTCGCCGAGCTCGAGGACGTGCTGCCGATGCTGCGCAGCTCCGGGTGCACGATCACGGAGACGGCCGACAACGCGCGGCTGCGCGCCCTCTCCGGAACGGGCGACCACCAGGGCGCGGTCGCCCAGGTCGAAGGCTTCCACTACGTGACGCTCGACGACCTGCTCGCCGAAGCGGAGCGCCGCGGGGAGCCGCCGCTCATCCTGTGCCTCGACCAGGTCACCGACCCGCACAACCTCGGCGCGATCGCGCGTGTGGCCGATGCCTCGGGCGCGACCGGCGTGTTGATTCCCGAGCACCGCAGCGCGAGCGTGACCGGCGCGGCAGTGAAGGCGAGCGCGGGTGCGCTCGAGCACGTGCTCGTCGCGCGCTGCGTGAATCTCGCCAACGAGATCGAGCGCGTGAAGGGTGCGAACCTCTGGTCGTACGCCGCGACCGAGCGAGGCACCGCCGACTGGACGCAGGTCGACCTGGCCGACGGCGCGCTGCTCGTGCTCGGCGCCGAGGGGCCAGGCATCCGCCCGCGCGTCGAAGCGGCATGCGACGTGCTCGTACGCATTCCGATGGCCGGTGAGGTCGCGTCGCTCAACGTGTCGACCGTCTCCGCGATCCTCGCGTTCGAGGCAGTGCGTCAACGCCGCGCCGCCAACAACGCCAAGGCGTGAGGCGTTCGTCGTGAGCGCCGCGCGTTCGTCCGGCGATCATCCGCTCGTGCTGGTGGACGGGTCCAACGTCGCGCGATGCTCGGCGTGGCGCGCGCAGCTGGCGGATGCGAATCGTGCACGAGACCGGACGACCGGCAGCGCGGCTGACATTCCGACACCGATCGACGACATCGAGCTGCGCCAGCGCCTGGTCGACGCGCTGTGCAGCTGGGCGTCGGTCGCGGGCGTCGAGGTGCAGGTGGTCTTCGACGGCGCGGGACCATGGCGCGCGGGGAAGGTTCGCGCGACCGCGGACGTGGTGGTGATCGGTTCGGGTCGCGCCGAGGGCGACGACGTCCTCGAGCGGCGCGCGGCGAACGCGCATCGCGACGGGCGCACCTACTGGGTGGTCACGACCGATCGCGCGCTGCAGCAGGTCGCGGGCGCGCGCGCCCAGCGGGTGGTGGACGCCGACGACTTCGTGCGCGAGCTCGACCTGGCCACTCCGTCGTCGAATGATGCGATCGCCAGCTCGGCCGAGCCGATCGCGTCGCAGGTGCGCCATGACCTCGACGAGGACACGCTCGCCAAGCTCGAGCGGCTTCGGCGCGGCCTCGAACCGTAGCGCGAGGTGGGTCGCGCGCAGGTGGGTAGGGTGGACGAGTGATCATCTCGACCAGTGGACTCACGCGACGCTTCGGCTCCATCACCGCGATCGACGGACTCACCCTGAAGGTCGAGGCGGGGACGGTGGGGCTCGTCGGCGCCAACGGCGCGGGCAAGTCGACGCTCATCAAGATCCTGCTGGGGCTGCTGCCGGCCAGCTCGGGCGCCGCGTCGGTGCTCGGCCACGACGTGAAGGCGGACGGCATCGCGATCCGACGACGTGTCGGCTACATGCCCGAACACGACTGCCTGCCACCGGACGTCACCGCCACGGAATTCGTGGTGCACATGGCGCGCATGTCCGGGCTTCCGTTCTCGGTCGCGCGCGAACGCACGGCCGACACGCTGCGCCACGTCGGGCTGTACGAGGAGCGCTATCGCGCCATGGGCGGCTATTCGACCGGCATGAAGCAGCGCGTCAAGCTCGCGCAGGCACTCGTGCACGATCCCGAGCTCGTGCTGCTCGACGAGCCCACCAACGGGCTCGATCCTGCCGGTCGCGACGAGATGCTCGAGCTGATCGCTCGCATCGACTCCGAATTCGGGATCTCGGTGCTCGTCACGTCGCACCTGCTCGGCGAGCTCGAACGCGTCTGCGACTCGGTCGTCCTCATCGATGGCGGCAAGCTCATGCGCCACACCATGACCGCGGACGTGACAGGTGCCACCGGCATCGTCGCGCTCGAGGTGGACGGCGACAACGCGCCGCTCGCCGCGCTGCTCACCAGTCGTGGCGTCGCCGCAGTCGCGGTCGGGCGCACGCTCGAGGTCCAGGTCGCGGAGGAGCAGCAGTTCGACATCGTGCGCGACGCGGTCGTCGAGCTCTCGCTCGGGCTGGTGCGGCTCGAGCGGCGACGACACCACATGACCGAGCTGTTCGTGCCGACCGAGGGAGACGCGCATGTCGACGCCAGCTGACCATCGCGAGGGCGCGCATCACGGCGGCGGCGCGGTCGTCGGCGATGGCGGCGCGATCCACGACATCGGCTATCGCCGCTACGACGGCGAACGCCTCGGACCGCTCTCGATCGAACGCGCGTTGTTCGTCGAGGGTCTCCGCGGCGCGTTCGGCCTGGGGCGCACCACGAAGGCGAAGATCGTCCCCTTTCTGCTGCTGGCGGCACTGTTGCTGCCGACGGTGATCATCACGCTCGTGCGGGTGCTGACGGGCGACCTGCTCCCGGTCACGTACGCCGCATACCTGCACAGCACGCAGGTCCTCATCGCGATCTTCGTCGCGTCGCAGGCCCCTGCCCTCGTGTCGCGGGACCTCCGCCATCGCGTCGTGTCGCTCTACTTCTCCCGACCGATCACGCGGACCGGCTACGTCCGGGCGAAGTTCGCGGCGATGGCATCGGCGACGTTCCTGCTCATGTGCGCCCCGCTCGTGTCGCTGTTCGCGGGCGCGCTCATCGCGGAGCTGTCGTTTCGCGAGGAGTTCCCCGAGTTCCTCATCGGCATCGCCGCCGCCGCGCTCATCGCGCTGCTGCTCGCTGGCATCTCCCTCGCGATCGCGTCGTGCACGCCGCGCCGCGGCATCGGCGTCGCCGCGATCATCGCCGTGCTGCTCGTGCTCGCGGTGGTGGAGCAGTTCGTCGACGCGATCGGCAACGAGACCGGCCACGACGCGCTCGAGGAGTGGTCGTCGGTCCTGTCACCGTTCTCGCTCGTGCGCTCGATCGCCCACCACCTCCTTCGCGGCGACACGCTCAGCATCGCCGCCGCTCCCTCGACCGCGACCGGCCTCGGCTACCTCGCGGCATGGGCTGGGTTCATCGCGCTGACCGTCGGCTTCCTCGTGCTGCGCTACCGGAAGGTGTCGGTCTCATGACGTCGATCGTGCTCGACCAGGTATCGCGGTGGTACGGCAACGTCGTCGCCGTCAACGACGTCAGCATGACGATCGGCCCCGGCGTGACCGGACTGCTCGGACCCAACGGTGCCGGCAAGTCCACCCTCATCCACATGATGGGCGGGTTCCTCGCCCCGTCCTCGGGCTCGATCCTGCTCGACGGCGAGGCGGTGTGGCGCAACGAGTCGATCTATCGCCGGCTCGGAATCGTGCCGGAGCGCGAGGAGCTCTACGAGTCGATCACCGGCCACGAGTTCGTGCTCGCGAACGCCCGACTGCACCGGCTCCCCGACCCCGCCGCCGCGACGCGACGCGCGATCGACATGGTCGAGATGGCCGACGCCGAAGGACGCGACATCCGCACGTATTCGAAGGGCATGCGCCAGCGCATCAAGATGGCGGGCGCGCTCGTGCACGAGCCCGACGTGCTGCTGCTCGACGAGCCCTTCAACGGCATGGATCCGCGCCAGCGCCTGCAGCTCATCGAACTCCTCCGCGAGCTCGGAGCCGCCGGCAAGGTGGTGCTGTTCAGCTCGCACATCCTCGAAGAGGTCGAGCAGGTCGCCTCCGACATCGAAGTGCTCGTTGCCGGCCGACACGCGGCGAGCGGCGACTTTCGCGAGATCCGGCGGCTCATGACGCAGCGCCCGCACCAGTACATCGTGCGCTCGAGCGACGACCGCGCCCTCGCGTCGGCGCTCATCGCCGACGTGTCCACCACCGCCGTGGAACTCGCCCCCGACATCGGGGGACTGCAGGTGTCGGCCGCGGACTTCGCCGCGTTCGTGCAGGCACTCCCGCGCCTCGCCGCCGCACGCGACATCCGCCTGCTCGACGTGCGCCCGACCGACGAGTCGCTCGAGAGCGTCTTCGCGTACCTGGTGGAACGATGAACGCGACCGTCGCCAAGCTCACCTTCCGCAGCCTGCTCGGTCGTCGCCGAGCCCTCGTGTTCTTCGCGCTGCCGGCCGTGCTCATCGCGCTGACCGTGGTCGCGGTCGCGCTCACCGACGAAGTGGATGGCGAGATCCTCGAGATCCTGCTCGGCGCCTTCGGGCTCGGCACGCTCGTGCCGCTCCTGTCGGTGATCGCGGGCACCGGAGCGATCGGACCCGAGATCGAGGACGGCTCGATCCTGTACGTGCTCGCGAAGCCGCTGCGACGGAGCGTCATCATCATCTCCAAGCTCGTGGTGGCGATCGGGGTCGCGATCGCGTTCGGTGCGCTGCCGATCTTCGCGTGCGCCGTGCTCGCGACGGGGGAGGTCAGCGGGGCCGCGATCGCCTACGGCACCGCCGCGGCCGTCGCATCGATCGCGTACTGCTCACTCTTCCTGCTGCTCGCCGTCGTGAGCCGCAACGCCGTCGTGATCGGGCTGCTCTACGCGATCGTCTGGGAGACGGTCGTCGGCCAGTTCGTGCCGGGCATCCGCACGCTCAGCGTGCAGCAGTGGTCGATCACCGTCACCGACCGGCTCGTCGGGGACCACGCCAGCGAGGCCGGCCTCGACCCCTCGGTCGGCTCCATCGCGATCTTCCTGTTCCTCGCGGTGGTGGTTGGCTCGACGTGGCAGGCCACGCGGCGACTGCGCACGATCCGCCTCGGCGACGACGGCTGACGCCCCCGCCGAGCCGCCCCGAGTCGACTCGTATACGGACTCGGTGCCCCGACTCCTGCTCCTTCGCTTGTCGTGCGTCCGCTGGCATGGATACACTTCCGGCTCAAGGCTCCACCTGAGGTCGAGGGTCAGGGTTCACCAACCCTCGACCACAGATTGAGCCTTCCAGCGAAATACCTGCATTGGGGTTGGTATTTCGTGTCGGGGAACGGGGCGACGCACGGACGCGGGGCACCAGTCGGGGAGGTAGCCATGGCAGTCAGTCATCGACGCCAGGACGGGGAGCAGCGCCAGACGCGCAGCTACGAACGCATGCTCAAGGACCTCGACGAGCATCGACTCGTCGAGCGTGCTCGACGCGGCGACACGAAGGCCCTGGACCAGCTCATCAAGAAGTACGTCGGCTTCGTGCGCATGAAGGCGTCCAGCTACTTCATCGCCGGCGGGGACTCCGACGACCTCCTCCAGGAGGGGCTCATCGGCCTCTACAAGGCGGTGCGCGACTACCGCCAGGAGAAGGAGGCCAGCTTCCGCTCGTTCGCGGAGCTGTGCATCACGCGGCAGATCATCACCGCGATCAAGACCGCCACGCGCAACAAGCACGTGCCGCTCAACCAGTACGTCTCGTTCAGCCACACGCCGGCCGGGCGCGACGTCGACGTCGACTGCACGATCGGCGACTGCCTGCCGGGCAGCGAGGTCGACGATCCCGCGGTGCAGATCGTCTCCACGCAGGAGCTGCGCAGCCTCGTCGACCACATGACGACGCGCTTGAGCCCGCTCGAGGCGCAGGCACTGTCCGGCTACCTCGAGGGCGCGTCCTACGAGCAGATCGCCGAGCGCTGCGAGTGCGACCCGAAGACGGTCGACAACGCCCTCCAGCGCGTCAAGCGCAAGGTCAGCGAGCACCTCGAGAGCCGTCGCGTCCCGAACTGAGCGAGCGTCGGGATCAGCACGAGGTCCGCGCGATCGAGCACCTGACGGGATACGCTGCGCGGCGTGGATGAGACCCCACAGCCCGCAGCCGCCCCGCTCGACCTGGAACTTCCCGGCGGTCGACGCCTGCCCGCTGACCGCTATGCGTGGCGGGCGACCACGAGCGGCGGGCCCGGTGGGCAGCACGCGAACAAGACCGCCTCGAAGGTCGAGGTCGTCGTCACCATCTCCGAGCTGCCGCTGACCCCGCACGAGGTCGCGCGCATCTATGAGCGGCTCGCCAGCCGCATCACCGGCGCGGGTGACCTGACCACCTCGTGCGCGGACACGCGCGACCAGCACCGCAACCGACGGATCGCGGTGCGACGGATGGAGCAGCTCATCGCAGGCGCGCTGCGTGTGGAGAAGCGCCGCGTCCCGACCCGGGCATCGATGGGCGCGACGCTGCGACGTCGCGAGAGCAAGCAGCAGCAGTCGCAGCGCAAGCGCGGGCGGGGCAAGCGCTGGTCACCCGAGGGTGACGAGTAGCTCACGCACCGTACTCGGGTGGGGAGCTCAGGTGCGCGTGGGCAGGCGCGCGACCGTCGTCCAGAACTGCTCGATCGCATGCACGACGTCGACGAACGAGTGGAAGTCCGCGGGCTTGGTGACGTAGCAGTTCGCGTGCAGCTGGTAGCTGAGCACGATGTCACGCTCGGCGTCGGAGGAGCTGAGCACCACGACCGGCATCGTCTGCAGGTCCTCGTCCGCACGGATCTCGCGCAGCACCTCCATGCCCCCCGCTCCCGGCAGGTTGAGGTCGAGCAGGACCAGGTCGAAGCGCGGGCACTCGGCGTGCCGCTCCTCGCGGCGCAGCATCTGCATCGCGGCTTCGCCATCGGGCGCGAGCCAGAGCCGGTTGTGCAGCTTGGCGTGCGCGAAGCCTTCCTCGGTGAGGCGCACGTCGCCCGGGTTGTCCTCGACGAGCAGGATCTCGATGGTGGCAATGGGCGCGATCATCCGACGGCCTCCAGGGTGAACGTGAACGTGCTGCCGACGCCAGGCTCGCCGTGTGCGTGGATCGTGCCGCCGTGGCGCTCGACGATCCGCTCGCAGATCGCGAGCCCGATCCCGGTACCGCCGTACTCGTCGCGACCGTGCAGGCGGTGGAACATCTTGAAGATGCGTTCCGAGTGCTCGTCGTCGAAGCCGATGCCGTTGTCGGTGATGGTCACTTCCCACAGCGTACCGGTCGCGCGACCCCGGATCGTGACTTCGGGTGCGCGGTCGGGGGATCGGTAGCGGATGGAGTTGCTCACGAGGTTGACGATGAGGCGCTCGAGCTGGGCCGGGTCGCCCAGGATGGTCGGCATGCCCGGCTCGTGGTCGACGCGCGCGCCGGCATCCTCGAGCGAGGCACCGAGCACGTCGAGCGCGCGTGCGATGACGGTGTCGAGCTCGACCGGTTCGAAGGCACGCGAGGAGGTCCCGACGCGCGAGAACTCGAGCAGGTCGGTGACGAGGCGCTGCGCGCGCTCGGCGCCGCTCGTCACGAAGCCGATGAGCTCGGCGCCCTCCGCGTCCAGGCGGTCGCCGTGGCGCTGCATGAACAGCTGGCTGAAGCTGCGGATCATGCGCAACGGCTCCTGCAGGTCGTGCGAGGACACGTACGCGAACTGTTCGAGGTCGCGGTTGGAGCGCTCGAGCGCGGCGTTGGATGCGCGAAGCCGGGCATCGATCGATCGCAGCTGGCCGACCTTGCGATGCACTGCGAGCGACATGAGGGCGATGACGACGGTCGTCAGGAGCGCGCCGCGTAGCGGGGCGGGCGTCGCGAAGTCGGTTTCGACGAGCCCCTGGAACGCGATCGCGACGAACATCGCGACCGTCACGCCGACGACCTGCCAGCGTCGACGGTCGTAGAGGGCGACCCAGAAGGGCGCGAGGAACAGGAGCGCCGCGTAGCCGGAGCGCGTGCCGCCCGTCCCCGCGCGCAGGAGTGCGATCGCCACGAGGAACAGGTAGGGGAAGACGAACACGAACCACGCCGGCATGCGCCCAGGGCGACGGTCGAGCACCAGCGCGATCGCGAACATCGCGGCGAGCATCGCGAGTGCGATCGACAGGCGCATCCCGTCGATCGGCGTGTCCTGGACGGGCAGCAGGGCGAGGCCGAGCGCGATGGCGAACAGGAACGGCAGGCTCCGGTTCAGGACGCCGTCGTTGGGTGGTGGCACGGCGTCGCGTGCCGACGGCGTCGACGCCCTCGGAGCGTGGCTCGTTTCGATCACCAGCGCAGACCTTCCCGTCGCGGTTCCGTGCTCGATCCTAGTCCACGGGCCGCGTGAAACCGCGACGTGCGATCACGGGACATACAGGTGGACGGATCACGGGACGGGGACGGACGAACATGCAGATTTCCGGTGGATGGCGCACTGCGGGGCTGGTGGCGCTCGGGCTCGGGGCCGGCGCGCTGGTGCTGAGCGCATGTGGCACGCGTGGAAGCGGAGCGACGGACGGGCCGATGTCCGACCTCACGAAGGACCTGTTCGACCGGCTCAAGCCCGGATCGAAGGGGCCGCTCGACGTCGCCACGCAGGGCGTGCGCGAGATCCGTCGCGACAACGGCACACTGCAGGGCACCTACGACGGCACGCGCCTGCTCACGGCCGCCGACGCGCACTCGTACGGCACGCCGGCGATCATCGATCCGCAGCGCGATGTGCAGGGCGACGGCAAGGCGAGCTTCAACGAGGTGCGGCAGGTGGTGCGCCACTTCGACGCCGACGCGGACCTGGCGTGGAGCCAGGACGAGGCGCGTGCGTTCGAGGGTGCGGTCGGCATCCGGTGGATTCCCGGGGTCTCGTAGGCAACGTGCGGCACGGCGAGAGCCAGGTAGCGGGCTCGAACCGCTGGCCTCTTCATTACAAGTGAAGCGCTCTACCAACTGAGCTAACCTGGCGCCCGGCCATCCTACCCCGTCGCCGCACATCGTTGGATTCCCAGGCTGACGCAGCCGATCGCATCAGAACGACTGGCCGGAGCGATATCGCTCCATCCGCGAATGCCGCCCATTCCCTTTGTTGCGGGCCTTGTGTGTCGGAAGCAGGGCGTCGCAGTTTGGGCAGATCATTCGAAGGTTATCGAGATCGTTGTTTTCCGCATGCCCATCGATGTGATCCATGATGACCGGCATCGGTTGGCCGTACCACTCATCGCGTCCGCATATCTCGCAGCGGGTGCCCCGCTTTTGGAGCAGATATCGTCGCATCGCCCAGTGGCTCCGGCCGCCGTGACCTTGCTCGATCACTCGATCGCATTCTGCCCGCCGTGCGGTTTGAGCGCAGGTTCGGGAGCAGTACTTCGGATTTTTCGTCGGCTCACCACACAAGCCGCATGGAACCACTTGGCGAGACCGAGTCGTTTCTCTGGTGCTGTTGCTCACCGTCACTGCGCACGAAAGTGAACAGTACCGTCGTGTCCGTCCGCGGTGGCGGCTCTCGATTTCTCTCGAACACTGTGGGTTGCTGCAGATGTGATAGGTCGGATCGTCAGCCATGTCCTCAAAGTAGCTTCAAGGTCGGATCCGGTCCGGTGTGAACGCGATGCCTTGCTGCCGACCTACAAGAGTCGCAATCGGGGCAACGGTCGGGCCTGGCGGCGCGAGCGATACCACGCGGGCAAGTCCTACTGACAGTTCCACGAGGTTCGAGACGTACCACCGACAGGGCACGCTTCCAGCATGGTGTTCCGACCCGCTCGCTACCAGTCATTCATCGATCGCCGTCGTGCGCGTCAGGGCGGCAGCGCGGCGAAGCGCGCGTACACCTTCGAGCTTGCGGCGCTGCACCTCGAACTGCTCGTCGCGATGGCAGCTGTCGACGAGCAGGTACACAGCATCGAGGTGGAGGAGGTCCTCGACTTCCTCGACCGTGCACGGCTCGGCGAGGAGGACGAAGCTCGCCTCGAGCAGCTCGCCCGCGCCGCCATCGCCGCGCCGCCGCACCTCGACAAGCTCATCGCTCGCATCGGGGCTTTCGTGGCCAAGCCCGGCCTCGCGACGCTCCTGGTCGCCGACCTGGCTCGGGTCGCGGCGGCAGATGCGCGCGCCGATCCGCGCGAGGTGGCGCTCATGGAGCAGGTGTGCGCGGCGCTCAACGTCGACGCCGTCGCGATCCGCGTGCCGGATCCGGATTCCGAGCCGGACGCAGGTCGCGATCGAGTGATCGGTGAACGCCGAGCCCCGGTGCAGGGCGCGATCGCACAACACCGAGTCCGCACCCAGGTGCGCCGCGCGCTCGAGCAGACCTACGCGGAGCGCGACGCCACCACCGGCGACGCAGCACCCAGCAGTGCGGCGACGAGCGACGACGACTGAGAAGCGAGCGCGCGCCGAGCCGCCGGCCCGCCGGCGCGCCAAGCCCGCGCGATGACCATCCTGCCGAAGATGCCGTCGCGACCGTGCGCCGGTGCAGGCGCCCGTGCGATGCTTCGGCCATGCACTCCGACGATCACGCAGCAGCGGGCCGACCCGCGCCGACCGATCCCGACCACGCCGCCGCTGTGCTCGCCGCAAGCCGCACGGTGGCCGTCGTCGGCTTCTCCGCCGACACGAGCAAGCCTTCAAATCGCGCGCCGATGGAACTCGTCGATCGCGGCTGGGACGTCATCGCGGTCAACCCGTTCAGCCAGGTGGAGGGCGTCCCGACCGTCGCGCACCTGCGCGATATCGACCGACACGTCGACCTGGTCGATGTCTTCCGGCCCGCGGCCGACGCGCCCGAGGTCGCCCGTGCAGCCGCCGAGATCGGCGCATCGGCACTCTGGCTGCAGCTCGGCATCAGCTCCGATGCAGCGCGCGACATCGCCGTCGAGCACGGAATGGACTACGTCGAGGATCAGTGCGTCGCCCCGATCGCGCGCCGCTTCGACCTGCATCCACCGGACCCGGGCGTCGAGTAGGCCCGTTTCGTGGACGGCCATCAAGGGATGATTCCCCTACGGGACCGACGCCTTCCTTCACAGCATGCCAGCAACCGAACCGACATCCACACCTGCGCTGCCCGACCGCTACACCGACCTGCGCCGCATCGCGCGCGGCGGCATGGGCGAGGTCTGGCATGCCCGCGACTCGCGGCTCGAACGTGACGTCGCGATCAAGCTCGTCGCGACCGGTGACGGCCTCGAGGACGACGCGATACGACGCACCCGCTTCGAACGGGAGGCGCGCGTCGTGGCCCGCTTGTCGACGCACCCCAACGTGGTGACGATCTATGACGTGGGCGAGGTCGACGATCGCCCCTACCTCGCCATGGAGTGGATGGATGGCGGCACGCTCGCCGAGCAGCTGCAAAGTCCGACGCCACCACCCACCGACGAACTGCTCGACACGCTGGAGCGCGTCGCGTCCGCGCTCGACGCCGCGCACGCCGACGGGATCGTGCATCGCGACGTCAAGCCTGGCAACGTCCTGTTCGACGCGCACGGAACGCCGCGCATCGGCGACTTCGGCATCGCCACGTTCGCGGCCGACCCGGCGATGAGCCTCACCCAGGCGGGCGCGGTGATCGGCACGTCGGGCTACATCGCGCCCGAGCAGGCAAACGGCGACGGCGCCGTCGCCGCGAGCGACCAGTACGCGCTCATGGTCATCGCATTCGAAGCATTGACCGGCGCGCGACCCTTCGCCCGCGACAGCATCGTCGCCGAGCTCGCCGCACATGTCAGCGAACCCGTTCCCTCAGCCCCCGGCCGGGCTCCACACCTGCCGCCTGAAGTCGACGACGTCTTCGAGCGCGCGCTCGCCAAGGATCCAGTCACCCGATTCCCGACCTGCAGCGCAGCGGTCGCCGCACTTCGCCACGCGCTCGACCATCCCGCGCCGACCCGAGTGACACCGGCCGCCGCGGCCGTCACTGAGCGACTCTCGACGGTGCGAGCGCGCCTGCCCCGATCCGTGCCCGGCCTCGCTCCGCGTCCCTCGCCCGTCATGCCGCGCATGCGACGCCGCATCGCCATCGCAGCCGGCCTCATCATGGTCGGCATCCTCGCCCTGCTCGCCGCCGGCGCGTTCGGCGACGATCCGACGGCGCGCAAGCAATCCGGCGCGACGACCACCGATACCGGCACGAGCGCCACCACCACCGCGAAGACGGCGACCACGGACACCACCCCCGCTCCCGAGCCCGCCCCCGAACCCAAACCCGAGCCCGCAGTCACGCCCGAGCCGGCCCCCACGCCAGCACCCGAGCCGACCGCCGCAGAGCGTCGTGCCGCCGCCATCGAGCAGCAGGAGCAGTCCTTCGCGGCGCTCCAGGCTGGACGCTTCCAGGAGGCCTACGACCTCGGCATCGACGCGCTCCAGGACCTCGGCGGTGTCGCGCCATGGGAGGCGTATGCCAACTACAACGTGGGCGCGGCCCTCATCGGCCTCGGCCGCTGCGACGAATCATTCGCATACCTCGATCGCTCCGAACAGCTCCAACGGCATCGCGACGAGATCGACGCCGCCCGCGCCGCCGCTACCCAGTGCGTCGAAGGCGCGGCTCCTGCCAACGGCAATGGCAACGGCAACGGCAAGGACAAGGGCAAGAAGCGCGGCTGACACACGCCCCCGCGCGCCCGAACCCGCGCGCCCGAACCCGCTCGACCGACCTTCCCGATTCCCTGTCAAGAGATTGCAAAGTCTGCCGATATCTTCACCGGTTTGGCATGCATCCAGCATGCCGACGGGCTGAACCAAGGGACTGCGCATGAATGACGGACGTGGCACGGAATCGACCAGCGAGCAGGGTGGGAAGGTCATCCAGTTCCCGACGAACCGCACCACGCCGCCCCCGTTGCCCCGACTGCCCCGCGCCATTCCCACTCCCGGCTCGGGCCTGCGCCAGTCGTCGATGTTCGGAGCTGCCCTCACGCGCCGATTCGACCGCAATGCTGCCTGAAGGACGGTACTCCGATCGAATCACGGTTTTCGGTGCTTTCTTCGGGGAACACTCCACGGGCATGCGTGCGACCTGACGTCGTAGCGACTGGGCGACGCAATCTTCGCCGCGTGCACATCGCATGGGGGCAACAACTCAGGACACAGCGCGCACGATCGAAGACGCGGCGTCGTACTTCGACGTCGTCGTGTTCGGGCTGCTCTTCGTCCTCGGCCTCGTGGGATGGCTGCGTCGCCGCGACACGTCCCGCGCATGGTTCACGCTGACCTTCGCGACGATCACGTTCACGCTCGGTATCGGCATCGTGCTGGGCGACAATCCGGAGTCGCCGTGGGATCGGCTCTCGATCGCGGCACTCGCGCTCATGCCGTTCTGCCTGTACCGGTTCATGCGGACGTTCGCGCGCAGCAGCGGAGTCGTCGACTCGATCACGTCCCTGCTCACCGTCGCGATGGTGGCGTGGAGCCTCGCGATCGACCTCCCGCCGGAAGGCACCGCGTGGACGACCGGCGTGCTGCTGTACGTCATCGCGTTCCTGGTGCACTGGACCCTACTCTCGATCGCCACCGCCGGGTTCTTCCTGCGCGAGGCGCGCGGCAGCAGCGGCATCGCCCGACGCCGCATGAACCTCTTCGCCACGGCCACGATCGTGCTGACCACGGCGCTGCTGCTGGCTGCGTTCGCCGGCGACGGGTCCTCCGACCGCCTCTACCTCGTCTCGATCGTCATCCAGCTCGCCGCCGCGATGTCAGCCGCGCTCTTCCTCATCGCGCTCGCGCCGCCCCGCTTCCTGCGCGCGTCATGGCGCGCCCATGAACTCGATTCGATGCAGGGCGGCCTGCGCTGGATCGTGCAGGGCGAGACGGTCGCCGACGTTCGCGAACGCGCACTCCGCGCCGCGACGCTGCTCACGGGCGCGAGCGGTGCGGTGCTCGTCGACGACGAGCGCGCGCCGATCGCATGGAACGGGATGGCACTGGTCGACGCGAGCCGCATCGCCGAGGAAGCTCGCGCGCGGGACCACGAACACGACGACCACGCGATCATCGTCGTCGACCGGATCATCGTGGTCTGCGGTCCTGCGGCCCCGTTCTTCAGCGACACGGAGCGCCAGCTGCTCGACAACATCTCGGCGTTCACCCAGCTCGCCGAGGATCGCGCGCGCACGCTCGAGATCGAACGTGAATCCAACGAGCGGCTGCGCCAGGTCGACCAGCTCAAGACCGAGTTCGTGGCGATGGTGGCTCACGACCTGCGTTCCCCGATGAGCGTCATCAGTGGGTTCGCCGACACCATCCATGATCGCTGGGACGTGCTGCCCGACGAGCAGAAGCTCGAGTACCTGCGCCTCATCTCGCGCAACACGCGGAGCCTTGCCGAGTTCGTCGAGGACGTGCTCCAGGTTGCGCGCATGGAATCCGGTGAACTCCACTACGACATGCAGGCCTTCGATGCGCGGCTGGTCGTGCAGCGCATCGTCATGGACATGCAGGTCGCGCATCCCGAGCTGACGCTCACGGTCGACGCGCCCGAGCAGCTGCCGGACGTGCTCGGTGACATGGATCGCAACTGGCAGATCCTCACCAACCTGGTCAGCAACGCCATGAAGTTCTCCGACGGTGATCCGCGCATCGAGGTCGAGCTCTCCACGCTCGTCGCGGAAGGCAAGCTCGCGATCGCCGTGCGCGACAACGGCGTCGGCATCGCGGACGAAGACCTGCCGCGACTGTTCCGACGCTTCTCGCGGGTCGGGCCGACGCGCCGCACGGTCGCGGGCACCGGGCTCGGGCTCTACATCGTCAAGTCGATGGTCGAGGCGCAGGGCGGGAGCATCTGGGTCGACAGCCAGCCGGGGCAGGGGTCAACGTTCACGTACACGCTCCCGATAGCAACCGAGGAGACCGCCGCATGAAGGTGCTCGTCGTCGTCGAAGACGACCGCGACATGCAGCTGCTCATCCAGCTCACGCTGCAGGTCGATTCGCGGCTCGAGATCACCGGCTGCTGCGCCACGGCCGCTGCCGCCATCCAACTGGCGCGCGAGGTGCATCCGGCGCTTGTCATCCTCGACCACTTCATCGACGGGGACATCATGGGCCTCCAAGCAGCTCCGGCGATCAAGGCCGCAGCTCCGGACGCGCGCGTGCTGCTGTTCACGTCGCACGACCTGAAGATCGAGGCGGGCCGCGAGCCATCGGTCGACGAGTTCCTGCTCAAGCGCGACATCTCCGACCTGATGCCGACCGTGCAGCGGATGCTCGGCCTGGAGCCGCTCGCCGCATGACGACCGACGTCGCCGTCGAGCGCGACGGCACCATCCAGAGCGCATCGTCGTTCGAGCTCTTCTTCGACCTCGTCTTCGTGTTCGGGTTCACCCAGGTCACCGCGCTGCTCGCCGCCGATCCCACGTGGCAGGGTCTGGCGCACGGCATGCTCGTCCTGGCGGCGCTGTGGTGGGCGTGGGGCGGCTACGCGTGGCTTGCGACGACCACCAGCCTGGAGGAGGGTGGCACGCGGATCGCGACGATCGGCGTGATGTGCGCCATGCTCGTCGTCGGGGTCGCGACACCAGGTGCGTTCGGTGAGCACGCCGTCGCCTTCGCGATCGCCTACGCCGTGGTGCGCTACCTGCACATCGTCGTGTACATCGCGTCCTGCTGGGGCGATTCCCAGCTCATGCGCAACGTCCTGGGGCTCCTTCCGGGGACGACCGTCAGCGCGGTCGCGATCCTGCTCGCGGCATTCCAGGACGGGGCGGCTGCGATCGCCCTGTGGGCCGTCGCGCTGCTGCTCGACTACATCGGGCCGCTCTTCCTCGACCCGGAAGGGTGGACGGTCGGGGCATCGCACTTCGCGGAGCGGCACGGGCTCATATTCATCATCGCGCTCGGCGAGTCGCTCATCGCGCTCGGCATCGGTGCCGGGGAGCTGCCGATCGACGTCAGGTTCGTCGTGCTCTGCTCGTTCGGCACGATCACGATCGCTGCGATCTGGTGGACGTACTTCGATGTCGTGGCGATCGTCGCCGAGCGTCGTCTGGAGAAGGCTCACGGGGGCGAGCGAGCGGCTCTGGCTCGCGACTCGTACTCGTACCTGCACCTGCCCATGGTCGCGGGGGTGATCCTGTATGCGCTCGGCGTCAAGAAGGCGTTCGCGCATCCCGAGGAGGCGCTGAAGGTGGTGCCGGCGACCGCGCTGGTTGGTGGCATCGCGCTCTATCTGGCCGCGCACGTGCTCTTTCGCCTGCGCAACATCCGTACGCTCAACCGGCCCCGACTCGTGGTGGCGGTCGTGCTCGTAGCGCTCATCCCGACGATCGGGACACGACTGGATTCGGGATGGCTCGTCACGGTCGTCGCAGTTGCCATGATGGTGCTCGTGGCATACGAGCGCATCCGATATGCGGAGGCCCGAGCGCGCATCCGTGCGCGCGAGTGGCGCGCGGACGACCACGCGCATCCGCCGACCGGGTCCGACGTCGCGCGCTGACCGCTGTTTTCCCCGCTCATGGCCACAAAATGGGCCGGCCAAAACATGGCCGGAATCGAGACGGGACGGTTCCCCGCGCGCGAAGAACGGGTGTGACCGGGCCCGTACAACCACTGACGCACACAGGCGTGACCGCCTGGGCAAGCGCGTACATGGACGGCGTGCGCGCCCGCGTCGATGCCGGCTTGCCCGCCTTCGACCGAAAGCCGGACCAAGGCCCGGCGGCGCCACCTCCGCCGGCGACCAAGGGTACGGGCTACGACCGCGCGCTCCTGGACGGCGTGACGCTCGACCGACCCACTGAGATCGTTCCGACCGCACTCACCAACGTCGACGAGCGGGTGACCGGTACGCGCGACGATCGCGACGGCCGCGCGCTGATGCAGGTCGGCCTCGCCGGCTACCAGTTCGTCCAGGCGGGCCTCCACCATGTTGCGGCCGGCAAGGGAATCGTCGCGACCGGCTCGAGCGTGCTCGGCAAGGTGCTGCCGACGATCGGCGTCGTGTCAGGCGTGGCGCAGGTCTGGAGGGGCTGGAACGAGCTCGAGAACCACGACGGGGGACCGTTCGCGATCCTCGGGTCCCGAACCGCGCGGTCGGGCCTGCTCAACATCGTCGCTGGAGCGCTCGCGTTCGTGCCGGGCGTCGGCACCGCGATCGGTGGCGCGGTGACCCGCCTCGCCGCCGCCGCCAACGAACTCGACGCCTTCTCCTTCCTCGACGCGCCGACCGTGCGCGTGGAGGACAAGGGCCTCGCCGTCGCCAAGCGCGTGCACCTGCTCGACGAGACGCCGCTCGATCCCTACGACCGCACCAAGCGCGACGGCACGCCCGCCGCCACCGCCGCCACGCCAGCGATGCCGACGCTCGCAGCCACGCAGGCAACGACCGGCACGCGTCAGCTCATGCCTCAGTTCGCCGCCTGACACCGACGTCCGCCAGCTGACACCTCTGTCCCCGCCGGCTGACACGACCGCTCGCCGGCTGCGGCACTTCCCCTGGGTATGTGCGTCATGTTCGCCACCCCTGGCGTGCCTTCGCTGACGCACATCGATGCAGGTCGTCCCCAGAGCGCAGGGGGAGGCCCAGGGGCAGGGACGAGTACCGCGGCCGCTCCTAGCCGAGCAGGCCGCGCGTGGTGAGGAAGTCGCGGGCGACGTCCGCCGGCTCACGCTTGTCCTGGTCGACCTGCGCATTGAGGCGCGCCATGGTCTTCGCATCGAGCAGCGACGAGACGTAGTCGATCGTCGCCGCGAACTGTGGCCCGGCCTGCTTCGCGAATGCCTTCGAGACGATCGGCGCGACCTGGTAGGCCGGCCATGCCGCTCGGTCGTCGCGCAGCACGACGAGGTCCTTCGCGGCGATCTGTCCGTCCGTCTCGAAGCCGTACACCACGTCCACGCGCCCGTCGAGCAGCGCCCCGTACTTGATGCCGTTCTCGAGCGTCTGCACCTTCCCGAAATGCATGCCGTAGACCCGCTTGAGGTGCGGCAGGCCGTCCTCGCGCGTGTCGAAGCCCGGGATCGCGCCGAGCCGCAGCTTCGACGACTGCGACGTCAGGTCCGAGAGGGTCTCGAGCTCGAGGCGCCTGGCCGTCTCCTTCGTCACCACGAGGGCGTTGCCGTTGGAGAACGGCGTCGGCGCGAGCACGTCGAGCTTGCGCCTGGCGTAGCCGTCGTGCACGCCGCTCCACACCTGCTTCGCGCTGGTCCCGGGCTTCACCGTGCGCTTGAGGACGGACGTCCACGCGGTGCCCGTGTATTCCGGATAGATGTCGACCTGGCCGCGCGTGAGCGCGCCGTCGGCGACCGCCGTCGCACCGAGCCCGAGCTTGCGCTCGACGGGGAACCCGCGTGCCTCGAGCGCCTGGGCGTACAGCTCGCCGAGGATGAACTGCTCCGTGAAGTCCTTGCTGCCGATACGCACCTTCGGGCGTGCGCCGCGCTTCGCCAGGCCGTGCGCCTGGAGGAACTCGCGCGCGACGTCAGCAGGCTCGCGCTTGTCGGAATCCACCGCCGCGTTGAGCCGGCGCATCGTCTTCGCGTCCAGCAGGCTCGTCACAGCATCGAGCGTCGGAGCGAACGCCGCTCCCGAGTGCGACGCGAATCGTTCGGCGACGATCGGCGCCGCGTGGTACGGCGGCCATGCCGCCTTGTCGTCGCGCAGCACGACGAGGTTGCTCCGCGCGATCTGGCCGTCCGTCTCGAAGCCGTACACAGCGTCGACCTTGCCGTCGAGCAGCGCCTTGTACTTGATGCCGTTCTCGAGCGTCTGCACCTTCCCGAAGCGGAGCCCGTAGGTCTTCGTGAGGAGCTTGAGCCCGTCCGCGCGCGTGTCGAACCCCGGGATCGATCCGAAGCGCAGGTCACCCGCGACCTTCGCCAGGTCCGAGAGCGTCTCGAGGTGGTGACGTTTCGCGGTCGCCTTCGTCACCGCGATCGCATTGCCGTTGGAGAACGGCGTGGAGGCGAGCACGCGGGTCTCGCGCTTCGCGTATCCGCTCCTGACCTGACGCTCGACCTCGCCGTCGAGCAGGGCCATCGCGTCCAGCCCGACGGCGCGCGTCGCGCCTGGGTCGTCGCCATCCCCTTCGCCTCCACCGACCCTGGGGATGTCCTTGCCGAGCACCGCGACGAGCGCGGTGCCGGTGTATTCGGGGTAGACGTCGATCTCGCCGCGGCGCAGCGCCGCATCCGCGACCGCCGTGGCGCCGAGTCCGAAGCGCCGCTCGACCGGATGTCCCTGCGCCTCGAGCGCCTGGGCGTACAGCTCCGCGAGCACGATGCTCTCCGTGAAGTCCTTCGAGCCGACCACCACACGCGGCAGCGGCCCGCCCGCGCCTGCATTGGGCACGCCCATGCCGGCGATCATGCCGCTCGCCATCGAGCCCGCACCCACGAGCAGCGCGCAGGCGAGCGCACCGGCGAGGACGATGACCTGCCAGCGACGGCCGGACACGCCACCGCCGGCGGTGTACTCGAGCGACTGCGCTACCGGTGTGGCGCGCAGCTGGCGGATCCCGTCGGGCAGACCGCGCTTCTCGAGCAGGCCGAAGCCGACCTCGGTCGCAGCGGCGAGCAGCGCGACGAGCACCGCGCCGGCGAGGAGCAGGTCGTATCGCAGGTTGGTGAGGCCGGCCATGATGAGCTCGCCCAGGCCCCCGCCGCCGATGAGCGCGGCGAGCGTGGCGCTGGCCACGATCTGCACGGCACTTGTGCGGATTCCCGACAGCACAACCGGAGACGCCACGGGCAGCTCGGCCTGTACGAGGCGCTCGAGCGATGTCAGTCCCATGCCGGCGGCGGCATCGCGCACGTCGTCATCGACCTCGCGGATGCCGGTGTACGTGGCCAGCAGCACCGGTGGCACGCCGAGCGCGACGAGCGCGATGATCGCCGGCAGGGCGCCCGTGCCGACGAAGGGATACACGAGCGCGAGCAGTGCGAGCGACGGAATCGTGCGGCCGAGGTTGGCGACGCTCGTCACCGCGAACGCCCAGCGTTCCGCTCGTGTCAGCCACGCGCCCAAGGGCAGGCCCACGGCGATCGAGATGATGAGCGCGGCGACGCTCAGCAGCACGTGACGCTGCAGCTGCGGCATCCAGGTGTCACCCTGGTGCAGGAGCACGTCGATCGTGTCGCCGGCGATGCCCATCAGGCCGATGCACCTGCCGCGGCCGCCCGATTCGCCCAAGGGCGGGCGCGTCGCTCGAGGCGCACGAGCGCGTAGTCGGCGCTGAGCGCGAGCGCTGTCACCGCGAGTGCGCCGACCGTGACGCGCTCGACCTGATCGCGCTGGATGCCCTGGAGGATGAGCTCGCCCAGGCCACCTGCGTCGATGACGGCGCCGATCGTCGCGATCCCGATCACGGTCACGGCAGCGATGCGCACGCCAGCGAGGAATACCGGCAACGCGAGGGGAAGGTCGATCGTCGTGAGGATGGTCCAGCGATCGATGCCCATGCCGATGGCGGCGTCACGAACGTCCTCGGGAACGGAATCGAGCCCACCCACCACGGCGCGAACGAGCATGAGCTGTGCGTAGAGCACCAGGCCGATCACGGTCGGCACGACGCCGAGACCGACGACCGGGACCAGGATGCTGAACAGCGCGAGGCTCGGCACGGTGTAGAGCGCGCCCGTCACCGCGGTGACCATGCCGATCCGACGCGAGCGGCCGTGCATCCACACACCGAGCGGCACGGCGAGGATCGTCGCGATGCCGAGTGACACCGCGCACAGCAGGACGTGCTCGAGCACGAGGCGAAGCACCTCGAGGCGATTGTCGAGCAGGAAGGTCACCCGCGCGAGCTCCCGAAGCGCATCGGCTGCGCCTGCATCGGCGGGGCGTAGCCATGCTGCGCGGGCCCGTGCCAGTCGACACCTGCGGCGGCGTGCTGGTCGATCGACTGCGCGACCGGGCGGTCGAGCCAGCCGTGGAGGAGGGCAGTGGTGACGATCCCGACGGGTCGGCCCATGCCGTCGATGACGGGCGCGAAGGATTCGCCGGTCGCGATGAGCTCGCCGAGCGCGGTGCGCAGTGTCGCGTCGATCGCGATGCGTGCGCGGACCGGGGTGCCGTTCGCCCACTGCACGGGCTGTGCCTGCTGGTCGACCATGACACCGAAGCCCTGGGCGTGCGCGACATCGAGGGGGATGAGGGGCAGGTCGTGCACCTTCGCGAGGGCGAGGCGGCGCAGCGCGGCATCGCCGCCGACGAAGCGCTGCACGAAGTCGTTGGCGGGCGCCGCGAGCAGCTGCTCGGGTGTGGCGAGCTGCGCGAGCACGCCGCCCTCCTGGAGCACGGCGACCTTGTCACCCATGCGCATCGCCTCATCGAGGTCGTGCGTGACGATGATGATCGTCTTGCGAACGTCCTGCTGCATGCGCAGGAACTCATCCTGGATCTGCTCGCGCACGAGCGGGTCGATGGCGCCGAACGGCTCGTCCATGAGCATCACCGGCGGATCAGCGGCGAGCGCTCGAGCGACACCGACGCGCTGGCGCTGGCCACCGGACAGCTGCGCCGGGTAGCGCATGCCGAACTTCGACGGGTCGAGGCCGACGAGGTCGAGCAGCTCGCGCGAGCGCGCGGCGATGCGAGATTCGTCCCAGCCCAGCAGGCGCGGCACGGTGCCGACGTTGTCGAGGACGGAGCGGTGCGGGAACAGACCGACCTGCTGGATGACGTAGCCGATCGAGCGGCGCAGCGTCTCCACGTCGATCGAACGGGTGTCGACGCCGTCGATGCGGATCGTGCCGCTCGTCGGTTCGATGAGCCGGTTGACCATGCGCATGGCGGTGGTCTTGCCACTGCCGGACGGACCGACGAGCGCACAGATCTCACCGGCTTCGATGCGCATCGTGAGTCGGTCCACGCTCGGGGCGGTCGCGCCCGGATAGACCTTGGTCACGCCGTCGAATTCAATGACTCCACGCGAGTCGCCCATGCTGTCCCGATTCCCGTCCCGCGCTGTCCGGCGCGTCACTCCCACACGGCACGCGTCCGACCCCGGCAGGATCGGGCGTGCACGGATGTCGTGCCGGTGTATCGAGGCAGCACCCCGAACTCGGTTCACCTGTTCGGAGTTTCGAACAGGTTGCCGTGCCCGTGCCGGAACCCGTGGCGGCAGGCAGCGTCACGAGATCGTTGGCGTGCCAACCACCAACGCGTGACGCGATCTCGTCGTCAGTATCGCGTCATGCGTTCGTAGCCAAGTTCGCAACGAAATCATGACGCGATCGCGCGATCGCGGCCCAGGCGCTACTTCGCGGCGTCGGTCTCGGTATCGCTGGCGGCGGTGTCGTCCTTGGCAGCGTCGGTCTTCGCCTTGGTAGCGTCGGCCTTCGCCTCGGCTGCCTGCTTCGCCGCGGCGGCCTGCTTCTCGTCGGCAGCCTTCTTCTTGGCTTCCTCGGTGGGACCTGCGACGCCCTGCGTGAAGAACCGCGGCAGGAACTGCGAGCCGGTGGTCTTGGGCGACAGGGGATTCGAGTCGGGCTCGGGCTGGACGAGGTCGTCGGCGACCGCGTTGCCGGTGCCGGGGCCGATGCGTCGGCACGTCACGTTGACGACGTCGCCGGTCGCGTTGAACGACACGGTCGCCTCGTAGGGGTGCACGTAGCCGAGGTCTGCCCAGTCGGTCGGCAGGGGCGAGGTCTTCGCCTTGGACTTGGTGTCCTTCGCGTCCTTGTCCGCCTTGGCCTTGGACTTCGCGTCCTTCGCGTCCTTCGGGTCGTCCTTGGCGTCGTCGCCACCGCTGGTCACGCCGGGGCGATCCTCGTTGGCGCGGCGAACGGCGAACGTCGTCCAGTCCGGGTTGTAGCCGTCGGGCGCGGCGCGCACCGCGAACTCGGGTGCGTTGGCGAGGCCGTAGCAGTCCTCACGCACCTGCTGCTTCGCCTCGGGGACGAGCTTCGGGGTGTCGCGGAACGTGTAGTCGCCACCGATCGTGGCTGCCGCCAGCACGAGCCCGGGGAACACGAGCAGCGCGAGCATTGCCATGCCAGCGATGCGGTACCGGACGCGACCGGACTGCGGTCGCTTCGCCTCGCTGGAACGGTACTGCCAGCGTGCAAGCCCCCACGCGGCAATCGCGAACGCAGCGATGAGCACGATCGACCAGAACAGGCCCAGGGATCCGCGAGCGCCGATCGCGCCACACTGGCCGCCGGTGGGGCAGCTCGGTCCGACGACCGCATCCATCACGAACAACGCCGTCGGCACGAGCAGTGCCTGCGCGCCCCACGAATCGGCGTCGCGCTCGCTGCGTGCGACGCGACCCACGGCGGGCGCCACGGCCAACGCGCCGAACGCGACGTACATCCAGAGGGAGTCCGGGTAGCTGACGAGGTTCCAGCGCTCGAACGAGAGCCCCACAAGGCAGAACGCCGCGATCGCGAGCCACGCGATGAGCAGCACGAACAGGAAGCCTGCGGCGCCAGCCGGTCGCATCCGCAGGGCGGGACCTGCCTCCGTGCTGCGCTCGGCCTGCACCTGACGTGCCTGGCTGCGCTGAGCCTTCGCCCGCCGACCACCGCCGGTCCGGAGGTTGGGATTCTTGCTGCCCTTGCGTGAA
This sequence comes from Thermoleophilia bacterium, assembly GCA_025964555.1. Taxonomy (GTDB): domain Bacteria; phylum Actinomycetota; class Thermoleophilia; order Gaiellales; family SKUG01; genus JAGQUL01. Next base: position 53,903 of record JAOPYQ010000019.1, on the reverse strand, counting down.
TTGCGCTGTGCCATGCGCCCGAGCCTAACTGGTGGGGGGGCGCGCGTCGTGCATCGTTCGACAACCGTCGCCGCGTCCGCCACCGGCCCCTCCCACGGCCGCGCACGGCCCGAGCAGGCCTAGACCCGCGCGCACGCGTGCGAACAGGGCGAGACAGGGTGGATGCAGCATGTCGGCACAGCCCATCCGCACGCCCTCCCGGGCACGGTCCACGCGCCCCCCGGGATGCTCCTTCCGGCGCTGGGAGCCACCGAAGCCGCCCGCGCCGAGGACCCCGTCCGCAACGCCATCGACATCACCCTCGGCATCGCGTTCGCGATCGTCATGGGCCTGCTGTGCATGCGTGCCGGCAGCTACGTGTTCGGGGGGACTGGCTGGGCCCCCGTCATCGCATGGGAGAGCGTCTGGCTCGTCGCCGCCATGCTGTGTTCGCCGCTCATGCCGAGCGGCATCCGCCACGACATCTCCTGGCGCTCCACCGTCGAGGGCCTCGGTCTCGACTGGCCCGAGTTGCTGTACGCGACCTGGATCCTCGGCATCTACGTGCAGTACCTCGGTGAGCTGCGCCTCGATGCCGGTCCGATCGCCATGGCGCTCTCGGTGGGAACCGCGGAGGAGTTCATCTTCCGCGTGCTGCTGCTCGGCTGGCTCATCACCAAACTGCCGGCGCCCCAGGCCCTGGCCGTGTCTGCGGTGGTGTTCGGCGCTGCCCACCTGCACGAGCTGTCGATCGTCGGCATCCTGAGCATCGTGCCCCAGACGGCGGGCGGGTTCGTGCTCGGTGCGGTCTACCTGCGGACCCGCAACCCGATCCCGGTGATCCTCGCGCACGCCTGGTGGGACTTCCCCTACTTCATGGCGCTCGGCGCCGGCGTCTCCGGCGGCGGCACCGAAGGTGGGATGCCGACGGTCATGGACCTCGTTCCGTGGATGGCATTCATGGTGTACGGCCTCTGGCTCGTACGCCACGGGGTGTCGCTCACGGGTCGCGTCGACGCCGTCGGGTGCTCGTGCGGTGCCTGTCACCTGCACGCGAACGGGGGCCCCTCGCGGAGCCCCCGGACGTCGAATGCATAGCGCGCGCCGGCACCTGCCGATCGCGCTGCCGCGTCAGAACACCGGACAGGCGAAGCCCGTGCAGCTGTAACCGGTCGTCAGCGCGGAGTTCTGGATCGCCAGCCATCCGGTCTGCTGCGTCCAGATCCAGTGCCACGGCGCCGCGTACGGATACACGTACACGTCCGTGTTCTCGAGCACCCGCGCGGACTGCCACGTCGTGCCGGTCCAGCGCCACGCCTGGTGCGAGCCGGGTGCGAGGCACCCTGGAGTCATGGCCATGCAGTGGATCGTCGGACGCGTCTTGACCCAGCCGACCTGGCCGGACGTCACGATCGTGGGATCACGAAACGCGTGTGCTTCCTGTGGTGCGCTGAAGCTCACTGCAAGCATCGCGATGAGCGTGGTGATGCCGAGCAGCAGCATGCGTCGCCAGGTGGCGGCGCTCAAGATCGTCGAACCCATGGTTCCTCCCCCGAAGAACGTGTCCCCGCGCAGGCGCGCACTCGTGCGCCCCCCGCGGCCCAGTTCCAGCGAACGACGAACGGCGCGAATCGTCAACCAGGATCAGGCGCACCGAGGCGACGGCGCACGCGGTCCAGCAGACCCTCGCAGCCGGCGTGCACGAGGTCGTACACGCGGTCGTAGCCGCCCACGTAATAGGGGTCGGGCACCTCGTCGACCCGCTCGCCGGGCAGCTCCTGCGCGTGCTCGAGCAGCAGCGACAGCTCCGCGTCGATCGCGTCCTCACCGCCGAGCTGGTGGGCGATCGTGCGCAGCTCCGCGAGGTTCGCGTGATCCATTGCCACGACGAAGTCGAATGCCTCGAGGTCGGCGGGCGTCACGAGGCGCGAACGCTGGTCACCCACCGCCACGCCGCGTCGAGCCAGCTCGGCCTGGGTTTCCGGGTGGGGCTCGTTGCCGAGGTGGTAGGAGTGCGTACCGGCCGAGTCGATGCGCACGTGTTCGACGAGCCCGTCGGCTTGCACGAGGTCGCGAAACACGGCTTCGGCCATGGGGGAGCGACAGATGTTGCCCATGCAGACCATGAGCACCGAGACGGGTTCCATGGCCCCATCCTCTCGCCCGCGCCGCGCATGCGCGAGCGAGTGGCCACCGTTCGGCCGTGCGGCTGCCCACCAGCGCGGCCGCACACGGCCCGCGTGACCCGCGGCAACCTCCCCCTCCCGGCGCATGGCCGAGAGGATCGACCAATGTTCACTCGCCGTATCGACTCCGCTCCGTCCACGACCGCCGCGACGCCCGCTCCGCCGAGCCGTCCGCCGGCGCCGCCGACGGAGGCGATCGGCGCGACGGCAACCGCGTCTGCCATGCCGCGCGACAACGAGGCGATCCCCGGTGAGCACATCGTCGTGTTCGCTCCCGACGTGACCCGCGACCAGCAGGTCGAACTGCTCGCGTCGCTCGCTCCCCGCAAGCTCGAGGAGCTGCCGCTCGTCAACGGCATGCTCGTGACGATGGACCCCGCTCGACCGCCGAGCATCGTCGGGCTCGACTCGTTCGATCGGTCCAGGATCCTCTTCACGCAGCCGAACTTCCGCCAGCACCTGCGCGGCGGGGAGGGCACACCCGTCTTCGACGCCTCGCCTGCCACCGAGGCCGCTTCTGGCGCGACGACCAACGACCCGGAGTACGCGAAGCAGTACCACCTCGAGAACTCGGGCCAGACCGGCGGCGCTGCCGGCTCCGACATCAAGGCCAACGCGGCCTGGAAGACGAGCACCGGCAAGGGCGTCATCGTCGCGCTCGCCGACACGAACATCGACATCGAGCACCCCGACATCGCTCCGAACGTGTGGACGAACGCCGGCGAGGTCGCCGGCGACGGCAAGGACAACGACGGCAACGGCTTCATCGACGACGTGCACGGCTGGAACTTCGGCAAGAACAGCAACCGCCCGCAGGACGGTGGCCAGACGCACGGGACCCACACCGCCGGCATCATCGCCGCCGCGCAGAACAACGGCGTGGGCGGCTCCGGCGTCGCGCCCGACGTGACGCTCATGCCGCTCGCCATCCTCACGAGCAACGCGACGACCGCGAACGCGATCAAGGCGTTCGGCTACGCCGTGCGCAATGGCGCGAACGTCATCTCCAACTCGTGGGGCAACAACGTGTACGAGCCGGCGCTCGCCGAGGCCGTGCGCCAGACCGTCGCCGCCGGCGTGAGCGTCGTCGTCGCCGCCGGCAACGAGAACTGGGACACCGGCGTGAACGGCTCGTACCCCGACAACTACGCAGGCTCCTTCTCCGTCGCGGCGAGCGACGCCAAGGACGCGAAGGCCTCGTACTCCAATCGCGGCACGCTCACCATCGACGTTGCCGCCCCGGGCGACAAGATCCACTCGACGCTCCCCGGCGGCAAGTACGGCGGCATGAGCGGCACGTCGATGGCGGCTCCGGTCGTCAGTGGCCTGCTCGCGCTCGTGAAGGCACGCTTCCCGCACCTGTCGATGAAGGAGGTCGAGGAGCGCGTGGCTCGCAGCGTCCAGCGCGACGGCGCCGCGAAGGTCTGGAACACGCTCGTCGCCAGCGGTGGCCGCGTCGACGCCGACGCAGCGCTCACCCCGCTGGCACAGCCCGGCGCGCCGGTCCCGACTGACGGAGCGGTCGCCGGGTCCCCGGTGCGCATCGACTGGTCGAGCGACCTGTTGGAGGGGCAGCGCTTCCAGGTCGAGGTCTCCGCGAACGCGAACGCGAAGAGCGCGGTCGCCGAGGACTTCGATGCCGGCTCCGCCGCGCGAGCGTTCCGCTCCTCGGGTGACAAGGAGTGGTCGATCAACGACGCCATCGCACGCACCGGCTCCAAGTCGTTCAACGTCGATGGCCTGGGCAGCGGTCAGCAGTCGCGCCTCGAGCTGACGGAGACGATCACCGAGCCGACCGAGATCAGCTTCGCGTACACGGGCGGCAAGAGCGGCGAGCTGTCGTTCTTCATCAACCGCGACCTGCAGTTCAAGCCCGCGAACGGTGGCAGCTGGCAGGACTTCACGACCACACTCCAGCCCGGCACGTACACCTTCACGTGGCTGGCGGCCGGCAAGGGCGGCAAGCAGGGATCGCCCGTCGCCGTCGACCAGCTGCGCATCGGCAGCGTGAGCGACGCCGCGTGGACGCCGGTCGGGACCACCGAGCCCGGCACCACGGGCACGTTCTGGACCCCGCCTGCCGCGACCGAGGCAGCTGCAGTGCGCGTCCGCCCGGACAACGGTCGCTTCCAGGGCGACTGGGTGCAGGGCGAGTCGTTCCCGGTCGTTGCCAAGCAGGGCGGCTGACGACCCCGAACACGACCGTGGCGCCAACTAGCCCGGCGCCACGACTTCGACACGGATCGACCCGCCGTACGTGCCCGCCGCCGTCGTTCCCGATCGCATGGCGAATCGAAGGTCCGCGGTTCCGGTCGCGCCTGCCACGGTCGTGCGCGCGATCGTCGACCCGCTCGTTCCCACCAGCGGGACGATGGCGTGCCACGGATCCGCGTCCGTCGCAGTGCAGTCCGTGTTCGGGTCGATGAGCCAGTCGACCGCGCTGGCCGATGTCAGTGACCGCAGGCACGCGCCGAAGAACGCAGCGCCGGGCGTTCCCCAGTCGTTGCCGGTCGAGTTGCCCGGGTCATCCTGGAAGTCCGGGAACGTCGACGCCGAGGTCGTCGTGCGCAGCAGCGCCCACGAGTCGGCGCTCGTCCACACCGACTGGGCGTCGGGGAAGGACACGTCGAAGTTCGAGCGCGATGGCGAGCCGCCGGCAGCGACGACCCACGTCGATCCATCGAGCGAATACGTGACGTTGCCGGAAGCGACCGCGAGCGCCATCGCGTTGGTGTCGTGCGCATCGATCGAATTGATCGTGCTGTACGCCCCGTTGATGCCGGCGACGGGGGTCCAGGTCGCGCCGCCATCGGTGGTCCGGTAGACGGAGCCGCCGCTGCTCGCAGCGACGAGCCGGAGTCCGGTGGGCTCAGCGCCACTGACGAGCGTCGTGTGAGCCGCGTACGCCGCCGGCAGCGTGATCGTCGCCCAGGTCGCACCGCCGTCCGTCGTGCGAGCGAGATATCCGCCGGCGCCACCGACCCAGGCGACATCCTTGTTGGCGGCGGAGACGGAGTACACGACCCCCGCGCCCGGGAGGGTCAGCGTCTGCCACGTGGATCCTCCGTTGAGCGTGCGCATCGCCTGCGACGTTCCGCCCGCGATCCACACGACCTGCTCGGTGACGGCGTCCACGGCGCGCAGGTGCTGGGTGATGCCGCCGGTCTGGGGAACCCAGGTCGCGCCGCCGTTCGTGGTGGCCCGCAGGACGCCGTTCATGCCAACGGCCCAGATCGACGAGTTGCCCGATCCATCGATGTCGCGGAACTCCTCGATCGTCCCCGAAGCTTGGGTGACCATCGTGGATCCGTCGGTAGTCGCGCGAATCTCCCCGCGGGCGCCGACGGTCCATGCCTGGTTGCGGGACGTGGCGTAGACGCCGTTGAGCGATGCACGGAACAGCGGCGACGCGCTCCAGGTCTGGCCGAGGTTCCCGCTCGTCATGAGCAGGTGCCCGTCGCCGGTCGCGAACGTCGTGGCACCGATCTGGTCCATCCCGTTGACCGAGTTCTGCCAGGTGGACTGCTCGGTCGTCCAGCTCGCACCGTCATTCGTGCTGCGGGCGCCGACCCCGTGCTCGCTCATCGCGAGGATGCCGGTCGTCGCGTCGGCGACGATTCCCATGTAGCTGAAGTTGGGAAGCCCCGTCATCGCCGTCCAGGTGGCGCCGGCGTCGTCGGAGCGCAGCACGGTGCTGGAGGATCCTGCCGCGAACAGGTGGGTCGCGTCGCGCTTGGTGACCGACGAGAGTGACACCGTCGTGCCGCTCGCGACCGGCGCGTAGTTGAGTCCGCCGTCGGTGCTGCGGATGATCGTGCCGTTCGCGCCCACCGCGACGATGATCGACGGCGTGACAACGACGATGTCGTTGAGGTCCTGGGTCGTCCCCGACACCGAAGGATTCCAGGCCGTCCCGTCCGTGGTGAGGAGCGCCTGGCCGTTGAGGCCGACCGCCCATGCGTGCTGGTCGTCGGTGGCGGCAACTCCCTGCAGTGTCCCGACCCCGGTGTTCTGCTGCGGCCACGAGGTGCCGCCGTTGATCGTCTTGCGGACCGTGGCGTTGGCACCGACGACCCATGCGGTGAGCGGATCGACGGCGACGACCGTGCGAAGCGTCACCGCGGTGCCGCTCGCCTGTGACGTCCAGGTCGAACCGTCCCAGTGGAGGATCGTGCCGCTCTGGCCGACCGCCCAGGCGTTGGTCGCGCTCTGCGCACCGACGCCGTACAGGCGAACGTCGTCCTGCAGCCGGGTGTTCGTCGTGGCGAGCTTCGCGAGTGCGGTGCCCGTGCCATCGCCCTGGTGCAGCTCGAGCCGCGCAGTGTCGTTGGACGAGCCGAAGGAGACCGAGCAGTCGGTGGTGCCGATCGTGCCGGCGTTGCTCGCCAGCGGCCCGAGGAGCGTCTTGCCGGCGATGCCCGATCGACAGCCACCCGCATCGAGCGCTGTCGCCGACAGCACGGTGGCGCCGACCACGGTGCCGCTGGTCGCGGCGGTGGCGGGCAGGCTCGCGGCTACGCACGCGCCCGCCAGCACGCTCGCGAAGAGCGCGCGGGCCGACGTGATGCGGAGGAGGCGTAGGAACACGACATGATCGGTTTCGGCAGATTCCACCGCGCGAGTGAGCTTCGCGGGCAGCTGACGCCAATCCGCCCGGCAATCGACTGTGGACCGACGACCTTCGTCATGTCGTTCGACGGCGGTCGCAATGTCGCTCGGTCGGTCGGCGCCGTCGCCGGCTCAGTCGACGAGGGCCGGCGGCGTCACCGACACGTCATCGAGCGTCGAGATGAACTCGGGGCCGAGCGCCATCGATGGGGTCAGTGCTCCGGCGTCGACGTTCCCCGCTGCGAGTTCGCGGACGATGCGCACCACGGCGTCGGCGGTCAGCTCGTAGCTGTTTGGCGTCGACAGGCGACCCTCGGCGGCGCGGCCGTCGGGAGCGACGGCGCGCGCCCAGAGCACGCTTCGTGAACGTGCCCGCGCTTCGTCGCTGGGATTTGGCAGGCGGGAGACGACGCTCGTCATCAGTCGCCGCGTTGCGCCTCGCAGCATGGGTGTTCGAGCTGCGCGATCCACGAGCCCCGACGCGCTGGAAACCAGTCTGGGCAGCTGCGTGTACACGGTGATCTCGGCGATGCCGGTCGACCGGTACGCGGTGGCGACGTCGCCCCACGACACGGCCTGCACCCGGGAGGTGCGCCCATCGCCGATGAAGTCGACGCTCCGGGTGCGTCGTCCGCGCGGGACGGGTCCGATCGCGCCGTCGGTACGTGCGAGTGACATCTGCCCGAGCGCCTCGACGGCTGACTTGCCGGTGCCGCGGCTGAAGCCTCCGCCGGAGCGGAACGCCAGTTCGAGCCGCACTGCGTCCGGGAGCATCGCCGCCACCATCGCAGCGAGGCAGTCGCTCGGCACGACGTCGAAGCCGCCCCCCGACAGCAGCGTCACGCCCGCGTCGCGTGCGTCTGCATCGCGGTGGAAGATCGCCTCGAACACGTCGATCTCGCCGGAGATGTCGACGTAGTTCGTCCCTGTTCGCAGGCACGCCGCAACCATCGGCGCCGCCGTCGCCGAGAATGGACCCGCGCAGTGCGCGACAGCGGCGACGTCCCGCAGGACATCGTCGAGCCGCAGTGCGTCGTCCAGTCCCGTGACCCGGTGCTCCAGGCCCAACTCGCGCGCCAACGGTTCGAGGCGTGCGGCGTCTCGACCCGCGAGGATCGGTCGTTCGCCGGCCGCCACTGCGCGTCGGGCGACGAGGTCACCGGTATAGCCATATGCGCCGTAGAGCAGCCACGCGGGAGTCATCATGGCGCGATCATGCACGATCGATCGTCGTGCCCGCTCGATCAGGTGCCGGCGCCGTGCGCCGCGCCTGCGAGACCGGACGCCCCGCGCATGATCGATCCGACGGCGCCGCCGATGCCAGCGAGGCCACCGAGCCCGCTGGCCACGCCGCCGACGCCTCCCTTCTGCCCGCCCCCGCTGGAGCTGCGAGTGCCGGCCTGTTCCAGATCGACGATCTTCGCCTCGAACCCGGCCTTGCGGCCATTGAGCAGCGCGATGAGGTCGTCAGCCGACATGCCGGCGGCCTCGATGCCTCGCGTCAGCGCGTACTCGCGCAGCTTGACGAGTGCGTCGGGTGCCGATGCGGGATCGTGCTCGACGGCCTCGTTGTAGAGGTCGATCGCGCGGTTGTCCTGTTCGCGGGGCAGCGACAGCGACAGCACCTGCCGGATCTCGCCGTCGTCGAGCGGCGTGCCGCCGTGCTGCTGGCGATGCAGGCGTGCCTCCGCGAGGCGCGTGTGCGCATGCGTGAGCGTCGTGTGGTCGGGACCCTGGTGGTACGTCGCGTCGACGAGCGCCGGGACCTCGCCGGGATCGAGCCCGTACTTCTCGTAGTTGGCGGTCGCCTCCTGGATGACCTGCTCGCGGGTTCGTGTGTCCTCCGGCGGGGCGAGCACCTTGGTGTAGTGGTCGACCTCGTGCGTCATCTCGTGCACGTACACGTGTGCGTTGAGGCTGTCAGCCTTGAAGGTGATGCCTTCCTCGCCGGCCGCGAACGCCGCCACGTTGTCGGCGTGGCCGGCACGGCGCCACTCCGCCGTCGTCAGCACCTTGATCGGCACCCCTGCTCGCTTCTCGAACTCGAGCATCTCGCGTCCGGCGGGCGTCTCCGCGAGCTCCGCGCGCATCGCGCGGACGCGCTCGGGCTTGGCGCCCTGCTGCGCTTCCTCGAGCTGCCCGTCGTAGTAGGAGAGCGCGTCCTGATACTCCCAGCTCAGGAACTTGCCGTTGACGGTGAATTCACCGCGCGTGGGGCGTCCCTGCTGCTCGAGCTGCGTCGCGACCGTGTCATAGAGCTTCGACTGCTCCGCCTGGTACGTGTCGCGGATCGACTGCTGGTCCTCGGGCGGCAGGTTGCGCAGCTCCGCGGCAGACGGCTTGTTGTTGCGTGCTGCCTCGAGCTGTTCGGTGACCGTGGGCTTCGCGGCGGGCGTGTCCTGCTTCGGCACCTCCTGTCCGGGAACGCTCGGCTTCGTGGTGTCAGTGGCAGCCGGCGTCGGCGCTGGCGCCGCCGTCCCGGGGCCCGACCTGGCGCCGTCCTTGAGGGCCTTCGCTCCGTCAGCTGCCTGACTGGATGTGTCAGTCGACGACCCACCCGGTACTGCTGGCGCATCGGCAGCGCCACCGGCGTTTCCGATCGGCTGCTCGACGCGCGCGGCCTTCGTGCTCGGCACTGGCGCAGCGGTCGACGGCGTCGACGGACGAATTGCTCCCATGGTCCCACTCCTGGCGATCTGGGGCGTGCTCCACGAGCGGCAGTCGTGGTCCCCGGGCGAGCGTGGTCAACGCTCCTGGCGAAGGCAGCCGCATCCACTCGGCAGCCCATGCGTCCATCGGACCACGAGCCGACAGGTTCCGGCTAGGGGGATGCGGTCGTGCTGTCGTCGGCCGTGCCGTCGCGCGATGGCTCGACACGAGCCGGATCTCGCCAGCGGGCGAACCCGGGCACGCGCCACGCGAGCAGGACCATGCCGGCGATCACGCCCACCCCGCCGACGAGCGAGCTCACGCGAATGCCGAACGCCTCGCCGGCGCTTCCTGACACCATGTCGCCGATCGGAGGTCCTCCGGTCACCACCATGATGTGCACGGCGCCCATGCGCCCGCGCAGCTCGTCAGGGACCGTCGCCAGCAGGATCGTCTGGCGGAAGATCGCGCTCACCATGTCGGCCGCGCCAGCACACGCGAGGAACAGCATCGCGAGCCAGAGCCACGGCGACAGCGAGAACAACGCGATGAATGCGCCCCACGCCGCCACCGCCACCAGCACCGCCAGACCCTCGCGCTGCACGTTGCGGAACAAGCCCATGAACAGCAGCCCGACCATCGCGCCCGCGGAGGGCGATGCGACCAGGAAGCCGAACGTCATCGCCCCGCCGCCGAAGGCAGTCGCCGCATACGCCGGAAAGAGCGCTCGCTGCTGGCCCAGGACCATCGCGAACAGGTCGGCCCAGAACGTCGCCGCGAGGATCGGGCGCTGCGCCACGAAGTGCAGGCCTTCCGTGATCGAGGAGAGCTCGAAGCGTCGACGCGTCTCCGGCACCAGCGACGGCAGCCCCAGGAACAGCAGGAAGGCGATCACGAACGAGGCCGTGTCGAGCAGGTACGCCGCCGGCAGGCTCACCTGTGCAATGAGCACGCCGCCGATGATCGGCCCGAACGTTCGACCCGACTGCGTGAGCACCTCGCGAAGCTGCACCGCGCTGCGGAGCGTTGCCGCGTCGACGAGCATCGGCATCACGGCCGTGCGCGTGGGCCCGTCGATCGCAGCGAATGACGATGCCGCCGCGGCCAGCACGTAGAGCGCCCACAGCGGCGGCGATTCGTGCGTCGCGAGCCAGGTCAGCGTGAGGCTCACCGTCGCCATGGCGACCTGCACCATCACCAGCAGCCGGCGCCGATCCATGGAGTCCGCGATCGCGCCTCCGAGCAGCGCCAGGCACAACGTCGGAACCACCATCACCAGTCCGAGCAGGCCGACCTTCAGCGTGCTGTGCGTCAGGTCGTAGACCTGGAAGAACAGCGCGACCAGCGTGACCTGCGACCCGATCGACGAGATGAGCTGCGCGCCGAACATGCGGCGGAACGGCGCCGAGGAGCGCAGCGCACTGATGTCGATCAGGGATCGAGCGAAGCGGGTGCGCAGGCCTGGTCGGTCATCGTCGGGCACGCGCGCAAGGATACGCGCTGTTGCCGTGCGTGTCCGCGCGGTGGCGCGACAGGGAAACCTGGGAATGGTCCCGTGCGTGTCCGTCGCCGTCCACCTAGCCTATTGCAAGAACTGCAAAACGGATGTATCAAAGACGTATGAATGCGTCCCGAGCTGCCCGTCGTCGTGCCCGTGTTGATCTCGCCGTGTCGGTGCTGCTGGTGGCAGCGGTGACGAGCGCGTTGGCGATCGCGGCACCGGGGGGCAACGGCAACGGACACGGAAATGGCGCTGCCAACGGCAATGGCGGCGCGGCCGCCGCGAACGCGACGACTCCAGCGGCTCCCGCTCCTGCCCCCACTCCGGCAGCGGTCGCCGCCTCCCAGCCAGCCGCTGCGCCCGCCCCCGCTCCCGCGCCAGCAGCTCCCGCGGCATCCACTCCCGGAGAGGGGAATGGCAACGGAAACGGCAACGCCCACGCCAACGGCGCCAGCACTGGCAACGGCGCGTCGAACGGCCATGCGAGCGACCACTCGAACTCCTCCGCGAAGCCCGCCGCAACACCGGCTGCCGGTGACACCTCGGGCACGTCCGGATCCTCCGGCGCGCACGGCGCGTCGCCGGCTCCCTCGAAGCCCATCAAGGCGCACGGCAACGGGTCGACGCAGGGCGCCTCGCCGAGCGACCCCGACGGCTCCAGCAACGGCGGCGCCGACAAGCCCGGCGGCCAAGGAGGCACGGCCGGCGATCGCGATGGCAACAACGGGTGCGGCAACGACGCTGACCGAGAAGACGACAACCGAGGTCACTGCGGCAATCCCCACAAGTCGCGCGTCCCGGTGACCCCCAAGCCGCACGGCCCGAAGCCACCCGTGACGCACAAGCCGACGAAGCCCACGGCTCCCGTCCCGCCTGCGTCCACGACCTCCAGCGCCGCCGGCACGACCGCCGCGTCAGCCGCAGGTGGCGGCGCCCCTGCCGCCGCCACGTTCGCAACTCAGCTTCCCGCCGCCAACGACGCCGCTGACGGAACGACCGTCGCGGCGGTCCAGAAGACCTTCGCCCAGGCGGTGGAGGGTGGCGGCACTGCCGCCAACGGCGACGACACACTTCCGTTCACCGGCGCATCGCTGCTCGGCATGGCGCTGCTTGCGGCAGCAATGATCGCCGCCGGATTCGTGCTTCGCGCGATCCGGCGCCCCGTCGGTTCCTGACTGGAGCTACTGCTGCACGAGCTTGCGGTACTTGATGCGCGTCGGCTCGAGCGCATCGGGACCCTTGCGGCGCTTGAGGTCCTCGGCGTACTGCTCGAAGTTGCCCTCGAACCACACGACCTCACTGTCACCCTCGAACGCGAGGATGTGCGTCGCGAGCCGGTCGAGGAACCACCGATCATGGCTCACCACCACGGCCGATCCGGGGAACTGCTCGATGCCTTCCTCGAGCGAGCGGAGCGTGTCCACGTCGAGGTCGTTGGTCGGCTCGTCGAGCAGCAGCACGTTGCAGCCCGTCTTGATGAGCTTCGCCAGGTGCACGCGGTTGCGCTGTCCACCTGACAGGTCGCCGACGCGCTGCTGCTGGTCGCTGCCCTTGAAGTTGAACTTGCCCACGTACGCGCGGCTCGGGATCTCGCGCTTGCCGAACTCGATGATGTCGTGGCCGCCCGAGATCTCTTCCCACACCGTCTTGGCCGGGTCGAGCGAGTCGCGACCCTGGTCGACGTAGCCCAGGTCGACGGTCTCGCCGATCGACACGGTGCCGCTGTCGGGCTGCTCCTGGCCGACGAGCAGTCGCATGAACGTCGACTTGCCCGCGCCGTTCGGCCCGATCACGCCCACGATGCCACCACGCGGCAGGGTGAAGGACAGGTCCTCGAACAGCAGCTTGTCGCCATAGGCCTTGGAGACCTTGTCGAACTTCACGATGTCGTCGCCCAGTCGCTTGGTCATCGGGATCTGGATGACAGATCCGCCGATCTCCGCGCGGCCCTGCTCGGCGACCATCTCCTCGTAGTTGGCGATGCGCGCCTTGCTCTTGGACTGGCGCGCCTTCGGGCTCATCTTGATCCACTCGAACTCGCGCTCGAGGGTCTTCTGGCGCGTCTTGTCGGACTTCTCCTCGAGCCGCAGTCGCTCGGCCTTCTGCTCGAGCCAGCCGGTGTAGTTGCCCTTCCACGGGAAGTACTTCTGGCGGTCGAGTTCCAGGATCCAGTTGGCGACGTTGTCCAGGAAGTACCGATCATGGGTGATCGCGATGATCGTGCCGGGATACTTCGCGAGGTACTGCTCGAGCCACAGCACGCTCTCGGCGTCGAGGTGGTTGGTCGGCTCGTCCAGCAACAGCATGTCGGGCGCGCTCAGCAGCAGTCGCGCAAGCGCGATGCGGCGGCGCTCGCCACCGGAGAGGTTCGTGACCGCGAGGTCGCCCTCGGGCACGCGCAGCGCGCTCATGGCGACGTCGATCGCCGTGTCGAGGTTCCAGCCATCACCGTGGTCGATGAACTGCTGCAGGTCCGCCTGCTCGGTCAGCAGCGCGTCGAAGTCCGCGTCCGGGTCGGCCATCGCGTTGGAAACCTCGTTGAAGCGCGCGAGCGCATCGCGCATCGGCGCCAGCCCCTCCTCGACGTTCTCGCGCACCGTCTTGGTCTCGTCGAGCTTCGGCTCCTGCTCGAGCATGCCCGCGGTCTTGTCCTTGGCGATCCACGCGTCGCCTCGGATGTCGGTGTCGATGCCGGCCATGATGCGCAGCAGCGTCGACTTGCCGGCGCCGTTGTAGCCGATCACGCCGATCTTGGCGCCCGGGTAGAACTGGAGCGACATGTCCTTGATGACTTCGTTCGACGGCGGATACACCTTCGTCACGTTCTGCATCACGTAAATGAATTCTTCGGCCATGGTGGCGCTCGCTCCCGGAACTTCGCTCGGTGGACAACGCCCATCCTATCGACGCCCGGAAGCCGCTGCTCCCTACGCGAGCCGCGCGCGCGTGAAGCCGACCGAGAACGCGCGGCACCAGATGTAGGCGTGCGTGAAGTCCGCCGGGTCCGCGTCCGTCGGCAACACGTACTGCTGGTCGCCGCTCGTGCCCTTGAGCCTGCCCAGCCGCAGCGATGTACCGGCCTCAACGTCGGTGTCATTCGCCGGGTCGCCCGCGACGAGCATGACGACGAGGTCGGGGCCCGCGTCCGTCTCAAATCCGGTCAGGGTGAGGACGTTCGTGCCGTCGGTCGTACGGATGATCGAAGCCGTACCGCGCCCGCTGTGCGCGAGCGGCTTGAACGAGCCGGAGGAGACGAGGACGTTCTCGTCCTTCGCCATCATCTTCTGGTCGTCAGTCGCTGTCATCTTCTCGTCATCGGCAGCCATCATCGCGTCCTTTGCTGCATGCATCGCGACCGGCCCGGCAGTGACGACCTGCTCGTCGACCGTCGATGGCCGCGCGAGCACGCCGCCCACGAGCAGGCCCAGTCCGAGCGTTGCCACGATGCCGCCGAGGGCCCAGGCGCGCATCGCGTGGTCCTCCCGCAGGCCGAACCACAGCACCAGGACGGAGATCGACATCGCACCGAGGACCATCGTCGCGTGCTGCGAGGCGTTCTCGCTCAGCCGTCCGAGCACGAAGATCGCGGTCAGCGTCACCGCACCTGCGATCGCTGCTGCGGCGATGTTCGCCCCTGGTGCATTGGTCCGGGACATGGGCGCGTGATGCATGTCGGATACCTCGGGTCGACGGGTTCGACCTCATGGCACCACGGTTTCGCTCCCGGCTCCGTAGGCGCGCCTACATTCCGGCAGGAGGTGCGGGCGGGGCGGGAGCGGCAGGCGCCGCGGGTGTCGTCGGCGCCGCCGGCGTGGTTGGCTTGTCGAGGCCGGACAGGCCACCGAGCAGCTGCACTCCCAGGAGGCCGGCGACGATCGCGCCACCGATGAGGTTGCCCTTGCCGAGCCCTGAGAGGCCGCCAGCCGCCGAGATGGCGCGCTGCGCCTTGAAGCCCACGATGCCGCCTGCGCCGAGGATCGCCGCGGTGCGCCACTCGGGGTCGTTGATGATCGGGGTCTTGTGCGCCGCGTCCGCGAGCACCGTGCCGACCGGTCGCGTCTCGCCCTTGTTGAGGAAGTCGAGGTAGCCGATCTCGTTCGCCATCACCACGGCGCCCGTCGCGAGACCGATGCGTCCCCAGACCGGTCGCGCCATGATCGGTGCGCTGCCCGCGGTGAGCACCTTGGATACCAGCCCCGGCCCTGCCTGTCCGGCGGTCTGCCTGATGGCCGTCGCGAACACTGCAGCTCCGATCGTGCCGCCGGCGAGCTGCAGCACACCCGCGCGACCCGACGTGGACTGCGCGATGTTCTCGTACCACGGTCCGTCCTTGCCGAGCGCGTCGGCGAGGTTCGGGATTGCCGAACCGATCTGGATTGCCGCGAGGCTTGCGCCGAGCAGCACCGATGACTTCATCGCGATCTCGTCGAACGCGTCGAACGTGCGCCCACCCGTCTCGACGCTCGCGGCCATGCCGCGCCACGTTGGATCCAGGATGCGGTTGTCGGGACGCGTCAGTGCGGTCAGTCCAAGCGCGGTGGGCAGTCGACCCAGCTTGCCGAGGCTCGGGTCGAACGCACCGGCTCGCAGCGCCTCGGGGTACTTCTTGACGAGGCGCACGACATCGATGGCGTTCTGCGCGAAGCCGCCACCGAGGCCGATGATCATCGCGAGCTTCGCGGCGTCTGAACGCGAGCTGCCATTGGACGCTGCGGCGGGAGCCGCGCCATCTGCAGGAGTGGGAGCGTCCGGTGTGGCCGGCACCGGCGCGCTCGGAGCGAGCGCGACCGGAGCGAGCGGGTCGCTCAACCCCCGCGTCGTAGTTTCGTCCGCGCGCACGTTCGAATGCCCGGTCATGCGAACGTTCGGGTCGCGAGGATGCCACTCGCGAATGAGCTCGACGCCCTCGCGCACCAACCGGGTCGGCGTCGGCAGGGCGATCGGCGTCAGCGGGATCGTCCAGATGCCCGAGTTCACCACGGCCGGCGTGTTGGCTCCGGAGGCAGCGGTCGAGAACGGCCCGTACCCCTGGCTCGGCTCGCCTAGCGAGTCGACGCCGCGCATGGCGGGCGACAGGGGTGGCGCGGTCGGTCCACCAGGGCGATTGGTCGGCACCATGGTGTGGGCTGGTGGCAGGGGCTGCATGCCGGTATCGCCGGGGTCGCTCGGCGCAGGCGAAGCCGGGCGTGGCAGCGCGCCACCCAGCTGCGCAAGCGTGCGATATCCCCCGACCTCGGTCACTGCGGCATTCCCCCTACCGTCACATCGCGCACGTGAGGCACGCCGTTTCGGGACCCGCGGGCCAGTCGCTGGCCGCGCGACGGTCGATACACTCGGCGCCGCATGCATCGACTTCGACCCGCATTCCAGCATCGCCGCCGCGTCGCCCGCCACCTGGCCCTCGCCGCCTTCGCGCTGCTCATCGCGCTCGGCGCCACAGGATGCAGCGTGACCGACGACGACACGCCGAATTCTCGGCGTGAGGCAACGAAGCCGGCCACTGAACGGCCTGCTCCCGCAACCCCCGACGCCCCGCTCGATGAGTCCGCCGCAACACCGGATCCCGCCGCCGACCTGCCGCTCGAGACCCTCGCCGGAGAGCTGGTGATGACGAAGCTCGTCGGCCCGGCGGCGTCCCCCGAGGAGCTACAGGCGATCGCTCGGCTGCAGGTCGGCGGAATCATCCTGTTCGGTCCCAGCGTGGTCGACGAGCCTCAGCTGCGGTCGCTGCTTGCGTCGCTCCGAACAGCGAGGGCGTCTGCAGCGACCCGCGCGGGTCTGCCTCCGGGCCTGTTGGTGTCCGTCGACCAGGAGGGTGGGGCGATTCGCAACGTCCCGTTCGCGCCACCGGAACACACGCAGCCGGGACTTGCCGCGATCGGCGACGTGACGATTGCCAGGTCCGAGGCGCTCGCGACCGGACGCGCCTTGCACGAACTCGGCATCACCATGGACCTCGGCCCCGTCTCGGACCTGGTGCAGGGGCCCAATCGTACTATGAGCGGACGCTCGTTCGGATCCGACCCGGAGCTGGTCGCCACCTTCATCGACGCCACGGTTCGAGGCCTCGAACAGGGCGGGGTGGCAGCGACCGCGAAGCACTTCCCCGGCTTTGGGGCTTCCACCGCGAACAGTGACGAGGACGTCGCCCACGTCGATCGCTCGCTCGCCGAGTTGCGACGCGAGGAATTGGTCCCGTTTCGCGCAGCTATCAAGGCAGGGACATCCGCGATCATGGTGTCGCACGGCATCCATCGCGAGCTCGGTTCGACGCGACCGGGCACGCTCGATCCTCGTATCGCCACGACCCTCCTGCGCGACGAGCTCGGCTTCACCGGCGTGGCGATGACCGACTCCATGAACGCTCGAGGGCTTCGCGAGGCCTGGGGAGACACGGTGCCGCGTGCATGCCCTGTCGCGATCGCCGCCGGCATCGATCTCATGTTGCTCACCGGCACGATCGAGACCGCGCGACTGTGTCGCGAGCGAATCCTCGAGGCCGTCAAGGACGGTCAGTTGCCGGAGGAGCGAGTCCGGGAAGCTGCGCGGCGAGTGATCGAACTGCGCGAACGAACGTCCTGACGCTGGTCAGCTCGCCCGATCCCGTTCCCGCTCGATCCAGCACAGCAACTCGTTCGCCAGGTCCGAGACGTACGGCTGCTCGTGCTCCAGGACGAGCTCGTACAGGCTCACGAATGCGCGTTCGCGCTCCTCGAGGGAGCGCGCCTTCAGGGCACGCTGGGCGACCTGCGATACGAACGGCATTTCTGCGCGTGTGAACCGAACGATCGATGCGAGCATTGCATCGGCCTCGATTGCGGTCGTGACGGCGCGCGGGAGCGGCATCATCTGGTCCTCCGTCGTGAGCTGGCGCGACGTCGCGCACGCACACAGTGACGAGGGCCGGTAAAGGCTCGGTAAACTAGTCGGGTTGCCAACTGTCCGTACCGTTCGGACTTGATTCAAGATCCTGTGACCGAACCAGAGCCCCGCGTTGAGATTTCCGTGCTCGGTCCGCTCAGCGTACGAGTGGACGGCGTCGAGCAGCCCATTCGTGCAGGTAAGCAGCGATCCTTGCTTGCTCGCCTCGTCGTGGACTTCGGCGAAGTCATCTCTACGGACAGGATCATCGATTCGCTCTGGGGGCCACGACCGCCGGTCACGGTAGGAAAGAACCTGCAGGTCCTGATCGGACGTCTTCGAGCCGTCGTCGGCTCGAAGACGATCGCGACCGTCCCGGGGGGCTACCGGCTCGCGCGCCAGCGCTGCTCGCTCGACGCGGCGTTGTTCGAGCACCTCGTCAGCGCGGCCGAAGGACACGCAACGAATGGTCGACTGGACGACGCTATAGCGCTGATCGACGACGCGATGTCACTGTGGCGTGGAGACATCGCGACGGAGCTTCGGGTTGCATGGGGGCACCCCGTGGTGGCGCGCTGGGCGGAACTGCACGGCGTGGCCCGAGAACGAGCCCTTGCGTACCGAGTGTCGACCTCGCCCACGACAGCTGACGTGGAGGCAGTACGAGATCTCATTCGCCAGTATCCGCACCGAGAATCGCTTCGTGCACTGCTCGCTGACGCACTGCGGCAACGCGGTGACGTCGACGCAGCTCGATCTGAGGTGACCGAAGGGATCGAGACGCTCGGCCGCGATCTCGGACTTGATCCGGCGACATACCTGGCCGGGGTCGCCGCGCGACTTGCACCAGCCGACGATGACGTGCCCCGGAGCGAGGAAACGTCAGCTGTCGCGCATGTCCTGACAACACTCGGAAACCGATTCAACGTCGACGACGTGCTGCGCGCTATGGCGAGTGATGGCGACGCTGCCCGTGTCGCTGCGCTCGATGAACTCGAGGCGATGCTGGAGCGTGGAGAGCTCGTCCGACGTATTTCCGCATCGGGAGTGCTCACCCTCGAGCACCCGCAAGCACCGGGTGAGCAACCGTCATGACCCTCGTAGTCTCCCTACTCGGCGAACCAGCGATCGAGGTCGATGGGACCCTCGCCCCGCTCGCTTCTCGCAAACAGCGGCAAGTCCTGGCGAGTCTTGCCCTGCGCCACGGGGCACGTCGCTCGACCGCATCATTGATCGATGATCTCTGGGGGGACTCGCCGCCGGAGACTGCTCGCAAGAACGTGCAGGTCCTCATCGGGAAACTGCGCTCGAGAGTTGGTCGGCCGCACGCAATTCCTCATATCGATGACGGATACGCGCTCGACGCAACGCAGTGGCAATTCGCTCATGCGCAGTTTGGCGAGCTCCAACGCGAAGCGCGGCGATTCGCGGATCAGGCGGCATGGTCTCGCGTACTCGCCACGCTGGACGCTGCGCTCGCAATGTGGCGAGGCAGCGCGTTGGGAGCGCTCTCCGATGAGCCTTGGGCTATGGACGCGGCGAGGTCGCTCGACCAGCAACGTCGCGATGCCTCACTCCTTCGCAATGAAGCGCGTATCGCCCTCGGTCGACATAGCGATGCTGTGGTGGAACTGACGCAACTCGCGGTCGAACACCCGAGCGAACTCAAGGTACGGTCACTACTCGTTCGCGGGCTGTTCCACATGGGACGTCAGGCCGACGCGTTGGAGGTATGCCGGGCTGGTCTGGAGAGCGCTCGCGCACGCGGCGTGGTGGCTGACGTGGACCGGCTTCGTGCGATCGAGCGGAGCCTGCTGGCGCAATCCGGTGAATTCGGGCAGCGGAGAGGGCCGGCATTGCCGTCGATCCCAAAGCCGCGCGATCCACTGCTCGGACGCGATTCGGAGCGAGCGGGGATTCGAGACCAGGTTCTGTACCACGCACGGCTGACGACGATCGTTGGCCCGGGCGGAACCGGCAAGACTCGTCTGGCAACGGCCATCGCCCACGATATCCTGGGCGATCGTGACATTGCCTGGGTCGACTTGTCCCCCGCCGCCTCGAGGGACGACGTGCTGTCAGCCCTGCTCAACGCATTTGCCATCACGTCGGTTGGCGCCGACCCGGTGAATGCGCTCGTACAGGCGATTGGCGGGCGTTCGATGTGCGTCGTGCTGGACAACCTCGAGCAGGTCATCGATAGCGCGGACGTGGTCGTCCGATTGCGCGAAGCGTGCCCCGAGCTGCGCATACTCGCGACCTCCAGAATCGCACTGGGCGTGCCGGGCGAGGTCGTCGTGCGCCTCTCGCCGCTCCAGCTTGCTGACGACGCGGATGGGATTGAGGAATCCTCGCTGCGACGTCTTGACGCAGTTCGACTGTTCCTGGACCGGGCTGCGCGAGTCGATGGAGTCATGCCGTTGGATGCGGGCACGATCCGTGACGTTCATCGCATCTGCCGGCACGTCGACGGGCTCCCGTTGGGTATCGAACTTGCCGCAGCGCGAACTCGGTTGTTGTCCCCGCAGCAGATTCTCGCCCAGCTCGATCACTCGTTCGCGCTCGTCGCGAGCGGCTCGCTCGATCGACCGGAGCGACATCGATCACTCACCGACGTGATCGCGTGGAGCTACGAGTTGCTCGATGAACGAGGGCGGCATGGATTTCGGGTGGCTTCCCTATTCGTGGGTGCTTGCGACACCGAGGACTTCAGGCGCGTCGCCAAGATGTCACTCGACGAGGCTGTGCATGTGCTCCATGTATTGGCGGCCAATAGCCTCGTGGTCCACGAACACGACATGGGCGGGTCAGGCAGATGGCGAATGCTCGGCACCATTGCAGCGTTCGGCCGTGACCGCCTCGCTGAAGTCCCGAGCGGTCCAGCGGTCCGATCGCGGTTCGCGGAGTGCATGGTGGACCATGCCGTCGCTTCCAATACGTACGTCGCTCGGGACACCGGAGCGGAGCAGCGATTCATCCTCGAGCGCGCGAATGTCCATGCCGCGTTCGACTGGGCGATCGAGCACGCACCCGAGCGAGCCGCGGACATCTTCATCGGGATGGACCGCTACCTCCATACGCGCGGCTCCATGTTCGAAGGCGACGAGCTTGGACGACGCCTCCACGCACTGATCGAGACAGTCGAACTTCCGCAACGATCCCTCGTGCTCGGCCTCGCGGGTCGGATGGCGCACTATCGTGGCGACGACGAGCGTAGCTCGCTGTGGATCCAGCAGGCACTGGAACTCGCGGTGTCTAGTGGCCAGCGACACGCCGAGCTCCGAATTCTCGTCTGGTACGTCGAACGCCTCCGAATGGTAGGCGACACCCGAACCGCGATGGAGTACGCCGAATCCGCGGTGAAGCTCGCGACCGAGCTCGGCGACGAGTGGCACCTCGGGCTCGCTCGCTCACAGCTCGGATTCGCTTTGAGCGATCTCGAGGATCCAGATCGGGGGCGCGTTCACTTCACGGATGCGGAGCAGCTTTTTCGAGAGCTGGGGGATGCCTTTTGGGTCGAGAACGTCGTGGCCAACAGGCTCATCGCCGACCTGTTCGACACGCTGGATGCGAGCTATATCGATGAGCTTGCGCAGTGTGAGGCTCGGATCGCGCAGTTGGAATGCTGGACGTACGCGGCGCACGTGGAGTCGTATCGACTTCGCGGATTGCTGGAAGTCGGGAATTTCGAGGACGCGGCCACGTGCGCAACCGCGCTGATCCCGCGAGTGAGGGAGACCGGGGAAGCGATGCTGCTCATGTTCACCCTGGCGTGCGCGTCCGTCGCGTACATGGAGGTCGATCGGGCGGGGGAGGCGCGCGAATGCGCCCACCAGAGCCTGGAGCTTGCGGTGGAATCCGCGGCGACGATGTTCGTCGAATACTCGCTCGGGATGCTCGCATGCGCGATGCACGACGCCGAAGACCCCCGCGCGGCTTGGGTAGCCTCGTTCATCGACATGAAATCACTCGATGGGATCTACCAACTCGATCGGCATGTCATGCGAAAACTGGTCGACGTGACGGAGGAACCCGTGGATCCTGCCGGTACAGACGAAGCCTCCGGCCGCCTCGCACAGCTACGCCATATCGCGACGGAGGTAACGGCAACTGACGCCTAGCTGCCTTCGACTTGAGCGCGTCCTTTGGCGTACCGACCGACCGCTCGCGTGCAATACGAGCGGAGCGACGCGGTCGAGAGGTCATCGCAGGCGTCGGTCGCCGCATCGTCCGTCACGTGACCGCTGCCGACCTGCAGTCCAATCGCGCCGTCGACGCACCGCTGCTTGAGCGCTGGAGGGTTGGATACGGTGCCGCATTCGGAGACGCCGTCCACGCCCAGCGCACGCCCGTATTGCTCGATACAGGGAAACTGACCCGGTAGATCTGCTCGCGCGCACCATTTCGGCGCCTCGCTTAACGGGAGATCATTCGTGGCGAGGTTGATCGTGAGATATCCCCAGCAGGACAGCGAACTCTCGACGTCCTCCGTCGTGCACGAGTTGGTGAACTCCATTGGCGTGACCGGCCTGGGCAAGGTTCGCATGGCAAGCTCCATGTAGACACCGTTCATGCAGCTGGCGGGGAACTCGCCCGGAAGCCCCCCGCACCGCTGCGTAGCTGCCTCGGCCGCCGAACGAGCGGGCTCGTCGGCACGTGCGCGAAGCAGAGCGTGTCCGACTCCGTGCGCGCATCCTGCTCGCGCCTTGGTGACGTGGCACAGCGCGGGGAAGACGGCAGCAACTTGGGCATCGGGAGTGCCCGTGAGATACCCCTCTGCCAACCCATGGACGTAACCAGCGGTGCAGAGCTGTGAAGACCCTGTCGGGAACGCCGGCACCGTGTCGTGGACAGCAGCACGATGGCCCTCTGAGCGACCCAGCCTGTGCATCGCTGGATGGCAGGCTCCCGCAAATCGAGGATCGTCAGCCGCGTTCGCTTCCGCGGTACGAACGTATGCGAGGAGGCGATCATCCCGTTCGGGACCGGACAGGCCAGCGGCGGCCTGACGGGCGCCCACCTCGAGGCGATCTGAAAGGCATTCGATCTGGACCGAGCTGCCCCTGCGATTGAAGCAGGCATCGAACCCTGAGCCCAACTGCACAGTGTCGCGAAGCGCGTTTGTCAGCAGCCATCCGCCGACCATTGCCGCTACGAGGATGAGGATTGGGGCGAGCAGGGTGATGAGACGTCTACGCATGACCGTGCACGAGGCATCGGCGAAAGGCAGAGCAGGCTTGAATACGATGTTGGGGACCGGCTGAAAGCCGATCCCCAACACAACTTTTCGTATGTCCCGAGCGGTACTAGCAGCCCCACAGCGACCGGTGCAGAGCGATCTCGGTCTGGATCTTGGCGTAGTCGGCGTCGGACAGCTTGCCCTTGGCGTAGTCGCGCGCCGCCTGCTTCTCCGAGCTGTCGAACTTCTGATCGCACGAGCTGAACCGTGCGCTCGCCGGTGCTGCTCCCACGATGCTCATCATCGATCCCAGCATGATGCCGCAGAGTGCCAGCGTGCCGATCCGTCGAAATGCTTTCATCTTCATCCCCCCGATGTTCTGCCCAATCTCCTTTTCGGCGTGATCGCATACGACCTTGAGCAATCGTTACAACTTGCTAACACCATGGGGTTCGGACGGGCGAGTGTTATGGCGCGCTCAGGTGTCCGGCGTGCCGTTCCGAAGAGACACGCGGGTGGGCCCTGAGGGCGCAGGAACGTGCAGGAAACGACACCGTCACATCAGCAGCGAACGAGCGTGCAGCATCTGCTGTTCTCATTTGCCGTGCTGTACACGCTCCCCGGTCTCGGGCTGTTCGTGTGGGCGTGCTGGGAACTCCGCGACCTGGACTGGAATTCCCAGCGGGCAGGCTTCCTGGCACTGCTCTCGATCGCAGCACTTGCCTGCGCCCGCTTTCCGCTCCGAGTCGGAATTCGAGACGCCTTCGTGCTGCTCGACAGCATTCCCTACGTACTCGCCGCCCTGTTGCTTGCGCCAACCGATGCTGTGGTGCTTGGTGTCCTGACCAACGCTGTCGCGGTCATCCGACAGCCCCCGATCGATTCCGGTTGGCGAGGCGTGTTCTGGCGAATCAGTGTGCTGTCCGGAATCGGCATTTCCCTCGGCGCGGGCGCACTCTTCGCTCACGAAGTGCTGCGAATCGGATACCTCGGGCCCGTCCTGTTGCTTCCAGCGTTCCTCACCGCGCTCGTCATCGAGTTCATGTTCGACGTGTTCGTCGTGGTCGAACTCGAAGCGACGGATCCGGGATCGAGCCGAATCCTGCTCGGGTCACTCGCATCCGTCGGTGCAAACGTCTTTCTGCCGACAGCAGCAGCGGCGATGCTGACGCCGTACATCGACGTCCACTTCTTTTTGTTCGTCCTCCTGCTTCCGGTGTTGCTGCTCGTCATGTACGGCGCGATGTGGGTCGCAAACAGCCAGCAGTTGGAGAAGCGTCGTGGCGAGCGCCTCAAGGACACCTTCGGGCGGTACGTTCCGGAGGGGATCGTCGACGACAACCTCGAGTCGATGCAGGAGATCGAGCTCGGTGGGGAGCAGCACGCACTCAGCGTGCTCTTCTGCGACATTCGCGGCTTCACGAGCTGGTCGGAGGACAAGGGCGCGACCGAGGTCATCACCGAGCTCAACGTGCTGCTGACCGAGCTGTCGGCGAGCGTGATGGAGACGGGTGGCACGCTCGACAAGTTCACCGGCGACGGACTGATGGCGTTCTGGGGAGCGCCGGTGCCCGTCGAGGATCACGCCGACCGCGCATGTCGAGCCGCGCTCGACATGCTGCAGCGCCTGGACGCCGTCAACAAGCGACGAACCGAAGACGGGCAGGTGCCATTCCGCATCGGCGTTGCGGTCCACTCCGGCAATGCCGTTGTCGGCAACGTCGGGCACGAGCGACGTCTCGACTACACCGCCATCGGCGACACGGTGAACACTACCGCGCGCCTGGAAGCATCCACCAAGGATCTCGGCGCGGTGCTGCTCGTATCACGCGAGACCGTCGATCTCGTCGGCCCGGATATTCGCGAGCGAGCGATGCTGATCGGCGACGTCACGATGAAGGGCAAGGCCCGTCCCGTCGAAGCGTGGGCACTGCAGCCGCTGCGGCCTGAACTCGATGGCGTCGACGACGAGTTCGCCGCATGATCGCCGCTCGACGCATCCGCGACGTCGTCCTCACGCTCTCGCTGGGCGCCGTCCTGGCTGCGTGCAGTGGACCGGCCGACACGACCGACGCCGGCGGCTCCGACTCCAAGGAGAAGGACACGAACGCGAGCGCGGCGGTCGACTCCGTCCTCGTCATCGACGGCAAGCAGGTCGGCCCCGACGGCGCCGTTGCAAGCGATCCCACGCTCGATCGGGCGAAGGCGGCCTCGAAGCGCGCTCGCACGCGCACCACCGCAACGACCGACGAGGTGGAGTGGCCGGCGCCACAGCTCAATGCGGACGGCACGATCAACGACGGGCCGGACCCATTTCAGGGCGAACGCATCCAGGTTCAGCCGCTTCCGATCGAGGATGACCCGTCCACCACGGCGTCGATCGATGCAGCTGCGATGCAGATGCGACGCCTCGATCGCGCCGACTGGGATCGCTGGATCGGCGCCAACAACCAGCGCTCGCCCTGGGCACAGGGCGACGATCCCTTCGCCTCGGCGCTCGTGGACATCACCGTCGAGCGGTGTGGTGGCGCCCGCACCGTCGCCACTGGGGTCGTGCTCGCCGAGGAGACGGTCGTCACGACGGTGCACGCCGTCGAGACGGCCTCCAAGCGAGTCCGGGTGTCGTCGACTGTTGGCGAAGGACCGCGCCTCGCCGCGATGATCCGCTACCTCGACGTCGATGACGATGTCGCCGTGCTCAAGGTACCGGGCCTGAAGATCCAGCCGATGCCGATGTACGCCCCGTCCGGGACCGCTCCGCGTCTTGGCTACGCGTACGGCGTGGCCAATGTCGGAGTGGCGGGATCGATGCGTCGCACCCCGGTGATGGTGTCGATGCAGGAGGCGACGATCGAGGCCGAGCAGCCCGATGGCTTCGCGGAGCAGATCTCCGACCGCTCCGTGCAGACGCTCGTCGGCGGTATCTCCACGGGATTCTCGGGCGGCGTCGTCGCCACGACGAACGACCCCAAGCTCTCCACCGGCTTTGGCTTCCATGGCCTCATCCGCGCCCGGGTCCCGTTCCGCGCAGACACGGCCGGCATCGTCGTGCCCAGTCGCATCGTGCGCGACGCGATCAGCGCGAGCGGCCAGCTCGACACGTGGTTCGAGCACCGCCCGGGCGGTTGTCCGCAGTGGGGTCGCTGACGAGTCGTCCGCGAACGACGGTCGACCAGGGTCAGGTCAGGTCTCGCCGGCGGTGCAGCAACAGCATCGCGATGCCCATCCACAGCGGGATCGCGAGCCACGCCAGCAGCAGTCCCACGCCTTCGTGCATCGGCTCGACACGGTCGAACTTCCTGACTCGCCATGCGTCCTTGTAGCCGAGGAAGCAGCGTGCGCCGCCGTACTCAGCACAGTTGTAGGCCTCCTGCCCGGGGGTGTCCGGCAACGTGCGAGGTGTGAAGGCGTCATCGGGGGATCCCACGGCCGGCGCGCCAGTCGCCGAAACGATCGGTACTCCCAGCTCCTCGCCGACCGCCGGATCCAGTTCGGGGCTGGCCCCTGCGTTCGGATCGGTCGTCGCGGCGGCAGCAACCGGCGCCGGGAGCGGAGTCGCGACGCCCGTGGCATAACCCATGCTCATGCCCTCCGACCTGGTCGTGTCGATCGGCGCATCCAGCTGACGGATGTACGCGTCGTCGTACTGGTACCGCTCGTGTTGCTCGATCGCATGCTGCGCGCCTTTGGTGAACACCCAGAACGGGAGCACGCGCGCAACACCGAGCGCCGCGGGTCCGACGAGGGCGTCGTTCGAATCGATCCGATCCCGAACCTCCTCCGTCAGGAACGAACGCGAGTGCCGCTCGATGCGCCACTCCTCGGCGTAGATGCCGACTGCCCACGCGAACAGCACGAGACCGATCGCCGTGCCTGTAGCCGCGGTTGCCTTGCCCTGCACCGAGCATGCGATGCCGAAGGTCAGTCCCAGCAGCATGGCGGGCGCGCCGTATCCGAACGCGATGAACGGCTCGTTCCACGGCGCGACGGAACCCGACGTTGCCATTGCGACCACGGAGTACGACGCGCAGACGAACAGCAACACGCCCAGCAGGAATGCGCTTGAGCCGAGCACGCGACCCGCGATGATCTGCCAGCGCCCGATCGGTCGCGCCGCGAGCATCAGCATCGTTCCGGCGCTGATCTCGCGGGCGATGAGGCCCGAGCCGACGATCGCGGCGTAGATCGTGCCGCCGACTGCTGCTCCCAGACCCGTCACCAGCGCAGCGAGCTCCGCGTCGCCCTCCTGCAGCTGCAGGTCACCGTCGCTCAGCAGCAACGCAGCTGCCAGGACGACCAGCGACAACAGGATGCCGATGAACGGCACGATCATGAGGCGCTGGCGGCGCAGCTCGAGCACCGTGGCGCGAGCGATTGCGTAGATGGCGATCATGCGCCCACCTCCGGCTCCGTCGCAGGTGCCGCTGGCGGAGACGACGCTCCCGTCGCGTGCGACCCGGTGATCGTGCGGACGAACAGGTCCTCGAGCCCTTCGCCGCTCGGCGCGAGTTCGAACAGCCACGCGCCGGAGGAGACCACCTGGTGCGCGATCCACGCGGCCGCGTCCTCGTCCTTGATCGACGCGGTGAAGCTCGTGTTCGCATCGTCATGGTGCAGCGCATCGATGGTGACGCGTTCGGTCAGGGTCGCCTCAAGGTCGGGCGTCCACCCGCGCACGCGCACCCGCACGCGAGTGGTGCGCTCGACCATGTCGCGCAACGCGCCGCTCGCCACGATCTTGCCCGCCTCGAGAATCGCGACGTGATCGCACAGGTCCTCGACTTCCGCGAGGTTGTGCGAGTTGAGGACGATCGTGCCGCCATCGGCGTGCACCCGCCGCAACGTGTCGCGAAGGAGCTTGCGCTGCAGCGGATCGAGTGCGCTCGTCGGCTCGTCGAGCACGAGCACCCGAGGCTTCGCGAGCAGGGCCTGCGCGATCGCGATGCGCTGCTGCATGCCCTTGGAGTATGCGCCGACACGGTCGTCGAGCCGATCCGACAGGTCGACGTGCTCGGCGACCTCACCGATGCGCCGCACCTGGTCGGCGCCGTGGATCCCGGCGATCGAGGCGTGCAACTTGAGGAAATCCCGGCCTCGCAGCTGCGCCGGCAGCTGGAACTTCTCGGGCACGAACCCTACGTTGCGTCGCGCCTGCGACGTGCTCGCGGCGTGACCCTCGATCAGTGCCGTGCCGCTGCTGGGACGCATGAGACCGGTCGCCATGAGCATGAGCGTGGTCTTGCCGGCGCCGTTGGGGCCGACGAGCGCGAACGCGCTGCCCCTCGGCACGTCGAGGTCGACGGAATCGACCGCCGTGAAGTTGGGGCGCCACCAGCGCGTGCGGTATGTGCGCGTCAGGCCACGACAGGAGAGCAGGGCGTCCGAAGGTTCAGTCATCGAGCAGTCGTTCCCAGCCCGCGACGGGCCCGAACGTCGGGGCGCCTGCTGGTACGCTCGCACCGTGGCTGACGAGCGTCTCGACATCCTCATCGTCTCGCAGATGTACCCCGGTCCCGGTGCCCCCGACCTGGGCGTGTTCGTGCGTGGACAGGAACAGGCGCTGCGCGCGCGCGGCCATCGAGTGCGTGTCGTGGCGGTCACCCGGCGAGGCGGTGGAATCGCCAAGCACCTGGGATTCGCGATCCGAGCGATGACAGCGATCGTGCTGCGCCGCCCCCAGGTGGTCTATGCCCACTTCCTCGCGCCGGCGGGCGTGCTCGCCGCGCTCGCCTGCCGAGTGCGTCCGCGAACCGGGCTGGTGGTGGTCGCGCACGGTCGCGATGCGCGCAACATCGGCGAACGACGAGGCGTGGCGCGCGGGATGCGGGTGCTCGCGGCGCGAGCGGATCGGGTCGTCGCGGTCTCGCGGTACCTGGCCGACGACCTGGAACGTCGGATGCCTGAGCTCGCGGGTCGGGTTGACGTGGTCGACGCCGGCGTCGACGTTGAGTCGCGCTTCACCCCGGGGCTGCACGAGGATGCTCGCGCGCGCCTGGGCGAACGGTGGGGCACCCCGCCCGACGGAACCGCATTCCTGTTCGTCGGCACGCTCGACGAGCGCAAGAACGTCATCCCGCTCGCCGACGCGTTCGAGCGGATCGGCGGCGGCTCCCTCACGATCGTGGGCGACGGGCCGCTTCGATCGCACCTCGAGGGACGACCCGGCGTGCGACTTGTCGGCCGTGTCGAGCACGAGGAGGTCGTCACCTGGATGCGCGCGTGCGACGTGCTGTGCCTGCCGAGCCTCGTGGAACCCTTTGGTCAGGTGCTGGTGGAAGCGATGGGATGCGAGCGGAGCGTCGTGGCGACGAAGGTCGGCGGCCCACCCGAGTTCGTTCCGGCGGGCGCGGGCGTGCTCGTCGACCCGACTGACACCGACGACATCGAGCGTGGGCTTCGCGAAGCGTCGCTGCTGCCGAAGCCGAACCTCGCGGCGCGCACGGCGGCGCTGTCGCACGACGTGCGGCGCCAGGCGGCGCGGATGGAGACGCTGCTGCGGGCTGCCGTCGAAGTCAGACGCTCGTGAAGCGTTCCGCGTGCACGTTCGCGAGTGGCACACCGAGCGCATCCAGCCAGCCGAGCACGTCGGAAGCGAACCCGTCGGGGCCGCACACCAGCACGCTTCGTGTGTGGCTCGGTCCGCGGGGAGCACGCGAGCGAGCGTTCGCCCATCGAGGCGACCGCGGACACCTGTCCATGCGGGGACCGGTCGAGTCGCGACGATGACGAGGTCGAGGTCGAGCTGTCCGCCGAGCGCGACGAGCTCGTCGCGGAACGTCGCCTGCTCCCAGTCGCGGACGCAGTAGACGAGCTGGACCGGGCGGCGATCGCCGGATTCGGCGAGCGAGCGGAGGATGCCCATGGCGGGAGTGATGCCGATCCCGCCGACGATGAGGATCCACGGTCGCGCGAGCAGCTCGTCGGCCACGCCGCCGTGTGGCCCATCGAGCAGCACGGTCGCGCCGGGGCGGAGCTCGCGAACGGCATTGCTCGTCGAGCCGAGTGAGCGGATCGTGAAGGTGAGGCGGCGGCGGTCGCGCCCGGATGCCGAGGCGATCGAGAACGGATGCTCGACGAGCGAGTAGGGGCGTCCGGCGAAGCGCAGCCATGCGAACTGCCCCGGGCGCACGTCCACGCCGCGTCGGGTGGCGTCGAGCGTGAGCGTGACCGAGTCGCCTCGTTCGTCGCGCACGTCGGCCACCAGCCAGGGCGAATCGAGCGTGCCGAACGCGCGGCCGACACGCAGGTACACGAGCGATGCGGTGGCTGTGAGCAGCAGGAGCGTCGCGAGGATGCGGATCGGGCCGCTCCAGGAGAAGTCGGATGCATAGAGCACGTGGATGTAGCCGCCGAGTACGGCGACGGCCGTGAGCACGACGTGGAGCAGGCGCCAGGTCTCGTAGCCCATCCCGAATCGTGCGCGCCAGATCGAGGTCACGCCGAGCAGGAGCATCGAGTAGAACGCGGCCGCGCCGGCTTGTGCGACGAGGGGCTGGTGGATCGGCCACAGCCAGATGCGCGCCCACGGTGACACGACGAAGATCACGGCGACGTGGAGCATGACCATGATGACGAGCACCGTGCCCATCGAGCGGTGCAGGCGCACGAGCACGTCGAGGCCGATCGTGCGAGCGACGAGCGGCGAGCGGCTGACGAGCACGACCTGCAGTGCCATGCCGGCGAACGCGGTGAAGCCGACTGCGACGGCGAACACGGTCCACGCCTGCTCCGTGTACGGCGACACCAGCATGAGCAGCACGGGAAGGAGCAGTGCAGCCGCGTAGGCGATCGCCCAGGTGCGCTGTTCACGCGAGCGGGAGGACGGAGACGACGATGCCACGTCAGTGCATGCCCGGCGGCCAGCCGTGCATCGAGCGCTGCATCGCGAGCGCTGCTGCGAGCACGATCGTGATGACGAGGATGCCGACCGCCAGCCCGATCGTGCCGTCGCGTCGCGTGAGTGACGGGGCCGCGTGCACCGGTGCGATCGACGTCGGTGCGATCGGGGGCGGCGTAGTGGCGACCGGGGCAGGCGCGACCCGGACGGGCGGCGCGGCGGTGACTGGCGGCGCGACGGTGACTGGCGGCGCAGCCGTGACTGGTGGCAGGTCCTCGGCTGGAGGTGCGACCCCAGCTGGTGGCGCGAGGGCGCCCGCGATCGCGGCCGGCTGTGATGACGCGCGTGGGACCAGCTGGAAGCGCGGCAGGTCCAGGCGCAGCGGCCGTGCTGCGAGCGCGACGGGCGGGAGCTCGAGCGAACGGGGTGGAGCTGTCGTGGTCATGCTGCACCTCCTGCCGCGTGGAGCTGGTCGAGCCAGCGCTGGCTGCGCTCGTGCTCGCCGAGGTCGTGCTCGACGAGTGCGAGCAGCTTGTGAACCTGGGCGCGCTGGCGCGTGAGGGCAATGGTACGGCTCGCCGCCTCGGCGCGATGCAGCGACTCGCGTGCGCCGACCAGGTCGCCGGCGTGGAAGCGAGCGAGTCCAAGCAGGCAGCCGGTCTCCATGCGCAGCGCGTCGCTGGGTCCGGCATCGGCGATCTCCACGCCACGCTCGAACAGCGGGATCGCGTCGGCCCAGCCGTCGAGCATGCCGGTCACCACAGCGAGGTTGGACCGCACCTGGGTGCGGACTTCGGCGACGAACTGCGGGCCGAGCTGGTCGGTCGTCGTCTCGTCGCCGGCGATGAGGCTCCATGCCAGGCGCACGAGGTCGCGAGCGCCGCGCGGATTTCGCTCGCGAATCTCGACGAGGGCTTCGAGATTGTGGACGAGGGCCCGGAGCGTGGCGCGCGTGGCGCGATCCTGGACGTCGTGGGCGCAGCGCAGGGTGGCCGCCAGCGCGACACGCACCTGGCCCGCGGAGCCGTGCAGGCGCTTGACCAGCGCGACGGCCGTACGGAAAGCGCCGAGGGTTCGGTCGACGGGATCATCGGCGTGCGTGGCGACGTGCGCGAACACGTCGAGGCATCGTGCGTCGCTCGCGATGGCGAGGAGGCTGCCGGTCCGAAGCAGGGTCAACTCGTCGAGGCGATCCCGATCGTCGCGATCAGCGACGGCACCTGCGAGAGCGATCGCGTCGTCCCAGCGCCCCAGGTCGTCGACGAGCACGGCGTAGAGACCGGCCAGCTCGGCGCTGTCGAGCTGCGCGGCGCGTCGTGCCGACGCGGCATCCAGGACTGGCGGTTCGATCCAGTCGCTCGGAGCGTCCGCGAGGAAGGCCTCGGTGGGCGAGGTCGATCGGCGCAGTCCGGCGTCGTCGATCCAGGCGGCAGTGCCGATCGGAAGTGGCTCGAGGCGCCCGTCGCGCCATGCGGCGGCGCGGGCACAGGCATACCCGAAGCGGGTCGCCCCGGTCGTCGAACCCGCCGCTGCAGCAGCCAGGTCGACGACCGGGATCAACGAACGTGGGCTCGTCGCGACCGTCATCTCGATCAGCCCTTGGGCGGCTTGCCGCCGGTCCAGGGACAGGATCCGGTGGCTGCGAAGGCTGCAGCGTTGGCTGCCTCCGCGCGGATCGATGCGATGTCTGCGTGGAACGAGGCGGGCGCGGCGACGGCCGTGGCAGGAGCCAGCGACTGGGTCGGCGCGACCGTGTGGTTCGTCATGGACTGAACGTGCATGGTTCACCTCCGGTATGGATTGCGCGAACCGTACCCCGGCCAATCGGCAAAGAAAAGCTACATAAGTGCACTGACTACAAGCTTTTGGGCAACATATCGTTGACGGCTTCCGACACGGCAGCTGCAGTCTCGCGCGCGTGCGTGGCGTGCAGGTAGTGGCCGGCGCCTTCGATGCAGCGCACCGATGGCTCGTCGAACCAGTCCGCAGCGAGGTCGCCACCGCCACCGAGCTCGAGCTCGCCGTGCACGATGGCCACGGGACAGGTCACGAGGTCCGCGAAGCGCATCCAGTCCGGGTCCAGCTCGTCCACGACTCCGAGCGACATGCGTTCCCATGTCTCGACGGTCCACGACCGCAGGGCGGTGCTCGCGTCCGGGTACATGCGCGCGACCTGCTCGGCGAGCCTGCCGTCGCGCTTGGCCTGGATCATGGCGCCCGTTCCGGTTCCGGGGCCGTCGAGCGCGGCGACCTCGCCGACCTCAAATCGGGCGATCGGGTCGAGCAGGACGATGCCCGAGACGAGTTCGGGGCGGGTTGCGGCGAGCGCCACCGCCGTGGCAGCGCCGTAGGAGTGGCCGACCACGAACGCCGGCACCTCGGATCCCAGCTGCGACGCGATCCACGTGGCGTGATCCTCGAGCCCGTATCCCGATTCCGGATGGGGTGCCGAGCCGTGCCCGAGCAGGTCGCAGGACGCGATGTCCCACGTGTCGGGAAGCAGTCGCTCGAAGCGTTGGAATGCGCGCCGGTCGGCGCCCAGACCGTGAAGGAGGCGGACGATCGTCATGTGCGGAAGCATCGCACAGGTTGCGGCAAGCTCTGCGGATTGCTCGCTGAACTAGGCAGTTTGGTGCACGGAGTCACGGGGACCATCTGTCCCTGCGATCGTCTGGTCGACGATCAACATCTGAGGAGGCGTGCACGTGACCGTGGACTGGCGACATCGGATCATTCGCGTCCCACTCGACGAGGAGGAGCAGCGTGATGCACTCCTTCGCGCGGTCGCGGAGGGGTGGATCTTCGAGGCCCAGGAACAGGGTGACGGGCAGACCGTCGACATGGTCTTCCGACGCGCTCGCCCCCAGCAGCCTCGGATCGTCTGGAACTGACATGGGCGATCGCCGAGCGGGTCGTGCCCAGCAGGTCGGGGCGTCGTTGTGGATCGCGCGTCGTGACCGACAGCCGCGTGAGCCGCTGAGTGGCGCACTCGACGTCGACGTCGCGATCGTCGGAGGCGGCATCGTCGGCGTCAGCGCGGCGATGCTGCTGGCTGCAGAGGGACGCAGCGTGGCCCTGCTCGAGGCGCGAACGATCGGCGGGGGCAACACGGGGCTGTCGACGGCCAAGGCCTCGATGTTCCACGGCATGAATTTCGCGAAGCTCATCGACGACGTGGGCTTCGATTCCGCGAAGGAGATCGTGGACGGCGAGCGAGCAGCGCTCGACGTGATGCGCAAGTGGGCCGATGAACTCGGCGTCGAGGACGCAGCAGCTCACGTGTGGCACTGGGCGTATGCATCCACCGAGGACGGATTCGCCACGCTCGAGGCCGAGAAGGTCGCAGCCGACGCGCTGCACATCGAGACGCGATGGGCCGACCCGGGGGAGGTTCCGTTCGGGGATCGCGCGCTGGGCGTGCCCGAGCAGCTCAACCTCGACCCGGTCGTGCTGCTCGACGCGTTCGCGGACCGAGCGGCCGCTGTCGGTGCGCACGTGCACGAAGGCACGCGCGTGGTGGACGTCGACCTCGGCGGGGACGTGCACACGCTCACGACCGACGGCGGCGCGACGGTGACCGCGCGGCAGCTGATCGTCGCGACGCAGCTGCCGATTCTCGACCGTTCGATGGTGTTCGCGGGATCGAGCTACAAGCGCAGCCACGTGGTCGCGCTCGCACACGAGGACGCGCTCGGGTTCGCGCCTGACATGTACACGGGCGTCGACAGCGGCGCGCTGTCGGTCCGACCTGCGGTCGACGTCGACGGCTCGTCGCTCATCATCGCGGCAGGCAACGGGCACGAGCTGACGAAGGACGAGGACGGCACACACGTCGAGCAGCTCGAGGAGCAGGCTCGCACGCTGACGGGTGCCGGTGAGCTGCGCCGCGCGTGGCTCGCCCACGATGTGTTTCCAGCGGACGGACATCCGTTCCTGGGACCGATCCGCGGATACGACACAGTGCATGTCGCGACGGGCTTCGCCGGATGGGGGCTCGCCGCGGGCGTCAGCGCGTCACTTGCGATCAGCGGTTTGATCATGCGCGGTCATGCGCGCTGGCACGACGCACAGCGCGCCACCAGACTGGGTCCGTATGTGAAGCCGTCCACGCTCAAGGAGGGGGCGATCACGGTCAAGGACTTCGTCGGCGATCGCATCTCCGCCGATGACGTGGAGGACGTCGCGGCGCTCGTGCCCGGCACCGGCCTGGTAGCACGCGTCGACGGCAGGATGGTCGCGATCGCTCGTGCCAGCGGCGGCGACCTGCGCGCGGTCGACGCGACGTGCACGCACCAGGGCTGCATCGTTCGACACGAACCGGAGGCGGAGTGCTGGCAGTGTCCGTGTCACGGGTCGCGCTTCGCGCTCGACGGCGAGGTGCTGCAGGGACCGGCGATCAAGCCGCTCGAACGGATCGACGTGAACGAACTCGACCTGCCCAGAGCCGGACAGGTCGAGTGATCGAACCGGATGTCAGCCGCGACCGCTTCGGTCGCGGCGCATGACTACGCGCCGTGCAGCAGGTTGCGCAGCACGTACTGCAGGATCCCGCCGTGGCGGTAGTACGAGACTTCCTTGGGCGTGTCCACCCGCACCAGCGCGCGGAACTGGCGGCGCATGCCGTCCTCGCCCTTGGCAGTGACGGTGATCGTGCGATCGCCGGCCAGGCCCGTCGTCTCGGCCTCGGAGGTGAACATGTCGGCGATGCCGGAGATCTCGAACGTCTCGTAGCCCGTGAGGCCGAGCTTGTCCGCGTTGTCACCGTCCAGGAACTGCAGCGGCAGGATGCCCATACCGACGAGGTTGGAGCGATGGATCCGCTCGTAGCTCTCGGCGATGGCTGCGCGCACGCCGAGCAGGTTCGGGCCCTTGGCTGCCCAGTCGCGGCTCGATCCCGACCCGTACTCCTTGCCCGCGATGAGCACCAGCGGCGTGCCTTCGGCGACGTAGCGCTGGCTCGCCTCGAAGATCGTCGTCTCCTCGTGACCGGGCATGAACTGGGTGAAGCCGCCCTCCGTGCCGGGCGCGAGCTGGTTGCGCAGTCGCACGTTGGCGAACGTGCCGCGCATCATGATCTCGTGGTTGCCGCGGCGTGAGCCGTAGGAGTTGAACGCGCGCTGGGCAACGCCGCGCTCGAGCAGGTACTTGCCTGCGGGGGTCTCCGGGCGGAAGCCGCCGGCGGGTGAGATGTGGTCGGTCGTGACCGAGTCGCCGACCTTGACGAGGCATCGCGCGCCGAGGATGTCAGTCGGCTCGGCGGGCACCCTGGGCAGCCCGTCGAAGTAGCTGGGTCGGCGGATGTAGGTCGACTTGTCGTCCCAGGCGAAGCGATCGCCGGCCGGGGTCGGCAGGGCGCGCCATCGATCGTCGCCCTCGTAGACCGACGAGTAGGACTTGGTGAACATCGAGCCCTGGACGCACGCGTCGACGGTGTCCTTGATCTCCTCGGTGGTCGGCCAGATGTCGGACAGGAACACGTCCTCGCCGTCGGATCCGATGCCGAGCGGCTCGGTGGCGGGGTCCCAGTCCATGTGGCCGGCGATCGCGTAGGCGACCACGAGCGGGGGCGACATGAGGAAGTTCATCTTCACGTCGTTGTTGATGCGACCCTCGAAGTTGCGGTTGCCCGAGAGCACGCTGGCGACGACCAGGTCGTCGGCCTGGACCTGCTCGAGCACGTCTTCGGGGAGCGGCCCGGAGTTGCCGATGCTGGTGGTGAATCCGTAGCCGACGGTGTAGAAGCCGACGGCTTCGAGGTCCTTGTCGAGCCCGGCGTTCTCGAGGTACTCGGTCACGACCTTGGAGCCGGGCGCGAGGCTCGGCTTGACCCACGGGGCGGAGGTCAGGCCCCGCTCGCGAGCCTTGCGGGCGAGCAGGCCGGACGCGACCATCACGGACGGGTTCGAGGTGTTGGTGCAGGAGGTGATGGCGGCGATGACGACCGAGCCGTCGGTCACCTCGGGCTTGGTGAGCGTGGCGGTGCCGCCGGACTGCTCGGCCTGGGCGGCCGGGGCGAGGGCGGGGCGGGTGCCGCTGGCGCCGGGCTTGAGGCTCGCGAGCTCGGTGGCGAAGGTCGACTTGATCGACTTGAGCGCGATGCGATCCTGCGGGCGGCGCGGGCCGGCGACGGCGGGCTCGACGCTGTCGAGGTCGAGCGTCAGCGTCTCGGTGTAGCGAGCCGGGACCGAGTCGGCGGTCCTGAACATGCCCTGGGCGGTGTAGTAGTCGCGAACGAGCTGGATCTGCTCGGCGGAGCGGCCGGTGAGCTGCAGGTAGCGCAGCGTCTCTTCGTCGACGGGGAAGATCGCGCAGGTGGAACCGAACTCGGGGCTCATGTTGCCGATGGTCGCGCGGTCGGCGAGCGGCAGGTTGTCGAGGCCGGAGCCGAAGAATTCGACGAAGCGGCCCACGACGCCCAGCTCGCGCAGCATCTCGGTGACGCGCAGCACCAGGTCGGTGGCCGTCGAACCCTCGGGCAGCTTGCCGGTCAGTTCGAAGCCGACGACCTGCGGAATGAGCATGGAGACGGGCTGCCCGAGCATCGCGGCCTCGGCCTCGATGCCGCCGACGCCCCAGCCGAGCACGCCGAGGCCGTTGGCCATCGTGGTGTGGGAGTCGGTGCCGACGAGCGTGTCGGGGTAGATGAGGTCGGCGCCGTTCTCGCCGGCGCCGGCTTCGACGAAGGCGACCTGCGAGAGGTACTCGATGTTGATCTGGTGAACGATGCCGGCGCCGGGCGGCACGGCAGTGAAGTTGCGGAACGCGCCCTGGCCCCAGCGCAGGAAGGCGTAGCGCTCGCCGTTGCGCTCGTACTCGAGCTCGATGTTCTTCTCGAGGGCGAGGTGCGAGCGGGCGACGTCGACCTGGACGGAGTGGTCGATGACGAGGTCGACCGGGCGCAGCGGGTTGATCTTGGAGGGGTCGCCACCCATCTCGGCCATCGCGTCGCGCATGGCGGCGAGGTCGACGACGGCAGGAACGCCGGTGAAGTCCTGGAGCAGCACGCGGGCGGGGGTGTAGGCGATCTCCGCGGACGGGGTCGCGGTGGGGTCCCAGCCGGCGATCGCCTCGATGTCGGACTTGGTGACGGCCACGCCGTCCTCGAGGCGGAGCAGGTTCTCGAGCAGGACGCGCAGCGAGAACGGCAGCGAGGCGACGGACGCGTGCGTCTCGGTGAGCTTCGGGAGCGAGCGGTACTCGAGGGAGCGTCCGCCCGATTCGAGGGTGGTACGGGTCCCGAAGCTGTCAGCCATGTGGTGCCTTTCGCGCGCGTGTGAAGTCGGCAACCATCCTAGCCGCCTCGCGAGCGCGCGTGGGCGCGGGTTTCCGCTAGGTGTGGTGCGGGGTCCCGAATCGGGGTTGCCCGGCGGGCGTGGGGGCGCGGAGGGCGCGGGGCGCGCGATCGAGCACCGAGCGTGCTGAGCGTTCGATTGATGCAACGCTCCGCACGCTCGCTGGACCACCGAGCGCCGAGCGTGCTCAGCGCTCCAACAACGCAACGCTGAGCACGCTCGAGCCGTCGAGCACGACGAGGGGCCCGCCGCGACGTGCGCGACGGGCCCCTTGGTCGAACTGGTGTGTCAGGCCGCGCCGGAGTGGGCGATGCCGCCGAAGAAAGCGCATGAGCGCGCTGTGCCGTGGAACGTGGTGGCAGACCCTGCAGGCGTGCCGTTGCGCGTGGCGATGCTGAGCTCGCCCTCGATCCAACTGCCGTCCACGCCGAGCGCGTTGAATTCGTTGAAGAGCGCGTTCTCGAGGTTCGCCGCGTTGACCCCGGAGGAGCCGACGAGGGCGCGTCGGTTGATCAGCGACGAGACACCGTACAGGTAGGTGGTGTCATTCACCGTGCCGCCACCGGCAAGGGTCGCGCCTCCACTGCTAAACAGGGCCTGATCCAAAGTGGTGCCGACGTAGACCTCTCCGTAGACGATGTCGGCTGCCGTGTCGCGGAAGCACTTCGCCTGCACCTTGAGCGTTCCGGCTTCGAGCAGCGTCGTCAGCGGCGCATTCGCGCGACCTGTCGCCACGTCGACTGCATCGAACGCGGCGACGAAGTTGGGCGCGACGCGCGTGAAGCCCTTCGCCTTGTCGGCGAGGGTGGCGTTGGTCGCGGACGTTGCCGTGGTCGCGGACGTTGCCGTGGTCGCGGTCGTTGCGGTCGCCGCAGTCGTTGCCGAGGTCGCCGTCGTGGCGGTGTCGGCCTTGGCCACGCTCGGGACCTTGCTCAGAGTCGATTCGTCGATCTGGTCGCCGGTGATGGTGTTGGCCTTCAGGTCGCGGCCACGAAGCGAGCCGTTCTTGATGTCGCCCTCGGTGAGGGAGTTGTTCTGGACGTCGGCTGTACCGATCGAGTTGTTCTTGATGTCCAGGCCAGTCAGCGAGTTGTTCGTGATCTGGCCAGAGCCGATGGCGGCGTAGGCGATGCCGGATGCGGCGAGCACCAGCACACCGGCCGCTGCGATGTTGCGCGGCGACGAAGCGGCGCGGAGAAGTCGAGTGAACATTGAGGATCCCGTCTGGTTGGTGGCGCAGCCCAGGTCCCCCCAGCGCGCATCGGACCGGTGGAAGCTAGCAATCCGTTCGGGTCCTGACCAGTGTGACCGGCGAACCAATCAGATCCGGCAAGCGGGCCACGCCGGCGGCCGGGGCGGGCCGGACCACCGCTCGCGACGTTCCCGTCGGTTCGGTCCTCCAACAGAGTCCCGATGGTCGCGCACGCGCTCCGCCGCAGTGCGCCCTGACCACGACCCACGGAGCACCACCCATGCAGCTCACGTCCGTTCCCGCCGCGAACTACGACCGCGTCGGCACGCAGCGCCTCCTCAACGACCTGGCGATCGACCTGTCGCGCCACGACGCGCAGCTCGAATCGATGGTGCGCACCGGCAACACGGTCGGCAGCGGCTGGGGCGAGTGGTTCGACCGCACGTCGCACACGCTCCTCGCGGGTCGCGACGCCTACGTTGCCCTCAACCCGCAGGACGGCGAGCTTGCCGCGCGACTGGGCACCGAGCTCATCGACTTCACGCAGAACGGCGGCCGCATCGCGAGCGCCCAGGATCGCGGCACGTCACTCGGCCGCGGCTGGGACGACGCGCTCGACTCGACCATCTCGGTCGTGCAGGAAGCCGTCAACCGCCTCTACGGCTCCAATCCGACGCCGCCCGCCCCGCCCGTCACCCCGCCGGCTCCGCCGGTCACGCCGCCCAGCAACGGTGGTTCGGGCGAGGTCATCCGCGACGCCGCCCAGGCCGCGAAGCTCGTGCGCCGCTCGCTCGAGACGATCCGACAGCTGCCCACCGAAGACACCGGCACGGCAGGCACGAAGGACGCGCGCATCGCGGCCTACAACCTGAACATGGACGCGCAGAAGCTCATCGAGCCCTACTTCAACGCGGGCGACGAGTTCGTCACCAGCCAGCTGCGCTCGGCTGACGCATCGCTCGAGGACGCCAACTGGCAGCTCGCCAAGAAGCCGAGCCCCGACGGTCGCTTCAACGGCGTGGACATCCCCGGCGCCCAGCGCGACACCGATGCCGCGGCCGTGACTCTCGAGAAGCTCGTCTCCGCACTCTCCAGCGGCGCCTGACCCACCCGCCCCGCGCCAACGCCGCTCCCCACCGAACCGAGGACCTTCCATGATTGTCACCACCACGCCCCCCGCCACCCCGCCCGCCGCGCCTGACCTCGCATCGATCGCGAAGCAGTTCACCGACATCGCGACGAAGCTCACCGCATCCGACGCGACGATCACGACGATGGTCACCGACCGCTCGACGGTCGGCGCCGGCTGGGGCCCGCACCTGGCGACGATCGCCGGCGAGTTCCAGCTCGCTCGCGACGGGTTCCTCGCCCTCGCCCCGAAGGACAGCGCGGAGCTCGGCGCCAAGCTCGGCGCGGACGTGCTCAAGCTCTCGGAGGCAGCCGGCAGCCTGAGCGTCATGGCTCGCCAGCGCGCGACGCTCTCCGAAGGATGGTCGACGTTCCTCGACACCGCGATCGCTGACGCGACCGCGGCAGCGACCCTGCTCGTCCCGCCGGCAGCGCCGGACAAGCCGGCGACCCCGCCGAGCGGCCCGACCCCGCCCGCCGGCCCGGTGAAGCCCGCGCTCGACCCGCACGTCGCGCTCGACGTGAACAAGGCGTTCGCGCTGGTGCAGCAGTCGATCGCCAAGATCCGCACCGTCCCCACGTCCGACAAGGGGGACGCGTCGACCAAGGACGCGCGCATCGCGGCCTTCAACCTCAACATGGAAGCGCAGAAGGTCCTCGAAGGACACTTCTCGACCGGCGAGGCGGGCCTCACCAGCGCACTTCGCGGTGCCGATGCGCACCTGGAAGACGCCAACTGGCAGCTCGCCAAGAAGCCGAGCCCCGACGGTCGCTTCAACGGCGTGGACATCCCCGGCGCGCTGCGCGACTCGCAGGCCGCCGCCGACGCGCTCGTGAAGCTCGTGAACCCGAGCGGCGTGCAGGTCGACCCGCTCCAAGGCGACGAGCCGGCTCCGGTGCGCTCCGCCATCGCCTCGGGCACGACGCGTCTGCAGGACCCGGTGGGCCAGCCCGGTGACATCGACTACTGCCAGACGCCGGCAGTGCTCGCCAAGACCCGCCCGTTCTGATCCAGGCCACGCGCCACGGCGCCACCTCCTGAATCGTTCGACGATCGTCCCTCGATAGACCGGTGACGGCGCTGCGAGATGCGGCGCACCCGGGGGAGGGGACGATGGACGCCACCACTGTAGCTGCGCACGTGAATCCGTTTGCGATCGGCACGCTCGCGCTCGATGGCATCCAGGTGGCGCTGGGCCACGTCGACGACTACGTCACGCGACTCGAGGGCTTCGTGGCGCAGCACGGCACCGGCGACCTCGACGCGGTCGCCAACGCCGCCACCAAGGACGCGCGCATCGCCGCGTTCCGCGTCAACAAGGACGCGCAGGCGCGGCTTCGACCGGTCTTCGAGGACACGTCGATGAACGAGCACGTGCGCTCGCTCACCAAGCAGGCGGATGCGAGCCTCGAGGATTCCTCCTGGCAGATCCAGAACAAGGATTCGCCAGACGGCCGCTTCGTCGGCATCGACCTCGGCGGCGCACTCGACGACGCGCGCGACGCCGCAGAGGCGCTGCGCAAGATCCTCCAGTAGCTCCGGACTCGATCAGGCAGGCAGCCCGAGCGCCTGGCGCACGATGCGCCGCTGCTCGAGGTTGTGCACGCTCGTGTAGCCCTCGCTCGCGCTCGACCGCTTCGGGCGACCGACGAACGACCACTCGACCCCGTCCGGCAGCAGCGCCGGGATGCGCAGGTGCATGTGGGGGAAGGCGCCGAAGTTCATCGGCTCCTCCTGTGCCCACACGACCTCCTTGAGGTTCGGGTACGAGGCGAACAGCTCCGCGACCTGCTTGCGCGGGAACGGATACAGGAGCTCGAGGCGGACCAGCGCGGTCTGCGTCGCCTGCGCGCGATCCTCGTGCTGCGCCATGTCGTGGTGCACCTTGCCCGAGCTGATCACGAGACGCGTCACCGCGTCGCGCTGCTCCTGCGAGGTGATCGCCGGATCGTCGATGACCCACTCGAAGCGGCTGCCCTCGGTGAAGTCCGAGAGCGGGCTCATCGCCCACGGCGCCTTGAGCAGGCCCTTCGGCGTCATGACGATGAGCGGACGTCGTCGCTCGTGGAGCGCCTGGCGTCGCAGCAGGTGGAACAGCTGCGCCGCCGTCGACGGCATCGCCACGCGCAGGTTGCCTTCCGCCGAGCTGGCGAGCCAGCGCATGAGGCGAGCGTTGGAGTGCTCCGGACCGTTGCCCTCGTAGCCGTGCGGCAGCAGCAGCGTCAGTCGGCTCGTGAGGCCCCACTTGACCATGCCGCTCGTGATGAACTGGTCGCTGACGATCTGCGCGCCGTTGACGAAGTCCCCGAACTGCGCTTCCCACAGCACCAGTGAATCTGGCGCCTCGATCGAGAAGCCGTACTCGAAGCCGAGGCACGCGAGCTCCGACAGCGGCGAGTTGTAGACCTCGAGTGCACCCTTCGCGGCAGCGAGATGCTGGATCGGTGCGTACTTCTCGCCGGTGTTCGCGTCGTGCAGCACCATGTGGCGATGCGAGAACGTGCCGCGCTCGGAGTCCTGCCCGGTCAATCGGATGTTCGTGCCGTGCTCGAGCAGCGAGGCGTACGCAATCGCTTCGGCAGCGCCCCAGTCGAACGTGGCGTCGGGCATCTTGGAGCGCTTCTCGAGCTGGCGGGCGAGCTTCGCGTTCGGCGTGAAGCCGTCCGGAACCTTGAGCAGCTCCACGCTCAGGCGACGGATGTCGTCCTCGCTGAGGGCCGTCGTGGGCTCGGTGTGCGCACCCAGGTCGAGGATGTCACCCGTCGGCTCGTCGAGCTCGGACGGATCACGATCACCGAGTGCGAGGACGTTCGCCTCGTGCAGCGTCGAGAGCGCCTTGTAGCGCTCGTCGTAGCGGGCCTTGACCTGCTCGTCGGAGACGATGCCATCGGCGACGAGCTTGCTCGCGAAGATCTCGCGAACGCGC
Source organism: Thermoleophilia bacterium (assembly GCA_025964555.1). GTDB lineage: Bacteria > Actinomycetota > Thermoleophilia > Gaiellales > SKUG01 > JAGQUL01. Next base: position 10,564 of record JAOPYQ010000019.1, on the reverse strand, counting down.
GTGTGCTCCTTGATGATGGCGTACATCTTCGGCTGCGTGTAGTTGGGCTCGTCGGTCTCGTTGTGACCGTGACGGCGGTAGCCGATCAGGTCGATGAGCACGTCCTCGTGGAATCGGCTGCGGTACGCGACCGCGAGCTTCATCGCCGACAGGCACGCTTCAGCGTCATCCGCGTTCACGTGGATGATCGGCATGTCGAAGCCCTTGGCCAGGTCGCTCGCGTAGCGCGTCGAGCGACCGTCGGCGGGGTTGGTCGTGAAGCCGACCTGGTTGTTGGCGATGAGGTGGATGGTGCCACCCGTCTGGTAGCCGTCCAGGTTCTGCAGGTTGAGCGTCTCCGCAACGACGCCCTGGCCCGCGAACGCCGCATCGCCGTGGATGAGCACGGGGACTGCAGCGGAGCCGTCGAACGTCAGCTCCTTGCCGCGCTGGAGCGTCTGGCTCGCACGCGTGCGACCCTCGACGACCGGGTTGACGACCTCGAGGTGGCTCGGGTTCGGCATGAGCGTGACGTCGATCGAGCCGGCCTGCGTCTCCACCGAGGCGCTGGTGCCCATGTGGTACTTAACGTCGCCAGTGCCGCCGCCCTGTACGAGCGTGCCTTCCACGACGCGGCTCTCGGCCTCGAAGAAGCGCAGCACGCGGTCGTAGGGCAGGCCGAGCGTGTGGGACAGGATGTTGAGCCGGCCGCGATGCGCCATGCCGAGCACGACTTCGTGCGCGCCCGATTCCGATGCCGCCTCGACGAGGATGTCGAGCATCGGGACCATCATGTCGAGGCCCTCGATGGAGAACTGCTTCTGCGCCAGGTACGCGCGGCGTACGAAGCGCTCGAACGCCTCGACGTCGGTCAGTCGATCGAGCAGCCACATCTTCTGCTCGGGATTGAGCGGCTGGCGATGCTCGCCCGCCTCGATCATGCGGCGCAGCCACACGCGCTGCTCGTGGTCCGCGATGTGCTCGATCTCGTACGCGATGGTGCCGCAGTACTTCTCGCGCAGCGACGGGAGCACGTCCGCGAACGTCTCGCCGCCGACGCCGACGCGCAACACCTTCGCCGGGATCGTGCGCATGACCTCGTCGGTCAGGCCGACCGTCTCCGGATCGAGTGCGGGATCGCCGGGCGGGGGCGAGCCGAGCGGATCGAGGTCCGCGGCGAGGTGGCCGTGGGTCCTGAACGCCTTCACGAGCGACATCGCGGCGGCGACCGACGCGAGCTGGTCCTCGGACACCTCGATCTTGGCGGCGGGCAGCAGCGGGAACGGCGCGGGTTCGGGCAGCAGGTCGCCGTGCACCGGCACCATCGCGGCACCCGGGTCGAGCAGGATCGGCGCCGGGCCCTGCCCGTTCGCGGCGATCTGCTCCTCGGTGGGCGCGGCGACCGGATCCGTCGTCTCCACGGACGTGGCGACCGAGGCGGGTGCGGCGGCCGGCGCGGCGGCAGCGGGGGCGGGCTTGGAGGTGCCCGTACCGATGCCGAACGCGTCGGCGAAGCGCTCGTAGAACTCGTCGCCGCCCTGCAGCAGCTTGTCGACGACGTTGAGGAAGCGACCCGACTCCGCGCCCTGGATCACGCGGTGGTCGTAGGTCGAGGTCATGACCATGACCTTGGAGACGCCGAGTTCGGCGATGCGCTCCTTGGGCAGGTGCTGGAACTCGACCGGGAAGTTGATCGAGCCGGTCGCGATGATCGCGGCCTGGCCCTTCATGAGCCGCGGCACGCTGGCGACGGTGCCCAGGCCACCGGGGTTGGTGAGCGTGAACGTCGTACCGAGCATGTCCTCGAGCCCGAGCTTGCCGGTGCGCGACTTCTCGACGATCGCGTCGTAGGCGTCGCAGAAGCCCTTCGCGCCGAGCGTGTCGGCAGCCTTGACGCACGGCACCATGAGCCCGCGCGAGCCGTCGGGCTTCTCGACGTCGACCGCGAGGCCGAAGTTCACGTGCTCGTGGGGGATTCGGTACGGCTTGCCGTTGATCTCCTCGAAGGTGTGCCCCATCACGGGCACCTGCTGGTAGCCCTCGACGAGCGCCCACGCCACCAGGTGCGTGAACGACAGCTTGCGACCGGACTCGGCGAGCTTCGCGTTGAGCTCGCGTCGCTTGGCGTCGATCGTCGACATCGCGATCGTGCGGAACGTCGTGGCGGTCGGGACCGTCAGCGACGTGTTCATGTTCTGCACGAGTCCGCGATCCGGACCCTTCATGAGCGTCGCACCCTCGGGCAGGTCCGCGTCCTTCGCGGCCGGTGCCTTCGGGGCAGGCGTCGAGGCGGCGGCGGCCGCGGCGGGCGCTGCCGCAGCGGGCGGCGCCTTCACCGCGGCGGGCGACGCTGCGGGGGCGGCGGTCGGCTGCGCGCTCCCGGGTGCTCCACCCTCGCGGAACAGCTTCTGCCATTCCTCGTCGACGCTCGCGGGATTCGCGAGCCAGTTCTCGTACATCAGCTGGACGAAGCCATCGTTCAGCGCGTCGGACCTGTCGGTCACGTCAGTCAGCCCCTTATCGGGATTCGCTTACGTCGTGTCGTGGGCGCGCCACGCGCGAAACACCGTGGGCCCATCGCGAAGTATTGCATGAAGGGTGTCGGCGCACTCCGATAGGTTCGCGCCATGTTCCGCTTCCTGATCCTGGCCGGTGCGACGGTGCTGCTCGCGGCGCTCGTGGGCGGCTGTGGCGGGTCCGAGCGGCTCGAGTACGAGCGGGACCTGGCGAAGGTCGGACGGGTCGTCGACGACTCGCTCGAACAGCTCCCGGGCGATGATGCCGAGACGATCGGGCCGGAGGAGGTTCGATCCATCGCGGACCACCTCCGCGAAGCTGCCGACCAGCTGGACGACCTCGATCCCCCGAAGGACGCTGCGCGAGCGCAGAAGCGGCTGCAGCGTGGGTTGCGTGGGGTGGCGAAGGCGTTCGACGTCCTGGCGAAGCAGCTCGAGGACGCGACGACCGATTCCGCGAAGGCCGAGCTGTTCGTGCAGTTCGCGACGGACGAGCAGGTGGACACGGCGTTCGACGACCTCATCGGAGCGCAGGAGGCGTACGCCGCCGAGGGCTACCGGGTGTTCGGAACCGACACCGCGAAGCGGCCGGCAGCCAAGGGCTGAAGCGCGAGTCGGTCAGTCGAGCAGGCGGTTGACGACGAGACCGGCGACTGCGCCGCCGCCGAGCATGAGTGCGCCCTGCAGCGCACCGCCGGATCCGCGTGAGGACATGAGCAGGGCGCCCGCTCCGGCGAACGCGCCTGCGGTGAGGCCCTGTGCGAGCAGGCTGCCACCAGCCGCGTTCGCGAGCATGACGGCGGATCCCGCCGCCATCCCGCCGACGAGGATGCCGGGCACGACCGCGCCGCGGAAGCTCGACATCTGGCCGGTTCGCGAGTGCGCGAGCGCGCTCAGGCCGACGGTCGTTGCCGCGCCGGCGAGCATCGCCGTGCCGTAATGCGGTCGCTGTGCGATGGCGGTCATCTGCGAATCCCCGTTCGATGCGCGTGCGCCGGCCTGGCGCGCGCTGTCCCACCTGTTCTTCGCGTGCGCGCGCGAGCGAGTTGCGTTGCGATGGTAGATCTCTGCACGCGGAATGGGCGTCGACTTTTCCCCGCCCGGCAGGGTGAACTCGACGCACATGGCGCGGTGAGGCGCTCCGACGAGACCGTCAGGCGCCGCCGGGGACGCCGCCGGGTGGGGTGGCGCCGGGATCGGGCGCGCCGGTGACGGGCTTGGCGGTGACGGTGATCGGGGTCATGGTGTCGTGCACGCGCGGTGGGTCGTCGTCCGCGACGGGCGGCGTCCAGACGTGCAGCTCCCACGATCCGACCGGCACCTTCGCCAGCGGGATGCGTGCGCGGAACTTCCCGCGGCAGGGGGCGCCGCAGCTCGCGGTCATGCGCCCCTGCGTCATCGGCTTGAGGTCCGCGTCGAGGATGGCCCACTGCAGTGCGCCTTCGGTGACCTGCGCGCTCCCGGCCAGCACGAAGCTGCCGCTGACGTACGCGAGCGACGTCGGCGACGTCACCTGGATCGGGGGCAGCTCGCCCTCGGGAACGGGATCCGGCAGCTCGGTCGGGTCGCCGTGGTCGTCGTCGGTCGTGGTGGTCTCGGTGGTGTCAGTCGTCGTCGTGTCCGTGGTCGACGTCTTCGTCGATCCCTTCGACCCGTCGTCGTCGCTCGACCCGCACCCGGTCGCCAGCAGCGACGCCAGCGCGGCGAGCGCCACGACCACGACCGTGCGCCCGGATCCGAGGGGACGCGTCACGCGCGCGCACCCGACGTGGTGATCATGCTGCCGCCGACGATCGCCTCACGGCCGTCCTCGAACCGCACCCACGCCTTGGTGCCGCCGTCGTAGTCGGGCCCCTCGAGCAGGAGCGTCACATCGGTGCCGGCGAACTGCACCGCGTCGTCGCGAACCGGTTCGTCGCCGCGCCACGCGCGCACGAACACGTTCGATTCGAGTTCCGCCGCGACGGTCGTCGCCTCCATGTGCCCCGGATAGAGCACCGTGTCGGCGGGGAGCGCGAGCAGCTCGTCGAGGATCGAGGATCGCAGCTGCTCGACACCGTCGACGCCACCGTCGAGCGTGCCGCCGACAGCGCCCTGGAAGAGGACGTCACCGGTGAACGCTGCCACCACCGAACCTGCATCTTCGACGAGCCAGGCGACGTGCGGTGAGCAGTGCCCGGGCGTCGGGACCGAGCGCAGGTGCAGCGACCCGCTCTTCACCTCGATGCCGTCCATCGCACGTTCGGGCAGCACGAGGGTGGCGCCGTAGGCTTCCTCGAGCGCCATCATGTGCGTCGTGTGGTCGTGGTGCTCGTGCGTGAGCAGGATGTGCGTCACGCGAACGCCGAGCTCGTCCACTTTCGACATGAGCGGCTCGATGGGGGCGCCCGCGTCGATGAAGACGGCGTGCCCGCCCGCTTCGTCCGCGACGAGGTACGAGTTGGAGCGCCATTCCGAGTGCATGCTGCGAGTCACGATCATGCAGTGCGCCTACCCGCGCGGCGCGTGCCTGTCACGTCGCGGGCCCGGTCAGCCAGCGACGTGCCCGAGTGTCACGAGCGCGCCCAGTTCGAGGCGTCGTACTCGCGCGTGCCCGGGCGCAGGGCGTCGGTGGCGACGCCGCTCGCCATGAAGCCGATCGCACCTGCCACTGCCATGCCCAGGCCGACCTTGCCGGAGGTGGTGAGCAGCGTGCCGCCGCGTCCCTTGAGCAGCATCGTGAGCAGCGCACCGGTCGCGACTGCGCCGGCGCCGGCGCCGCCGAGGCGTGCGGCCGTCTCCGACCCGGTCGCGTTGTAGACGACCGGACCGACGATGCCGCCGGCCATGAGCGGCGCGAGCGTGAGCGAGGCACCGACACCGAGGCTGTTGCCGACGCCCTGCTTGTTCGAGCCGAGCAGCCGCATGGCCTCGCCGATCGCGTCGGTGATCGGGCGACCTTCCTGGAAGGTCGTGCGCAGCACCTTCACGCCCGTTCGCGTGGCGAGCACGCCCGCACCGAGGCCGATCGCCGCCGGGATGCCGACGATGAGCGGCACCTTCACGCCCCAGTCGACGCGGCTCGCGACGTCCGTCTCGATGCGATCCTTGAGACCCTTGGCCTCGCCCGGGTTGCGTCCCTCGACGGGCGGCGCCCCGGGGGCGGGCTGCTTCCACTCGCTGATGAACGTGCGCGCGGTGGCCTCCGCGTCGATCTCGAGCCAGTGTGAATCGTGCACGGCGTTCTGCAGGTCGAGCTCGCGCGGCGCCTCGCCGGCCGGGCGGTGCTGCAGCGAGCGCAGCACGTCGGCGCTGTGTGACCAGCCCTCCATCGTGTTGGCGCTCGCGGTGGCGGTCAGCAGGCCAATGGCCGCGCCGCCGATCGTCGCGCCCACTGCCAGGCCGATCGCGCTCGTGCGCCCGAGCGCTCGGCCGACCTCCGTGACCGCGGTCGAGCCGCCGACGTTGAACGCGCCGCCCTTCCACATCGCGAGTCCTGCGAGCGCGCCGCCCGCGCCGGCGCCGAGGACCTTCGTCCAGCCATCGCCGAGCTGGTCGTGGAAGAGGCCGATCGCAGAGCCGGCGAGCGCGGGTGTCGCGATGCCGGTGATCGCCATGCCCATCGAGTTGCCGGTGCCGAGGATGTGGCGACCGGTCTGCACGCGCGCGGCCTTCAGCGCACCGCCCGCAGTCACCGCGACCGGTATCGACACCACAGCGGCCGGCACGATCGTCGACATGAGCTTCTCGCGCAGCGTGGTGGAGCCCTTGCCGAGGTCGTCCTCGGACTTGCCGGACGTGCCGAGCCCGGTGAAGAACGCGCCCCACACGTTGGGGCCCTCGCCCGAGCCCGGCTTCTGCGGGTCCTTGCCGATGATCATGCTCGAGAAGTAGTCGGCCAGGAACGACTGCGGGCTGGCGTTCTGGTACGCCAGGTACTGCATCGTGTGCGCGAGTTCGTGCGAGAGCCAGCGCTTGCCCGGGCGAGTCATGATCCGCTCGAGCGACGCCTCGTCCGGCACGAAGATGTGGTGGCCGATCGTCATCGCCTGGCCGTCGACGCTCGGGCCGCCGACGTAGACGTAGACCTTCGCGAGCTCGCGGCGCACGTAGCCCTCGTCGAGGCCGAACTGCGTGGCGTAGAACGGGGCGAGCTCGTTGACCTGGCCGACCGACAGGCGCTGGCCCGGGTGCTCGTCCACGCCGCCGAGCGTGAAGTTGAGGGCCGAGCCGAGGAAACCGCCGTCGTGGCGGGAGCGGACGGCGACGATCTTGTCGGGCGACCAGCCATCGGCGGCGGTGGGTCGCAGCGGGTCGGCGGCGGCCTGGGCATCCGCATCGATGGCTGCAGCCGCCTGGTTGGGCAGCGACGGGAATGCCTTGCGGCGCCGTGCCTGCGGGTCGTCGTCCGGCGTGCGCGTAGGCAGCGCCGCGCGTGCGGCGGTCACCTGTGAGCCTGTCGCCCCGATGGTCATCGTCGTCCCCCGTCCCTCTGGATTGACGGCGGGCGCGTGATGCACCGTCCCGGGTGCGCGACTCGACCGTCTCCGAGTCATCGAGGAGTGGTACGCGCAGTGGAGCGTTCAGGAAGGGCCGTCATGCGGCCGACTCGGGTCGGGGCGTGGCCCGCTACACTGCTCGGGACCCGTTTTCGCCCCGAGGAGCTCCCCGTCATGCCCGCTGCTGCGTACGCCGGCAAGGAATGTGTCTGCCAGTTCAAGGTCGGCATCTGCGACAACCGCTGCACGGTCGACATGCTCAACACCACGCACTACATCGCGTGCCTCAACCTCAAGGGACGACGTGCGCTCGTGGTGGGCGGCGGTCACCTGGGCCTCGAGAAGGCCGAGGGACTGCTCGTGTGCGGCGCCGACGTGCACGTCGTGTCGCCCAAGGTGCTGCCCGAGGTCGAGCAGCTGGCGGCCGACGGCGAGCTGACCTGGTCGAAGCGCGACTACGAGACGAGCGACCTCGACGGCTGCCTGATGGCGATCGCGTGCACCGACGACACCGACACGAACATTCGCATCTACGAGGAGGCGGAGGCGAAGGCGATGCTCGTCAACATCGTGGACGTGCCGCCGCTGTGCAACTTCATCCTGCCGGCCATCATCCGCACGGGTGCGATCTCCGTGGCGATCTCCACACGCGGCGCGTCGCCGGCGCTCGCCAAGCGCATGAAGCGCGAGATCGCGGAGCTGTTCGGGACCGAGTACGCACGCCTGGCGGAGCTGCTCAACGAGGTGCGCAGCTGGGCCAAGGGCACGCTGCCGACCTACAACGACCGCAAGGACTTCTTCGAGCAGATCGTCAACGGCGATCCCGATCCGATCGCGCTGCTGCGCGCTGGTGACGAGGACGGCGTGCGCGCGCTCATCGTGGCTGCCCAGGAACGGCACGCGGCGCTCGTCGCCGGCTGACGGAGGATCGCTGCTACGGGTTCGCGGTCGCCGTGTAGGTGACGGTGGTCTCGTAGGACCCGCCGAGCGTCGATCCCGGAACGTTCATGCGGTAGCCGAACGTCACCGTGTCCACCCCGGTCGAGTACGTCGTGCGCTGGTGCGCGAGCGCGGCGGTGCCGGTCAGGCCCGCGAAGTTGTTGGCCACGAAGTCGGTGGCTGCCGTACCCGTGCCCGTGCCCCACTTGGCGAGACGTCCACCTGTCGCGTCGAGCACGGTGAGGCCTGCGCCGCCGCTCGTTCCCGCGGTCCAGAGCGTCGGTGTCGCGACCGTGCCGGTCCAGTCCGGGACCGTCGCCGCGCCGCAGCCGCCTCCCGTGCACGCGGGTCCGGTCGCACCCGTCGTGTCGTGCACGCCGAGGTTGTAGCCGTTGAGCGAACTGGTCTGCACCTGGACGGACATCGAGGCCGTCGCGTTGGTCGATGGCAGGAACGAGCCCAGCGACACGCTCGGATCGAGGACGGTCAGCGTCAGCGACGAGACGCCCACGTCGAACGCGCGAACCGCGCTCCACGGGCCGGCGGCGCCCGACTGGTCGGTGCCTCGAGCGTGCCAGAAGTAGGCACCGTTCGGCGCGGTGGGTGTCCACTGGCCGTTCGTGCCGGTTCCCAGGCCGGCGGCGCTCGTGCCCGACTGCACGACGGCAGTGCAGGCGAGGTCGGAACAGACCTCGAACGTGAGCTGGCCCGGGGTGGCCGGTGCCGGGTCGAGGTAGGTCGCGACGAGCGCGGGCCAGGCTCCGGCCGACGAGCCCGCGGGCGGGGAGACGAGCGTCGGTGCGAGCGGCGGCGTCGAATCGAGCGTCACGCCGTCGCTGTTCGCGATCGCCGAGACGTTGCCGAGCGCGTCGGTGGCACGCACGGCGGTGAAGTACGTCGTGTTGTTGGACAGTGTCAGTCCCGTGCCGGTGGTGCTCGCCGTCGTGCCGGTGCTGGTCCATGCGCGCACGACGGTGCCGCCGCAGCTGGCGGCGGTGGAGATGCAGTACTCGTACTGTGCGAGGCCGGAGCCGGGATCGACGACGGCGCTCCAGTTCGCCGGCAACGTCGTCGTGGACGACTGGTAGTCGATGTCGGCGCCGGCGCCGTCGTTGACCGTGGCCGGGGCAGGGGTCGAGGTGTCGACGAGGATGCCGTCGCTCGAGGTGATCGTGGAGACGTTCCCGGCGTTGTCGGTGGCGCGCACCGCGACGAAGTAGGTGGTCGCGGTCGTGAGCGTGAGGCCCGTGCCGGTCGTGCTGGCCGTCGTGCCGGTGCTCGTCCAGGTGCGCGCCACGGTGCCACCACAGCTGGCGGCGGTGGAGATGCAGTACTCGTACTGCGCGAGACCGGACGCGCCGTCGACGACCGCGCTCCAGTTCGCCGGCAATGTCGTGAGCGACGTCTGATAGTCAAGGTCGGCTCCCGCGCCGTCGTTCACCGATGCCGGGGCGGGCGTGGACGTGTCGATCGTCACGCCGTCGCTCGTGGTGATCGTGGAGACGTTGCCGAGCGCATCGGTCGCGCGAACGGAGACCCGGTAGAGGGTGCCGGTGAGCAGCGTGAGGCCGGTGCCGGCGGCGCTCGTCGTGGTGCCCGTGCTGGTCCATGTGCGCACGACGGTGCCGCCGCAGCTGGCGGCGGTGGAGATGCAGTACTCGTACTGTGCGAGGCCGGAGCCGGGATCGACGACGGCGCTCCAGTTCGCGGGGAGCGTGGTGAGCGAGGTCTGGTAGTCGATGTCGGCGCCGGCGCCGTCGTTGACCGTGGCCGGGGCAGGGGTCGAGGTATCGACGAGGATGCCGTCGCTGGAGGTGATCGTGGAGACGTTCCCGACGTTGTCGGTCGCGCGCACCGCGACGAAGTACGTGGTCGCGGTCGTGAGCGCGAGGCCCGTGCCGGTCGTGCTGGCCGTCGTGCCGGTGCTCGTCCAGGAGCGCGCCACGGTGCCACCGCAGCTGGCGGCGGTGGATATGCAGTATTCGTACTGCGCGAGGCCGGAGCCGGCGTCGACGACGGCGCTCCAGTTGGCCGGCAGCGTGGTGAGGGAGGTCTGGTAGTCGAGATCGGCGCCGGCACCGTCATTGACGGTGGTCGGGGCCGGCGTCGAGGTGTCGATGAGGACGCCGTCACTGGTGGTGATGGTGGAGACGTTGCCGAGCGCGTCGGTGGCGCGCACCGCGACGCGATACGTCGTGCCGGCGACGAGCGTCAGTCCGGTGCCGGTGGTGTTCGCGGTGGTGCCGGTGCTGGTCCATGTGCGCACGACGGTGCCGCCGCACGAGGCCGCCGTCGAGATGCAGTACTCGTACTGCGCGAGGCCGGAGCCGGGATCGACGACGGCGCTCCAGTTCGCGGGGAGCGTCGTGAGTGATGTCTGGTAGTCGATGTCGGCGCCTGCGCCGTCGTTGACGGCGGCGGGAGCCGGGGTCGTGGTGTCGAAGAGGATGCCGTCGCTGTTCGCGATGGTCGAGACGTTCCCGACGTTGTCGGTCGCGCGCACCGCGACGAAATACGTGGTCGCCGTCGTGAGCGTGAGGCCCGTGCCGGTCGTGCTGGCCGTCGTGCCCGTGCTCGTCCACGTTCGCGCCACCGTGCCGCCACAGCTCGCGGCGGTGGAGATGCAGTACTCGTACTGCGCGAGGCCGGAGC
>JAOPYQ010000033.1 GCA_025964555.1 Thermoleophilia bacterium | reverse complement strand
GGGCCGAGTGGATGATCCCGTGGCGGTCGACACCGACGATGTCGCGCACGCCCGCTGCGACGAGGATGCGCGCGACGGCGGTGCCGGCGGCGCCCGCCCCGAGCATCGCGACGCGCAGGTCGGAGATGTCGCGGCGCAGCAGGCGAGCCGTCCCCATGAGCGCGGCAAGCACGACGACCGCCGTGCCGTGCTGGTCGTCGTGGAAGACGGGGATGTCGAGCTCCTCGCGGAGGCGACGCTCGATCTCGAAGCAGCGCGGCGCGGAGATGTCCTCGAGGTTGATCCCGCCGAAGCCGGGCGCGATCGCCTTCACGGTCGCGACGATCTCGTCGACGTCCTGCGTGTCCAGGCAGATCGGCCAGCTGTCCACGCCGGCGAAGCGCTTGAACAGCAGCGCCTTGCCCTCCATGACCGGCATCGCCGCCTCGGGCCCGATGTCGCCCATGCCGAGCACTGCGCTGCCGTCGCTCACGACCGCCACCGAGTTGCGCTTGATCGTGAGCGCCCACACGCGCTCGGGCTCGTCGGCGATCGCCTGGCACACGCGCCCGACGCCCGGGGTGTAGGCCATCGAGAGGTCGTCGCGTGTCTTGAGCGGCACCTTGCTCTTGATCGCCAGCTTGCCACCGAGGTGCATGAGGAACGTGCGGTCCGAGACCTGCTCCACGACCACGCCCTCCACCTTCGCGATCGCGTCGACGATCGCCTGCGCCTGCGCGCGATCGGCGGCGAGCACCGTCACGTCGCGCCACAGGTGGTGTCGCGACGTGCGCGCGATGTCGACCGCGCCCAGGTCGCCGCCGACCTCGGCGATCGCTGCAGCGACGCGTGCGAACCTGCCCGGCTCGCGCTCGAGGCGGATGCGGATGGTGAAGGTGTACGACGGACTGGTGTGGGCCATGCCTGCATCCTGCCCATTCGCACGCGCTCTCGTCACGCCGCCGTCGAGCAGCGCAGGGAGGGCGGCGGATCCCGCGTGTGATCGCCTGATGCGCATGGCGGGTAGGGCGGTGCCATGCACAGTGAATCGGTCGACGGGCGCGTCGCGCTCGTCACAGGAGCAAGCAGTGGAATCGGTGCCGCGATCGCGGAGGCGTTCGTGGGCGCGGGCATGCGTGTCGTGCTCGGCGCGCGGCGGCTCGATCGGCTGGAGGCGTTGGCGGCGAAGCTCGGTGGGGACGACGTCGCCCGCGCGGTGCAGCTCGACGTCACGGACTGGGCCTCGTGCCAGCACGCGGTCTCCGTGGCGGTCGACGCGTTCGGACAGCTCGACGCCGTGGTCGTGAACGCGGGCTTCGGAGCGCCGCGCGGGTGGCTGGAGTCGGACCCCGACCACTGGCGCGACATGATCCTCACCAACGTCTATGGCGCGGCGATCACGATCCGCGCCGCGTTGCCGGCGCTGCAGCAGTCGAAGGGCGACGTGCTCGTGATGAGCTCCGTCGCGGGTCGGCGTGTGCTGCCCGGGTCGCTGTACTCGGCGACCAAGCACGCGGTCACGGCGATGGCGGAAGCGGTGCGTCTCGAGGTCGCCGAGCAGGGCGTGCGCGTGACGAGCATCGAGCCCGGCATGGTCGACACCCCCTTCTTCGATGACGGCGTGCCCGAGTGGTCGCTGCGGGACCAGGACATCGCCGACGCGGCGCTGTTCGCGGTCACGCGCGACCCGCGGGTGACGCTCTCGACGGTGACGGTCCGTCCGAGCGGCCAGGTCGTCTGACATGACCGATGACGAGAATCCCCTGGTCGGTGCGCGACTGCTCATGCTCGAATCGAGTGCTTCGGAGCTCGGCTTCGCGGACGCCGGCGACGAGCCGTGGGGCGTGGCGATCGACATCGGCTTCGACGCGGAGGCCGCGGCGACGGTCATCTCGCTCAAGGACGGCACCACCAGCCTGTACACGACCACCGGCGGCGGCATCGTCGGCGGCGGCGAGCACGAGGCCGTGTCAGCGGCCAGCCGCGGACTGGTGGAGTCCGCCGCTCGCCACGTCGAGGACGTGCTGCCCCGCGCAGACACCGACCTGCCCGGCGCGGGCAACGTGACGATCTGGCTGCGCATCGGCGACGAGCGCTTCGGCCGCACCGTCCCCGAAGCCGAGCTCATGTCGGGCGAGTCACCCCTGGCGACCCTGTACGCGACCGGTCACGGCGTGATCACCCAGCTGCGCCTGCTCGACGACGCGCGCGGCTGAATCACTCGCGCTGCGCGACCGGGACCACGAGCTTGAGGCCCGACCAGGTCTCGTCGACGGCGCAGACCTTCACGTCGACGAGGCCGCGGGAGAGGACGACATCGCGGATGACGTCCTCAGTGACGTCGGTCGGCATGCCGCTGGACTTCTTGGGCCAGCTGATCCAGATGGTGCCGGCAGGGAAGATCGTGCGGCGGCAGGCGTCGATGCGGGCTTCGAGCCTGGTGCGGCGCGTGACGAACAGGTGGACGAGGTCGATCGAGCCGCGCAGGCTCGTCGTGACGCGCACGCGGTCGGGCATCGGGTCGAGCAGCGCCTCGTAGCCGTCGGGCGGGGCGTGCTCGTCGGGCGCATCGAGCACGGCCACGCGCATGCCAGCCGTGATGCCGAGCTTCTTCGCGAGCGGGGTGCCCGAGTATCCGGTGGCACTGACCATGGTGGGACGCTACCCGAATCGTCGGTTTCGACGGTATGGCGATCAGGTAGGTGCCTTCGGCCAGAACGTCGCCCGATTGATCGAGGATCCGTGTCCCAGCGAACCACCAATGCCGCGCGTGCACACGTGCGCGCAGCCGCCGCGAACCGCACGACGACCCCGGGAACGCCGGCGCCGCGACCGCCGCGACCGAGCGTCGGCTTCATGGGGTGGCTGCGCTACCGCTTCGACCTGACGCTCTCGCGCGGGTCGGGCGCGCTGATCGGGTGGCTCGGGCTCGTGACGCTCGTGTTCGTGGTGTTGACCAGCCTGCTGCTGCACGCGGCGATCTCGGCGAACCCGGACACGGGCGTCGCCGACAACTCGTTCATCGAGAACTCGTGGCGGTCGCTCATGCGAACGCTCGATCCCGGCACCGTCACCGGTGACGAGGGCTGGTGGATCCGCGGCGCATCGCTGTTCATCACGATCGTCGGCATCTTCATCTTCTCGACGCTCATCGGCCTGATCGCGAGCGTCATCGATCGCTCGATCGAAGGGCTGCGCAAGGGCCGCGGCATCGTGCCGGAGACGGGGCACACGCTCGTGCTCGGGTGGAGCGAGAAGCTGCACACGATCATTTCGGAGCTCCAGATCGCGAACGAGAACCGTCGGTCGGCATGCGTCGTGGTGCTCGCCGATCGCGATCGGGTCGAGATGGAGGACGAGATCAACTCGCGGCTGCCGCAGCAGGTCGCGCACCGCCGCTTCCTCCAGCTGCTCGGTGCGCTGGTGGGCCGACGCAGCGGCACCCGCATCGTCTGCCGCACGGGCAATCCCGCGGATCCGAGCGACCTCAAGCTCGTGCAGCCGCTCGCGGCGCGCAGCATCATCGTGTTGAGCGATGTCGCGATGGAGTCGCCCGATGCGCAGACCACGAAGGTGCTGCTCGGGCTCATGAGCTTCGATCGGGAGCTCGCCGGCATGCACGTGCTCGCGGAGTTCGCGGACTCCGAGAACGCCGACGCGCTCAGCGAGGCGACCGGCGGTCGGGTGCGCACCGTCGTGTCGAGCGACCTCATCGCGCGGATGACGGCGCAGATCTGCCGACAGGCGGGCCTGGGTGCGGTGTACCAGGAGCTGCTCGACTTCGACGGCGACGAGATCTACTTCCACGACGACCCGACGCTCGTCGGGCGTACGTGGTTCCAGGTGCTGCAGTCCTACGACACGAGCTCGCCGATCGGCATCCGGTACGCGGATGGTCGCGTCGAGCTCAATCCCGACACCGACGTGGAGCTGGCAGTCGGCGATCGCGTGATCGCGATCAGCGAGGACGACGACACGCTTGCCTTGACGGCGTCGCCTGCACACACGCCGCGTGCTGACATCGTGGCGCACGTCACCCCGCCGCTCGCCCCCGACCACCTGCTCATGGTCGGCTGGAACGACCTGTCACCGCGCATGCTCGCGCACCTCGCGCGCTCCGTTCCGGATGGCTCGACGGTGGACGTGGTGGTCGACCCCGAGCTCGTCAGCATCGCCGAGGGTGAAGTCACGAGCACCGGCAACCTGACCGTGTCGGTGAGCGAGGCGGACACGTCGCGGATCGAACCGCTGCGGGCGGTGCTCGACGCGCGTGACTACGAGCGCATCGTGCTCGTCGGCTACCGCAAGCTCGCGCCGGCGGACGCCGACGCCCGCACGCTGCTCGGGCTCGTGCACGCCCGACGCATCCTCGACTCCGACCACCGCAACCACGGCACCTCGATCGTCGCCGAACTGCTCGAGCCGCGCTCGGTGGAGCTGGGGCGGGTCGCCAACCCCGACGACTTCGTGGTGAGCGAACGACTGACGAGCCTGCTGCTCGCCCAGCTGTCGGAGAACGGCGAGCTCGACGAGGTGTTCGCCGAACTGCTCGACGGCACCGGCGTCGAAGTGACGATGCGCCCGATCGCGCGCTACCTCGACGACGCGGCGATGACCGGCGCACCGGTCGCATGGAGTGACATCGTGCGTTCCGCGGCACGCCTCGGCGAATCGCCGATCGGCACCATGGTGCCCGGCTCCGACGTCGGCTTCGGTGGGGTGCGCATCAACCCGCCCGCCTCCGAGCCCGTGGACGTGACCCCGAACGCGCAGGTGATCGTCGTCGCCTGACCTGCCCCGTCGAGGTTCAGGAACGACCACGAGCGGAAGCGTCGACGGCCGCGGTCCTGGCCATGACGCTCCCGCTCGGGATTCGGTGCGTGTCGCCTGTCAGGCGGCAGCGCGGGCGATGCCGGCATCCATGCCTGCGCCCACGGTGCGAATGCTGCTCGCCAGCTGGCGACGTGCCCGGAAGATGAGGCTCTCGACGGCGCCCTGCGTGGTCTCGAGGGCGTCCGCGATCTCCGCGTACGACGCACCCTGCAGTTCGCGCAGCACGATCGCCTTGCGCTGCTGCTCGGGCAGTCGCTCGAGCGCCGTGCGCAGCGCCACGGCGTGCAGGTGCTGGTCGAGCTGGTCCTCGACGCCGCGGCTGGATGCGACCTCGATGCCCTCGAGCGAACCCGCCGGCTTGCGGGTGTGCGTGCGGATGCGGTTGAGGCAGACGTTGCGCGCGATCCTGAACAGCCACGAGGCTTCCTGGCGCGGCACGCGCCCGTCGTTGAGCGAGTTGTAGGCGTTCATGAACGTGGTCTGCACCGCGTCCTCGGCGTCCTCGCGGTTGCGCAGCATCGAGAGCGAGTACGCGAACAGGCGGCTCGAGAACTCGCGGTGCAGCACCTCGATCGCGCGCTCCGGGTTGCTGTAGTCGATCTGGAGGCCGAGTTCGACCTCCTCACGCTCGTGGATGTGCACCGACTCGTGCTCGGTGCGCCCGCCGGACAGCAGTGCGCCCGCAGGCTCCGCGTCGTCCGTCGTCGAAAAGAAATCGTCCATGGTTCGTCCCCCCTGAGTACTGCACGTTGCCGGTCGCTGGCCCCACACCTGCGGCAATCGGCAGGACATGGATCGGCCCGGTGTCGAGCGGGGTCCACCAAAGGTTGTGCACGGTTTGTGTCAGGGCCGTGTAAGCGACCGGGGCGGTCAGCCGAGGGAAACTTCGTAGCCCTGCGGGGTTCGGGCCCCGGCGCCGAGCGTGCGGCGCGCACGGATTCGGCCCGCGGCGAGGGCGGCGAGCTCGGCGACGAGCGCCCCGACCGTGACGCCCTCGTCGGCGTTGTTGAAGAGCAGGCGCGCGGCGGAATCGTCGATCGCGTCGAGGGCGCCGACGGCTCGGGTGCCCGCAGGCCCGGCTGCGGCGGCGCGGGTCTGGTCGAGGCGATCGAGGTTGGTGACGGCTTCGTCGGCGCCGACGGAGAGCGCGAGCACGTCGCGCCACCAGCTCGACAGCTCGGCCAGGCACGCCTGCAGCTCGGCGACGCGCGCCTTGCGGGCCCGGCGCGCGGTGCGCTTCTCGCGTCCCTCGTCGTTGGTCTTGCCGTTGAACGTCTTCGTTTCCTTGTCGCTCATGACGAGCTCCATCTCGTCGAACTCGAGCGCCGCGCGGGCTGCAGCGGCATCGCTCGCGGCACCGGCGCGGGACATGATGCGGTTCGCGAGCTGCGACGGGGCCATGGCTCCGGAGGCGACCTGGTGCATGCCGACGAGCAGGTCGCCGCGTCGCTGGGCGGCGGTGTCGCCGGCGGCGATCTCGCGGGCGCGGGACAGGTCGCCGCGAGCGGCGCGGGCGATGCCGTTGAGGTCCATGCCGGTGGCCGCGGCGACCACGCCCTCGTCGACGCCGTCAGCGCGCAGCGCCTCCACGAGCAGCGCGTCGGGCACGGCGGGGAACACGACCTCGACGCAGCGTGAACGGACCGTCGGCAACACCCGCGCAGGGCTCGTCGCGAGGAGTACGAACACCACGCGCCCCTCGGGCTCCTCAAGCGACTTGAGCAGGGTGTTGCCGGCGGAGCGATTGTCGAAGGAGAGGCTGTCGGCGCCCTCGAGCACGACGACCTGGGCGACGCCCTCGAACGGCATCCGGGTGGTGGTTTCGACGACGAGGTCGATCTGCGGCTTCGCGAGGTCGCTGCCTTCGGGCGCGATCCACATGAGGTCGGGATGCACGCGGCGCGAGATGCGCCCGCACACGTCGCAGTCGTCGTCGCCACCGTTCGGGCAGAGCACGCGCTGGGCGACGCGCTGGGCGGCGGCGACCGGTCCCGAGCCGGGCGATCCCGAGAGCAGCAGCGCGTGGGCGCGGCCTTCTTCGAGGAGTCGCTCGATCGTGCGCAGGGCGCGCGGCTGGGCGACGAGGACGGGGTCGTTGACGTCACCGGTGATCATGCGTGGGCCTCCAGCGGCTCGAGTGCGATCCCGGCGCGCGTGAGGTGCGGCTGGACGGCGGCATCGACGAGGCGCTCGACCTCGTCCGGGCTGCCGGCGCCGTCGATGTTCGCGATGCGGTCGGGCCAGCGCTCGGCGAGCTCCGCGTACGCGCCGTGCGCGCGGGTGAAGAAGTCGTCGCCGGCGCGCTCGATGCGGTCCTCGTCGGCGCCCGTGGACGCGAGCCGCTCGCGCGCCGCGGCAGGATCCAGCGCGACGAGCACGGTCAGGTGCGGCAGGCGTCCGCGCGTGGCGAGCAGGTTGGCTTCGAGCACGCGGTCGATGCCGAGCTCGCGGCCCGCGCCCTGGTAGGCGAGCGAGGAGTCGACGTAGCGGTCGACGAGCACGACTCGACCGTCCGCCAGTGCTGGTTCGATGGTGGTGGCGACGAGCTCCGCGCGTGATGCGGCGTAGAGCAGGGCTTCGGCGGCGGGGTCGATGTCGCCGGTGGCCGGGTCGAGCAGGATCTCGCGGATGCGCTCGCCGAGGGCGGTGCCGCCGGGTTCGCGCACGAGCAGCGGCTCGGTGCCGACGGCGCGCAGGCGATCGGCGAGGCGCGCGAGCTGCGTCGACTTGCCGCTGCCGTCGACGCCCTCGAAGCTGATGAGCAGGCCCTTCTCCACGCACGGATGCTATCGGGTCAGGGCGGGCAGGCGGGCGGGCTCGGGTCGCGTCATGATTTCGTTGCGATCTTGGCTACGAAGTCATGACGCAGTCGGGCGGGTCGGATCGCGTCACGGGTTCGTATGCGATCGGTCCACGAACGCATGACGCGATGGCCGTCATGGATGCGCAACGGGGCGACACCCGTGGTGGGTGCCGCCCCGTCAGGAAGCGATATGTGTCTCGCGCGAACCCGTGTCGGGCGTGAACCCGTGTCGGGCGTGGTGCCCGGCGGGTGGATCAGCCCTCGGTGCCGCGGCGAGCGCGGAACCAGAGGCCGGCGCCGACGACCGTGAGGCCGAGGCCACCGTAGATGGCGTACCACAGGGGCAGGCCGGTGAAAGGAAGCTCAGGTGCGCCGCCGCCGACTGCCTCGGCCGGTGCCGGTGCGGGAGCGGGGCTGCCGCCACCCTGGACGGGCTGGGGACCTTCGACCGGACCCTCGACAGGCTCCTCGACGCCACCGCCAGCACAGACGGTCGAGCTGGTCGTGGAAGCGGAGCTGCTGCTGCTGCTGCCCGAACCGGACGAGGTGCACGGCGAGCTGGTCGTCGTGGTGGTCGTCGGCACGCAGGCCTGGCCGGACGCGTCCTTGCCGTCGGTATCGAACTTGGAGCACTCGACACACGGCTTGCCGGTGCGCGAATCCTTGCCGTCGGTGTCGGTCGCGCCACACTCGATGATCGTGCAGGTTGCCGGCTTCGAGGTCGAGGTCGTGCTCGTCGAGGTGCCCGACGAGGAGGACGACGAGGTCGTGGTCGGCGTGTCGCAGTCGACCGGCGGCGGAACCTTGTCCGTGCCGCCACCGTAGCTGTCGACCGTCGGACTGTCCTTGGCCGTCGAAGACGTGGTGGCCGGGGAAGAGTTCGTCTTGCCGTCGGTGGCCGTGTCGGCCGAGAGCGCATCGACGGCGCTGACGCCGCCTGCCAATGCACTGGACGGGATCGCCGCGACGGCGAAGGCCGTGATGGCGACGAGAAGGATGATGCGCATGCTGCGGGCGGACATTGTGGAGACCTCTCTGCGGGGGCAGTTCCGTTCCAATGTACGACGCCATCGGTATGTGTCAAGCACGACTTGATGCAAAAACTGGTTCTGTACGTTGGGGAAGGCCATCTCGTGGCCTCGCAGCAGCCTTTTTGACGCTCGTGCGCGGAATTCGTGGCGTGTGGGTACAGTCGCCGCAGTCGTGCAGCGTTCACGCGCGCGCGAGGAACTCGTCGAAGCAAGGGGTCCCCGAGTGGGCGAACGCGTTGTGGTCACCGGTGGTGCCGGGTTCATCGGATCGCACCTGGCCGATGCGCTCGTGTCCCGCGGCGACGAGGTCCATGTGGTCGACAACCTCGCGACGGGTCGTCGCGAGCAGGTCCCCGAGGATGCCACCTTCCACGAGCTCGATGTCTCCGACGTGGACGCGCTCGGCGAGCTCGCGGACCGCATCGGTCCCGTCGCGCGGTGGTACCACCTCGCCGCGCAGGCCGACGTGCGCGTGTCGGTGGAGGATCCGGCGTTCGATGCGAAGGTCAACGTGATCGGGACGATCTCCGTGCTCGCCGCTGCCCGGCGCCATGGCGCGCTCGTCGCGTTCGCCTCGACAGGTGGCGCGATCTACGGCGAGGTCGTCGAACCGGCCGACGAGTCGACCCCGATGCACCCGCCCAGCCCCTATGGCGCGGCGAAGCTCGCAGGCGAGGTGTTCCTCGCGCAGGATTCGCGGCTCAACGGCGGCGCACACACCGTGATGCGGTACGCGAACGTCTACGGCCCCCGCCAGGACCCGCACGGCGAGGCGGGCGTGGTGGCGATCTTCGCCGGCCGCGTGCTCGATGGTCGGCCCGCCCGGATCTTCGGTGACGGCGAGCAGACGCGCGACTATGTGTACGTGGGCGACGTGGTCGCCGCGACGATCGCAGCGGCCGATGCAGCGGCGAGCGGCGCCGACGCCGACCTGCGCAGCGGCGGGGCGACGGTGCCGGTCTACAACGTCGGCACGGGACGGATGACGAGCGTGCTCGAGCTGTGGGATGCGATGGAGCGCGCGTACGGCTCCACGAACGGACGCGAGTTCGAACCCAGGCGCGAGGGCGAGATCCTCAACAGCGTGCTCGACGCGAGCTTCGCGCGAGAGCGGCTCGGCGTGACGTTCGACACGCCGCTCGAGGACGGGCTGCTCGCGACGATCGAGTGGCTCGGCGGTACGGTCCGCGCGTGATCGACGCGCGCCTCGTGCGTCCGTGGATCGCGCCGTTCGCGCTGGCCCTGGTGCCGACGCTGCTGGCGCTGCGATTCGGCGGCTACCACCCCAGGCATGCAGGCTGGGCGATCCTGCTGCTGTGCGCGTGGGCCTGCGTGGAGCTGACGCGCGGTCGCTTCAGCGCGCTGCGCAGCGTCGGCGGGGTGGCCTCGGTGACGATGGTCGTGCTTGCGCTGTGGACGACGGCGTCGATCGCCTGGGTGGACGTGTCGCGCCACGATGCCTGGACCGAGGCGATGCGCGCGACCGGGTACGCGGCGGCGTTCCTGCTCGGCGGAGTGGTACTGGCGAGCGCTCGCTCCTACGCACGCTTCGCCATGCTGACCGGGGTCGGGATCGCGCTCGTGGGCCTGGCGTCGCTCGCGCGGATGCTGGGCGATGCACCGCTCGAGGGATTCGTGGCGGGACGGCTCGACTGGCCGATCGGCTACGCGCCCGGAATGGCGGGGATGAGCCTGTTCGCGATGTTCCTGCTGCTCGGGGTGTCGGTCGCGAGCGAGCAGCGCTGGCTCGCGCGGCGCCACGCGCTGGACCTGGCAGCGTCGGGGCTGGCGCTCGGGGGCGCTGGCATGTGCGCTGCGATCGCGCTGTTGGCGCAGAGTCGGGGCACCGTGCCGGCGGTGCTCGTCGGGATCGTGGTGGCGCTCGTTGCGACGCCGAGGCGCAGCACGTGGCTGTTGCGCCTCGGGGCGATCGTGCTCGCGCTCGTGGCTGTGCTGCACAAGCTGACCGCGCCGTTCCAGACACAGTTCGACCTTCGCCAGGCGCCGTTCACCGAGGGCGCGGATGCGGGGGCGCTGCTGCGCGGTGCGGAGTCGGCGGCGCATGGTGCGGCGCTTGCGACGGTGCTCGTGGCTGTGGCGCTCGTGGCGATCGGAGCGGCGCTCGTTCCGCTCGGGGGGTGGGTGACCCATCGCGTGGGCGAGCTGGAGGCGCGCGCCGGGGTGGCGCTCGCGGTGCCGCTGGCGATCGTGGTCGTGGCGATCGTCGCAACGACCCTGCTCGTCGGTGGGGGGCGCACGTGGATCAGCGACCAGTGGGACGGCTGCGTGCATCCCCCCGAGCGCGTCAACGATCCTGGCAGCGGCACGTCGTACTTCGCGAATGCCGGCACGGGGCGATGCGACTACTACAGCGTCGCGCTGCGGTCGGTGCCGAAGCATCCGCTGCTCGGGCTCGGCGCCGGCAACTTCCGCGGCGAGTATGTCCGCGAGCGTTCGACGGCCGAGGAACCGCGGGTCGTGCACTCGTTGCCGCTGCAGCTGCTCGCCGAGCTGGGGATCGTCGGAGCGGCGCTCGGCGTGGCGGTGCTGTCGTGCGTGGTGCTCGCGGCGCGACGCTTCGTGCGCAGCGGTCCGTCGCGAGACGCGACGTTCGCCGGCGCGATCGGTGCGCTCGGCTACTGGACGGCGCATGCGTCGATCGACTGGCTCTGGCAGCTGCCCGCGACGTCGCTGCCGGCGCTCGCGCTGGCGGGTGGGCTCGTTGCGTGCGTCAGCGCGCAGCAGCGGCAGATACGCGCATCGACGGCGGCGCCCTTCGCGGCTGCCGCGTTGCTCGTGTGCGTGGCGCTCGTGCTGCCGGTGGCGATGGCGGATTCGGCGCTGCGTCGCGCGCGTGATCCGAAGCTGCAGGAGTCCAATCGCGCAGCGGCGATCACGGCGGCGCGCGACGCGCAGTCGTACGATCCGACCTGGGCGGACCCGGCGATCACCGAGGGCACGCTGCAGTTCGCTGCGGGTCGCCGCGACCTCGCGGCCGACGCCGGGCGCCGGGCGGTGCGGCTGGAGCCGCGCAGCTGGTCGGTGCAGTACCGCGCCTCGGGCCTCATCGGCCTGGACGACACCGCCGAGGGGCTCGCCGCGTTCCAGGCGGCCCGCCGCCTCAACCCGCAGCTTCCGGCGGACGTGACCGAGGACGACGATGCCGAGCAGGACTCCGGCACCGATCCCGACGCGCTCCAGAACCCCGACACCTGACCGCGAAAAAGCGGTGTTGAGCAGGGATTTCTTCGTCGTCGACTCGGAATGTGAGCCGCCTCACATTTCGGTCGACACCCTCGTGGTTCCGTAGAGCTACAGGCCAGGGACGGCCACCACACGGGACGAGGGGACGGACATGACGATCTCAGGGACACAGGGAACCGGGGGCCTTCCGGCCCGAGGATCCGCAGCACCGGCAACGACCAACCGAGGAACCACGGTGCCCGCCTCCGGCGACCACGGCACCGCAGCTTCCCCGGCCCCGACGCAGCAGGTCCTCGCGCAGCTCCAGAAGGTGGGCGTGAACACCCAGGCGCTGGGCCTCGCCGGCAAGGGCGCGGCTGGCGGCGCGAGCATGATCGCGATGCCCGCGCCGTACTCCAGCCCGTTCGATCGCATCAACGACCTGCTCTCGCAGCTCATGGACGCGATCCAGCAGCTCAACCAGCCACCGTTCGACCAGTACCCGCCCTACGATCCGTACGGCCCCTACGGCCCGTACCCGCCGATCGATCCGCCGTACTGCCCGCACATGGACATGTACCCGCCGATCCCGGTCGATCCGATACCGCCGCTGCCGCCCGTGACCAAGAAGGCACCGGAGGTCGGCGACGTGCTCGGCACGATCATGCCGGCACCGACCAAGGGCGCGTCGGGTCCCGGCGGCCAGATCAAGGTCAAGTCGGTGCACGGCACCTACACGAGCCGTGACAAGGCGGTCGCAGCCGCCAAGCACCTGGCAGGCATCTTCGGCAACAAGCCCTTCGGCGTCGCCGTCAGCGGCCTTCCGGGGCAGGAGAAGTACTCCGTCGTAGGACTGTCGAGCACCGCGCCACTCAAGGCATCCGACAACGCGAACATCGTCGGCGACGTTCGCGACGGCTGGGCACTCGAGACCATCGCGTACTCGGCGAAGACCGCGAAGCACGTCGCCGTGGGGACGCCGCCCGCAGCGCTGGCGACGCCCGGTCCCGCGGCGCCGCCCAGCCCGACCGTTCCCGCACCCGTTCCCGCGCCTCACACCCACTGAGACGCACGGTGCAGCCCTACCCATCCGGATGTCCTTGACCGGATGGCGATCACCGGTGCGGGGGTGTCGACTGTCCCGTCGGCGCCCCCGCACCGCGCTGTACCTCTGGCGCATTTTCGAAATATGGCTTCTACTGGAAGCAGTGACGGCTGTCGCAGGGACGCGGCATGCCACGAGAAGGGACGCTCGCACCATGTGTGACATGAATTCGATGCCGCCAATCGGCGGGGGGGCACCGCCGAAGGCAGCCGATCCGACGCAGGCGACGGGCACCACGCCCACTACGCCGCCCGCGCCGACCCAGCTTCCCGGCCAGACCACCGCAGGCGGCGCGGGCGCTGTCGCAGGCGCAGCAGGGGGCGGGGAAACCGCACCCGCAGCGGCAGCAGTCGCGGGCGCAACGAACCTCTCGGCACTCGCACCGATCCTCGCGCAGCTCACGACGATCCTGCAGCAGCTCGTCGCGGCGATCCAGGCGATGGGCGTGAACGGCGGCGGTCCGCAGCCCCCGATGAAGCTGGACGGCGTGGCACCCGCTTCCGGTCGCCGACCAGGCTGATTCGACAGGAACCGCCGAGGGACACGAGACGAGGGACGAAGACATGTGTGACATGAATGCGATGATGCCGCCGATACCAGGCGGAGGCGCACCGGCCAAGGCAGCCGATCCGACGCAGGCGAAGGGCGCAACGCCCACCACGCCGCCCGCGCCGACGCAGCTTCCCGGCCAGACCACCGCGGGCGGCGCAGGCGCCGTCGCAGGCGCCGCAGGCGGCGGCGAGACCGCACCCGCAGCA
>JAOPYQ010000025.1 GCA_025964555.1 Thermoleophilia bacterium | reverse complement strand
CGCAGGCGGCGGTTGCCGAAGTCCTCGAACTCGTCGAGCTCGCTCTGCACTGCCTCCATCGGCAGGTAGCGCGCGGCCTCGGCGTAGTCCTTGAGCGGCTCGCCCTCGGCGTTCTCGTGCGGCACGCCGAGCGTGTCGGGCAGCGAGATGAGCATGCGGATGAGCTCGACGAGGTCGTCGAGGTCGCCGGTGGTGTCCTCCGCCATGCGCGTGGACCCGAGCGAATCGTCGGACCAGCCGGTGATGTCGTTGTGGATCATCGAGCCGGTGAAGATCGGCGAGCACAACGTGCGGATCTCGCCGTCGATCTCAAGGCCGAGGCGCGTGTTGAGCTTGTAGCGCCCCACTCGCGTGAGGTCGTAGCGCTTGGGATCGAAGAACAGCGTTCGCAGCAGCGTTCGCGAGTTCTCGAGCGTCGGCGGCTCACCCGGGCGCTGCTTCTTGAAGAGCTCGATGAGCCCTTCCTCCATCGTGGTGACGGTGTCCTTCGCCAGCGTGTTCGCGATGTACTGCGAACCGTCGAACAGGTCGATGATGCGCTGCGCGCCGTTGATGCGCTCGTCCTCGATGCGCTCGTCGAGCGCTCGCTTCTCCGCCTCCGGCGTGTTGTCGGCCGGGAGGATGTTGTGGTCGCGGCCGTAGCCGAGCACGCGCAGGATCACCGTGACGGGCAGCTTGCGCTTGCGGTCGATACGGGCGTAGACGATGCCCTTCTTGTCGATCTCGAGCTCGAGCCACGAACCGCGTGACGGCATGAGGTTCGCGGTGAACAGCGCCTTGGTCGGGTCCTTGGCGCGCATGAGGTAGGCGCCCGGCGAACGAACCAGCTGCGTGACGATGACGCGCTCGGTGCCGTTGATGATGAACGTGCCGGCCGGGGTCATGAGCGGGAAGTCGCCCATGAACACGCGCTGCTCGCGGATCTCGCCCGTGTCGCGGTTGACGAAGCGAACCGTCATCGACAGCGGCGCGGAGAACGTCTTCTCCGTCTCGCGGCACTCGTCGATGTCGATCGTCGGCGCGTCGAACTCGAACTCGCCGAACTCGACGGCGAGGTTGCCGGTGTAGTCGACGATCGGGGAGATGTCCTGGATCGTTTCCGCGAGGCCATCGGTCAGGAAGCGCTCGTAGCTGCGCTTCTGGATCTCGATGAGGTCGGGGAGCTCGAGCGGGCGCTCGAGGGATCCGAAGGAAAACCGCTGGCGGACCGGGGTCTGCGTAGCCACGTGGGGGTACTCCTGGGTGTCGTCGTCAGTGTTCCGGCGAGCGGGCGCGCGCGAACGCATTCCCCGATCACCAATCTCGTGCACATCCTGCGAATGGGGACGTGGCTCGACGCCCGGTTCCCCCACATGCGAGCGAGTGGCGTCCTGCCACTGCTCCCGCGCGGCGGCATCCCTACACACGTGGCTGAGACGCAACCCCCACTGCGCGGTGTGGGTGTTGCCATGCTGCTCACGTGTGCGTGCACGGGCGGTCGAACGTGGCTGGGAGGCCGCACTCGACCGCTGATCCGGGACCCGCCCTGTCATGCGATCGCACTCCGCCCGAAGGCAGAATGCAGCAAACTATCACCGCATCGTTGCGCGCGCAAATGGGTGCGTCCGATATGGGTGCTCCGTCAGGAATCTGACGCGACCCGACCGCGGTGGTCTACCCCCAGTATCTGGTGGTAGGCCCACACGGTCGAATCGGGTGCGTCGAAGTGCGGCAACCCACCTCCAGTATCTGGTGGTGGATGCACACGGTCCGGCGAGGCCGGCCCGAACAGCGCCGCAAAACCGCATCGTCCCCAACCCCGCCCCGATACGAGCCCGGGGGGCGGGCTGCGGCGGAGGGAGCCGCGGCGCCCGCCCCCGGACGCTGCTTGCCAGCGGTGTGGAGGTCGTGGCCGGACGAGGGTGTCCAGCCGATGTGCAGTTCGGAATCGGAGGTCGCGTGCAGGCGCCCCCTCAGCGGTTCGCCGAGGCCGCCCCGTGTGCCGCGCGTGCGTCACCGCCGCGCTCGGCCTGGTCGTTCGCGCTGATCGCGGACGCCGGCACGACCAGCATCGTCAGCGCGGCGAAGAAGGCGGCGGGGCGGAGCGAGCGGGGCATGGTGGTGTCCTTTCGGGGTTCGGCGAGCGTCCTGCACCTCGACAACGCCGACCGCGCCCGCCGTGTGACACCCCGGAGTTCAGGATTTCGTGAAGACCCGAGTGTGATCCACCTCACACGACGCCGCCCCGCGCCGTGGTTCGCTGATGGTGTCGACATGGACGTCGGCGCCCGAGCGAACGAGGGGGAACGCACGTGGCACAGAGCGAGGCGTATTCGAGCAGCTATCCGTGGTCCGGCTACTGGTGGCCGCAGAAGCAGGATCCGACCACGACCTGGAACCTCTACGACGACGGCGGTCCGCTGGCGCTGTACGACCAGTACGTCCAGGCGACGCGCGGGTACAACCCCGGGGCGCAGCAGTGGCAGGCCCAGCACAAGGCCAACGATGCGTCGTGGGCCGGGCACTGCCAGGCGTGGGCGGCGGCATCGATCCTCACACGCGAGCCGCCCAGGGATGGCGTCACCAAGGCCGGCGTGACCTTCGGCCAGGACGCGCTCGAAGGGCTCATCACCTCCGTCTACGAGGTCCCGTCGATCGCCGGGTTCTGGGGCCAGCGAAACGACACGTCCGCACCTGGCACCGGCATCCCGCGCGACGACTTCGACCCGGCCTGGATGGACTACCTGCTGCGCTACTACGTGCAGGAGCACGGATCGTCGTTCGTGATGGACACCGATCCCGGCTCGCCGGTCTGGAACTTCCCGGTCGCCGGCTTCGAGCGGTCGACCTCGAAGAACGGCGACGGCTCCGTGCGCGTGAAGACCGATGTCTGGTTCCGCAAGCCGTCCGCCGGCGTCGCGGGCTACGACCCGAACTCGTTCTTCAGGAAGACCTACGAGTACGACCTGTGGAACACCGCCGACGGCACGGGCTCGACCGGTCGCTGGGTGAGCGCGGATCGTCCCGACTTCGCGTGGGCGGCCGACGGCCATAAGGCCTCCGACGGGCAGACCCGGCGCAACCCGCACCTCGACCCGAAGATCGTCGAGGAGATCCTGGGCTACGGCATCGGGTGACGTTCGTCGCGCGCGGCGGTGTCAGTCGAGCTGCGCCGCGATGCCGCGACCCGCTGCGCGACCGCTGAACAGGCAGCCACCCAGGAACGTGCCTTCGAGGGCCCGGTAGCCGTGCATGCCGCCGCCCCCGAAGCCAGCGACCTCCCCCGCGGCGTAGAGGCCGTGGATCGGTTCGCCCGCGGCGTCGAGCACCCGCGAGTCGAGGTCGGTGTTGAGCCCGCCGAGCGTCTTGCGCGTCAGCACGCGCAGTCGCACCGCGATGAGCGGCCCCGCCTTCGGGTCGAGCAGGTGGTGCGGCTTCGCGGTGCGGATGAGCTTGTCGCCGAGGTACTCACGCGCGCGACCGATCGCAGCCACCTGTCCATCGGCCGGAGCCTTCGAGCCGATCTGCGCATCGCGCGACTCGACCTGCGCGCGCACGTGCGCGACATCCAGGCGCGGCGCGTCCGGTCCCGCGAGCTCGTTCATGGCGACGACCAGGTCGTCGAGCGTGTCCCGCACGACGAAGTCCTCGCCGTGCTGCTTGAACGCTTCCACCGGGCCGGGCGCGCCCGGCAACACGCGCTTGAGGACCTGCGGAATCGACTTGCCGGTCAGGTCCGGGTTCTGCTCGGAACCCGACAGCGCGAACTCCTTCTCGATGATCGACTGCGTCAGCACGAACCACGTGTACGGCTGGCCGGTCGTGCAGATGTGCTGGAGCGTCGCGAGCGTGTCGAACCCGGGCCACAGCGGATCGGGCAGACGTTCGCCGGTCGAGTCGAGCCAGAGCGACGACGGTCCCGGCAGGATGCGGATGCCGTGGCTCGGCCAGATCGGCGACCAGTTCGCGATGCCCTCGGTGTAGTGCCACATCCGGTCGCGGTTGACGACCCGCCCGCCGGCCGCCTCCGTGATCGCGACCATACGCCCGTCCACGTGCGCAGGCACACCGCTCAGCATGTCCGCGGGCGGGGTGCCCATCCGCTCGGGCCACGACTGGCGCACGAGCTCGTGGTTCGCGCCGATGCCGCCCGACGCCACGACCACCGCATCTGCCGTGAACTCGAAACTCCCGACCTCGTCGCGGTTCGTGGAAGCGCCCCGATCGGCGCTGTCGTCGGCGAGCGTCGCGCCGTGCACTCCGGTAACCGCACCGTCAGTGACCGTGATGCCATCGACGCGGTGGCGCCACGCGAAGCGCACGAGCCCACGCCGCTCCGCCTCGAGCAGCTTCGCCTCGAACGGCGCGACGACCCCCGGGCCGGTCCCCCACGTCACGTGGAAGCGCGGCACGGAGTTGCCGAAGCCCTGCAGTGCACCCTCGCCGCGCGCCGCGCCGCCTTCGCGCAGCACACCGCCGCGCTCGGCCCAGCCCACGACCGGGAACCAGCGCACGCCCATCGCGTGCAGCCACTCGCGCTTGGCGCCAGCGGCCCACTCCACGTAGGTCCGAGCCCACTTGCGTGGCCACGTGTCCTCGTCGTCGAGCCGGTCGAACCCGGCAGCCTGCTGCCAGTCCTCCCAGGCCTGCTCCGCGCTGTCGCGCACCTTGAGCCGACGCTGCTCCGGCGAATCCACGAGGAACAGTCCACCGAACGACCAGAACGCCTGGCCCCCGATCGACTGCGGGCCTTCCTGGTCCACGACCACGACGCGTCGGCCCTGGTCGACGAGCTCACAGGCGGCGACGAGGCCAGCCAGTCCCGCTCCGACGACGATGGCATCCGTTGGCTCCGCTGCGCTCTGCATGCAGCGATCCTGCCAGTACGGGTTCGTGCGCGCACGAACCGTGACGCTTCGGCTTGACGATCGAGCGGTCCTGTCGTTCACTGGGTGGGCAGCGCCTCCGGCAGTTCGGTTCGCGCTCGCCTGCATCGACAGCTCGCAGTCTCCGGCACAGCCGACCACGGGACAGGCAGCAAACCCGTGACGGGGGACGATCGATGCAGGGCGTACAGGGACATGTGCATGGCGGAGGCGCGGGAGTTCGGCGCGCCGTCGATGGCGGTGGCCAGGCCGACGAGGCGGGCCAGGCCGAGCAGAAGCCGCGCGGGCGCAAGAAGCGCAAGCACAAGCACGGCGGCGCAGGCGAGCAGGGCGCCACGGGCGCGAAGGCACTCAAGGGCGGCGGCGCAGGCGCGATCACCGGCGACGCGAAGATCTCCGGTGCAACCACGGCCGGTGGCGGCGCTGGCGGCATGGCTGGCTGTGGCGCGATGACCGGCGCAACGACCGGTGAGGCCACCCTCGGCGCGCCGACGGCAGCGGGCCTCGCCGCCCTGCCCACCGACGCGCAGGATCCGGCCGCTGGCGCACAGGGCGCGCTCGGCGCCCCGGCTGCCCCGGCTGCCGCAGCCGCCGCGCCGTCACCGCTCATCCAGTCGGCGCTCGGCGAGGTCGGCAGCTCGCCGCTCGCATCGCAGGTGCTGCAGTCGCTCGCCACCAACGGTGCGCGCATCGAGACCGTCTCCGATGCGCAGATGGCGTCGCAGTTCGGCGAGCGCACCAAGGGCGCGTTCGATCCCAAGACCAACTCGATCACGCTGCCCGAGTCCGTCGCGAAGAACCCGGCGGAGCTGCGCCTGGTGCTCTTCCACGAAGGCGTGCACTGGCTGCAGGACAACGTCAAGGGCGGCGCCGAGGCACTCGGCGGCCCGATCGGCAACGCGCTGCAGTCCGCCGGCGCCGTGCGCCAGACGAGCGGTGCGAAGGACGACCTCCAGCACGACGAGGCGCAGGCCTACGTGCTCGAGGCGATGCTCGCGAACCAGCTCGGGATCAAGGACAGCGGCCTCGGCGTTGACAGCTCCGGCCGAGCGCTCTCCTACGGCTCGGTCCTGCAGCGCGTGAAGCAGACGGCCGAGTACGCGTAGCGGCTGACCACGACCGGATTTCGATCGATTCCACGGTTGTCAGGACGCCGAACGGGTAGGAGATCGTCCACATGGACGAGCTGGCCCAGGCTGTACTCAATTCGCTGACCGCCGGATCGCTCTATGCGCTCGCGGCCGTCGGCCTGACCCTCGTCTACGGCGTGCTGCGACTGACGAACTTCGCGCACGGCGACATGCTCACGCTGGGCGCCTACGTCGGATACGCGATCAACGTGCAGTGGAACCTGCCGCTCGCACTCGCGTTCGTCGCCGCACCGGTCGTCGTCGCGGCGTTCGCGGTCGGCACCGAGTACGTCGTCTGGCGACCGCTGCGTCGTGCCGGCGCAGGACTGCTGCAGAAGCTGCTCATGGCGATCGGCCTCGCGCTGTTCCTGCGCTACGCGATCCAGTTCGTGTGGGGCGGCGATCGCGACTTCTACGAGATCGACAACACCGCGACCATCGCCTGGGTACGCGACGCGTTCGACCTGACCCTCGGCTTCTACGACCTGCTGACGATCGTCATCAGCCTCGTCGTGCTCGTCGGGGTGGCGCTGCTGCTCGCACGCACGCTGCTCGGCACGTCGATGCGCGCGTTGAGCGACGACGTCGACCTGGCCGAGAGCTCCGGCGTCGACACCGACCGCACGGTCGTGTGGACGTGGGCGCTGTCCGGCGCGCTCGTCGGCCTCGCGGGCGTGCTCGCGGGTGCAACGATCAACGTCTACCCGACGCTTGGCTGGGACCTGCTGCTCACGATCTTCGCGTGCGTGATCGTCGGCGGCATCGGCTCGGCCTATGGCGCGCTGCTCGGCAGCTACGTGATCGCGTTCAGCCAGGAGTTCCTCGTGCTGGTGGTCGACGACCAGCGCTACAAGACGACGATCGGCTTCGTCATCATGGTGCTCGTGCTGCTCGTGCGGCCCCAGGGAATCCTCGGATCGAAGCGGGCGGTGAACTGATGGAGCTGCTTGCGGAAATCGGTCCATGGGGCGCAGTCGCCACCGTCGCCGGCATCTACGCGATCTTCGCGATGGGCCTGCAGGTGCAGGTCGGTCACGGCGGCGTCGACAACTTCGGCCAGGTCGCGTTCTTCCTGATCGGCGCCTACGCCTCCACCATTCTCGTGGAGCAGCACGGCATGGGGCTCGTCGCCGGCACGCTCGCCGGCATGGCGATCGCGATGGTCGCGGCGGTGATCGTCGCGTTGCCGACGCTGCGACTGCGGGGGGACTTCCTGGCGATCACGACGCTCGCGTTCGGCGAGATCCTGCGCAACGTCGCCGTCAACGAACGCGGCCTGACGAAGGGCTCGGCTGGCATCGATGCGTTCACGTTCCGCATCGATATCGTGCGCGAGCTGCGCCGCTCACTCCGCGACCAGGACATCCTCGTCGACCGGTTGGCTCCGCTGCTCATCCTGACGTGGGTGCTCGTGCTCGTGGTGGCGCTCGTCACGTGGCTGCTGCTGCGTACGCCGTGGGGCCGCGTGCTGCGCGCCGTGCGCGAGGACGACGCGGCAGTTCGCGCGCTCGGCAAGAACGCATTCGCCTACCGGGCCCAGGCGATGGCGCTCGGTGCGGCATGGGCGGCGCTCGCAGGCACGCTGTACGCGTGGAACCAGGTGCACTTCTCACCGAGCGGATTCGAGCCGATCGTCACGTTCGCCGGCTTTGTCATCATCATCGCCGCGGGGCTCGGCACGATCTGGGGCACGGTGCTCATGGCGATCCTCATCCAGGGTGTCCTCATCGAGGGCTCTCGCTATTGGCTCGACACGGGACTCCCGAACGCGCAGGAGGCGTCGCTGCGGTACATGGTGGTTGGCCTCGCGCTCATGCTGATCGTGCGCTTCCGCCCGCAGGGCCTGTTCGGATCGCGCGCGGAAATGGCGGCCGCCGATGAGTGAACCACTCCTCCAGGTCGACGGCATCACCAAGCGCTTCGGCGGACTGACGGCCGTCGACGACGTCGGCTTCTCGCTCGAGCCGGGGACGATCACCGCGCTCATCGGGCCCAACGGCGCGGGCAAGTCGACGCTGTTCCACTGCGTCAGCGGCTTCATCCGTCCCGACGGTGGTACCGTGCGCTTCAACGGCCGCGGCGTGTCGCGTCGCTCCGCGCACGGGCGCGCGCAGCTCGGCATGGTCCGCACCTTCCAGATCCCCACCGCGTTCAATCGGCTGACGGTCTTCGAGAACGTCGAGCTCGCGGCGCGCGACCAGCCCGCCGACCGGCTCGTCGGCGCGCTCGTGCCCGGCCTCGGTCGGCTGCGACGTTCCGCGATCCGCACGCGCACCAACGACCTGCTCGAGACGTTCGGGCTCGCGGACAAGGCGGACGACCTGGCAGGCGAGCTGTCGGGTGGGCAGCGCAAGCTGCTCGAGTTCGCACGCGTGCTCATGACCGAACCGCAGCTGCTGCTGCTCGACGAGCCGCTCGCGGGCGTGAACCCCGCGCTCGGCGAGCGCCTGTTCGCGCACGTGAACCGGCTGCGCTCCGACCACGGGATGACGTTCCTGTTCGTGGAGCACGACATCCGCACCGTCATGGACCACAGCGACCGCGTGCTCGTCATGGCGCAGGGCGCGCTCATCGCCGACGGCGACCCGGAGACCGTCCGGCGCGACCCCGCCGTCGTCGAGGCCTACCTCGGAGGTGGCGAGTGAGCGCCCCCGCCCTCTCGATCGAGCAGCTCGTCGGCGGCTACGTCGTCGGGGTCGACATCCTGCGTGGCATCGACCTGCGCGTGAACCCCTGCGAGATCGTCACCATCATCGGGCCCAACGGCGCCGGCAAGTCGACGCTCGTGAAGGCGGCGTTCGGCCTGGCGAAGGTGCGCACCGGGCGCGTCCTGCTCGACGGCGACGACGTCACCGGCTGCAGGCCCAACGAGCTCGTGCGTCGCGGCATCGGCTACGTGCCACAGCGCCAGAACGTGTTCCCGACGCTGAGCGTGCGCGACAACCTCATGATCGGTGGCATCACCAGGACCGAGCTGATCGCCGAGCGCACCGAGCGCATGTTCGAGGTGTTCCCGCGGCTCAAGGAGCGCGAGAAGCAGGCGGCCGGAACGCTGAGCGGCGGTGAGCGCCAGATGGTCGCGTTCGCGCGGGCACTCATGCCGCGCCCCTCCGTGTTGCTGCTCGACGAGCCGAGCGCCGGCCTCGCGCCGCGCATCGTCGGCGAGGTCTTCGAGATCATCCAGCGCGTTCGCGACGAGGCGAACGTCAGCGTGCTGCTCGTC
Organism: Thermoleophilia bacterium; assembly: GCA_025964555.1. Lineage (GTDB taxonomy): Bacteria > Actinomycetota > Thermoleophilia > Gaiellales > SKUG01 > JAGQUL01. The sequence continues at coordinate 2,458 of JAOPYQ010000025.1, read as the reverse complement.
GAGCAGAACGCGCGCCGCGCGCTCGCGATCAGCGACCGTGGCTACGTGCTCGACCAAGGCATGACCGCCTACGAGGGGACCGGCACCGAGCTGTTGGCGGATCCGAAGGTCGGCGAGCTCTACCTCGGTGGCGCCTGACCCGCGTCGCACCCTCGATCGCGGCCTCGAGCACGCTGCTGCAACGAACATGCGAGCGCCGAGCGTGCGAAGCGTCGCAATTTTTGGACGCCCTGCACGCTCGTTGTCCAGGCGCTCATCGAGCGTGCTCAGCGTTGCGTCCGCCGAACGCTCAGTACGCTCGGTCCAGCAGAAGACGCCGAGGGCGCCGGTCCCGGATGGAACCGACGCCCTCGGGCGAATCGCCGTGACCTGCAGGTCAGGCTGTGAGCCAGTGGTGGCTGGTCAGCCTTCGGTGCTGTCGGCCGGCTCGGTCTCCGTGGCGTCGCCCGGCTCCTCCTCGGTCGTGCCCGTCGTGCCTTCGGTCGTATCGGTGCCTTCGGTGCTATCGGTGCCTTCGGCTGTGTCGGTGCCTTCCTCGTCGGCAGGAGCTGCGTCGCCCTCCGCGCTGAACGGGATGGTCTCGAGCGAGCCGAGCTTGCCGCCGGTGTAGGACCAGATCTCGTAGAACGCCGACGCCGGGTCGCCGTTCTCGTCCCAGTCGAGCGGGCTGGCAGCGCCCTCGTAGTCGACGTCCTCGCCGTCCTTCGCCGAGGTGAACGCGTCACCCAGGTTCTCGAACGTGTACTTCTCGCCACCGCCACTGACGTCGGTCAGTGCCTCGGCGACGTCACTCGGATCGGCGGAGTCCGCAGCAACCGCCGCGAACACGCACGCGAGAAGCGCGTCGAAGTTGTCGGCGTCGTAGGTCTGGCGGTCAGGACGCTTGGTGTCCTCGTTCCAGAGCTTGTCGAACGCCTCCGCGGCAGGTGCCTCGGCCGAGGTGGGCGCGGTGCCGCGCATGCCCTCGGTGATCTCCTTGCCACCGGTGTCCGGGAGCGTCGTGTCCTTCATGCCGTCGGAGCCCCACGTCTTGGCGGGATCCCACTTGCCGGTCTTCGCGAGCTCCGGACCGAGCTTGAGGAACGCATCCGGGTAATCGATGATCAGGTACGCGTCCGGCGCGTCGCCCGACGTGATCTCCGCTGCTTCCGACGCGGCCTTCGGCGCATCCGGGTCCATGAGGATCGGCTCGCCGACCTCGAGGCCCGCTTCGGTGCCCGCCTCGACGAATGCCGATGCCAGTCCCGAACCGTACGCGTTGTTGCGCGCCGCGACGACGACCGTGCCGCCCTCGCCGATGTCCTCGGAGATCGCGTTGGCGAGCACCTGCGCCTGCAGGTTGTCGCTCGGAACCGTGCGGAACACGGTGCCGTCGTCCTTGAGCGTGGTGATGGAACCGGCAGTCGATGCCGGCGAGATGAGCGGGATGCCCTCGTCGATCGTCACGCTCTGCGCGACGGCCTCGGTGCTGGACGATGCCCAGTCGCCGACGATGCACGAGACGTCCTCGCCAGCGAGCTTCTCGGCTGCGGACTTGGCGGCGTCTTCCTTGGTCTCGCCGTCCTCGACGAGCAGCTCGACCTCACCCTTGTAGCCGGCTTCGGCGAGCGCGTCGTTGGCGACATCGGTCGCGAGTTCGAGCGCGGCGTTGCCTGCGCCACCGAACGACTGCAGGTCGCCGGTGAGCGGCACGATCGCGCCGACCTTCATCGAGCCGTCGAACGAGCTGCCCCCGTCGTTGCCCTTGGATCCACCGTCATCATCGCTGCCACAACCGGCTGCGATGAGTGCCGCGGCGGCAATGGTGCCGATCACGGCAACTGCGCGTCGCTTCATCACGTCTTCTCACCCCTTGAATATCGAGCTCCGTGGGTGCGTACACGGACTGCCGCACCCCGAGCTGTTCGGTTTCGCGATGAACCTACCCATGCGTGGACTCGTCGGACAAGTCGAGCATGCAGAAAACGACACGGAGCCCGAAGACGACGAGGGCCCCGACCGCGCGATGCGGTCGAGGCCCTCGTACGAAGGTAGTGCGTGCCTTACTTGAGGGTGACGGTTGCGCCAGCCTCTTCAAGGGTCGCGACCATCTTGTCGGCCTCGTCCTTGGCAACGCCTTCCTTGATGTTCTTCGGCGCGCCGTCGACGAGCTCCTTGGCCTCCTTGAGACCGAGACCCGTCAGCTCACGCACGGCCTTGATGACCTGGATCTTCTTGTCGCCGACTGCGGTCAGCTCGACGTCGAAGTCGGTCTTCTCAGCGGCCGCGCCTGCGTCGCCCGCGCCACCAGCCGGACCCGCCATCATGGCGACCGGTGCTGCAGCGGAGACATCCCAGCGCTCTTCGAGCAGCTTGCGCAGCTCGACGGCCTCGAGGACGGTCAGCTTGTCGAGGGACTCGGCGATGGTGTCGATGGTGGTGCTCATTGTGGTGTCTCCTGTGGGGTTACTGTGGTGCG
>JAOPYQ010000022.1 GCA_025964555.1 Thermoleophilia bacterium | reverse complement strand
TCGCCGCGCCGCCGCTCGGCGCTCGCCGCTCGCCGCGCCGCCGCTCGCCGCGCCGGTCATTGTCACGAGCGTCCCGGAAATCGGGACAGAGATGACGATGATGCCGCACACGACGACCCGGCGCCCGCCCCTACCAGCGCGACGTGCGCTGCTGCCACGACCACCAGATCGCGAAGCCGCAGCCCAGGATGAGCGCCCAGAACGCGACCGCGTACTGGTTCGCCCACCCGAACGGGAACGGCAGGAACGACGCGTTGAGCGTGCCGGTCGCGAAGGCGATCACGAGCGCCACCGTGGCGACCTGCAGCACGAGCCGCGGCAGGTGCGGCATCCGCGCGATCGTGCCCGAGTGCCGCCTGTACAGGATCACGGCGAACCACACGAGCATCACGGTGAAGGCGATGTTCAGGAACGTGCTGGCGATCCCCGCCCCCACGCCGAAGGCGCCACTGAAGAGGACGCCCGCCACGGCGACGGCGAGCAGGATGAGCAGGTTGCGCTGAGAGTCGGTCACGGTGGCACGTTACCCGCAGGTGACGAGTCGTTCACGTCCGCGCAGCGCGGATCGCTCATCCGCCCGTCACGAACGCGCGCAGCCCGAGCGCGAACACGACGAGCGCGGCGATCGCGAACACGCGCACGTTGAGCGTCGCGTCCTTCGTGCGATAGGCGTACGCGGCGACGATCGCCACCAGCATGAACGGCCCGTACACGCGAACGTGCAGCGGATCGTCGCTGCGGTGTCCCTCGACGAACAGTCCGATGCCGAGCAGGCCGGTCGCCAGCACCAGCGTGTGCGACAGCTGCAGCGTCTGGGCGTACCAGCGCCCCTCCCTCGTCGCGACCGGCGCAGCGATCTGCCGGGCGCGGACGAGTCCCCACACGCCCACCACGATCGCGAGGACGAGCAGCGCGACGGCCGCGACCACATGCACGATGACGAGGGGATCCACTGCATGTATGATACGTATCGATCCGGCGAGTTCCTTCGGGCGCTCGCCGATCGCTCGATACCACGCGCATGTGGCGGAATTGGTAGACGCGCGGCGTTCAGGTCGCCGTGAGCTTCGGCTCGTGGAGGTTCAAGTCCTCTCATGCGCACTTCCTCGGACGGCCGGTCATCTCGACCGGCCGTTCGCGTCTTCACGATCAGGTGGCGGGCGCTCCGAGGACCTGGTCGAGCATCGCCCAGGTCCGGGGATCCTCGCCGCCGATGCGCCACAGCGCGACCCCACGCAGGTGTTCCTCGCGCGCGAGGCGCAGCTTGGCGGCGGTGGCCCGGGCATCCTCGTACCAGACCAGGTGCCGCGCTCCGTCCACCGCGTAGCGCAGCTGGCGCGACTGGAACGGGTTGGACCAGCCGAGCGTCCCCGCATGGTCACGCCGAAGCGCGTCGGTGTCCTGCCACGTGCGGCTGTCCGCGCAGCCCGTCCTGGGCCAGTCATAGCCGTACAGCGGAACACCGAGGACGACCTTGCGCCGCGGCACGAGCTCCACCGTGTGCGCGACGACCTGGCGCACCCACGTGATCGGCGCGACGGGTCCCGAGCCCGAACACGGCGTCGAGTAGTCGTACGCGAGCACGCGGACCTCGTCCGCTGCCGCACCGATCGCAGCCAGGTCGTAGGCGTTCTCGCCGACCGCGTCCGCCGCAGACGACGTCGCAGCGGGGACGTCCACCGCGAGCACCATGCCGCGGGCGCGCAGTCGCCGCCCCAGCTCCTGCAGCAACGAGGTGAACACCACGCGATCGGCGGGATCGACGTCCTCGTAGTCGATGCCGATGCCCGCGAACCGGGACCGAACCGCCAGCGCGACGAGCTGGTCGACGTGTCGGCGGCGCGTGGTCGCCGATGCGAGCAGCACGTGCACGCGGGCGCGATCGAGGTCGTTGGTCACCGTCGGCACGAGGGCGATGCGCCGCGCGCGCACGATCGACAGCACCTCGGGATCGAACGCCCCCGCGCGACGGACGACCATGCGCCCGTCCGCGCGCAGCTCGAACCACAGCGGCGAGAGCCGACCGACGAGTCGCTGGTGGTCGCGCAGGCTCGCACGCGATCGATCGAGGTCCCAGCTCGGCATCCACGCGGTCGTTCGCAGCCGCGCTCGCAGCTGCGAGGCGGTGAGCCGCGTCTCGACGACCGGTTGTTCCGCGCCGCGCCCGGAGGCCGCGACGGACGAGGCGACCACGGCGATCCACGCGGCTGCGAACACCGCGAGTACGATCGCGCAGCGCGCGACGAACGTCCTCCGTGCCCGCGCCCGTGGCATCAGTCCGGTCGCAGGTCGCGCCGGACGCCGTGCACCGGGCGCCCGAGTGCACGCCACTGGTCGAGCGTGATGGTCGGCAGCGGGCCGTCGTACTTGATGATGCGCGGATCGCGGCCGACCTTCTTGGCAATCGAGGCGTGCTCGAGCAGCGGGTCGGGCGTCTCGGCGATCACCACGTGGTGGCACGCCGTCACCCACTCGAACTCCTCGCCGCACGCGGGGCACGGCCAGGGCGCGGTGTTGATCGCGTACCAGCGCTCGTGCTCGGGGACGGGATCGTCGAGCTCCAGGTCCTGGAGCGCCTGCTCGAGTTCGTCGACCTCATAGACGGTAGCCATGCCCGGCAGCCTACCGTGGGCGACCGGCACAGGCGGCCACGCCGCCGGCATCGTGGGGCCACGGCAGGGGGTAATTGATTGGCCAGTCAGGTCTCGGTGCAGGATCATCTCGTTCCTGCACGACCGGAAACGGATCCCGGTCGCGTACCTCCTCCGATCGCGCTGTACCGAAAGGGTCACGGATGACCATGACGAGCATCTCCGTCACGACGCCGAAGGTCGCCCCCCAGAGCCTCGAGGCGCCGCCGCAGGGCGAATCGCCCGTGCTCACCAAGGCGGAGCAGAAGGCGGTCGACAAGGAAGAGGCGAAGTTCAACGAGTTCGTCGTGGTCATGGACGACCAGGCGACGCGCGACGTGGAGAAGGCATTCACGATGCCGGTCGGTGCCGAGCGCCGCCAGTTCGTGGTGAAGACGCTCATCGACAACACGATCAAGTCCCAGGGCCCGCTCTGGAAGATCCTCGACGGCCTGCAGGCCAACGGCCACGTCTCCACGCGCCGTGGCTACACGCCGCTCTGGATCCAGAACGCGATCGTCGTGTACGGCGACGACGAGGCGCTCTCGATGATGCAGGGCTTCGGCGGCGTGGCACAGGCCGTGAAGTCGGCACGCCACACGCTCGACGATCCGAGCCGGTTCCACGACCAGCTCGCGCCGCTCGAGGACGTCGCCAGCGGTGTCGGCGCGCTCGCCGACCTGCCGACGGACGTCGACCACGTCGCGTCGAAGCGCGGCGCCAAGAAGCCCGACCTGTCGACCGACCCGCAGTGGAACCTGGCACGCATCGACGTGGAAGGCGCCCACAAGGACGGCCTCACCGGCAAGGGCGTCACCGTCGGCACGCTCGACACCGGCGTCGATGTCTCGCACCCGGCGCTGCTCAGCAAGTACCGCGGCTACAACCCGGAGACCGGCGAGGTCGACCACGCCGGCAACTGGTACGACGCCACGCCCGCGAAGTCGCCGGTGCCGATCGACGAGCACGGCCACGGCACGCACGTGACCGGCACGGAGCTCGGCTCCTACGACACGATGGTCGTCGGCGGCGCCCCGAACGCGAAGTTCGTCGCCGCACGAGGCCTCGGCCCGGACGGCGGCACCGACGGCATGCTGCTCTCGGCGTTCCAGAACATGGTCGCGCCGAAGATCGCCGGCCAGCGCCAGGTGAAGTTCGGCCCGGACATCATCAACAACTCCTGGGGCTCCGACGACGGCACGAGCGTGTCGTACATGCACGCGCTGCGCAACATGGACGCGATGGGCATCATCAACGTGTTCGCCGCCGGCAACGACGGCGAGTCGGGCAAGGGAACGATCGGTTCGCCCGGCTCGAGCCCGCACATCATCACGGTCGGCGCGACCGATCGCACCGACACTCCCGCGTCGTTCTCGTCGAAGGGTCCGAACCCGCTGCCCGTCGAGGGTGGCGAGCCGGTGCCGTTCATCGCGATGCCGGGCACCGAGATCCGCTCGGCGAGGCCGGGTGGCGGCTACCAGGAGATGCAGGGCACGTCGATGGCGACCCCGCTCGCGACGAGCTTCATCGCCCTGGCGCAGGAAGCTGCCGTCCAGGAGACGGGTCGCATGTTCGACACGCGTGCGATGAAGGAAGTGCTCAAGCGCGCGGCGGTCGACGTCGCCGACAAGGGCGTCGACGATTCCACCGGCTACGGCATCCCCGTCGCGACCGACCTGCGCAAGCACGTCATCGCGGTCGCCAAGGAACTCGGCCTCACCAAGCCCGCGAAGGCGCCGAAGAAGTAGGTCGACGATCCAGGGCGCGGCGCGGCGTCAGCTGCCCTGCGGCCTGAGCGCCACTGCGCCCGCGATCGCGTTCGACGCGGGCGCGGTCGCCCCGGCGGTGGTGCCGGGCTTCGGGTCGTACTCGGCGGGGAGCTTGCGCAGCACGCCGGGCGCCGCGGCGGTGCCGACGAGCGCGCCACCGAGCACCCAGTAGCTCGTCCGCAGCATCGTGAACTCCTTGGGAGTCATGTGCTGCTTGCCGTGCGAGTACAGGAACGACGCCGCGAGCAGCGCGGTGAACGTCACGATCGCCGGGAAGCCGTCGGCGCCGGAGAACAGCTCGCGCGCCTCGCGTCGGTCGATGCGTCCGGGCGAGTCGCCACTCGCGTCGGGCTTGCCCGTGTAGTGGTTGTCGGCCCAGAGCGCGAGGCCGGCCGCTGCGGCGAACCCGGCGCCGGCGAAGCCGATCATGCGCGTCACCGTGCTGGCGACGGGTCGAGCTGCGGTGGTTGCTGCGGTCGCGGCCGCGGGAGTGATGGTCGGCATCGTCGTCCCCTAGTCCCGGTAGGCCTGCGTGAACTTGCCGACGCCGAAGAACGCGAATGCTGCCGCGCCGACGCCGAGGAAGTAGATGGGGTTCACGCCGCGCGCCAGGGGCGTCTGCTGGAGCGTTCCCGACTGCATGCCGAGCGTGGTGAGCACGGCGATCGCGCCCGCTCCGGCCACTGCGTTGCGCGACGCGTTGAGGTACGAGACCTTGTCCCACCGGTCCGGCTGGGCCGGGTCGTGCGCCGGCATGAGCGCGGCGACGCCGAGCGTCACGCCGGCCGCGAGCGCCATGCCCATGAGCGTGTGCACCACGCCCGACACCGGGCTGTTGCGCGGGATGTGCTTCGAGAACTCCGCGGCGTCACGCGCGCGATAGATCCACTTCGGTAGCGTGGACGCCACCATCGGTTCGACGACGGTCATCGTCTTCCCCCTGGTCCCTCAAGGTCGCAATTCCGGTCCCCACTGGAACTGCTCGTCACCGGAGTGTCGGATCCGGACCGCAGATCGTTGCGCCGGTTCGCGCAGGTCAGTCGACGACCATGTCGGTCACGACCGGCAGGTGGTCGCTCGAGCGGATCGCGTCAGCGTCGCGTACGACGTGCATCTGGACGGGGCGGAGCCCGTCGGAGACGTACATGCGATCGATGCCCTTGTACGCCGGACCGTAGGACGGCCACGAACGCAGTTCCTCGCTGCCCGGCTCGATGCCGAGCGTGGTCGCGACGTCGTCCAGCCCGGCGCCGTTGAGCGTGCGCTCCTCGAAGTCGTGCTCGGTCGTGCCGCCGCGAACGTTGAAGTCGCCGCTCAGGATCGTGCGTCCCTCCCACGCATCGAGCGTGGCGGCGAGCGGGACCAGCTGTCGCTCCATCGCGGAGGTGCTGCCGGGCGTGCCGCCGGATCCCATGCCGGTGCCGGACAGGTGCACGTCGACCACGCGCACGTCCGTACCGCCGGCAGTCGTGACGATCACGTCGCCGGGCGTGCGCGGGAAGTATCCGCCCTCGAAGCGTGCCGGCACGTCGATGCCGAGGTACTCGAGCAGGCCGATCGCGAGCTTGGATCGGCGCAGCACGCCCGAGCCCTCCGGATCGGGCATGCGCAGGCCGCGTGCGTCCTGGATGGCCGCGTCGCCGAACGTGAAGACCGCGTTGCCCTTGCGTCCGCCGTCGGGTCGCATGCCGTTGGGCACCAGTACCGCATCCGTCGCGCCCAGCCGCTCGGCGAGGATCGCGAGCTGGTCCTTGCCGCCCGCCTCCATGGCACCCTGGCTGACCTCCTGGAGCACGAGCACGTCGGGTCGCTCGCGCTCGACGGTCGCGGCGAGGCCATCGAGGGCCTCCGGGTCGAAGCCGATGTCCTCGTGCCCGGTGAGCTGGTGGATGTTCCAGTCCATGACGCGCAGGTGCTCGCCGGTCTCGCCCGTGCGCGGCGTCGAGGTTGCGCCCGGCACATCGCGCACGTGTGCCTGCGTCGATGTCGACGAGCGCCCTGACACGACGTTCGCGACGGCCGTCACCGACATCGCGGCGAGCGCGCCGAGCGACGCGCCGAGCAGGCCACCGCCCAGGCGCCCGAACACGCCCCGCGTGGACGCAACCCCGAACAGCGCTCCGACGCCCATCCCGCCGAGCGACATCCGTCGGTTGTCATGGAACAGGCGCGTCGATCGATCGAAGAACGACTCGTGGAGCTGCTCGACGTCCGGTAGCTCGGGCAAGCGCGTCTGGCCATGCAGCGGCTCGCCGCCGACCGTGCGCACGCGTGTATCGCTGTAGAGCTGTCCCCGAACTGCGTCCAAATTCGTCCTCGCCAGCTCTTCGAGGGCGGCGGGATCGGCGTTGCAGCGTCGCGGATGCGTGCCCCGGCCCACGGCGGGGAATGGACGCAGGGATGTCACTCAAGGACCTTCACAGGGGCGGCGGCGCCCTCCTCGTCAACGAGGAGGCAACGTCGGCACCCCGCTCCGGCTGGGTCGGCGTGCTGCCGGTCGAGGAGCTGCCGCGCCCCGAGGGCGTTGCCGAGACCGACGACCTGCACATCGAGCACCTCGAGATCGCCGTGCAGTGTCCCAACTGCACCAACTACGGGCGCATCGTCGGCGATGGCTCCGAGTACCGCAACATCACCAAGCTGCTCGATCCGCGCTTCGCGTGCTCGGTCTGCTCATGGGGGCCGACTCCCGGCGACTCCCCCGAGAAGTGGCAGGTCTACTACTCCGGCAGGCTCGGTGGCACGATGGTGTTCGCGATGAACGAGGAGCACATGGCGATCCTCGTCGAGTACCTGGAGACTCCGCCCAACCGGCGCAACACGACTATCTATCCGTGGGAGTACCGTGCCCTCATGGGCCGGCTGCCGCGCGGGATCCTGTCGGGACGCTACCGCAACGACATGGTCTCGCTGGTGAAGAAGCTCCAGCGCACGCGCCCGCACGGCGTCTGACGAGGCCTACAGCTTCGCGGCCGGGATGTAGATGTCCGTCTCGAGGTCGTCCTCGTCGACTTCCGACGGCGAGTTGCGGTAGATCTCGATGATCGGCTGCGCGAGGAGCGTCCAGCCGTCGTAGCGCATCGGTCCGTCGAAGACGGCCTCGTACGTGGAGAGGATGCGGTCGTAGGCGCCGCGATGGGTGACCTTCAGGTAGCGACCGGGCGGGGTCACCACGACGAAGCCGGGGTCCTCCACCGACTGGGCGTCCTCGGGGTCGATCGGCACGCCCACGTCGTAGCGGCGGTCCTTGGGATCGAACTGGCGCGGGTCGTCCCAGAGCAGCCCGATGCCACGTGCATCGAGCGATCGACCGAGCAGTCGACGCGGCGAGGCCCAGACGATGAGCTCCTGCCACGTCGAGTCGGTCTTGGCCGGATCATGGGTCCCGCGGTGCCGCAGCGCCGCGACCCAGATCGGCTGCAGGTACTGGAGCACGACATCGGACACGGGAAGCGGGTACCCACCGGCAGGAACGGTCGAACGTCCGAGCTCGACACCCGCGCGCCGGCGAGCCGCTCAGCCGGCGCTGGTGAGGGCCCGTTCCATCGCCAGTTCGACGCGGCGGCGCACCGCGTCGCGCACGTCGCGCACGATCGAGCGGTCCGCCGGCGCCCGGTCGAGCACCGTCCGGTCCTGGCTCGCGGATTCGAGCCGCATCGACACGACCGGCTCGGTTGCAGCCTCCGCGACGCCGTGCACGATGCCGAGCGCCGGAAGCGCCTCGTACACGCCGCTGCGCTCGATCTCCTCGAGCAGCTCGATCACCTGACGCGACGTGAGCGAGCCGACGTAACGCTCGCCACTCTCCACGCAGTCGTCCCCGGCATGCAGCACGCTCGATCGCCATACCTCGGCGCCGGTGCAGTTCGCACGCAGTTCGAATGCGTGATCGGTGCGCACACCTTCGAGCGAGCTCTCGCTCACCGTCAGGACCAGCCTCGAGAAGGCATGGAAACGTTCGGGCACCGGGTTCGACATCTACCCGAATTCTCCCCGCATGGGTCCGTCGCGAGCGGTCGTTCCGGCCGATCAGGGCGTCGTTGCCCGCACGCGCGGCCCCCCTCGGCCAGCATCCGTGAACTGCGAGCACCACATCGACGTATGATGTTTTGCAGAGAGCAGGGTTTGATCAAGGATTTGCACGGGAACCATCGAGATATCATGCAGCCGCTTCACGACATCACGATCCTCGTCGCCGAGGACGAACGCCCGGTCCGCATGCTCGTGCGCGTCGTGCTCGAGTCGGCCGGCGCGCGGGTCCTCGAGGCCGAGCAGGGTGCGATCGCGCTGCGGCTGCTCGACCTCCACCCCGAGGTGGACGTGCTCTGCACCGACGTGAACATGCCGGTGCTCGACGGAGCCGGCCTCACGCTCGCCGCGCGCATGCGCCGCCCCGACCTCCCCGTGGTCGCGTGCACCGCGATGGACCTGGACGCCTCGTATCCCGCGCTCGCCCGCGCCGTCGACGGCGTCGTGCAGAAGCCCTTCGTGCCGAGCGACCTGGTCCGCGCGATCGGCGATGCCGTCGCACGTCGACGCGAGGTCATCGTCGCTGCATCCTGAGCACCGACGGATGCGACGCCGCACCTGTCAGGATCGCTCCCATGGAGACCCTCGACATCGCGGATGACGGTCGCCCGGTCGTGCTCGTGACCGGCGCGTCGAGCGGGATCGGTCGTGCCACGGCAATCGAGTTCGCACGCCGCCGGGACGCGCACCTCGTGCTCACCGCGCGCCGCGAGCACGAGCTGCGCGAGACCTCCGAGGCGACCGAACGCGCGCGAGACCGCACCACCACCGGCCGGGCCGGCACCGGCGACTCCGCAGCGACCGTGCTGTGCGTCGCCTGCGACCTCGCAACCGCGGACGGCATCGACACGCTCGTCGCGGCGATCCGCGCGAAGGCTGGCCGTCTCGACGTGCTGGTCAACAACGCCGGCGTCGGTGGCGACCAGTCCTTCGACGCGCCGACCACGATGCGGGACGCCGACCGCATGCTCGCGCTCAACCTGCGCGCGCCGATCGCGCTGTGCCACGAGCTGCTGCCGCTGCTGCGCGCATCGCGCGGCTCGATCGTCAACATCTCGAGCGTCGCCGGACTCATCGGCACGCCCGACTCCGAGGTCTACAGCTCCACCAAGTGGGCCCTCACCGGATTCTCCGAGGCGCTGCGCGCGTCGCAGTCACGCTTCGACGTGCACGTCGCCTGCGTCCATCCCGGGCCGGTGCCGACGCCTGGCTGGCCGCACGCCCGATTGGCGCGGTCGCGGTTCGGTCGTCGCGTGCTCGCCTCCAACGTCGAGGTGATCGCCCGCACCTGCGAGCGCGCCGCACGCCGCCGCGGCGGCCCCGCCCCCGTGCGACCTCGCACCTACGCCCCCATTCCACTGCTGCGTGGCCTCGCGCCGTGGAGCATCCGGGCCCTGCTCGAACGAGCGGCCCGCACCGGCATGCGTGCGAGGCTGCACGCACCCCTCGAGCAGGAACAGACCCCGTGAGCGCACTCTTCGACGCACTCCTCGCCCCTACCCGACCGTTCATCCAGCGACGGACGATCGACACGCTGCGCGTGCGCCACGTCGACCTGCGATCGCGCGGGCTCGACCTGGGCGTGCGCATCCTCATGGCGAGCGACATCCACGCTCGCGACGACTGGTTCCCGCAGCCGCACGTGGCGCGCGTCGTGGACGCCATCAACGAAGTCCAGGACATCGACCTCGTCGTGCTGCTCGGCGACTTCGTGGGCGACGACGTGACCGCGATCGACTGGTCGGCGACCGAGTACGCCCGCATCGCGGCGCCGACCGCAGCGGTGCTCGGCAACCACGACCACTGGTGCGATGCCGCCTACGTGCAGACCGCGCTGGAATCGGCCGGCGTCGAGGTGCTGACCAATCGCGCGCTGCCGCTCGCGGACCTCGTCGACGACGCACGCGACGGCGTCTGGCTCGCAGGCATCGACTCGTGCTGGACCCGGCGCAACTCGACCGGTCCCGGCGCAGACGCCGACGCCGCGCTGCGCGACATCCCGAGCGACGCAGACGTGATCGTGCTCGGCCACGAGCCCTTCATCGCGACGTTCCACGAGCACGTCCTGCACCTGGCCGGCCACACGCACTGTGGCCAGGTGCGCACGCCCGTGTTCGGGGACTGGACCGCGCGCATGCACATGCCGCGCTTCTCCGAGCCGTTCCCGTGCCGCCTCTACGAGGTCGACGTCGACCAGGACGACCTCTCCACGCTCGCGACCACGCACCGCACCGACCGCGACACGCGTTGGGTCTACACCACGTCCGGCGTGGGCTATTCGACCGTCAGCGTGCGCGCGTTCTGCCCGCCCGAGCTCGTCGTGCTCGATGCGTGACCTCGACGCCGCCCTGCCGCGCCCCCGCACTCGAGCGCGCCGCATCGGCGAGGTGGTGGCATGCTCGCTCGTCGTCACTGCGCTCGCCGCGCTCGTCGGCCTCGCCGTGGCGATCTCCACGGACGTGCGCTGGAACTACGCGTTCGTCATCGCGCGCTGGATCTGCATCTTCACGCTCATCCTGGTCGCGGTCGTCAACCAGGTCGCCGAGCGCACGGGGCGATCCTGGCGCGCGCCGTGGGTGCTGCGAACGCCTGCGACCGTGCTGCTGCTCATGTGCGAGTCGATCGGCTTCGACATCATCAGCGCCCAGTTCGGCTGACACGCGACTGACGCGCCCCGACGCGCGACCCCACGCCCGTCGTCAGGAGCGGAAGCGTCGCTCGAAGTCGAGCACGAACTCGAGCTCGTCGCCCGACATGCCGTACGCGCGCGCCAGCGCCGCGTCGATTCGATCGATCACGGGCCGCGTCGCCCCCTGGCGGAAGTACGTGTTGCGGATCGTGCCGACCGAGCGATAGGTGCAGGTGCGCACCACCGAGCACGCCCGCAAGGCGACCATCAGCTCCTCCGCGAGCGCCGCGAGCTCCGCGCGAGCGCCGTCGTCGAGCTCCGGCACCGGGAACGCGTGCAGGTCGCGCCGGTTGACGTTGCGGTTGTCGGTGAACACCGAGAAGTACCACCAGAACAGCGTGCTCGAGTACGTCGCGAGCAGCACCCCGGCATCGAGCGGATCGTCCACGTCGATCGCCTTGAGCTCCGACGGCACCCGCAGCTCCCCGCTCGCGTCCCACAGCTCCGGCACGAAGTCGGTGAACAGCAGGAAATACGACCAGCGACGCTTGTACAGCACGCGCGCCGAGCCCTCCCCCGGCCGCGCGAACATCCGGCCAGCGGGCGCATGCCGGAACAGCCGCTCGAGCAGGCGCGCCTCCACCGGCTCGCCGATCTTGGCGAGCGACCCGCCGACGGTCGCGGTCGGCAGCGGCACGTGGCGCACCCGCTCGAGCAGGCCCACGCGTTCCTCGCGCAGCCAGCGGTGGTAGCGCGAGGTGAACCATCGCGCCGGCGCTTCGCCGTCCGACGATCGTCGTCGTCCCTCGAAGATCGACAGCCGCTGGACGACGCCCGCGAAGAGGGTCGCGGGAATCGTGTCGAAGTGGCTCGTCAGCACGGTCGAGCATGCCTGCTCCCAGCTGTCGCGCGCCGGCTGGAACGCGTCCGTGCACGACGTCGACACGGGCAGCACGAACGCCACCCGCGCACCGGCAGCCGCCGACCGGAGTGCACGCTCGACGATCCACGCGGAGCGGTTCGGCACGTCGCTCGTCACCAGGTCCGCATGTCCGGGCCCCGCGCTCGCCCGCACGAACGGCGGATTGCCGAGGAGGACGTTCGCCGCGCATCGCGGCGCCTCCAGCTCGGAGTCGGCGACCTCGATGCGTGCGCGTCCCGGCCGCCCGGTCGTGACGAGCTCGAGCGAGAGCGAGCAGGCGCGCGCCGCGTCCACGTCCACGTCGATGCCGCACAGCTGGCTGGCCGAGATGACGCCGGCCTCGAGCGCGTCGTCCAGGTGCGTCAGCACGGCCCAGGCAGCGTGCAGGAACGCGCCGGCCCCGCAGCTGGGATCGAGCACCACGAGCGAGCCGAGCCGGTCGACGATCGCGTCGCGCACGTCGAGATCGTGGGTCGCATCGAGCACGAGCGCGACCAGGTCGTCACCTGCCGCCAGGTGTTCGTCGACGCGATCCGCGGCGGTGCCGCCGGCCTCGAGCAGCACGGCGGCGATCGCGCGCCGCGCGAGGTGCAGCGCGACGTCCTGGTCCGTGAAGAACGCGCCATCGGCGCGCCGTCCCTCGAGACCGCCACGGACCTGGGCGCCGGCTGTCAATTCTGCGAGCGCCGCGTCCGCGCTCATCGAGCTGTCGCGCACCCGCGCGTCGATCACGTCGATCCGGTCAGCGAACGTCGTCACACGCGTGATCGTACCGACGCGATCGGAGGTCGCCTACCGCGCGAGCTCTCGCTGCAACGCAGATTCGATGGTGCGATCGAGGAACTCGTACCCGAGCGCCTCGAGCCGGGCCGGGACGGCCTTCTGGCTGTACAGCAGCATCTCGTCCACGAGCTGGCTGCCGTAGACGAGCTTCACCGCGGGCACGGGAGTAGGCAGGATCGTGGGTCGATGCACGGCTCGACCCAGTGCGCGCACGTAGTCGCTGTTGCGGATCGGTGTCGGTCCGATCGCGTTGATCGGTCCTTCGACCTCGTCGTGGTCGAGCGCGAAGCACCACATGTTGGCGACCTCCGTGAGCCCGATCCAGGGCGTCCACTGGCGTCCGGAACCGAATCGCCCGCCGAGGCCCAGCTTGAAGGGAAGCAGCTGCTGGCCGAGCGCGCCGCCCTTCGGCGACTGCACCGCGGACATGCGCAGGTGCACGGTCCGGATCCCGGCATCGCGGGCCGGATCGGCAGCGGCTTCCCATTCCTGCACGACGCCGGCGAGGAACCCTCCCCCGGGGTCGGACTGGTCGGTCAGCAGCTCGTCGCCGCGGTTGCCGAAGATGCCGGTCGCACTCGCGACCGCGAAGGTCGCCGGTCGGCGATCGAGGGCTGCGATCGCGTTCGCGAGCAGCGACGTGCCGCCGATGCGGCTCGATCGGATCGCAGCGCGCTTCTCCTCGGTCCAGCGCCCGAGCAGCGGCTCGCCGGCGAGGTGCACGACGGCGTCGAAGCCTCCCGCCGCGAGCGCGTCGGTGTCGAGCGTCTGCGTTGCGGGATCCCATGCGACGTCCAGCCCGCTCGACGTGCCACCGCGAACGAGCGCACCCACCTCGTCGCCGCGGGACTCCAGCTGTTCGCGGATCGCGGTGCCGATCATGCCGCTGGCACCGCTCATCAGGACTCGCATCGAATACCGCCTCGTCGCTCGGAAGTCCCTCGATCATACGCGCACCGTGCATCGATGGATTGGCGATGCAAGCCGCCTGATCGGCGCTTGGTTGCGGCCGCATGCCGTCGTCGGTTTCGCGTCGGTTCGCCCATCGTCCGGGACCGAGACGGCCCTGCAAGGCTGCACGCCGTCAGGTTTTCCGCCGGGACTGCCGATGGAAGCGCGATGCCCCGCGCTCCATTGACACGCCCGCGATGCGCTCCGCGCTCGTGCGTGCGCGCCCTGGGCACGCGAGCGGCGCGCTCGCTCACGTACGCGACGGCGATCGCGGCGACGGTGCTGATGATGGCGCTCGTCGGGGCTCCATCGACCTGGGCGCTCAACTTCACCGTGAGCCAGAACGCGGAGCTGCAGCTGGGAGCGCCCGCTGGAGCCTGGACCTCCAAGACCTATCACTCCGCCGCCAACATGGCGTACGGCATGTACGCCCCGAACGGCGTCACGGTCGACTCCTCGGGGAGCGTGTACGTGGCGGACACGATCAGCAATCGTCTCATGCGCTGGGGTGCGACGCCGGCCACCGATGGCGCGGTCATGACCAACGTGCTCATGAAGAGCGATGCGTCCCAGGCCTCGTGGAACATCACGTGCAGCGGGGGCGCGGATCGGGTCGAGCAGATCATGTCGTATGGAACTGGCAGCCTCGCCATCGCCGACCGCTACAGCCATCGCGTCGTGATGATGCCCACGGAGCAGACCACCGACGGCCCGACCGGAACCATCTTCCTCGGCCAGTCTGCCGGGAACGCCTGTGGTGCGGACCGCGGCGGAACTGCTGCGGCAAACACGCTGGATTCGCCGTCGTCGGTGTGGACCGACGGGATCAAGGTAGCCGTCGCCGACTCGGGAAACCATCGCGTCCTGCTGTGGGACTCGTTCCCGGCCACCGGCCAGGCCGCAGATCACGTCCTCGGCCAGGCGAACTTCACCTCCGTGCTCGCCAACCGGGGCGGCAGTGCGGCCGCCAACACGATGAACAACCCCAAGGGCGTGTGGTTCGACGGCTCGTATCTCTACGTCACCGACTCCATGAACAACCGAGTGCTCATCTGGTCCTCGTGGCCCGCGGTAGATGGCGCACCGGCGAACAACGTCCTCGGGCAGACCACGATGACGGGCACCTCCACGACGTGCGCGGCCGACAAGCTCAGCTACCCCTCAGCCGTCACGACGACCGGCACGGGTGCGGCGCATCGACTTGCCATCTCCGCCGAGCACCAGAGCCGCGTTGCGATCTTCAACGCGTGGCCGACCACCGCCGTCGACGGCGCGTCCGCGACCAGCGTCCTGGGACAGACGAGCCTCGCGGCCTGCAACAGGAACCGCGCCACAGGGGTCGCCGCCGCGAACTCCCTCGACTATCCGGCCGGCATCTCGTTCGAAGGCACCCAGCTCTGGGTGGCCGATGTCGAGAACCACCGCGTCCTGCGTTTTCCGTCCCTCGCCACGGGCACGGCGGCGAACCGGGTCCTGGGCCACACGACCTTCACTGCGAACACCCCGATGGACGGCACGGATGACAACGTGTTCCAGATGGTGGCCGGTTCCACGGTCGCCACGTCGTTCGGGACCCGCGTCGCGACGGCCGCGAACGGGATGCTCGTCGCATTGGAACCGGCAGAGTCGGCGCTGCGCATATGGTCCACGGCACCGGTCGCCGACAACGAGGCCTTCTCACTCCGATACGGACAGGCCGCCCGTGATCGTTCCGGCATGAACGGCCCGAGCAACTCGCTGTCGGCATCGACCCTGTTCGAATCGAAGGGCGTCTGGACGGACGGGACGAAGCTGCTCGTCGCCGACACCGAGAACGATCGCGTGCTGGTGTGGCTGACACTGCCGACCACCGACACGGATTCGCCGGACTACGTCCTCGGCCAGCCGAACTTCACGTCGTCGTCCGGCGCAGCGACCCAGACCGGCGTCGACAAACCAACCGACGTCACGAGCGACGGCATCGACGTGTTCGTATCGGAGAAGACGAACGACCGTGTCCTCATCTACCGCAATTTCTGGCTGACACCCGCGAACGGCAAGGCCGCGGATCGCGTGCTGGGCCAATCAAACTTCACGAGCTTCAACGGGGGTCTCGCCGCCAACCGCCTCGACAACCCCTATGGCGTGAGCGTCGATTCGCGCGGCCGCCTCGCCGTCGCCGACCAGGACAACCACCGTGTGCTGGTGTGGAACGACCACACCACGGTCGTCAACGGCCAGGCCGCTGACGTCGTGATCGGGCAGGCGAACTTCACATCGAGGGCAATCGGCACCATCACCGAGAACACGAACGACGTCCAGCTCGCCGGCGGTGGCGTGCTCTGGGACGAGGATTGTTCGGTGCGGTACCTCGATCCGCTGCCCACGAGCGGCTCGGTGCTGGCATCGTCCGGGCAGGTCGGCATCGGGTGCTCCGTCACCACCACCGGACAGAACCGCGTGGACGCCCCATCGGGCGTCACCGCGGCGGCCGGCAAGGTCTGGGTTTCAGTCGCCTATCACGGGCGCCTCATGCGCTGGGTCGACGCCACGGCTCCGACGATCACGGTCGCCCCCACCGCAACCGTGCGCTGTGACGGCACCGCCACGATCTCCTGGACCACCTCGGAATCCACCACGACCGAGATCCGCTGGGACACCGTCACCCGCGCCTCGTGGGTCGCCGGCTATGCAAACCAGAACATCGACCCCACGTACACGGGACTGACGCACACCTACGACCTCTCCTTCGCCACCCCCGGCACGAAGTTCGTCCGGGTCCGCGCCGAGGACTGGAACGCGCAGTCGGTCATCTCCAGCGAGATCAGCTTCACCATCCCGGCGACCTGCCCGGCACCGACCACCATGTTCGGCGACGACCTCAACGCCCAGGCAGGCACCGGTCGCCTCAACCCGTCCGCAACGAGCTCGCCCGCGATCAACTCGACCGCGTTCCACACCTCATGGTCGAACGTCGCCGGCGTCACCATGGATCGCCAGGAGACGGCGACGTGGACGACACCGCCCGAGCATGCCGGCGGTGTCTGGCACCTCGACTCGAGCACGGCAGCCGACACGGACGGCCAGTCGACGAATGCCGTGACCTGGACCGGACTGCAGCCCTACGCACCGGGACGATTCGGTACTGCCGCGACCTTCGCTGCCGATGGCCGGTTCGGCACGGTGGCGGATGCAGCTCCGTTGCGGAAGGCAAACGACTTCACGCTCGACCTGTGGTTCAACACGACGAACATCGGCAACGACACCTTCCCCATGATGGTGGACAAGAGCGACACCAACTGCGGTGGCGCCGCCCGATGCAACTACTCGCTCGAGTGGGATCGCGCTGCGAACAAGATCTGCGCCTACTACGCGAACACGAGCAACGCGCTCATCGGCGCGTGCAGCACAGCGGTGGGCCTGCTCGACGGTCAGTGGCACTACGCGGCGATGACGGTGACATCGACGAACGCGCTCCGCCTCTACGTCGACGGGGTACTGACGGCCGGGCCGACCGCCAGCGCCGCGCCGGCGAAGACGGGTGCCGACCAGATCACGATTGGTCGCGGAGGCCTCGGCGACCAGCACTTCCGCGGATCGATCGACGAGGTCCGCTTCGCGCCGGTCGCCTACGACGCGGGGGCGATCCTCGGCTACTTCAGGACCAGGCGTGCACACCTCGAGGAGCTATGGACGCTCCCCTCCACCGCGCTCGGCGCCAACTGCACCACGGCGACGCGCTGCGAGGACCGCACCTACGCCGGCGCGCCCGAGATCCTGCGCCAAGGCGCGCGCTACTGGCAACGCTCGCGCTACAACACGGTCAACAACGACTACTGGACCGACCAGGCGATCGACTGGTTCGAGACGACCAACACCACGTCGATCAACGTGAGCGTCGGCGGCGCGGTGGCATTCGGATCGACGCTGCCCGGCGCGGACGCGTTCGGCTCGTCCACGATCCAGGTCAGCACCAACGCGGCAGGCGGTTACCAGCTCCTGGCCCGCGACGAGAGCGACACCTGGGGCCTCGAGCGAATCGGCGGCGGACCCACCATCCTCGACCGCCAGGACGGCGTGACGGCTCCCGCCCCGTGGAACGCGAACGTCGCCGGCTTCTACGGCCTGACCGTGCGCAGTGCCACCGGCAATCGCCTCGCGAAATGGGGCACGCCACCCGGCGGCTTCGCGGAGGCCGACGTGTCTGCCAACAATCTCTACACCGCGCTCGAAGGAACGTCCGACGTGCTGCTGCACGAGCGCCAGACCTACGACCCGGGCACCGACTCCGTCGTGGTGACCTGGCGTGCCAACCCCGGCCTCGGGCAGGCGGCGGGCTCCTACGACGGCGTCATGACCCTCACCGCCGTGGCGAACCCCTAGCCAACCGCTCACGGGTTCCGGCCATCTCGCGGGCGTTCGCGAACGACGTCCGCATGCCTGCTCGACAAGCAGGCATGAACGCCCCGCGCGCCCTTGCGAACGCTGCCGCAGCACCGCTGCGCGACGGCGCGTTCCCGGCGATCCCGGGCGTCTCCCACCACATGGTCGAGGTCAACGGCATCCGCATGCACTATGCCGAGGCCGGCACCGGCGAGCCACTGGTCCTGCTCCACGGCTTCCCGCAGAACTGGTACATGTGGCGGGACGTCATCCCCGAGCTGTCCAGGCACTACCGGGTGATCGCACCCGACCTGCGCGGATCCGGCTGGACCGACGCACCGGCCACCGGGTACGGCAAGGAACAGCTCGCCGACGAGGTCGCGTCGTTCATGGATGCGGTCGGTGCGCCACGAGCTCGCGTCATGGGCCACGACATGGGGGGGTACATCGGCTTCCTGCTCGGGATGCGTCATCCGGAGAAGGTGGAGCGCTACCTGGCGCTCAACATCGCGACGCCCTGGCCCACCAGGCGTGCGCTGCCGGATGCGTGGCGACTCGCTTACCAGCCGGTGCTCGCGGCGCCGGTGCTGGGCGCTGCGCTCCTTCGCTCGAAGACGTTCATCCGATCGATGCTCACGATTCCATCGACTCACGACCGCTGGTCGCCGCAGGACATCGAGATGTTCGCGGCCCCCCGGCGCGATCCGGCTCGTGCTGCGGCGGGCTCGGCGATGTACCGGACGTTCCTGATGAGCGAGCTGCTGCCGTGGGCGCGTGGAGCACACACGTCGACGCGCCTGGAGCCGAAGACACTCCTGCTCGTCGGCGAACACGATCCGGTGATTCGCCCGAACGTCGTCGCGGGCTACGAGGCCCACGCTCGCGACATGCAGGCGGAATTCATTCCGGATGCCGGCCACTTCCTGGCCGAGGAGCGTCCCGACACCGTCGTGGAACGCGCGCTCGCGTTCTTCGACGGCCCATGAGCAGGCCGTTCCTGCAACGGCGTCGCCTACGTGGTCGACACCACGGTAGGGGAAATGTCGGGGAACGGGGACCCTGGTGACCAGTGTGATCCGATCAGCTGCGCGCGAGTTGCCGGTCATCGTGGCCGGCGCTGGTCCTGCCGGTACCACCACCGCACTGGGCCTGCACGCCGCGGGCGAGGCCGTCCTCGTGTTCGAGGCACGCGGGCCGGTCGCGACCCGTGCGCGCAACATCTTCCTGCGCCCGCAGGCCCGCGACATCCTCCAGGAGGTCGGGCTCCCCGATCCCGGCCGTGACACCACGATCATGTCGATCGAGAACGACCTGCGCGGGCTCGCCAGCGAGCGTGGCGTGCCGGTCGCCTACGACAGGCGCGTCCTCGGCGTCGTCGA
Organism: Thermoleophilia bacterium; assembly: GCA_025964555.1. Classification (GTDB taxonomy): domain Bacteria; phylum Actinomycetota; class Thermoleophilia; order Gaiellales; family SKUG01; genus JAGQUL01. Next base: position 14,756 of record JAOPYQ010000022.1, on the reverse strand, counting down.
GCACACCGATCACGTTGCCGTGACGGTGCAGGGGCCGCGTGGCGGCATCAGCACCGTCAAGGGACGCGCCCTCGTCGACGCGAGCGGCGGCCGGATCGCGGCAACCGAGACCGGTGACCTGGAACGCGTCGCAACCGGTCCTCACCACGTCTACGTCACGGCGCAGTACGCCTCGCCCGCACGGTTCGACCACGTCTACGGCGCATTCGATCGGGCCAGGAGCGAAGGCATGGTCTTCTTCCCGGTCGCGAACAAGACCGGATTCGTCGCCTACTACGACCTGCCGCCGGGCGTGCCGATCGGCGACGAGGCAGCCTTGCTCGCGCGATACGAAGCGATCGCCGGACGCCTCGAGCTCGGGCCGCCCGTCGCTGCACCACAGGCCTTCGATGCACGACAACACCTGTCGCGCAGCGCGTCGCGCGGACGCATCCTCAAGATCGGCGACAGCGCCGGCAACGCGGACCCCTACATCGGCGCCGGCGCCGCGGCTGCGCTCGTCGATGCACGCAGCGCCGTGCGGGCGCTGACGCGACCGGGCGACGACGTGCACCTGGTCGGCCAGGCTGCCGAGGACGTGCTCGCCGGCCACAGGAACCTCGGCGCGCAGGCCGGCATGATGGTGCGGGCACGCAGCCTCGCGCTGCGCTCGCTGCCCGATGTCGACCTCGGCGAGCGACTGACCGCGAGCGACCTGCGGCCGTCCCGGTTCCTGGACCTGACGGCGCGACTGCTGACGCACCTGCCCATCACCAGCTCGGGATGACCTCAGGTGCGAACGAGGATCGCGCGCAGGCCGGGTGCCTCGCGATCGCCAGCGCCGATGAGCGTGAAGTCGCGCATCGACTCGACTCGAAAGTCGCCGCTGCCGAACACGCGCTCGATCCACTCGCGGCGCAGCACGTTGTCGGATCGGTGCTTGACGCTCACGCCGCGCACGAAGAGCACGCCGCGCGGCACGAGCACGCGCGCCACCTCGCGAGCGTAGTCGTCCCACTGCTCGCGCGTGAAGTGGTGCAGGCATGCGCCGTCGACCACCAGGTCCTGGGAAGCGTCGTCGAGCGGCAGGTCACAGGCGTCGGCGCGCACCCACTCGATCGAGGAGTCGGCGGACGTGCGCTCGACTGCCTCGCGGATCGCTCGTTCGCTGATGTCCACGCCCGTCACTGCGAAGCCGTTGTCGGCGAGGTAGCGCGCGTCGCTGCCCGTCCCGCAGCCGAGGTCGAGGGCTCGCGCGCCGTGTGGCCAGCCGCGTGCCTCGATCAGCTCGATGAGTTCGGGCGCGGGTTCCGCGCGATCCCAGTTGTCGCGGTGCTCGCCCGCGGCGTAGATGTCGTCCCACGGGATGTCGCCATAGCCACCGCTCATCGCACGATCCTCGCAGGTTGAGTCGTGCTGGTCGGGAATCCGGCGTCACCGGCCCCTTCCCCCGCGATTCGAAAGGACCGTTCCAGATCCGTACCGACGACGCCTCGCCGATTCATGCTGCCAGCCTCAGCGGTCGAAACATCCTGCATGCGTCCACGGAATCGGTCACTGGCCGCGCACTGGCGGTGGCTGCCCACGGCGGTCCTCCTTGCGCTGCTCGGATTGCTCGCGGCGTCGTCGTCCGGATCGCTGGGTGCAACGTCATCGTCAGTCGTCGGTGCCACCGTGTTGTCGGCGACCAGCCTCGATGTGACGGGATGTGGACTCCCCGCGCGGAGCCTCGGCATCATCGCCTCCGGCAGCACCTCGGTGAGCGGCTCATCGTGCGCGGTGTCATTTGGATCGAGCAACAACACGTCGGCATTGCGCCTCAGCCAGACCGATGGCGTGGGAAACGCGATGACACGTTACCTCGCGACGCCCACCACGCTCCAGTACGCACCTGCCTACAACGGCGCAGCCGCCGCGTCGGGCTCCGAAGCGTGGCTGGTCGGCTCGCCGGGCTCGAACAACGTGCTGCCGCTCGTTCACACGACGGACTCGGGCGCGACGTGGACCATGCAGACCTGTGCCGGGACGCCGTCCCTCGTCGGCATCGACCACGTCAGCGGATCCACGGTCGTGGCGGTCGGCTCCGGCAACTCGATCTGCCGGACCACCGACGCCGGCGCGACGTGGACGCGAACCAATGGACCCACCGCGGGCACGAACTGGAACGACGTCGACATGCTCGCGAGCGGCGAGGGCTGGGCCGTCGCCAATGCTGGACGCGTCGCCCACACCACCGACGGCGGCCTGACGTGGGCCGCCTTTCCGGTGACGGACATCACGTTGTCACTGTCTCGAGTGGTCGCGGTGTCGCCGACCGTGCTGTACGCCTCGGGCTCCCGTCCCGGCATCACCGGCGGCGTGTATCGCGACGCCGTGGCGGCCAAGAGCATCGACGGGGGACTGACCTGGATCGTGTCCGTGCTCAAGCCCGATTACGCCTTCGGCACTGCTACCTCGGTGACGGCGCTCGACGCGACGCACATCGTGGTGGGCGGCAACGCAGGCATCTTCCTGACGACCGATGCTGGCGCCACGTGGACCCTCCGGTCCGCTTCGCACGCGTACTGCGTGGCCGCGCTCGACGAATACCGTGATGGCGTACTACGGTCGCGGGTCGCCGACGCGCCGATCCGTCGACGGCGGAGTGACGTGGACGAGCGTCGCCCCGCAGCCTGCGCTCACGGGCTCGACATACGGCTGCCGTGCTGGTTCGGCCACCAGCGTGTACGTGGGTGGTGGCAACGACCAGCGGCTCACGAGCATCGATGCGGGCTTGACCTATGCGATAGCCGCCACGACCTGGCGCGACCAGTTCGGCGCCGCAGCGTGGAGCTCCGATCGGTTCGTCACGGTCGGGGACTACGGCTCGATCCGACGCACCACCGACGGTGGGACGACGATCACCCAGCCCGCATCAGGAACTTCGCAGGACCTCCGGGACGTCGAGGCATTCGCGTCGACGACCGCGGTCGCGGTCGGCGCAGGTGGCACGATCCTTCGGACGACCGATGGCGGGGCTACGTGGTCGTCGATCTCGAGCGGCACAGGCTCGCTGCTCCGCGCGATCGAGCGCGCGCCTGATGGAACCCTGTACGCAGTCGGGGACAGCGGCGTCGTCCTCCGAAGCACCGACGACGGCGTGACCTGGACCACTCGAGCCGCGCCTGCAGGAGCGCCGCGACTCAACGACATCTCCGCATTCGGCCCATCGGGACTGTGGGTGGCGTCGATGGCCGGCGTCACGTACCGTTCCACGGATGGCGGCGCGACATGGGGCGGCGCACTATCGGTCGGCAGCGCATTCGACCTGACGTCGATCGATACGTTGGACGGACAGACCGCGGTCACCACGATCCTGTCGAACGTATCCGGGACAGGCGTGAGTTACCGGACTACCGACGCCGGCGCGACATGGACACCGAACGTCGCCCCGGGCACGCAGTACGCCTACGCGGTCCGGTTCCTCAACGCATCGACGGTCGTGATCGCGACGAGCGGCGGACACCTGCGTTCCACCGATGGCGGACTGTCCTACGCCGCCGTCGCTGGAACGTACGCCTACACGCTCGCGCCGATCGACGAGAACACGTTCCTGGTGGCCGGCCTCTCGGACTCGATCGGACGCGTGCGACCGACCGCCAGCATCCCCGACATCGGGGGCGGGGTCGATTTCGCCTCCGCGACCAGCTCCTTCGGGGCGTGCCTCGCGACGGCGACCGGGACCTCCTCCACGTCGTGGCCGGTCGCTGGCGCGGGCAACTGCACGGCCGGCAATCCCACCTTGTGGCGAGGGATCTCGGTCACTGCGACCGGTCCGACAGGCAAGGTCGCGGCGACGCCGCTGTCGGGAACGGCCTCCCTCGACCTGGTGTTCGGAGCGAAGTCGGGGCCCGGCCAGAGCCCAGGCGCATACGTCGCAGACCTCACGTTCGAGGTCGTCGCGCCCGAGGCATGATGTCCGACGGACGACGCGCGGGGCCCCCGACCCGAGCGTCAGGCGCGGCCCGCGCCCTCTTCGGCCAGTGTCGGCATGGGTGCCGGTTCGATCGCGTCCTGTCCGTGGTGGCCGACCGCTGGCGGCGCGACGTTTCGCAGCCCGAACGCGACGAGCGTGCCGACGGCCACCAGACCAGCGGAGACCGTGAAGGCGACGTGGTAGCCGCTCGTGAGCGCCTCGGGAAGCGGCGTGCCGCCCGCGACGAGCTCCTGCGTGCGATCGGCCGCCACGGTGGCGAGCACCGCGAGGCCGAGTGCACCACCGATCTGGGCCGCGGTGCCGACCACCCCCGAGGCGAGACCCGCCACGTCCGGGGTGGCGCCCGCCATCGCGAGGTTCATGAGTGCGGGGAAGCTGATGCCGCCACCGAAGCCGAGCAGCAGCATCACGGGCAGCACGTGGCGGACGTACTCGCCATCCACCGGTGCGACCGCGAACAGCAGCAGCGCGCCGATCGTCAGCACGAGCCCGGCCATGAGGCACGCCCACGCACCGAAGCGGGTGACGAGCCGCGCGGAATAGCGCCACGACAGCACGCCCATGATCGCGGTCGCCGGCAGGAAGGCCAGACCGGTGTGGAGCGGGTCGTAGCCGAGGATGCCCTGGATGTAGAGCGCCCCGAGGAAGAACATGCTGAACATCCCGGCGACGCTCAACACCTGCACGACGTTCGCCACCGCGATGCTGCGGATGCGAAAGATGTGCAGGGGAACGAGGGGGTCCTTTGCCGTGGCCTCGCGCAGGATGAACAATCCCAACAGCGCGATCGCACCAGCGCCGAGGCCGAGCACGAGCCCGTCGCTCCAGCCGTGCTTGGCTGCCGGCTCCACGATCGTGTACACGCCGAGCATGAGCGCGCTGGTGATGAGCACCGCGCCCGGGATGTCCATCCCGTCGCCCATCCCGACGCCGGCATCGGCGTCCAGCAGGCGCATCGACAGCAGCACGGTGACGATGCCGATCGGGACGTTGATGAAGAAGATCCAGTGCCAGTTGATCGACCCGGTCAGCACGCCACCTGCGAGCAGGCCGACGGAACCGCCGGCCGACGCGACGAACGCGTAGCGCCCGAGCGCCTTCGCTCGATCCGCCGGCTCGGGAAACAGCGTGATGATGATGCCGAGCGCGACCGCCGACGACATGGCGCCGCCTGCGCCCTGCAGGAATCGAGCCGCGACCAGCATCTCGCGAGTCTGGGCGAAGCCGCACAGCGCTGACGCGACCGAGAACACGACAAGCCCGATCACGAACACGCGGCGACGCCCGACCAGGTCACCCATGCGCCCGGACAGCAGCAGCAGGCCCGCGAACGCGATCATGTACGCGTTGATGACCCAGGCGAGACTCGACTGCGTGAAGTCGAGGTCCTCCTGGATCGCCGGCAGTGCGACGTTGGCGACCGTCACGTCCAGCACGATCATGAGCACGCCCAGACACAGGACGTTGAGTGCGTTCCACCTGGCGGTGTCGGTCATCGGTCGTCTCTCATCGCGGTGCAGGCAGGGCAGTATGCACCCTTGTTCAGGTACGTGCACGCGACCGGCGACCCTGGCGCGTGTTGCAGACGCAGGTGGTGTCAGTCGCCCTCGAGCAGCGACCCGAGTCGCGCGAGCCGGTCGTCCCACTGCGCTCCTGCGATCTCGCGGACGAACGCCACGACCTGCTCCAGTGAACGGATGTCCACGTCGACGCGCGCTTCGCGCCCGACCTTGTGGCGCACGAGCAGGTCGGCCTCCTCGAGCACGTCGAGGTGCTTGGCCACGCCTTGGCGCGTGATGCCCAGCTCGGCGGCGAGCGCGGTGGACGTACACCCGGGCGTGCGTCGTGCGGTCGCGAGGATGCGGCGGCGCGTCGGGTCCGCGAGCGCCACGAACACGTCGCCGCGCGCGGGGCCGCCGCGCGGGCGTCGCGCCCGGGTGTCAGCCCGCGGCGACACCGGTACCCAGCACCTGCTCGAGGCGGCCGAGGCAGTATTCCCAGCCGCCGGTGTTCGTCGCTGCCATCGTGGCTGCAACCTCGCGCGGCAGCGCCGCGAATCCGGCTTCGAGCACCCGGATGCGACTGGCGCGAGGATCGTCCGTCGCCTCCACGCGCAGCTCGACGAGCGTGGTCGGCAGCTCGTCGAAGGGCGCGTCGCGATCGAGCAGGTCGCCCCACGACGCCGCGGTGCCGGGCACCCAGCGATAGGTCACGGTGCGACCGTCGCGTACCTCGAGCACGCGGGCTCGCGCTCGCTCCTCGCCCGCGTCGGGCTGGAACACGAACGTGAGCTCGACGCCCGCCTCCAGGGGAGCCGACGGCCGGCCGTACCAGCGCGCGAGCAGGTCGGGTTCGACGAGCGCGGCCCAGGCGCGCGCGGGATCGACGGCGACCTCCAGCTCTCGCGTGATGATGTCCTCGACGTCGGCCATGTGCGCTTCCTCTCGTGCTGCTCAGGGGTGCTGCTCCGCTCAGCATAACGCAACCGATGGGTTGCGTATAGGGGGCACCCCGGCTATCGTGATCCATATCGAGCAACCAATTGATTGCGCATCATGAGCCACGCAGACGAGGAGCCAGACATGCAGGACCAGGATCTCTCCATGACGATGACCGTCGACGCCAGCCCCGACGCGGTGTTCGCCGCGATCAACGACGTCGCCTCGTGGTGGTCGGGCAAGGTGGACGGTTCGACCGACCTCGTCGGCGCGGAGTTCACCTACCGCTACGGCGACGTGCACCACTCGGTGCAGCGCATCACCGAGCTCGTCCCCGGCGAGCGCGTCGCCTGGCACGTCACCGAGGCGAACCTGCCGGCGACCGAGCCCGCCGACGAGTGGGCGGGCACCAACATCGTGTTCGAGCTCACGCAGGTCGAGGCGGGCACCGAGCTGCGCTTCACGCACGTCGGGCTGTCGCCGAGCTGTGACTGCTACGACCGCTGCACGAGTGGCTGGAACGCGCTGATCGGCCGCAACCTGCGCGCGCGCATCGACTCCGGCGTGGCCCAGCCGGACGTGTTCGCATCCATGGCCTGACCAGCAGTGCCCGACGTGACGTCAGCGGTCGATCGACGCCATGCTTTGGTAGCGATCGCCGGCGGCGACACCAGGCGGGAAGGCCTGCTCCAGTCGCTCCAGCACCTGTGGCGACAGCTGCACGTCGCCCGCTGCCACGTTCTGCTCGAGCCAGCGTCGACGCTTGGTGCCCGGGATCGGCGCGACGTCGTCGCCGCGTGACAACACCCACGCGAGCGCGACCTGCGCCGGTTCGGCACCGACGTCCCCCGCGATCGCGGTGAGCTCCTCCACGAGCGAGCGATTGGACTCGAGATGCTCGCCCGCCATGCGCGGGAACGCCACCGCGCGGAAGTCGCCGTCCCCGAGCGTGTCGGGCTCGCCCAGCTTGCCCGTCAGGAACCCGCGGCCGAGCGGCGAGTAGGGCACGAGGCCGATGCCGAGCTCGCGCAGCGTCGGGAGGATCTCCGCCTCGAGCGATCGCTCCCACAGCGAGTACTCGCTCTGCAGCGCCGTGATCGGATGCACGGCGTGCGCTCGTCGGATCGTCTCCGCCGACGCCTCGCTCAGGCCGAGGTGGCGCACCTTGCCGGCGGCGACGAGCTCCGCCATCGCCCCGACCGTCTCCTCGATCGCGACGGTCTGGTCGACGCGGTGCTGGTAATACAGGTCGATGTGGTCGACGCCGAGGCGACGCAGCGACGCGTCACATGCCTCGCGCACGTACGCAGCGTCGCCGCGGATGCCGAGGAACTCGCCCTGCTCGCCGCGCACGTTCCCGAACTTGGTGGCGATGACGACCTCGTCGCGGTGCGGGGGCAGCACGCGCCCGACGAGCTGTTCGTTGGTGAACGGGCCGTACATGTCGGCGGTGTCGAAGAACGTCACGCCCAGCTCGACCGCTCGCGTGAGGGTCGCCGCCGCTTCGGTCTCGTCCGCCACGCCGTAGAACTCGCTCATGCCCATGCATCCGAGCCCCTGCTCGCTCACCTCGAGCGCCCAGTCGCCGCTGCCCAGTGTCCTCGTGCGCATCCTCGTCCTCCGGATCGGTGTGGCCGGACAGTAGCGCACGTCGCCGCGGCACGAATGGGCAGCCGTCGCGGAGGGAATGGGTGCGCCTGATGGACTCGCAGCCCGCACCACCCGACGCGACCACGCTCGACGAGGGCCCGTTCTTCCACGGCACGATCGCCGACGTGCGGCCAGGCGACCTGCTCTCGGCGGGGCGCCCGTCGAACTACCGCCCCGAGATCGTGATGAACCACATCTACTTCACGGCACTGCGCGATGGCGCGGGCCTTGCCGCCGAGCTCGCTGCGGAGCTTGCGCTGGTCGACGGTGCGCGTCCGCGCGTGTATCTCGTCGAGCCGACGGGGGCGTTCGAGAACGACCCCAACGTGACCGACAAGAAGTTCCCCGGTAATCCCACCCGCTCGTATCGCAGTCGCGACCCGCTTCGGGTCGTCAGCGAGGTCCACGACTGGACGCGGCTGACACCCGATGCCCTGCAGATGTGGCGCGATCGGCTCACGGCCATTCGCGCTCAGCGCGGCGAGATCATCAACTGAGTTGCGTCAGCTGGTGCGTGTCACCGAGTGACGAGGACTACTCGTCGGCGTTGGCCAGGGCGGGGTCGGCGTTGAGCCCGTCGTAGAGCGGCGACGTGATCGTGGTGCGCTTCGGGAGGCTGTAGTGCTTGATCTCGCAGCCGATCAGCCTGTCGTTGCGATCGGCCCAGACCTCATCCTCGAAGCCTGCACCGCAGTTGACGACCTCCGACAGGCCCTTGTCGAACGAGACGATCGAGTCGTCGGACGCGCCGCCGACGAACGTGTCCCTGCCCGCCTGGCCCTTGAGCTCGTCGGTTCCCTTGCCACCGGTCAGGGTGTCGTTGCCTGGGCCGCCGTCGAGGCTGTTCTGGTCAGGACCAGCGACCAGCCTGTCGTTGCCGGCCTCTCCCACCAGGAAGTTGCGCTCTTCGCCACCGAGGATGGTGTCGTTGCCCGCACCGCCGAAGAGACGGTCGACCCCGTCGAGGCCCGAGATGTAGTCGTTGCCGGCGAGGCCGGACAGCGACTCGTTCTCGTCGGTCAGGAGCAGCCGATCTGCGCCGGCAGTCGGAGGGTTGGCCGGACCCACGAGCCGCTTGAGGACGACCGAGCGGGTCGTCGAGTTGCCGACGGTGTCGATCGCGACGACGACGAACATGTGGGTTCCACGCGTGACGAACGGCTCGCGGTCCCGACCTGTGGGACACGTGATGACCTTGCCGTCCATCGTGCAGACGAGGCTGCCGACGCCGCGGCTGTCGTAGATGTCCAGGCTGATCCAGTACTGCTCGGCGGTCTTGAACGACTGCGACGGCCTGATCGTGACGGTCGGCGCCAACGTGTCCACGTACCACGAGTAGAACGCCGCGGCATTGCGCTGACCCTCGCCGCGGGAGCGGATCGTGATCGTGTGCGGACCCTCCGTCATGCCGGTCAGCGAAACGGGGCTGGTGCAGGCGGCCTCCGCACCCGAGTCGAGCTGGCAGGTCGATCGGTCAGCGAACGTGTACGTGAAGGCGAAGGTCGCAGACGTGGTCGCGGTGAGCAACGGCGCCGCGGGCACGCTCGCCGAGGTGATCGTGATCGTCGGCGGCCCGGTGACTTCGGACGCGAGTGAGTGGGCGGTGGTGCTGCCGATGGGTCCGTCCATGCCAGCGTCGATCGTGCGCACGTGGGCGTACCAGACGCCGACCCCGATGTTCTGCAGGATGACGAATTCGTCGGTCGTGTCGACGGTCAGGTCCGGCTCCGTGGTGGGTTCGTGGTCGAGCACCCAGGAGTATCCGGTGCGTGTGCCTGCAGGGCGCTGCCAGTTGATCGGGAACTGCGTGCCGTCGGAGGGCGTCGCTCGTCCGATGGTCACGGACGCCGGAGCGACCGGCTCGGCCATCGCGGACGCGGCCGCGAGCAGCGATCCCAGGGTGCAGAAGACGATGAGCAGAGCGCAGCGGAGGAAGCGAATCACTGGGATCCTTCGAGTCGATCGAGACGACGCGGCGGGTTCCGCGAGGCACGACATCGAACGTACCACGACGAAGCGAACAATCCGAGCTTCGCTACACGAAGGCGACTGTCAGGCCGACCGACGAGCGGCCCCGGCTATCGAACCGGCACCTACAAGCCGGCCGCGAACGCGGGTTCGCGCCGCCGCAGGCGGGGAAGCCGAGCGGAGCGAGCGACGTGCGCGAGCTCGCTCGCAGGCACGGCCGAGCGAGCGAGGCGCTTCTCGCCGCCTGCGTGGCGCAGCCACGCCAGCGGTCGCGCAGCGAGCGCTGACCACCTCAGTGGCGAAACGACGGAGCCCCCGCCGGAGGCGAGGGCTCATCGTCGTGCAGTCACGGAGGTGGAGGCGGCGGGAATCGAACCCGCGTCCACGGCCGGCTTGGTATGGGCGTCTACGAGTGTAGCCTTCAGTATGTTCTCGGGTGCGGCCCGCCCCGAAGGCCGGCAAGCCACTCCCATCCGCCTCCTGGAAGTCCCGGCGTCGTCGAGGCAGGTTACGACGCCAGCAAGCCCGTATCTTGAGGCCACCTGCGGTACTACGGGCGGAGCCCGCTGGGGCCTTCACCGCGAGCTACCTAATCAGGCAGCAAGGGCGAGCATGGGCTCATCAGTATGAGTCGCATGTGTGTTGTGGCGGACTGATTAACGAGGCCAACCGCCATCCTCGACTCGCGACCCACCCGCGCGATCGACCCTGTCGAAGCCAGGTCGCCCCCGTGAGGTGGTACCTCATCAGTGTAGCGGAGGCGTCGACCATGCGGGAATCCCGCAACGCGATGCGACATCGCCCCGATTCGGTGCCAGCGCTCGGTCGAGAGAGTGTTCGCGACACCACAGCTACTTTCGACCGCGAGGCGCCCATGCACATCGAACCGATCATCCCCGACTTCGACTTCGTCAAGATCCGCCGGTCCGGCGGGTTCGTCGGCGTCGACGAGACACTGCAGGTCGACCGCAACTTCGCCGCATCCGTGACCGATCGAATGTCCGGCGACCGTACGTTCGAGCTCGACGCGTTCACGTCGCAGGAGCTCATGCATGCGCTGGCGCGCCTCGCCCAGGTCAAGCCCGAGCCCAGCTCCCACAACGGTTTCGACATGTTCCACTACGACGTGGAGCTGAGCATCGGCGGCAACCTCCAGGCGTTCCACTCCGTGGACGTCGGGGCCGACGAGGCGCTGCACGGCGTGATGCTCGCCGCCAACCGCCTCGTGCACGACGACCCGAACCCGTTCCACACCATGACCCTCCACGTGCAGCCGGTGACCGCATGAACGGCATCGCTCCAGTCGACGCAGCCGGCCCGTCCCTGGGCGACGTCGCGCGCGCGCACGAGTCGCTCAATGCCGCGTACTCGGCGATCGCCGCAGATCGCATCCCGCAGACGCTCGCGCAGGACGCCCGGCTCGCTCGCGGCTACGTCCACGAGGCTCGCGCCCACCTGTACACCGGTGCGGGCCACTCCGGGACGGACGCCGCGCGCGCAGCAGCCCGGGCAGTGCTCCCGCGCCTCGACCATGCGCTCCGACTGCTCGACCTGCTCGCCACCACGCGCGACCAGACCCACGTGCAGCCACTGCTCGACGAACTCGGCGCGGCGATGGATCGCGTGGAGTCCGTCCTGGCCGGAGCCGGCTGGGACTGACCAACCGAACGTCACGCAGCACATCCTCACGTACGCGTGCGCCCGCACGCGTGGAACAGGAGAACCGGCCGCCCGGTGCCCTCAGGCGGCCATTCGCTGGCCTTCTTGAACCAAAGTTGCTGGTCGCCGCGATACCCAGATGAGTTTGCGCACTGCCCCCAGTGAGGTGCGTTGCACATCGACGAGAGGACGAGGGCATGAGCCTGTCAAGCATTGCAGCAGCTGCGATCACCAAGGTGGAGCAGGTCACGAAGACCGACGTCAACAGCGACGGCAAGGTCGGCGGCACCTCCTTCGGTGTCGGCTCCGCCGCAGCCGGCGGCTACATGGCACAGGGCGGCGGCGCTCCGGGCGACGCCCCTGGCGGCTCGCTCATCAAGAAGCTCATCGTCGGCGGCGCGGTCGGCGCCGGGCTCGGTCTCGGCGCCACGTTCCTCGTACCGGGCCTGCGTGAGATCACGATGTTCGGTGTCGGCGGCTGGGCTGCCAAGGGCATCATCGCCGCGATCGGTGGCGCCGTCGGCGTCGTCGGAGCCGCAGCGCTGCACCTCGTCGGCAAGCGCAAGCAGAACCTCGCCATGCAGGCCCAGGCGCAGGCTGCGCAGCAGGGTGCGATGGCTCCCACGCCGAGCCCGCAGGGCGGCGCGACGCTGCGCTCCGGTGCACGAGGACCAGCAGCCAAGAAGCTGCAGTCGGACCTCGCGACGCTCGGCATGTACAAGGGCAAGCTCACGTCGACCTTCGACAAGGCGACGAGCGACGCCGTGCGGCGCTACGAAGTCATGAAGGGCGTCGTCCCGACGGGCCTCGGTTCGCCGGACGTGCGGGCGGCAGTCGCCCAGGACGTCACGCTCATGAAGCAGTACGCCACCTGATCGACGGTCGATCAGCAGAAGAACTCCGGGCCGGTCACCGTGCGACAGAAGTCGACGGTGCCGGCCCGGTGCAATTCCAGCTCCGCGTGCGCGAGGCGCTGACGCTACGCGCCGAACTCCTGCGCCCAGTACGAGCGGCCATTGGCGGCGGTCACGTAGCCGACGCCCATGTTGCGGAAGTTCGGATCGAGGATGTTGCGCCGATGCGTCGGCGATGCCATCCACTCGCGAACGACCTGCTCCGGTGACGTCTGGCCGGTGGCGACGTTCTCGCCCCAGGCGTTGCGCCAGCCCTCGGCTCGCGCGCGCGCTCCCGGATCGCCGTCGCCGATGCCGTCGTGCGCCATCTTGCCGACGCCCGCCATGTGCACCGCGTGCTTCTCGGCCGAGTTGTCGAGCGTGCCGTTGTAGGAGACCGGCGCGAGGCCTGCCTTCTGGCGCTCGGCATTGATGAGCTCGAGCACCTTCTGCTCGAAGGCGTTGTCCTCGTCCTTGCGGGTCGTCACCGGACTGTTGGACACGCTCTGGACGGTCTTGAGCTGCGCCTTGGTGGCTGCGCCACCCTGCACGCCGGCGACCTTCGTCGCGCCCATGCCGCAGCCGGCCATGCCGCCTCCGCCACTGGCAGCGCCCATCTTGGACACGGCTTCCGCGAGTGCCTTCACCGACGCCGTCAGCGAGCTGAGGATCGACGCGAGGTCGCCTCCACCGCCGAGCGCCGCTGCGCCTGCGCCGGCGTCGCCGCCACCGCCGGATGCACCAGCGACCTTGGTCGGGGCGTCACCGCTCGCACCGGCGACGCCGGTCTGCTGCGTGACCTTGCCAGGCGGTCCCCCGCCGGCAGCCCCTGCTACGTTGCTCATTCCGCACATAATTCGTTCCGTCCCCCTGGGATGCCGTGAAGTCGCTCCTCCATGACCGACTCGACATGGCGCCCCACCACCAGTGAACCCCGGGTTCCCACAACGCGCAAGTGGGAGGTGACACGCAGCCGACGGCTGGTCGACACGAAGCGCGCTCAGTCGCGCTGCTTCATCTCTCGGTCGATCTGACGCTGCACGTCCCGCTTGGCGATCGTCTGGCGCTTGTCGCCGATGTCCTTGCCCTTGGCAAGGCCGATGGTGAGCTTCGCGCGCCCCTCCCGGAAGTACAGGGACAGGGGGACGATCGTGCACCCCTTGCGCGTGACCTGCGCATGCAGGTCGTTGATCTCCTTGCGGTGCAGCAGCAGCTTGCGCGTGCGCAGGGGATCGTGGTTGAAGACGTTGCCCTGCTCGTACGTGGAGATGTTCATCCCGAGGATCCACGCCTCGTTGTCGTCGATGCGGACGTAGGCCTCCTTGATGGTGGCCTTGCCCGAGCGCAGCGACTTCACCTCGGTGCCGGTCAGCGCGATGCCGGCCTCGAGGGTCTCCAGGATCGCGAAGTCGAATCGCGCCTTGGGGTTCTCCGCGACGATCTTGCGTCCGTCGCCGTGCTGTTTCTTCGCTGCCATCGCGACGAAGGGTACCAGTCGCCCGAATCGATCACCGCTTCTTGCCGCGACCGCGACCACCCGCGCGACCGCCTGCGCGTGCGCGCCCGTGACCGCCGCTTCCCTTCGCCGGACGGCGCGTCGCTTCGCTCGCCTGCACGCGACCGGGCGTGCGCTCCGGAGGGGCGCGACGCAGGTCGATGCGTCCGTTCGCGCGATCCACCCGATCCACGTACACGTCGATCATGTCCCCGAGGCGATATCGATGGCCCGATCGCGAGCCCACCATCGCGAGCCCGAGCTCGTCGAGGTGGTACCGCTCGTCGGGCGACAGCACGCGGGCGGGCAGGAAGCCCTCGAAGACCCCGCCGAAGCGGATGAACATCCCTGCCCCGATGAGTCCGTTGATCTCGCCGCGCCAGCGTCCCTGGCCGTCGTCGCCGCCATCGTCGCCGCCATCGTCGCCGCCGTGCAGGCGGCGGTACAGCAGGTAGGCGAGCGTGATCTTGTCGGCGCGCCGCTCGAGCTTCTGCAGGGTGCGCTCGACCGTGCTCACGTGCTCGGCCAGCGTCGGCAGGTCCTCCGCAGCGGCTGCACCGTCGGAGAGGCCGAGCTGCTGCAGCAGCGAGCGATGGTTGACGAGGTCCGGATAGCGCCGGATCGGCGACGTGAAGTGTGCGTAGTGCATCGTCGCGAGCCCCGAGTGCGGACCGGTCTTGGCGCGGTACTCGGCCTGC
>JAOPYQ010000018.1 GCA_025964555.1 Thermoleophilia bacterium | reverse complement strand
GCGCAGGACGTCGTCTCCACGCACGTGGCGGAGGTCGTCAAGCAGCACCTGAGCGAGCTGCTCACCCGCGAGGAAGTCGCGGAGCTGCTCAACATGGCACGCCAGGACGCACCGATGGTCGTGCAGGAACTCGTGCCGAACATGCTCGCGCTCGGCCAGCTGCGCCAGGTGCTGCAGAACCTGGTGCGCGAGCAGGTGCCGATCAAGGACCTGTCCACGATCCTCAACGCACTCGCCGACAACGCGGTGTACACCAAGGATCCGCACGCGCTCACCGAACACGTACGCGCGGCGCTCGGTCGCAAGATCTGTGCTCGCTACCAGTCACCCGACGGCACGCTCAAGGCGTTCATGCTGAGCCCGGATGCCGAACGCGCGATCCAGAACGCGATCCAGCTCAACGAGACCGGTCAGGTCCTCATGCTCGACCCGAACACGAGCCAGTCGATCCAGAACAACCTCGCGGACGCACTCGGTGAGTTCCGTGGCCAGATCCTCGACCCGGTGCTCATCACCCCGCCGAAGATCCGGCGCCACGTGAAGGCACTGCTAGAGCGCAACTTCAGCAAGATCGTCGTGCTCAGCTACAGCGAGATCGTCGCGGGCGTGCAGATCGACAACCTCAAGACGATCGAGCCGCACGCGCAGGTCGCGTAGGAGTTCAGGCGGGGACGGCCGTCGCTTCGGGCGCGAGCGTCGGGACGGGTTCGGTGCGGGTGCGCGCTCGTGCGAGTGAACGAGCGTGCGTGAGCGAGCGACGTGCGTGTCACGTACGTCCCGTTGGGCGGGACGCTGGTGACATTCACGCACGCCCCCGTGGCGAGGCACACGGTCAATGTCACGAACGTCCCGCCGAGTGGGACACGGGTGACATCCACCGGATCGGGAGCCCGTTCTCATGGAGTTCTCATCGTCGGAGTCGACGCTCTGGGTAGGAACCAGCCGGAGGCGATCGCGCTCCGGAAGCTGCACGACAGGAGCACGCCCCATGGCTGACGACGACACGAGCACCGACGAGACAGTGGAATCGCCGAAGGTCGATGCCGAACCCGTGACCCCCGATCCCGTGGTCGCGGCGCCGGCAGTGCCGACCGAACGGGTCACGCGCGTGGAGCGAGCGGGCGTCGATCGACGGTCGCTCGGCATCGGCGCGGCAGCCGTCGGAGCGCTCGTGCTCGCGTTCATCGCGGGCATGGCGGTCGGTGGCCACCATGGTGACGGCGGACGCTTCGAGCAGGCACGCGACGGCCGCGGCGCGCTCATGCAGCGTGGCGCCGGCGGTGGTGGTCGAGGCGACATGCGGGGCGGCGGCATGCGCGGCGGCGACATGCGGGGTGGCGACATGCGCGGCGGTTTCGGCGGCGGCGCAGGCGAGCGTGGCGGCATGGGTCGCGGCGGCCATGGCGGCGCGGGCGTCGTGGAATCGGCGTCCGAGGACGAGCTGACCATCTCCCCGCTCGGCGGACGTATCGAGACGCTGACGGTCACCCTGGACGACGACACCGAGGTGAAGCAGCGCGGCGACGATGGCGCCGGTGATGTCGAGGACGCGAAGGTGTCGGACATCGACGAGGGCGACATCGTGATGGTCCTCGGCGCGCCCGAGGAATCCGAGGGCGACGACGAGGATGCCGACACGACCGCGACGGTCGACGCGAAGGCCGTCATCATCCTGCGCGACGGGGACGAGTGACCGCTCCGGCGACCGGGAAGGCATCGCAGATGGGACGAGCGCACGTACTGGTGGTCGACGACGACCTCGAGATCCGATCGATGCTGCGACGGACGCTGCTCGCGGAGCAGTACGACGTCGACACCGCGACGAACGCGGAAGACGGCGTGCGCCTGGCGACCGAACGGCGCCCCGACGTGATCGTCATGGACATCGGCCTGCCCGACGGCGACGGCATCCAGGCGGTGGAGCGGCTGCGCGACGCCGGACGTTGGGCGCCCGTGCTCATGCTGACCGCTCACGGCGACCTCGAGCGGCGCGTGGAGAGCTTCCGCGCCGGCGCGGACGACTTCCTCGCGAAGCCGTTCCACGTCGAGGAGCTGCTCGCCCGGCTCGATGCACTCGTGCGGCGTGGACGAGGCGTCGTGGAGACCGCGCGCGATCCGCGCCTGCGACGCGGTGACGTGCTGCTCGACCTCGAGGCGCGCCGCTGCTGGCGCGGCTCGCGGGAAGTGGAGCTGTCGCCGCGCGAGTTCGACCTGCTCGAGTACCTCGCGCGCAACGCGGGAGCGGCGCTGACTCGCGACCAGATCGTCGACGAGATCTGGAGCGGCGACGTGACCGAGGGCTCGAACCTCGTCGACGTCTACGTCGGCTACCTGCGCCGCAAGCTCGAGGCGCAGGGCGAACCGCGCATCATCCGCACCGTTCGAGGACGCGGATTCCTGCTTGCCCCGGGCGGGAGCGAGTCGTGACGCTGCGCTGGCGGCTCGCGCTGGCGCTCGCTGCTGCGGTGGCGATCGGTGCAGTGGTCTTCGGATTCGCCGCGCGAGCAAGGGTGGTGCGCGTGCTCTACGACGACGTCGACCAGCAGCTGCGCGGTGAGGTGCGACGCGTGATCGGCGACGTCGGCGCGCGCGGCGC
>JAOPYQ010000046.1 GCA_025964555.1 Thermoleophilia bacterium | reverse complement strand
GGCGACAGCATCTCGTCCGATGTGTCACACCATTCGCACGTTCTGCCTCAAGAGTGTGACAACTGCCGCCCGTTCGAGCGCACGGTTCACAGCACAGTTCGCTACGGCGATCACGTGACACGTGCATTTCGTCACGCGACGTCGCGATATTGCGTCCGGCCTACACGTTTTGTGACGTCATCCACCGACCGGGTGAACACCGTCGGCATTCAGCCGATCAGGTCCAGCTGAACCGATCGTCGTCGCCCGCATGGGCGTGTGCGCTTGCGCCCGCATGGTCGGTACCGTGATCCGCAGCCTGCGCGGCGGCGGGAGCGGCACCCCACGTGCCGGTGCTCCCGCTCGCCGTGCGAGGTTGCGTTCGCTCGTGATCGGCAGCAGCCAGGCCCCACGCCTGGTTGGTACCCGGAGCGATGCCCTGGGCTGTGACGCCCGGAGCGGTGGTGGTGCCAACGGCACCGGTGTACATGCCCGGTGCGACGGCGGCCCCAGCAGCCGTCGCACTCACGGGCGTACCTGCCGCCAAGCTGGCCGAAGCCGCGCTCGCCGCAGGATGCATGGGGTCGACCGGCACGGCGATCGCCGCCAGGTCGTGGACGCCCTCGGCGTCCGCCTCGAGGCGCGAGGCCGCAGCCGCCGCGTCGTTCGCGTTCACCGCTACCTGGCTCGCCTGGGCGGCCTGGTTCGAGTCGACGCGTGTCTGCTCCTTGAGCTGGAACACGTACGCCAGGATCTCCGCGACCGGCCGGTACAGCTCCTCGGGCACGATGTCGCCGATCTCGCACAGCTCGTACAGGGCACGCGCGAGCGGCTTGTTTCGCACGACCGGCACACCCGCGCCGCGCGCGCTCTTGCGGATCTCGTCGGCGTCGTGCACCTCGCCCTTGGCGACGACCCACGGCACCGGTGACACGTCGGGGTCGTACTTGAGCGCGATCGCCAGCTCGGTCGGGTTGATGACCACGACGTCGGACTGCGGCACGTGCTCCTGCGCGGTCTGCATGGCGATCTGCTGCGCCATCTGGCGTCGCTTGCCCTTCTGGTACGGATCGCCTTCCGAGTTCTTGTACTCGTCCTTGACTTCCTTGTCGGTCATCTTGTGCTCGGTCTCGAAGTTCTTCTTCTGGAAGCCGAAGTCGATGATCGCGATCACCACGTACAGGATGATGATGTAGATGAAGAGCTTCTTGATGACGCCCGCGCCGAGCATCATGAGCGCCGCGGCGCACTCGGTCTCCTGACACCCGGTCACCTGGTCGATCGACACGGCCTCGCTGATCGCCGGCATCGAGCCCTTGAGCACGAGCCAGCCCAGGAACGACGCGATGAGGATCTTGCCGAGCGACTTGAGCAGCTCCTGCGCGCTCTTGATCGAGAACCACGACTTGAGCTTGGTCATCGGATTGATCTTCTTGATGTCCGGCTTGAGCTGCTCGCCGGTGATGATGAGGCCGGTCTGCGCCACGTTGATGACGACTGCCATCGTGAGCACCGCGAACAGGATCGGGCCGGAGATCATCGCCACGTCCACCATCACGCGCAGGATCAGTGCGGTGGTGTCGATCCCGTCGGGCGTGCCGACGTCCTTGATCGCCGCGAAGTAGCTCTCGTCGCCCTGCATCATGGCGCGGAAGCGCTCCATGAACATGCCCTTCATCCCGAGCATCGCGCCGAAGGCTGCGATGAGGCCGAACGCCATCGGCATGTCCTGGGACTTCGGGACCGTACCCTTCTTCTTGAGGTCCTTGCGCTTCTTCGCTGAAGCTGGATGCTTCTTTGAATGCTTGTCTTCACCGGCCACTCAGCTCACCTCCCCGTCCGAGTCGGGGGAGGAAGCCTGCTCGCGGTCGGCGCGCTTGGCCTCGACGTCGCTCGCCTGCATCTTCTCGGCGATCGCGGTGATCGAGTGCTCGCCGGTGGTGATGCGCGGCAGTGCGTGGTCACGCACGTAGTTCCAGGTCGGCAGCAGCGCGATCATGAGTGCCGCGATGCCGATCGGGCCCTTCACGACCTGGCTGAGCGCGAACACGTTCACCTGCGGCGCACCGCGGTTGATGATGCCGAGCAGCACGTCCGTGAGCATCAGCGTGATCATCGCCGGCGCCGCGATCTGCAGGGTCAGCAGCAGCGACGCGCCGCTCATCTCCGCGAACGCCGCGATGACGCCCTGCAGCTCCGGGTGCTTCGCGGTGTTGGCAAGCGGATCGCCGAGCCATTCGAGGCCGAGCGTCGGCGGGAACACCTCGAAGGTGTTGAGGAAGCCGGAGAGCATCTCCATGTGCATGCCGCTCACGAGCAGGATCATGAGCGCGATCTGCATGAGGAACTGGCCGGTCGGCGAGGTGCGCTCGCCCGTCGACGGTGCGATGAGGTCCGACATGTTCGAGCCGCGCTGCGTGTCGATGATGCGACCTGCGCTCTCGATGGCGTAGAAGATGAAGCTCGCGCAGAAGCCGAGGAACAGGCCGATGAAGACCTGGTTGACGCAGAGCAGCAGCAGGTCGAACGCGCCGCCGCCCTCGAGCTCCTTGGCCATGACCGGCGCGACGGTGCCCATCGCGTACGGCGTCAGCACGGCGGTGAGGATGACCGAGAAGCCCACTCGGGCGGTCATCGGGATGTTCATGCCACCGAAGAACGGGGCGACGACCATGAAGCCGAGGATGCGGGCCAGCACCGCGACGCCCACGATGAGGAACATCTGCGGATCGTCGGTTCCGACGATGTCGCCGAACGTCCGCGCAGCCTCCGCGGGATCGATCGTGGGGATGTTGGCGAGAAGCGACACGTCGGCAGGTCAGTGGCGAACGAGCGAGTCGACGGCGTTGTAGGTGTCCTGCGTGAACAGCTGGATCTCACCGATCATCCAGCCGCCGGTGACGAGCAGCACGACGAACACGGCGATGATCTTCGGCACGAACGTGAGCGTCTGCTCCTGGATCTGCGTGACCGCCTGGAACAGCGAGATCATGAAGCCGACGAGGAGGCCGGCGAGCACCGCGGGCGCGCTCCAGATGAGCACCTTCATGAGGGCGGTCGCAGCGAGTTCTGTGAGGACGGATTCCATGGTAGGTCAGCTTCCTAGTAGTTGAATCCCATGACGATGAACTTGACCACCATGGTCCAGCCACCGGCGAGCACGAAGAGCAGGATCTTGAAGGGGAGCGAGATGACGACCGGCGGCAGCATGAACATGCCGAGCGAGAGCAGGATGTTGGAGATCACCATGTCGATCACCAGGAACGGCAGCAGTACCGCGAAGCCCATGATGAACGCCTTCTTGAGCTCGGAGATGATGAAGGCCGGGATCACCACGCGGATCGGCAGCGCGTTCGGGGCCTTGTCGCCCAGCTGCTCGAACTGCTCGGGGGTGATGAGGCAGTTCTTGGTCTCGCCCGTCTTGGTGTCGATGTCAGTGGTGCGGCAGGCGACGGTCGACTTCTGGTCCCGGGCGAGCGAGTAGAACGTCTTGATCTCCTTGCGCGAGTTGGAGCCGGAGATCTGCTTGACCATGAAGCCCTTGAGCGGCGTCTTGGCCTTCACGACCGCCTGCTCGAAGCTGATCTTGTCCGCCTGGTAGGGCTGGAGCGCGTCCTTGTTGATGGCGTCCACCGTCGGGCCCATGACGAACAGTGACAGGAACAGCGCGAGGGCGATGATGACGATGTTCGGCGGCACGTTCTGTGCGCCGAGGCCCGAGCGGAGGAAGCTGAGCACGACGACGATGCGGAGGAAGCTCGTCAGCGTCATGATCGCGAACGGCAGCAGCGAGAGGCCGCCGAGGTAGAGCGCGAGCTGGATGAGCGAGTCGACCTGCTTGTCGTCGGCCGACCAGGCGGCGACGGGGAACAGGACGAGGAAGGCGAGCGACGTGCAGAACAGCACGATCGTGCCGCGCATGCGCTTCTTGAGCTTGACGCGCTGGGCGTCAGTGATCTCGCGCATGGGCTTGCGCGTGGATCGCAGTGCTCGTGCCGTGGGGAAGGCGACCGAGGGCATTGTGGAAAAACTCCTGGGGGGCTCGCTGGGGAGGTCTGGTGCGGTTCGCCAGGCTCGGTGGGGGAGAGCCGTGGGGGCAGCGAACCGCGTGACCTTCTGCAACCAACGTACGACGGAACTCGAGACCTGTAAACAGGATTTTGTGCAATCCCCCGCTTGCTCTGGGAAGCCGTCGGATGTCAGTCGAAATGGCGTCGCATGATCGTCGTTTCGGTGCTCGGCGATCCGGGACGTTCTGCTACCGTCGCCACATGTACCGATTCAAGTTCCGTCCCGTGCTGCTGCTCGTCACCTGCCTCGGCGCCGCAGCCCTCCTCGCGCCCGCCGCGAATGCGGTCCCGGCCGGCACCGGCGTGCGCGGCACGGTCACGATCACCTGGGGCGGGATCTCCGGCGCGCCGATCACCTCGTGGAACGGCACGCTCGGCCTCGAGTTCGACCCGTCCGCCGCGGCGCGCCAGTCGATCCTCGCGGCATCCACCGACCCCGCGCTCGGCGAGCCGTGGCGCCCGCTGTTCGGGCCGCAGGTCCAGGCTGCGCGCGTGACGCAGCTCGTGTCGGACAAGACCGAGACCGTGCTGTGCCAGAACGACGACCTGTCCAGCTACGAGGCGACGGCGACGTCGAGCGTCGCGAGCCTCGGCGATCCACGCACGTCGTTCGAGATCCTGGCGCCCTCGGTCGACCTCATCGCCGGCACGGGTTCGATCTCGCTGCATCCCTACGTCCAGTCGAACAGCGGCGCGGGCGACACCGGCTGGTGGGTCAACGACCGCCTCGTGGTGCCGGCGCGCTGGACGTCCGCCGGAACGTTCCCGTGTCCGGGCCCCGCGTCGAATGATCCGGCAGCTCGACAGCAGCGCGTGCTGGCCGTCAACGGGATGGGCGCGGCGCCCGTCACCGTCTACGACTGGCTCGCCAAGCAGCCGGGCACGGGCGACTTCCGCCTGCGCAGGACGACGGCCGGCTGGCGCGTCCTCGCCGACGCCACGCGGCGCGAGACGTTCTCCGAGAGTCGTTTCGGTCCGCAGGACACCCAGCAGCTCGACCTGCGCGTGCAGTCGCAGCTCTACCTGGCCGGCTCGCTCACGCAGATCGGCGCGCGCTGCGTCGTGCCGCGGCTCGCCATCGAGCGTGCACGAACGTCCGCCGCGGCAGTGCTGCTCGCCAAGCGCGCGGGTCTGACGAACACCACGTTCGCGGGCACGCGGCGCGGATTCGGTGGCCTGCGCACGCGCTACGTCATCGAGAGCCCGTCGATCGACAGCACGAGCCACGCGCCGTGCATGCGAGGGCGCTATCGGATCTGGCGCTACCCGAAGGGCGCCTGAGCACGTCGCGTATCCGAGGCAGGTGGCTCAGTCGCCGCTGGCGCGGCGTGACGTTCGAGCGTCACGAGCCTTGCCGAGCAGTGCGTTGAAGCTCTCGCCGACCGTCGCGAAGCGCGGCTCGTCGGAGGCGTCGTGCGGTTCGGCATCGACGTCCAGGTCGGTGTCGGCGTCCGTGTCCGCGCTCCGGGGCCTCGCGACCTTGAGCGGTGCCGGTCGCGTGGCGCCATCGGTCATCGTCGCGAATTCCTCGGGGGAGATGTCGTCCACCTTCGAGATGCCGCCGTCCATGCTCGTGCCGACGAGGATGTGGCGGCCGCCCGCGATCTCCACGACGTAGAGCGCGTGCTTCTGGTCGAGCGGTCGCTTGCCCACGACCCGAAGGCCGTCGTTGGAGACCGTGCCGGAGCCGATGCCCATGCGCTTGCGCGCGAGGCGCGCGAGCCACCACATGAGGATGCACAGGCCGCCCAGTGCGAGCGTCGCGATGAGTCCTTCTTGTGCCATGGGGCGTCAGTTCTCCTGGTTGAGCATCTCGACGATGCGCATGCCGTAGCTGCCGTTGATCGACACGAGCTGTCCTCGTGCGATCAGCTTGCCACGAACCTTCAGTTCGATCGGTGCATCGATGGGGGTGTCGAGCTCGACGACCGAGCCACGACCCATCTCGAGGAACTCTTCGACCGTGAGGGCCGCGTTCCCGAGTCCGACTTCGACCTGGACCTCCACGTCGAGTACGAGATTGCTCAGCTCGCTGGCTCCGGTGACCTGGCCACCGGCTCCGCGGCGGGTCGGCTGCACCTGCGGAAGCTGGGGCGCCATCACGCTCATGTCGCCCTGGTGGGTCATCGCCATCGGGGCGGGAGCGTGCTGCTGCTGCTGCTGCGGAGCGGCGGCGTACGGATCGCTCGCGTACTGCTGCTGGGCCGGCGCCATGCCGGGCGTGACGGCAGGCTCGTTCGACATCCAGTCTCCCTGGCTGTCCATCACGGGCGCGCCACCGGCGCTCTGACCCGCCTGTGGAGCCGAGCCGCCGAGCCAGTCGTCGGAACCGCCGCCTGCGTCGCCGCCCAGCCAGTCTCCGGCGTCGGCAGTCGCGGTCGCGGAAGGCGCCGATGGGGGCGCGGGAGCTCCATCCGGCATCGCGGGCTCGTCCAGGCCCAGGTAGCCGCCGCCGTCGGAATCGTCGCTCATCAGCCAGTCGCTCATGGTGGGGAGTGCCTCTCGGTGTTCGTACGTGGGGTCGGGAATCGTGTCGGTGTCGCGTCAGATGGCCATGCCGAGGCCATCGTCCATCAATGGCTCGCTGCCATAGACGTTGCTGTAGTCGGGCGTCTGCTCGTGCATCTGCATCTCATCGGGCGGCGTCTCGTAGTCGCCGTACTGCTGGTCCTCGCCCGGGCCGGTCAGCGCGAGCGCGACCTGGTCGCCGTGCGCGGCGAGCCGGCCGGTGACCTGGCGGCCGAGGACCTCGAAGGCGATGTCGCCGCCCGCGCCCTCGTCGAACGCCACGACATCGCCACGCTCGAGTGCGTTGAGCATGCCGAGCGTCATGTTCTGGTGGATCTTCACGGGTGCGGTGATCGCCACGTCGCGCAGCGGGCCGCCGAGGCGCTGGGTGAGGCGCATGCGCTCGGGGTCGCTCAGGCCGCGCTCGATGCGGGAGCGCCACATCGTCGAGCGCGCCTCGTTGGCGAGCTGCGGCAACAGCACGTCGGGGTAGCAGAACAGCAGCACGCCGAGCGGCTGGTCGTTGCCGCGTTCGCGAACCACGGTGCGGGCGATGTGCCAGCGACAGTCGGCCAGCTGCGGCTGCAGCATGCTGAGCGCGCCGGCCATCGTGAACTCGGGAAGCATCTTGACGCCCTCTTCGGCCCAGGCGTGCGCCCAGGCTCCGACGACGCGGGCCAGGAACTGGCGCAGGATCTCGCCCTCGACCTGCGTGAGCGGAGCGCCCTCGTTGCGATCGGAGCGCCAGATGCGGCTCAGCACCGCGCTCGACAGGGATGGCTCCGCGATCATCACGCCGCTCGCGGGGGCTCGCACGCCGAAGCCGGCGAGCACCGCCTGCGGATCGCCGTGGACGCCGACGAGGGCGTCAAGGTCGCCACGCGTGACGGTGACGTAGCCCTCGGTGGCGTGCTCGAGCGCCATCGGCTCGAGCAGCGGCGTGAGGGCGACATCCACCATCCGGTGGAGCAGCATCAGCGTCTTGTGGGGAGGGATCGGGGTCATTCGTGGGGGTGTGTCGGGGGCTGCACGTGCGGGGGCAGGCAGTCGTCCACCTCCAACGTACGACCGATCGCGATTTTGCGCAATACCCTGTTTGCTCTAGGCAGCCGGTGCGATCGCCTCGAACACGACGGAGGCGCTGTAGGCGCCCGGCGGCTGGTTGAGCCGCGGTCCCAGCCCCCAGACGAACGTCGCGGTGCCCGTCACGCCGCTGGCTGCGGTCGCGACCGTCTGCGGCGCGGCGGGGATGGCCTTCCACGGGTCCGTGTCCACCGCCGTGCAGGTACCGCCGTCGGCGACCCACGTGCCGGCCGGGGCGGCCGAAGCGAGCGACTGCAGGCACACGCCGAACGCTCCGGTCGTGTCGTCGCTCCCGAAGTTGGAGCCGCCGGAGTAGTCCGCGATCTGCGCGGCGGCTGCCGATGACTCGTTCTGGCTCAGCGAGTAGCCGAGGTCGTCCGTCGCGTAGAACGTGTGCTCGTCGATGACATCGAGCCCGAGGGTCGCCATGGTGTCGACGCCGGCGAATGGTGACGTCCTGGCGCCGAACGTCGCCCCGCCGTCGGTCGATACGAGCATCGCGCCCCACTTGTCGAGGGTCGCGACGACCGGCCCGTCGGCGTCGATCGCCCAGCCGACGTCGCCGGTGGGTACCAAGGCCCACGTGGCGCCGGCGTCGGTTGATCGAAAGGTGCCCGTGAATCGCGTCGACAGCACGAGCGTGGTTGCGTCGACCGCTGCGACGTCGCTGGCCTGCGCCCATGCGGGAAGTCCCGTGCCGGGCGTCCAGGTGGCGCCTCCGTTGGTGGAACGCAGCACGGTTCCGAGCGCGCCGACCGCCCAGACCTTCTGCGTGTCGAAGGCGACGACTCCCTCGAGTGAGGTTGTCGTGCCGCTCGTCTGGGGCAACCAGGTCGCCCCCGCGTCGGTGGAGCGCAGGATGATGCCTCCGGTGCCGACGGCCCACGCGTGCGCGCCCGAGCCGGCCACCGCAGTGAGGTCGCCTGTCGAGGCGTTCGTCCCGACCGTCCATGTCGCGCCACCGTTGCCGGAGCGCACGACCACGCCGCCGCGGCCGACGGCCACGACGCGGTTGGAATCGAGCCAGGACACGTCGAGCAGGTGCGTCGTCGTCCCGCTCGCCACCGGACTCCACGTGGTGCCCGAGTTCGTCGTCCTCAGGATCGTGCCCTCGGTCCCGACGGAGATCGCTCGCCTGCCATCGACCGGGTCTGCGGCCACGGCCGCGAGCGACTGCTTGCTGACGTCCTGGTAGATCGTGCTCCACGACGTGCCGGTGGTGGTCTGGCTGATGGTCTGGTTCGCGCCGACGGCGATCGCGTCCGTCGGGCTGGCAGCAGTGATGCCGTCCACGACGCCGAGTGCCTGGGTCCAGTACCGCGTGAAGCCGACGGCTGCGTTCGTCGAACGAAGCACGTTTCCGTAGGCGGTCCCGACGAACAACGTGTCCGGATCGGAATCCGCGACGGCCAGCGAGTTGGGTTCGAACTGGCGGTCTGCAACCTCGGTGGACGTCACGTAGCTGCTGCCGTCCCAGCGGGCGATGGTTCCGGAATCAGACCCCACGTAGACATGGGAGGCATCCGCGACCGCAAGCATCGTCCACCAGCATCCGCAGGCATGGGTCCTCACGGTCCACTCGCCGGCGTTGTCGCCCCCGAGCGTGGTGGTGAGGAGCTTCGCATCGGACGCCGCGATGTATGCGGTGTTGAGGTCGATCGCGTGGATGTCGTGCGCCACCGCGACGCCCGGGAGCTGGTAGGCGGACCAGTTGGCTCCGGCATTCGTCGTCTTGGCGACCCAGCCGCCCCACCCCGTCACCCACCAGGTGGTGGCGTTGGCCATCGTCACACCCATCACGTGGGTCGAGCCCGGCCAGCCCCCCGCCACGAGCTGCGCGCGAAGATCTGTCCACGCCGGGTTGCCGGGCGACGAGGACTGGACGTCGGTCGAGTAGTAGAGGTGGGCGTTGCCCGCGGCCGCCAGCCAGGTGTTGGAGGAGCCGGGCAGGTGCTCGACGTCGAAGATGTAGTCACCGGAGCCCACGCCCCACTGCTCCGTGAAGCTCGAACCGCCGTTCACCGAACGCATGAGCAGTCCGTACTGGCCCGCGGCGACCACGACCGAGCCATTTCGGGCGACCGCGCGCATCGCGGTGCCGCCGGGCCGGTCGATCGACCATGCCGCGCCGGCGGACGTCATCGCGTTCGCCGCGCCGTCCCGCACCCCGAGACGCAGCGCCGATGAATCGTTGGAGGAGCCGAACGTCACCGAACACGCGCCGGCCCCGGTCGCGGTCGTGGCCTCGGTGCCGGGCAGGACGCTGCCGAAGCGCGTGGCCGGCGTCGCGGTGCAATTGTTCGTCAGGGAGGTGGCGCTCGGCACGTCCATCGAGACGACCAGGGCGCTGCTCGCGCCACTCGCGGACGCGGCCACCCAGCACGCGCACGCGAGCAGGGCAATCACCGGGATCCACCGCAGGCGGAGCATGCTTGAAATGTCGACCGCCCCGAACGCCAACTTGACTCAATTTCGAGCGCTCATAGCCTCGGTTCGAGACTGGAAGCTCCCGGCGACCCGGAAGCGGGTATCGTCGGGGCCATGACCGACGACCTGATCCCGATTCCGACCCTCGCAGCCAACGCCGCCGACGCACTGCCCGCGGGCGGGCTCGCTGCGCAGCTCGCGACCGCCGAACGCGAGGGGCGGCCCCTGCGGATCAAGCTCGGCGTGGATCCCACCAGCGCGGACATCCACCTCGGGCACTGCGTGGTCCTCGGCAAGCTGCGCGAGTTCCAGGACGCCGGCCACACGGCCGTCTTCATCATCGGGGACTACACGGCGCGCGTCGGGGACCCGTCCCAGCGCTCCAAGGCGCGCCCGAGCGTCTCGGCGGAGGAGATCGACGCCAACGCGAAGACCTACGTCGAGCAGGCGATGCGCATCCTTGATCCGGAGCGGACCGAGGTGCGCTTCAACGGCGAGTGGCTCGGCTCCATGAAGATGGACGACCTGTTCGGACTCGTCTCGCGCTCCACGATCGCGCGGCTGCTCGAGCGCGACGACTTCGCGAAGCGCTACGCCGCCAACGAGGCGATCACGATGCTCGAGCTGCTGTATCCGCTGCTGCAGGGCTACGACTCGGTGGCGATCGACGCCGACGTGGAGATCGGCGGCACCGACCAGCTCTACAACCTGCTCATGGGGCGCGACATCATGCCGTCGTACGGCAAGCCGGCCCAGACGGTCATGACGATGCCGATCCTGGTCGGGACCGACGGCACCGACAAGATGAGCAAGTCGCTCGGCAACTACATCGGCGTGACCGACGAGCCAGCGGACATGTTCGGCAAGACGATGAGCATCCCCGACGAGGCGATGCCGGAGTGGTTCCGCCTCGCGTCGGGGCTCGGACACGCAGAGCGCGAGGCGGCGATCACCAAGCTCACGAACGGTGAGCTGGCGCCGAACGAGGCGAAGCGCCTGCTGGGTCGCAGCGTCGTCGCGCGTTTCCATGGAGCGGAGGCGGGGGTCGCCGCGGAGCAGCACTTCAACACCGTGTTCAAGTCCAAGGAAGTGCCGGACGACATCCCCGAGATCGCGTTCGGCGAGGTGCCCGTGAACGAGGACGGCCGGGTGTTCCTGCCCGGCATGCTCGTCGAGCACATGGGCGTCGCGAGCGGCAGCGAGGCGCGGCGGCTGCTGCAGCAGGGCAGCGTGCGCATCGACGGCGAGGCGCTCGATCCCGCGACGCTCGAGCTCGATCCGGCGCAGCTGTCAGGCGTCGTGCTGCAGGTCGGCAAGCGCCGGTTCCTGCGCATCGCGGCGGACGCGTGACGTTCGTGCGCACGCGGGCGAAGGCTCGTGCGCTGGTGCTGGCACGGTCACTGACATGCGCGCTCGTGCTCGCGATGTCAGCCGGTGTCACTGCGCAGGCGTACGGGGTCGAGCCCGCGCCGGTCGATCCCGCATCGCCCGCCGACCCCGCGCCTCCCGCCCCGCCCGCGCTGCCGCCACCGACGCTCGCATCGGGCATGCGTGACGGAGCCAGCGGACCTTTCGTCGCCTGCGCGGGGCTCGCCGGTGCATGCACCGTCGGCACGCCACGCGGCCGCGTGCTCGAGCTGCGCGCAACGCCGCCCGAATCGGGCGCGGGCGCGACCGTCGTGCTCGAGGTGTCGTGGCGCCCGCCCGGTTCCAGGCGGCTGCGCCCGCGCGCGCCCCGCACCATGATGCTCGGTGCCGACGCGGCCGGCGCGACGATCGCCCTGCCGACGATCGTGCAGGCGGCAGGCACGTGGTGCATCCGCGCTCGCCTGCGCGATGCGGCGGGCACGGTCGTCGCGAGCACCCCGGCGGCGACCTGCGTGCGCTGGCGACCTCCGATCGAGCTCGGCTGGGCGGGCGACATCGTCGTGGGCTCCCACTACGGCCTGCCCCCCAACGGCGGGCGCGACCAGTTCTCGTTCGTCGACCAGCTCCTGCGCGCGCCGGAGCTGATGATCGGCAACTACGAGGGCACGCTCTCGCGCGGTGGCGCATCTCGCTGCAGCGGCGGGCCGCTCTGCTTCATCTTCCAGGCCCCGCCCGAGCGTGCCCGCAACCTGCGCGATGCGGGCTTCGACGTGATGAACCTCGCCAACAACCACGGCCTGGACAAGGGCGCCGATGCTCGCCGCCAGACGGTCGCCGCGCTCGCACGGGTCGGCATCGCATCGGCCGGCCTGCCCGGTCGGGTCACCATCGTGCGCGTCCAGGACACGAACGTCGGCATCGTCGGGATGTCGCCGTATCCGGGCACGACCAACATGCGCTCCTCGACCGAGATCTTCGCGCTCGTCGCCGATGCCCGCCGCCGCGCGGACGTCGTGGTGGTGGCGATGCACGCCGGCCTTGAAGGTGCCGCCGGCGCGCACGTGCCGCACGGCGCCGACTACGGCACCGACACGCGCGGCGCCACGCACACCGCGATCGACGCGGGCGCCGACGTCGTGTTCGGATCTGGACCGCACGTCGTGCGCGGCATCGAGCGATACCGCGACCGCTACATCGTGTACTCGTCCGGCAACTTCGCCGGCTGGCACAACTTTGGGATCGGCGGGCTCACCGCCCAGAGCGGCGTCGTGCGGATGACGTTCGACTACCGCGGGCGACCCACCGCCGCGGCGTGGGACGGCGTCATCCTGCGCGGCCCCGGCATCCCCCACGTCGACCGCTCCGGCGACGTCGTGCGCCGCGTCGCGGCACTGTCGCGCGAGGATTTCGGCCGTCGCGGCGTGCGCTTCACGCGCGACGGCTCCTTCCGCTGACACACGCCGATCGCTCGCCGGGTGCGATTCCGGTCCGGGCCGGGTAGCCACCCGTCCATGCAGCTCGCCGCGCCAGTCGCCACACCCGCCCACCCCCAGCTCGCTCTCGTCACGGAGCCGATTCGCTGGAACGCCGGGGCAGGCCGAGGCGGCAACCACGTGCCCGCCGACCGGGCGATCGAGGTCGCCGCGTTCGATCGCTCGCTCGCGTTCGGCTCGAAGTACCACTTCCAGGGCGGCGTCGCGCAAGCGCTGTCGGGCGTGGAAGTGCTCGTGGAACTCGGCGGACCGATCCCGATCGACCAGGTGCTCGCGCGCATCGGGGCGCAGCTCGCGCAGCTGCCGAAGGCCGTCACCGAACGCCTGCGCCAGATCATCGTCTACCGCGGCCAGGACACCGGCTACGACAAGCAGTGGGAGAAGGCATACGGGATCCCCGGCTTCCAGGCGGTCGCGGCGGGCGGGGGCGGGCAGGTCACGTTCTTCGGCGGCAAGCCCTACACCGACGGCGTGCTCTTCCACGAGCTCGGCCACAACCTCCCGGTGAGCACGAGCGACTGGCGCCGCGCCGTGGACTCCGACGATGCGCACATCGCCGCGCTGGCGAAGGGTGGCGCACTGCGACCGATCGAGTTCGAGGACGTCCCCGACCCCGTGCGCAAGGCGCGCTGGACGCCGCGTCTGGCACCGGGTGGCATCACGCCATATGCCGACGGGCGCTGGGGCGAGGACATCTGCGAAGCGCTGCGCATGCTCATGAGTGAGCAGCACAAGGGCCACGCCTTCGCGGACCGCACCGATGCGACCGGTGGCGTGCACGCGCTCTGGTTCGGCGACGCCTACCCGGCGCGCACCTCGCTGCTCGAGCGCATCACGCAGGTCGACCTCGACCGCGACGGCGCCATCGGCAGCTGATCAGCTCGCCGGCAGCTGGACCGGGTGACCGGTCAGGTTGATCCACTCGTCGCCGAACACCACGGCCTCGACATCCGCCGAACCCTCGTTTCGACCGAGCTGCACGTTGTCCGCCTTCGAGCGGAAGTACGGCGTGCCACCCGCGTCGTCGAAGGAGAGCTGGCTCTCGTCGACAGGGTTCCACACACCGAGCGGGACGAGGTAGCGCCCGCCGTCGGTCGACTGCACGACCGCGACCGCCTCGGTGCCCTTCGCGAGCTCGCGTGCGCCGGCGATCGCGGCGACGAGGCCGTCGCGCTTCATGCGGTAGTGCTCGTCGTACTGCGAGGCGCTTGCGTACCAGTCGTCGATCGGCCACTCCTGGTCGTCGCCCCACTTCGTGGTGGAGCGGAGCGGCAGCTGGATGCCGCTCTCCTCGATCTCGGGGGGCAACCGGTCGAGACGCTCGGCGTCGCGAGCGAGGTCGAACGCCGGCGTTACCGAGAACGGCGGGAGCGCGGCAGGGCGGGGGAAGGCAGGCACGAGATTCATGCGGCTAGCCTGCCGCGCGGACCGCGCGTGATGCGAGCGTGGGGCGAGCGGGCTGGCCCGGAGGGGACGAGGCTCGGCCGTCGATAAGGAGCGGTTATGGGTGCCGACATGAGTGCGCCGTCCGATATTCGCTAGGGTAGCTCGCAATGAATCCGCTTGAGAAGCTCATCTCCCTGCCCTCGGCCGACGGCATGCCGCTCGCGGCGGTGGCGCTCGAGCACCTCCCCGTCTCCGCGTCGATCGTCTCCGCGATCCGCGGCGAAGACGGTGTCGTCACGGACTTCTGCATCGAATATTCGAACCTGGCTGCATCGGCGACCTCGCCCGATCGCACCGAGGCGTACGGACTCGCGTTGTTCGACGTGATCCCGGCGTTTCGCGAGGTGGGCCTGTTCGACCGGTACGTCGAGGTGCTCGACACTGGTCGTGCATATACCGAGGAAGGCGTACGGCTGACCGGCACGTACGGCGACCTCGAGTACGACGTTCGCGTCGACGTCGTCGCGATCCGGCTCGATGCGAACCACATCCTGTCGGTCTCGCATGATCGAACCGAGCAGCACCAGGCGTCGGTTCGTCTCGTCAACGTCCAGGAAGCCCTCAGTCGCCGCGAGCAGATGGATCGCCACATCAACGCGGTCAACGCGGGCCTCATCGAAGACCTGGTCGACGTCCAGCGCGCGCTCGACCGCAACGACGTCGGCGAGGCTCGTCGGCACGCATCACGCGGGGCGCAGCGCGCGTCGGAGGTCGTCATGGGCCTCCGCGACGTGATCCGAACCGGCGGCTGAGGTCGAGTTCAGCGCGTGAGCTGCAGCTCGCCGTCGTGGTCGACGGAGATCGCCACCTTCGCGAAACCCGCATCGAACAGGCGTGAGCGCAGGAGCTCGCTGCCGGACTCCAGGACCCGTGCAGCTTCGCCCTCGCGAGCTCGGAAGGAGATGTCGAGACTGCCGTCGGGGCCCTTGCGCAGGCGCACGACGACCGGACCGAGGTCCTCGGGTTCGAGCTCGACGTGCAGCTCCTTCATCGCTTCCGCGATCTCGAGCTTGCGGGACTCGTCGAGCACCGTCTCGATGAGCGCGCCCGGTGTCATGCGACCGAGCGGCGTCGGCACGTGCGGCTGCACGTTCGCCTGGAACGACACCGACTTGTCCTGAGCCTGCAGCGCCTCGGTCGCGTCCTGCACGCCGGTCGTCGCGTCGGCGAGCTGCTCACCGACCGTCTCGACAGCGCCCATCTTCATCGCGGCCTGCGCACCCACGTCGAGCTGGGCCGCCTGCAGCATGGCCGCATCGAAGCCCGGCATGCCGATCGTGGTGGATCCGGGGAGCGCCGGCGCGGCCGTGCCATCGCCCGGCATCGTCGTGGCTCCGGCGGGTGATGCGCCCGGGTGTCCGGTGCCCTTCACGTCGCGCATGACGCTTCCGAACCCGAGGGGTCCGTGCTCGCCGTTGCGCTTCTTCGGTCGGGATCCGTCGGGCTTGCGACGATGCTCGCCGCTCGGCTCCTGTGGTCCTTCTGCCTTGGGGGTCTTCACGGACGTCTCCTTCCAGTCGGCGTCCGTGCGAACGCTCCTCGCTCGACCATGCGGCCTTCGGCCGCGCGGTACTCGCTTCGTCGGTTCGTCACGAGCGCGTCCCTTCGGAACCTGCGGTCTGGACGGGCGGCAGCGGTGCCGTCGTCGGTGGGGGAGGGGCAGCTTCCAGCGCGACCTCGCGCGCGGCGGCTTCCTCGGCCGCGACCATCGCGGCGATGTTCTTGCGTCGCAGGAAGCCCTGGCCGGCGAGGTCGTCCATGAAGAGCCCCTCCTCGCGCAGCTGCTCGAGGCGGTGCTCCTCGCGCTGCTTCTCCTTGAGCTTCTCGAGCGCCTTCACGTCGATGCCGCGCTGCTTGACGACGTCCTGCTGCTGCACGACCGCGTCCTTGGCCTGCTGGATCCGGCCGTGCTGCTGCTCCTGGCCCTGCACGTTCTCGACGATCGCCTTCTCGAGGAAGTGGCGTCGCATCTGGAACTGGTAGAGGTCGCCGCCGCGCGCGAGGGGCAGCTTCTGCTCCTCGCGCAGCTGGACCTCCTCGTGCTGCATCTCCACGAGGCGGTGCTCCTCGGCCATCACCTGCTGGCGGCGCGCCTGCAGCTCCTGCTGCGCCTGCTTCTCGCGCATGACTCGAACATCGAGGAGACGTTCGAGTCGAAATCTGAAGGAGGTACGTGCCACCGGTCAGCTACCAGTTCCAGTCCATCGCGTCGTTGGCATCGTCAGCCGGCGCCGCCGGCTGCGCGGGAACCGCGGGGCCCGGCGTGGAGACGGCGCCCATCGTGGGCGGCGGCGGTCCACCACCCATGAGCGCCTTCACCTTCGCCAGCGTGTCCTCCCACGACACGGGCTCGTCGCCGCGCTGCTTGAGGAACGTCTCGATCGGCTTGTGCATCCCGATCGCCCAGTCGATGTCGGGGTTCGACCCCGGCACGTACGCGCCGACGTCGATGAGGTCCTTCGCATCGAGGTACGTCGACCAGGCACGACACAGGTCGATCGCGGCATCGACATGCTCGCGTTCGGCGATGTCGCCGCGCAGTCGGGAGATCGACTGGAGGATGTCGATCGCGGGGTAGTGACCGTTGTGCGCGAGCTTGCGGCTCAGCACCATGTGGCCGTCGAGGATGCCTCGCGCCGTGTCCGCGATCGGCTCGTTCATGTCGTCGCCGGTGACGAGCACCGTGTACATCGCGGTGATCGTGCCGGTGATCCCGGCGCCCGCGCGCTCCATGATCTTGGGCATGATGGCGAAGCAGCTCGGCGTGTAGCCGCGCTCCGACGGCGGCTCGCCGGCCGACAGGCCGATCTCGCGCTGCGCCATCGCGAGGCGGGTGACGGAGTCGAGCAGCAGCACGACGTTGAGGCCCTGGTCGCGGAAGTACTCGGCGATCGCGGTCGCGACGAACGAGGCCTTCACGCGGATCATCGCGGGGTTGTCGGAGGTGGCGGCCACGACGACCGACTTGGCCATGCCTTCCTCGCCCATCGTGTCCTTGACGAAGTCGCGCACCTCGCGGTTACGTTCGCCGACGAGCGCACACACGACCACGTCGGCAGCGGACTTCTTGACGATCATCGACATGAGCGTCGACTTGCCGACGCCGGATCCCGCGAACAGCCCGATGCGCTGGCCCTTGCCGATGGGGTGGACGCCGTCGATCGCGCGCACGCCCGTGAAGAACGGTTCGTGGATGCCCTGGCGGTGCAGCGGATCGGCCGGCACCTGGTTGACCGGGTACAGCGCTTCCGCCTCGATCGGGCCGAGCCCGTCGATCGGTTCGCCGAGCCCGTTGAGCACGCGACCGAGGATCTTGGGGCCGACCTTCACCGACAGCGGCGTGGGCTCGCTCGTGACCAGGGCACGCTGCGGGACGGTGTTGATGTCGCCGAGCGGCGCGAGGATCGCCTTGCTCTCGCGAAAGCCCACGACCTCGGCGAGCAGGCGGTTGCCGGAGTTCGTCTCGATGCGTACGAGGCTCCCGACGACGGCGCGCGGCATCTCCGCCTCGAGCACCTGGCCGGCGACGCCGACGAGGCGCCCGGTCACGCGGGTCACGTTGAGCTCGCCCGCGAGCATCGCGTACTTGTCGAGCGACACGGGGTCGAGTGCCTGCTGCTGCATCTGGAGGGGGCCGATCTGTGGGTGGGGAATCCGCGACGTGCGGATCGATCGCGCGCACCACCCGCGTGGGCGCACGCACGACCTATCGGCGGGTGGGGCCCGCACCTCCAGTGTGCGACGCATATCCGGCGTTGGCAAGCGATCTCGAGCGGGCCAGGTCGCAGGCATTCCTCACGAAATCGCGACGGCGCCCGTTGAACAGGCAGGATGCACCCCATGGCGCCGACACCCGTCCAGCACCACCCTCCGTTCCAGCCGTTCTTCGCCGCCCAGCGTGGCGCGGTGCTGCGGCTGCTCGTGGGCATGGTCGGTCCCGACGACGCCGAGGACTGCTTCCAGGAGACGTTCCTCAAGGCGCTGCGAGCATGGCCGCCGCGAGATGCGCGGGGCCGCCTCGATTCGTGGGTGCTCACGATCGCGCATCGAACCGCACTCGACCTGCTCCGGGCGCGGGGCCGCGAGGTCGCGACCGGCGAGCTGCCGGAGCAGCCCGTCGTCGATGAGGACGATCGAGTGCTCGCCGCGCTCGACGCGGACGAGTTGTGGCGAGCAGTCGCCGGGCTCTCGCCCATGCAGCGGGCGACGATCGTGCTGCGCGCCGTGCTCGACTTCTCGCACGCCCGGTCGGCGGAGGTGCTCGCGACGAGCGAGGACGCGGCGCGACGCAGCTATGCGGACGGCATCCACGCACTGCGTGGGCTGGTCGATCGAAACGAACTGGAGGCAGGAAGATGACCGCGACCGGATTCGATGCACTCGGCGCTCGCGCAGTCGATGCGTTCACGGCAGCCGCCGTGGCAGAGGGGCTCGCGGACGTCGCGGTCACGACGATCGCGACCCCGGTGGGCGCGCTGCTCGTTGCCGCCGTCGACGACGCGATCGTGCGCGTCGCGTTCGACGTGGAGGACCACGACGAGGTGCTCGTGCAGCTGGCACAGGCGATCGGCAGCCGCGTCCTCGAGGTCGACACCCCGGTGCTCCATGCCGCGCGAACGCAGCTCGACGAGTACTTCTCCGGGGCTCGCTCGACCTTCGACCTGGCGCTCGACATGCGACTTGCGCGTGGACCGTTCCGCCTCGAGGTGCTCGCGCTCCTGCCGGCGATCCCCGTCGGATCCACCCGCACCTACGCCGAGCTCGCTGCCATCGCAGGTCGGCCAACCGCCATCCGCGCCGTCGGGTCCGGCTGCGCGACGAACCCGTTGCCGATCGTCGTGCCGTGCCACCGCGTGCTGCGAACCGGCGGCCAGCTCGGTGGTTACCTGGGCGGGGTCGAGCGCAAGCAGTGGCTGCTCGACCATGAGTCGCGACTCGCCAGCTAGAGGTTGTGGCCACAACGTCGCGGTGGCGAGGCGGCGAGGACCGAGCGATGCAAGGACGAGGAATGAGGCGGACGGTAGTCCGTCGATTTCCGAGGACGCAGCAGCGCGACGGTTCGCAGCCGACTCGCGCCGCACAGAGTTTTGGCCACAACCTCTAGGGCAGTCGAGAACTACTCGCCGCGCTCGACGAGCGCGCGGCGCTGCGCGGTGAACGCGGTCTCGAGCACCGAGAGCTTCGTCGCGATGCGTGCGTCGACCTCACCGACGGGCGACACGAGCACGACGCCGCCGTTGTCGACGTGTTCATCCGCGATGATGTCGACGCGACCGCCACCGGAGACGAGCCGCTCGATCTCGCGACGCGACGCCTCCACGGCTGCCAGGTCGTGCGGGTTCACGCGAACTTCGAGCGCGGTCGATGGCTCGAGGTCCGAGATCGCGCTCTGCACGATGCGGGAGACGAGCGTCGGATCGGCCTCCAGGTGCGCGCCGACCACCTTGCGCGCGATCTGCAGTGCCAGGTCCGCGAGGGCACCTTCGTGCTGCTGCGCGAGCCGGTGTCGCTCCTGCTGCGCAGACGTGAGCGCACCCATCACCTCGAGCAGCTGCGACTGCACCTCGGCCTGGGCCCGCGCGATGCCTTCCTGATAGCCCTGCTCGCGTGCGCCCGAGCGCAGCGTCTCCGCGAGCTCCTGCACCGCGGGGCGCATGCCGTGGACCATGCCCACGATCTGCTGCAGCTCCCCGAGGGTGTGCTGCAGCTCCGCCGGCTCGACGCCGGCGAATGCCGGATCGGGTGCCTGCTCGGCGCCCGCGTTCCCACGCGGGTCTGCTGGCATCGGAAACTGCCCGTCGTCGAACGTATTGCCCTTGATCACACGCGCCATGTCGTCACCGTACCCGTGATCGGCCCTGCGCTCACGCGGGCATCCCCGTCCACGCCAGCGGCGTGGTGCTCAACAGCTGGTGGTGCTCGCGCATCGCACGCGGAACGACGGTTCGCGCGATCGCCGCGACGACCGTCGCCAGCAGTGCGGGCGCGGTCACCTGCAGCTCGGCCTGTCGCATGCGTGCATCCTCGATCGCCGTGCGTGCCGTCGCGTCCAGGTACAGCTGCAGTGCGGCCCGCGCATTCGGGTCGAGCCGATCGAGCACGATCGCCCACGCCTCGGCGCGCTCGCCCTGCATTGCCCGCGCGATCGCTGCGGGATGCAGCTCGCGGAGCCGGTCGAGCGGGTCGGCCGGTGCGCCGCCGTGCCCGGGCGCGCCGCCCATGGCGACGTCGCCGGCCATCACGGGCACGTGCGCCATGTGTTCGACGAGCTGGTCTGCCTCGGCCGTGCGGCGCTGGTGCACGCGATCGGCCATCTCGTGGATCATCTGGCGTCGCGTCGCGACGTCGGTGGAGAACTGTCCGTGCGGCCGGTTGTCGGGCTGCGAGGCGATGTAGTCGCGGATGCGCTGCGCGATCGTCGCGTCCATCTTGGCGAGCACCGTCTCGCGCGTGTCGGGGCTCAGCAGCTCGAGCTTCGCTGCGGCAGTGCGGACCGCGACCATCGTCGGGTCCTCGACCATCGCGCCGCCGCCTTCAGCGGTCATGCCCTCTGGTGCCATCTCGGTGGGGGGGATGTCTGTCATGGTCGTCCGTGCTCGGGGGAGGTCGTCGAATCGGGCGATCTGGTGCTGCGCGGTGCGCTACGCGCGCATCGTCGGCTCGGGTGCGCTCGGTGCGCCGAAGAGCGCGTTGAGGTCCTGTGCCAGGTGGTCGGGGTTCTGCTGTGCGAAGTCCTCGAAGAGGCGCTGCTCGCTCCGGAACGAGTTCTCGAGGCGCATGCGCTCCGCGGTCATCGCCGCCGATCGTCGCCAGAGCACGAACACCGCGGTGAGCATGCCGATCACGAGGGCCGCCATCGCCGCCATCGCCCAGGCCGGCATCTTCGTGGTCTGGATGATCGGGCCGGTCGTCGGCGCCGCCTTCTCCTTCGCCGCGTTGTCCTTGATGGTCTCGAGGTCCTCGTTCTTGGGCTTGTCGCCCGCGCCACCGGCGAACTGCGACATCTTCACGACCGGGGCGGGATCGCCGCGCTTCACGTTGATCTGCGACGAGAGCAGGCTCATGACCGCCGCTCGCTGGTCCTCGGTGACGCTGTCCTTGTCGAGGATCACGCTGATCGCCAGACGGGTGATGTCGCCCGCGGGATCGGTGGACGTCTCCTCGGAGGTGTTCGGGGGCGTGTCCTTGTCGATCACCTTCTGGCCCGAGCCGGACTGCTCGCTGCGGCTGACCTCGGGACCGGCCGACTGCTTGAGCGTCGTGCGCTGGCGAGCGACCGAGTCGATCGTCGGCTCGACGGTGAGCACGAAGCGGTCGCTGCCACCGAGCAGCTCCTCGAGCTTGTCGCCGATGTTGCCCTCGTAGCAGCTCCTGACCGCGGCACGCTTGGTCTCGACCTCGGTCGCGGCGGCGATGTCCGCGCAGCCGAGCGACATGGCCGAGCCACCGGTCGTGTTGTCGTCGCCACCGGAGGAGGTGCCGTCGAACATCGACTGCAGCTGGTCGTCGGTGATGCTCACGCGATCGAGCGTCGTTCCGACGGAGCGGCTGATCGCACGAGCGGCCTGCTCGGCGTTCCAGTCATCCTGCATGTGCTTGGGCAGGAACACCTGGGCGACGACGTTCATCGACTTCTCCGGACCGAGCAGCGTGCCGTTCTCCTCCTGCGAGACCTGCACGTTGGCGGCGATCGCGCCGGCGGCGAGCAGCATGCCCTGGACCGCCTTCGCGCTCTCGCAGTTGGCAGAGCGCTCGTTCGCTGCCTTCGTCGCGGTGAAGCCCGGAGCTGCGGGGCAGCTGATCTTCTTGGCGAGGCCGGTGCGATCCTTGATGCCGCTCTCGGCGAGCGCCTGGGCGGCGTTCGTGGCCTCGCTTGCAGGCACCGACAGCATGAACATCGCCGCGTCCTGCGAACGCTCGACCTCGATGCCGCTGCGCTCGAGCACCTGCTGCGCCACCTCGTACACGCCCACGTCCTGCGTGGCGATGATCTCGACGGCCGGCGGTGGCTTGAACATCATCGTCCACACCAGGAACGCGAGGATCAGGCCGAGCACTGCCGGGATGGCGATGCGGGCGACGACGGGGAGGTTCTTGTAGAAGTCCATCTGTGGGGCCTCGTGGGGGAGGTGGTGCTGTTCTCGGGGGTGTGCAGCCGGGTGGGGGTGGCTGCACGGCGACGTCGCACAGGACGTCACGCCTTCATGGAACAACGGTTTTGCGTTTCTGTCTACATGCTCTGTGTGGAATTCATCTGGTGCGGGTCGAGGCCGGGCGCCCGATCGGGGCGCTGGTGGCAGGGGCGATCGACGTTCGAGGCTCCTGGGCGCGACCGTCGTACAGGGTCCGCAGGCGCTCGTCCGTGATCGTGACGTGGCTCATCGTCGTGCCGATTTCGCGGCTGATGGCCCGCGCGGCCTCCTCCGCGTTCCAGCCGTCGCGAATGTCCAGCGGCAGGTCGACCTGCGCGATCACGGTGAGCACTCGCTCGGGACCGAGCAGCTCCCCCGTCTCCTCGCTCTGGACCGAGACGTTCGCATCAGCCGCGCCCGCTGCACGCAACATGTCCTGGATGCGACGAGCGCTCTCGCAGTTGGCGGCGCGCTCGTTCTCGGCCCTGGTGGCGGTGAATCCGGGCGCGTCGGGGCACGAGATCTCCTCGGCCGGACCGGCCGCGTCCATGCTCGAATCGACGCCATCGCGTGCTCCGATGCCGATCCCGGCGACGAACACGCCGGCCATCAGGATGACGCTGCATGCGCCGAGCGCGAACGCGCGAAGGGGCGAAATCGCCATGGGAGGGCCTTTCCGTCGGGGGGTCCTGTGATCGGCGCGCCGAGGGGAGCGGCGCGCCGGGGACCAGCAGTCGCGAAGGACCGCCGAGGCAAACACCCGTGGGGACCGGGGTCAGACCTGCATCTGGAAGAGTGTTCGCACCGAGCTGACCGCGCTCGAGATCGTGCGGGTCGCCATCTGGATCTCGACGCCGGCCTTGGCCGATGCGAGGGCGATCTGGTGCGGATCGATCGACGTGTCGCCTGCCGCGAAGCGGGCCATCAGGTCGCTCGAATGCTTCTTGCTGGCGCTCGGGTTCTCGACCACCATCGTCTTGAGGGCGTCGCCGAACGAGCTGCCCTGCGAAGCCGTCGCGGACTGGTTCGGCATGATGCCCATGCCGGCGCTGCCCGCGTTGCCCGCGCCGCCGCCGTCACCAAGGCCCATGCCGCCATCGGCCAGGCCCGAGAGCGGACCGCCGCCACCTGCGAGACCACCGGTACCACCGAGGCCGTTGAGGGGGTTGCCGGCACCTGCGCCAGCCATGCTTCCGATTCCACCGATACCCGACATCAGCTACCACGTCCGATCTCGAGGGAGCTGAGCGCCATCGACTTGAGGAGGGTTGCGGCCTTCACGTTCAGGTCGAACGCGCTCTTGGCCTGCATCATGTCCGTGGTGGCCATGAAGGCTTTCTGGCGCTCGTCGAACGGCTGCCCGGCAACCTGTCGAACGCGGGCGACGCGCACGGCGCCTTCGGTGGCGTCGAGGCCGCCGATCGAGGATGCGCCCTTCGCGGAGCCGGCGTTGCCGACGCCGTCGAGGGCGGCCTTGAAGCTCGTCTCGCGCAGGTCCACTTCCTGGCGCTTGTAGCCCTTGGTGTGGATGTTCGCCACGTTCTCGGCCGCGATCTCGGACCGGAACCGGTGGACGGACATCGCCCCTTCGGCAACGTTGATGGCATCGAAGATTCCCATCGTTCACACCCTCCTAGCCGCGGCCCATTTCCGCGATCACGCTGCGAACAGCGCTGATCTGGTTGGTCACCTGCTGCGTCAGCACGCGGAAGCGGATGTTGTCGTTCATCATCGCGCTGACTTCTTCGGTGCGGTCGACCTTGCCGGACTTGCCGGACTTCTGCTGCGTGGCGAACGCGCTCGACAGGTTGCCGCCCTCCTGGGCAGCGTTGATCCCGGAGTGGAACGTGGATCCTGCGCCGAACGGATTGCCGAATCGCGTGCCTGGATCGTCGCCCTTCATGGCAGCGCCGAGCACGCGCTCGAAGTCGACGGTCTTGGCCCGATAGCCCTCGGTAT
This sequence comes from Thermoleophilia bacterium, assembly GCA_025964555.1. Taxonomy (GTDB): domain Bacteria; phylum Actinomycetota; class Thermoleophilia; order Gaiellales; family SKUG01; genus JAGQUL01. The sequence continues at coordinate 32,758 of JAOPYQ010000046.1, read as the reverse complement.
CGATGTTGGCCAGGTTCTCTGCATGCAGCTGCTGGCGCTGGGCCAGGCCGTCAAGCGCCGCAGCGGCGATCGCATGGTTGCGACCGAGGATGCCGTCGGTGGAGAACATGGGTGGGGGGCCTTTCGGGGGTGTGATGGGGAAGTCCGGTGGGTGCCTGGGGAGGCGCGGACTCGTGATCCCACAGCTCCCTTGTACGACGGGTTCGGGGAATTGGCAAGGGGTCCGACGCAGATCGCGCCAGACCCCTTGTTCCGGCCTCCCCAACGAGGCCGTTCGAATCGCGCGGCGTGAGCATCACAGGGTTGGTGTGATTGTCTGGAGCCGCGAGCTCGAACCCGTGTGCGTCGCACGGTATCGAGCGCCTCTGCAAACCACCAGCGCCTAGTACTCAGGGATCGTGAACCAGCGGTTCAGGGTGCCGTCAGGCAGTGGGCGTCGCTGGCGTCGGTGTGTCGTCGGGGCCGAGCGGGGCGCCGATCGCCGCGCCGCGTCGGACGACAGCCACTTCGCTGGGGCCGTCCGGATCCGGCTGGTACACGTCGCGCGTGGAGTCGGGCACGCGCTCGAAGTCGCCGGTCGGGGCCGCGATGCTCGCCGGCTGGGTGAAATCGGCGTTCGGGCTCGGTTCGGCGGCGATCCACACCGCGGCCAGCACTGCGAGCACCGCGACGAGCATCGCCAGCGCCTCGGCGTAGTCCCACAGCTGGGACTGGTCGGTGCTCACTTCGGCGCCGTGGACGTGCACGGTGCGGGCGGAGCTGCGGGCGTTCGAGGGCATGCGGTCGACCTTTCGGGCAGGAAGGGCGTCCACTAGAGGTTCCCCGCGCCGCAGGATGTATGCCTGAATCGCCCCCGGAACGAGTACCGCCGCGGATCCTGGTGTGGATCCGCGGCGGCGAGAAGGTGCTTGCCAGGAGTGGCGGCGGCGCGACCGCACGTGCGCGCGTGGTGCCACGGCTCCATACCTTCGGGTGTTGCGGTGCGTGGGGTGCACCCCCGGCCAGGGGGGCGCCCGGTCGTCGCTCGCGCGACGGCCGATCCTTTGTGGCGGCTGTCAGACGGCGAGGAAACCTTCGCCGTCGTTGAGCTGGTTGTCCAGCCGCAGGCGCTCGAGTGCTCGCTTGTGGAGCCGCGAGACGCTCGCCTTGGACGTGCCCATCAGGTTCGCGATGTCCTGCATGGTCATGTCCATCTTGTAGAGCAGCTCGCAGACGTGGCGCTCACGCTCGGGCAGTCGCATGACGGCGGTCCACAGCGTGGACTTCTCCAGGCTCTCCTCGAGCGGATTCTCCGTCGTGGACGTGGCCAGCTCGAAGGCGGTCGAGAGGGCCTTGACGCTCGACATGAAGCCGCTGACGTCGTCGCCGCTGTGGCTCGACGCGCTCTCGCCGATGCTCTCGACGCTCTCGTTCCAGCCAGCCTCGGCGGGGCGACCCTGCGAGTGGGCTCGGAGACCGTCGATGATCTCGCCGCGGATGCGGTACGTGGCGAAGGTCTTGAAGGACGCGGCGCTCGTCGGGTCGTAGCGACGGGCGGCTTCCATCAGGCCGATGCGGCCCTGCTGGACGAGGTCGGCCTTGTCGATGTGGCTCGGCAGGCGGCGAAGCATGCCACGCACGATCTTGTCGACGAGCTCGAGGTTCTCCTCGACCAGGCGGGCCTGCCACGGTTCGAGGCGGAAGATTTCCTTCTGACCGCGCTTGCGCTTGACGGGCTGCTCGGCAGCTGCGTCGGCGGAGACAGGAGTGGAGTCGACGGCAGCATGCGCTGCCGAGTTCGGCGAGTGGCTCATTCGGCGTGTTCCCTTGCTTTCCAAAGCGACCGGGCGCAGGCACGTGGCGAGATGTCGACGAGTTCGGCGGTGTCGGCGTCTCGTACCTGCCCGGTGGCGTTCCGTGCGGTTACTCAACCAGTGAACGACGGAATCCAGTCATTGGCAAGGGGGTACCGAGGTCATTGTGTGGCCGGTTTCGCGTCACCCCGGAAAACCACCGGTGGATGCGGGAAATCGGGTGCGTTCCCACCATCCCGTGCGTGGGTAGCACCGTCCCGTGATGCAGAAGCTACGATCCAACGACTTCGAGGTGAACTTCCTCGAGGGCTGGCGCGACGCCAGCCAGACGGTGCTCATCGGACCTGAACGGCCGGTGTTCACGCCGAACGTGCAGATCCACCGCGAGCCGTTGCCCGAGGAGGAGCTCGACGAGTTCTTCCGCCAGCAGCGCGCCGAGCTGGCTGCGCTCGACGGCTTCCGCCTGCTCGACCACGGTGATCGGATGCTCGCGGGCGCGAAGGCGCTGTACCACGCGTACTCGTGGGAGCTGCCCAACCAGCCCGGCCTGCGGGTGCGCCAGCTGCAGATGGTGACGCAGCACGCCGGCACGCTCTTCACGATCACCGCCAGCGCCCTGGAAGCCGACTGGGAGCACGTCGAGGGCGGCTTCGAGATGACGCTCGCCGGCTTCACCTGGGTCTAGGCGACCGTTCGGCACCGTCCTGCCCGCACGTCGCGGCGGCCCCAATCTCGACCGTGTGTCTGGACCAGCTCGCGAACTCTGGACCAGCTCGCGAACTAGTTCTTCGCGCGCGTGCGCGCGAGGGGAATCCGCTCATTGGTCCGCTCATGGCACAGGCGTTGCGCTCAGTGCAACGCTGGTGAAATCGGTGCCGTCGCGAGCGTCAGCCCGGAACCGGAACCGGAATTCGGATCGCAGGCGCGGGCGCGTGCACGCGGGCCAGCTCGAGCTGGTTGAGGGCGCCGTTGATGCCCGCGAGCTGCGCGTCGCTGGCGCCCGAGCGAATGACCTCGGACATGACCGGTGCCATCTCCGCGCGGTAGTCGTGCCCGGTCTTCTCCAGGATGCCCGGCACCACGCGCGCGCCGTTGGCGTTGTCGACCAGTCCCTGCACGCCGGTCACGCCGGGATACCACTTCATCTTCCGCGGGACACCCGTCCCGTGCTCGGCCTGTGCGAGCCATTCCGGACGCGTGAAGAACATGCGCGGCGAGATCTTGTTGACCGGGTCGTTGTGGTGCGTGAGCAGGAACGCACGCACGCCCTCGCGCTGCTCGGCCGGCAGCGCCTTGAGCGTGGCGACGTCGTTGAACTCGAACATGCGGCCTGCGTCGTCGAGGCGCTGGCCCGACAGTCCGATCGCGTCCGCGCGCAGCTTCGAGAAGCGTGGCGTGCCGACGTTGACGATCGCGTCGAGCCCGCTGTCGGCGATGCCCCCGACCTCGCCACGCGTCAGGAAGGAATCCTGGATGCCCCACGCGCCGAGGCTCTCGCCGTAGGCCATGAGCTTGGGCCGCTCCGCTGCCGGCAGCGTCTCGATGTGGTCACTGAACTTGGTGAGCACGCGCCGGAACAGGTCGGCCGCCTCGTCGCGCTTGCCGAACGACTGGATCGATGGCTTGTCGCCGTACTGCATCGCAACCGACGCGACGTCGCCGCCGGTCAGGTACTCGGTCGCCGCCACCGGCATCGGATTGACGTGCCCGGTCCCGGACGGCACGTACAGGATCACGTGCCCGCGCTCGAACGCGCCGGCCGTGCGCGCCTCGTCGAAGATCTGCTGCGCGAGCTGCTCGTGCGTGGCGGCGTGCTGCATGCCGCCGTAGATGCGGATCGGATCCTTCACCGACGCCGCGTCCGTGCCCATCACCCGTGCGATCTCCGCGGCCGGGGTCGCCTCGTTCAGGAACTTCACGCCCTGGCCACCCGCCGCGCCGTCGGGCAGGAGCGCGCCCGGTCGCAGCGCCGGCACGGTCGTCATCTGCGACCGCAGTCGCGTGATCTCGTCGAAGCGCGCCGCGTCGAACGCCACCGGATTGGCTGACGATCCCTGCGCGCCGCCCGTCGAGGCGAGGTACGCGCGCTCGGCTTCCACCGACACCGCGCTCGATCGCGTGCGGCCGAACACCATCGCGCCGACCCCGAGGGCCGCCGCCCCGAAGATCGCCGCGTGTGCAGTCGCCGCGCCGCCCGGGACGTGGTCCTGGATCCGGTCGACGAGCGCCTGCTCGCCAAGGAGCGCCGCGCCCAGTACCGCGCCGCCAGCGAGCACCGCCGCACCGGTTCGTCCCGCCTCGAGCGACAGGTGCGGGATGTCGAGCGCGAGCCCGACCGGTCGCCCGCGCAGGGCAAGCGTCGTGCCGAGCACTGCGAGCGCGCCGGCGCCCGCCACCGCGGCCCGCGAGCCGAACTGGTCGAGGCCCGTCGCGTCGTCGACCTCGTTGGAGATCGCGTTCGCCGCGACGCCCACGCCGTAGGCGAGCGCCATCGAGCCGACCGTGACGATCGCCTGCTGCGTGCTCGACCGTGGCAACAGCGAGTGCTGGAACGACGCGATCCCGGCGACGCCGGCCATCGCCGCGCCGACCTTCCAGTTGGCGAGCTGCTTCGGCTCGCTGACCCGTGGCGCATCCGCGCGCGTGGTGCTCGTCATGTTCGTCCCTCGCCGTGCCCTGGCAGTCGTGGCGTGTCCCGCGCCGCGTGTCCACCTGCTTGTCGACGGCGAACGGGCGGTCGTTTCGCCGCAGGGTCAGGCAGAACGTGCGCTAGCCTGCACGACATGCTCAGCGCCGCCACAGCCGCACTCGCCGCCTCGCTCGTCGCCGCCACCGGCGCGCCCACGCCAGCGCTCACGGGCGTCGTGGTGAACGTCGACCCCGGCCACAACCCCGGCAACGCCGCCCACGCCAGCCAGATCAACCGCATCGTGGAGCGTGGCCCGATCCGCAAGGCATGCGACACGGCCGGCACCTCCACGAACGCCGGCGTTCCGGAGTGGCGTTTCACCGGCCAGCTCGCGACGCGCCTGGGCCGCCGGCTCCGCGCGCAGGGAGCGACGGTCACCTTCACGCGCGCGAACGGGGCCCCGACCTGGGGTCCGTGCGTCACGACGCGAGCCGACCTTGGCAATCGCGCGAACGTCTCGATCAGCCTGCATGCCGACGGAGCGCCCCCCGGCGCCCGCGGCTTCCACGTGATCCGCCCCGGCTTCGTGCGCGGCTACACGGGCGACATCAGCACCCGGTCACTCGCCCTGGCGACCCAGGTGCGTGACGGCCTCCGCGCGCTGCGCGGTGGGATCCCGCCGAGCACCTACGCGGGACGAGACGGGATCGACGTGCGCACCGACCTCGGCGGACTGACGTTGAGCGACGTGCCCAAGGTCATGGTCGAGCACGGCAACATGCGCAACGCCGTCGACGCGCGACTGCTCACGTCGCCCGCCGAGCAGGAGCGCGTCGCCGCCGCGCTCACCGCCGCGCTGGTTCGGTGGCACGCCGCCGAGCTGCGCTGACCCCCCTGAACGGCGGGACGGTTTCCATACGCCGACGGGCGGGGTATGGTGCCCGCGAATGACGCGGGCGGCCGGAGACCCGGACGACGGGTCCCGTTGACGCCCAGGAGGAGACACACATGCAGAGGTTCAAGCCCCAGCTCACGGCCCCGCTGCCGGAAGGCTGGTTCGCCAAGGAGTCGATCACGCTGCTCGCGCCCGACGGCCAGGCGAACGTGATCGCATCGAGCGAGCCGCTCGATCCGACCATCGACACGAACCAGTACGCGCAGGTGCAGGGTGACCTGCTGCGCAAGGAGTTCCCGGGCTACCGCGAGTTCGCGTTCGAGCCCGCTCGAATGCTCGGTGGCAAGAACGGCTACATCCGCCGCTTCGAGTGGACCCCGCCGGACGGCGTCGCGGTCACGCAGATCCAGCTCTACTACGCCGAGGAGGGCCGCGGCTACACCGCCACGGCAACGACTCCCTCGACGCAGTTCGAGCGCTTCGAGATGCAGTTCCGCCAGCTCCTCGGCGGCCTCGCACTCGATCAGGCGTAACACCAGGGCCCCATCGGCCCGGTCGCGCCAGCAGTTCGGTTCGGGGTCGACGCGTTCGCGCGTCGGCCCCGAGCTGTGTTCCGACCGCTGATCGGCGGCTGCCTAGAGCCCTGACATCGCTTGGTCGAGGGCTGCCTCGAGCTCGGCTTCCTGCTGCGGCGTGAGGTTGATTCCCAGTTCGCCGAGCGACGCGGCGGAGCCGCTGCCAGCCGCGACGTTCGCGGCGTTGGACGCCGCTCCGCCCGTGGCCGCGCCCGCGCTGCCGCCAGTCGTTGCGCCGCCGCCGGTCACGGCCGGTCGCGCGCCGCCGGTCGCGGGCTTCGTCGCACCGGTCGCAGGCTCCGTCGTCGCCGCGGGCTTCGTGGTCGCCGCGGGCTTGGTCGTCGCGGCCGGCCTGGTCGCGGTCGTCGTCGTGTCCTTGGACGCCGCGCCGCCACCCGCCGTGGTCGCTTCCGCCGCGTCGGCCGTGTCGGTCGATGCCGTGGCCGGAGCCTTCGCCGTCGCCTTCGCCTTCGGCGCCAGTGCCGTGTCGACGAGTTCCTGGGTCGCCGTCAGGTCGGCGTCCAGCGGCGCGAGCTCCGAGAGCTGTGCCAGCAGCGACTGTGCGCCCGTCCAGTTGCGCGCGTGCACTGCAGCCTCGAGCTGGGCCCGGAGCTGGTCATGGGTGGCTCGACGATCCTCGAGCTCCTGCTGCGCCACGGTCGCACCCGAGGCGTCTCGCAGGTCTGCGGGGATGAGTTCCAGGCGGTCGGTCGCCTCGTCCCATCGACCTTCCGTCATGAGTGAGCGAACTTCCTCGACCACGCTCACCGCGTCGTCGAGCGAGAGGGCGCCGGGAGCGGTCTCGTCGGTCGCCGAGGTCGACGGATCGACCTGGGTCGCGGTGCCGTTCGACGGCTCCTGCTCGGCCTTCGGCTTCGCGGTCGGGTTCGAGAACATGAGGATGCCGACGACCGCGAACGTCGCGGCGACGACGCCGATCAGCACGATCATCACGTTGTCCCACTTCACGCGAACGCGCATCGAGGGATCGGACGGGTCATGGGGGGAGGGGGCGTAGGACGTCATGATGGATCCAACGTAGCATCGGATCGCGTATGTGCCTAGTCTTTTTGCGATTCGACCAATACACACCGTGGCGGCATCGTCACGCACCCCGAGGGGGCACACACCGGTCATGCTCTTGCGCGCGATCGAGCTCGTCGTGCGACATCACCCGTCGCTGCCACCGGTCCTCGACCGCGTGTCGCTCGACCTCGCGGCCGGCGAGCTCGTGGCGATCGTGGGTGCCAACGGGAGCGGCAAGTCCACGCTCGCCCGCGCGCTGGCAGGGCTCGTCCAGCTGGAGTCGGGGACGATCTCCGGACCGGCGCACCGTGGACCTCGAGTCGGGCTCGTGCTGCAGGATCCGGCTGCGCAGCTCGTGGCGGTCACCGTCGCCGACGAGCTGGCGCTCGGCCCGCAGCATGCCGGCGTTGCAGCGCCCCAGGTGGCGTCCATCGCCGAATCGAATGCGCGCCTGCAGCACCTGGAGCAGGTGTGGGCGCGCGAGCCGGCAACCTTGAGCGGCGGGCAGCAGCAGCGTGTCGCGACCGCGGCGATCGCCGCCTGCGACGTCGAGGTGCTCGTGCTCGACGAGCCCACGGCCCTGCTCGACGAGCCCTCGCGGCGGGCGTTCGCTGCGCGAATCCGATCGCTCGCCGGCTCGCGGGCGGTGGCCTGGATCACGCAGGAGCCCGACGAGGTCGCCGCGTGTGATCGCGTCGTCGTGCTCGATGCGGGTGCGCTGGTCTGGCACGGCTCGACCGACGCGTGGCTGGCGGATCCGACCATCGCCGCGACCTGGGACCTCGACCTGCCTGCTGCCGCTCGCATCGCCCACGCGCTCGCGGCTCGGGGCGTGTCGGTCGCTGGGGGAGCACGCGCAGCGACGCTCGACGAGGTCATCGCGACCCTGTCCGACGGAGCGGTCAGTGGCTGAGCTCGCAGCGCGAGGACTGGTCGTCGATCGCTCGGGGTTGCGCGCACTGGACGGGGTGGACCTCGACATCGCGCACGGCGAGCTCGTCGCCATCATGGGCGGCACCGGCGCCGGCAAGAGCACGCTTGCGCTGGCACTCTGCGGCCTCGTGGAGCTCGATGCGGGCGCCGTCGGAGGCGAGGCGGCTGGTCTCGCACGGCTCGTGCTGCAGCGACCTGAATCGACCTTGCTCGCGGAGACGGTGCTCGAGGAGGTCGCGCTCGCCGCGATCGCCCGCGGCGAGCCGCGCGCCCATGCCGAGCGTCGAGCCGTCGAGCTGCTCGCATCGCTCGACCTGCCCGCCGACATCGCCGGGCGCGATCCGCTCGCGCTGAGCGGCGGTGAGCAGCGACGGGTCGCGATCGCTGCGGTCCTTGCGGCCGACCCTCGGGTGCTCGTGCTCGACGAGCCCGGAGCGGGGCTCGACCGCGCCGCGCGCCACGTGCTGCACGACGTGCTGCGCAGGCTGCACGCGGCGGGCCGCACGATCGTGCTCATCACACACGATCCCGATGAAGCGGCGTCGCTGGCGACGCGACTGGTGGTGCTGCGCGACGGGCGCGTCGTCTGGGACGGCGGCACGCCGCCGGTACTCGGCGATCCAGCTCGGGCGGCGTCGCTCGGCCTGGCGACATCGCCCGAGATCGAGGTGCTCCACGCCGTCGCCGCTGCGCGCGGCACCACGCCGCCCGCCGGCATCGTGCGCGCAGTCGACGCGGTCCACGCGCTTGGCGACCTGCTCGCCGCGCACCCCGAGCGTACGACCCAACCTGCGCCGAGCGACGCTGCTGCACCGAACGGCGCTGCTGCACCGCATGCGAACCCCACCCCGCCCGTGCGCCGCGCGACGGCTCACGACGTGCACGCCACTGGTGCAACTGGTGCACTGCAGCCCCTGCCGCCCCTGCCGCCCCTGCCGCGGCTCGTCGATGCTCGCGTGCGCGTGCTCGCGTGTGCGGTGACGGTCGCCGCCGCGCTGCTCGCCCAGTCACTGCTGGCCGCGGCGCTCGTCACGGTCGCGACCGGGGTCGTCGTCGCGCTCGCGCGGATCGCCCGCGCACGCGTCCGACTGGCCGTGCGCCCGCTCCTCGCGCTGCTGGTGCTGCTCGTCGCCCTGCAGCTGCTCTTAGGCGGCGAGCACGAGGTCGCCGTCGCGCCCGGAATCGACACGACGCACCCCGCAGCGGCCCCGCTCCTGCGCGCGCTGCAGGCCGCGGCCGTCGTGTTGGCGACCCTCGCGCTGTCCGCGACCACGGCGATCGGCGACATGGCCACCGCGCTGCGTCACGGCCTCGCGCCGCTGCGGCTGCTGCGCGTCCCGGTGGGATCGATCGCCTTCGTGGTCGCGACCGGACTCGGGCTCGTGCCCGCGTTCGCGGACGAGCTCGAACGGCTGCGGCTCGCCCAGCGAGCACGCGGCATCCGCCGCGGGGATGCCCGCCTCGTGGAGCGACTGCGCGCCGATGCCACCCTCGTCGCCCCGCTGTTCGTCGCCGCCTTCCGCCGCGCGCACCTGCTCGCCGACGCGCTTGCCGTGCGCGGCGTCGACCCGGACGTGAACCCACCGGACTGGCGCCCTCGACGCACGCCTGCACGCGACACGGTCGTCCTCGTCGTTGCCGTGGCGCTCGTCGTCATGACACGCTTGGCGTGAACGCCGATGTCACGCTCGCCACGCCACGCACCACTCCCGCTGCACCACGCCTACCTGCGCGTGGAGTACGACGGCACGCCCTTCCATGGATGGACGCGCCAGCCCGACGGCCTCGCGACCATCGAAGGCGAGCTGCTCGACGCGTTCGCGAAGCTGCACTGCACGGACGTCCAGCTGCGCTGCGCCGGGCGCACCGATGCCGGCGTCCACGCCTCCGCACAGTTCGTCGACGCGCGATACCGCGGCACGGTCGCGCCCGAGCGGCTCGCCCGCGCACTGTCGGGCAACGTCCGCCACGAGCTCGCGATCATCGCGGCGGCGCCCGCCCCCGACGGATTCGACGCACGCCGCGACGCGACCTCGCGCGCATACGAATATCGACTGCTGCCCCGTCGCGAGCCGAGCCCGCTGCGACATCGCCACGTGCTGCACCACCCACGCCCCCTCGATCGCGACGCGCTCGACCGCGTCGCTGCCACCATCGAAGGACAGCACCGCTTCACGGCATTCACCCCGAGCCGGACCGCGCACGTCTACTTCGACCGCACGATCGTCACCAGCCGCTGGATCGAGCGCGGGGACGAGCTCGTCTACGAGGTACGTGCCAATGCGTTCCTGCGCCACATGGTGCGGGTGCTCGTGGGCACGATGCTCGCGGTCGGCCGCGGTGACTGCACCGTCGAGGAGTTCGCCGCGATGCTGGCCGGAGCACCGCGCAGCGAGGCGTTCCAGACCGCACCGCCGCAGGGCCTGTGCCTGGTCGACGTGACGTGGGAACCCGTCCCCGGCCTGCCGATCCCGCCTGGCTGGAGCGGCGTGCGAGCCGCAGCCCTGCGCGAGCTTGCAGCGCGCCCCGACATCGCGATTCCTTTTTCGACCCCCGGGTAGTCACTGCGGGCCCCGGCGAGACGCACCGCGCGCCTCGCCACCGACATGCCCCGAGGAGTCGTCGATGCCCATCGCCGAACCGATCCCGCACGCCCTCGTGCGGCGCGCGGCCGCGATCGCACGCGGCCCGCACGCCTGCCCGACATGCGAGTGCCCGACGTTCGCGGAGCCACCCGTTCCGTGGACCGACCTGCGCGACTACGTCGTGCGCTGCCACGCCTGCGAGCGCCCGATCTCGGTGCGTGTGGATCGCGACCGCGTCCTGCGGCGCAACGCCATGCCGCGCCACGTGCGCCTGGCTCCCGACCTGCACGATCCGGTCGCGGAGCTGCTCGACACCCGCGGCCGTCGCGCGTTCGCGATGCGCGTGCTGGCGGCGCTCGCGCTGCCGATCCTCGCGGGCGCCGTCGCGCTGCAGGCCGGCGCTGCGCCGCTGATCGCACTCGCGCTCGCCACGCTGGTCGTGCTGCCGAGTTCACTCTGGGGCCCGGCGCTGCTCGCGATGGCCACCACCGCCACGACGGCGTGGGCGCGCCGAATCGGCGACGCGATCGGCGAACGACTCGACCGCACACCACGCCAGGAGTCGACGATCGAGGTCGCACCCGGACGCTGGGACCAGTGGCTGCGCGAGGAGAAGCTGCGCCAGCGCGAACGACACGAACACCCTGACGCCGTGCTGCGCGAGCTCGAGCGCGTGCTGGACGAGCGCGAGCTGCGCCGCGTGCGCGCCCTCGCCGAGCACGGCGAGGTGCCGTTCGACCACCTCGACGACCTGCTTCGCTTCCGACGCACCTGGACCACCGTGGCGTAGGCCCGACTGGCCTCGGCGGTTCGGGGTAGGAGGCGGCCGTGGACGGAATCTTCGACGACGGCGCGGGGCGGCTGGAACGAACGCAGCTGCAGCGCACGCGCTCCTACGTGACACGCGTGCGCCCTGCCGCATCGCTCATCGTCGCGATCGCGATGTTCGCGACGTGGCTCGCCTATCCGCAGGAGCAGTACCTGCGTGCTGGCGTGAGCGCGCTCGCCGGAACCGCGATCGCCGTGCTCATCGCCATGCTGACCCCGCGGTTCGGGTCGGCGCGGATGGTGCAGGTGTCGGCCTACACCGACGTCGTCTTCGTCGCGGCGTTCGTGGCCCAGCTCGACGGCATCGACGTGCTGAGCGTCGCGTTCCTGTGGCCCGTGCTCGTCGCAGCCGCGTTCTGCACGCCGCGCGACGCGATCCTCGTCACCCTCGCCGGCTTCGCCCTGGCGTTGACCGTGCCACTTGTGGGTGGCACCGACGACCCGGCGCCGGTCATCGTCGAGGCGACGGTGTTCCTCGTCGCCGGTCTGGCCGTCACGGTCCTGGGCATCGACGCCACCCGTGCACTGCGGGCGCGACGCTCGCTCCAGCGGCAGCTGGAGGACGCCCAGCGACTGGCGCAGATCGGCAGCTTCGACTTCGACCCGGCGACCGACGTCGCGCGATGGTCGACGGAGCTGCACCGCATCTTCCAGGTGCCGGACGGCACCCCGCTCGGCAACCATGCGTTCCTGCAGGCGATCGTGCCGGAGGATCGCGACCGCGTCGGCGCGGCGATGGCCGCATCTCTGACGTCAGGGGAGCGCGTCTCGTTCGACACGACGATCCGACGCGGCGATGGCGAGCTTCGCGCCATCCACGTGATCGGCACGCCGATCGACGGCGACGATGGCCTGCGGGTGGTCGGAACGGTGCAGGACGTCACCGAGCTGCGTCGCCTCGACTCGATGCGCGACGAGTTCGTCGCCGCGGCATCGCACGAGCTGCGCACGCCCACGTCCATCGTGCTCGGTTTCGCGACCACCCTCACCAGCGAATGGGACCGCCTCCCCGAATCCGATCGTCGGCGCTTCGTCGGCGAGATCGAGGACGCGGCGCTGCGACTGTCGCTGCTCATCGAGGACGTGCTCCAGGTCAGCCAGATCGAGTCCGGCAACGTCCACTGCCAGCGCGAGCCCTTCGACCTGCGCGCCGAGATCGTCGACCTCGTGCGCACGTGGCCCGGCACCTCGCAGGTGCAGCTCGACGGCGACGCGGACGGTCCGATCCCCGCGCTCGGCGACTCGGTCCGGACGCGACAGGTGCTCGTCAACCTCCTCGAGAACGCCGAACGTCACGCGCACGACTCGCCCGAGCCCGTGCAGATCCGCATCGCACGCGCCGGCAACGACGTGCAGGCCGTCGTCATCGACCACGGGCCCGGCATCCCGGCCGACGCGCGCGATCGCGTCTTCGATCGATTCGTGCGTCTGGGACACAACTCCACGGGTACCGGGCTCGGGCTCTACATCAGCCGGCGCCTCGCCGAGGCGCAGGGCGGATCGCTGCGCGTCGACAGCACTCCGGGCCGGGGCGCGACCTTCACGTTCGCGTTGCCGGCCGATCCGGGTACGGACGGGGCATGACCCCCTCGCAGGCCGATGCACGCCCCACCATCCTCGTCACCAACGACGACGGAATCCGATCGAAGGGGCTGCACGCCGTCGTGGAGGCGCTCGCGCCGCTTGCGCGCATCGCCGTGATCGCCCCGGATCGCAACCGCAGCGGGGTGAGTCGATCGATCACGCTCGGCGCGATGCTGCAGGTGGTCGAGGACGAGGTGGCAGGCGCGGACGTCGCCTTCGCGACCGACGGGACGCCCGCCGACTGCGTGCGCCTCGCGATGCTCGAGCTCGCAGGGCCGAAGCCCGTGCTCGTGGTGTCGGGCGCGAACAACGGGTTGAACGTGGGCGACGACGTCGCCTACTCGGGCACCGTGTCGGCGGCCTTCGATGCGGCGATGAACGGGCTGCCGGCGATCGCCGTGTCGCAGCAGAGCCTCGCGCGCGAGCTCGGGTATCCACGCACGCAGGAGTTCGACCACTCGGCCATGCAGGCGTTCCTGCCGGGCCTCGTGCAGCACATGCTCGACTCGATCGGCTCGCTGCCGCACGGGCTCGTGGTCAACGTCAACGTACCGGGCATTCCCCCGTCGGAGCTCACCGGGGTCGAGGTCGGTACCCTCGGGCGGCGCATCTATCGGGACAAGCTGCAGCTCAAGGAGGAGGCCGACGGCAAGCGCCACTACCTCCTGTACGGGGATGATCCCGAGCACCATGCGGACGAGGTCGACACCGACATCGCGGCCATCGGCCGTGGTGCGATCGCGGTCACGCCGCTGCGCTTCGAGGTGCTCGACCACGATTCGAGGGCCGAGCTCGAGAGCTGGAACCTCGGCGCGATGATCAACGCCGCGCGCGGGTAGATTCCGGGACATGGCACCAGTGACCGACGCCCGCGCACGCATCGACGAGCTCGTCGAGGAACTCAACGAGCACTCCTACCGCTACCACGTGCTCGATGCACCGATCATCGACGATGCCGGCTACGACGCGCTCTTTCGTGAGCTGCAGGCGCTCGAGGCCGAGCACGCTGAGTACGTGCGCGAGGACTCCCCGACGCAGCGCGTGGGCGAGAAGGTGGGTGGACAGTTCCCGCCGATCACGCACCGGTCGCCGATGCTGTCGCTCGCCAACGCGCGCAGCCTCGACGAGCTCGTGGGCTGGCAACTGCGCAACCTGCGCCTGCTCGGGCTCGGCACCGCCGACGGCGACCACGCGGCGGAGTCGGTCCAGGCGGGACTGACGTACGTGACCGAGCCGAAGATCGACGGGCTCGCGATGTCACTGACCTACGAGCGCGGCACGTTCGTGCGCGCGGTGACGCGTGGCGACGGCGTGACCGGCGAGGACGTCACGCACAACATCCGCACGATCCGCACCATCCCGATGCGGCTGCGCGCGCCCGAGGGTGGCACGCCGATCCCCGACCACGTCGAGGTGCGCGGCGAGGTGTTCCTGTCCAGGTCGGGCTTCGAGCAGCTCAACGAGCAGCGCATCGCAGACGGCCTGCCCGTCTTCATGAACCCGCGCAACGCAGCGGCGGGATCGATCCGCCAGCTCGATCCGGCGCTCGCCGCGACGCGCCCGCTCGGCTTCTTCGCCTACTCGCTCGCGGGCGGTGGAGCGGAGGCGCAGCTCGGATCGCACTCGGCGTCGATGGCGTGGCTGGGCGAGGTGGGATTTCGCACGAGTCCCGACCACCAGGTGCACGACACGATCGACGAGGTCGCTGCGCGATGCGCGGAGTGGGAGCGCAGGCGACCGTCGCTCGACTTCGACATCGATGGCGTGGTCGTGAAGGTCGACGACAACGACGTGCAGGAGGAGCTCGGCGTCGTGGGTCGCGACCCCCGCTGGGCGATCGCGTTCAAGTTCGCGCCGACCACCGCCACGACGAAGCTCATCTCGATCGAGATCGCCGTCGGTCGCACCGGTTCGATCACCCCGTACGCCAACATGGAACCAGTCGAGGTCGGCGGCGTCATGGTGCGGCAGGCGAACCTGCACAACGCGTATGACATCGAGCGCAAGGACATCCGCGCTGGCGACGTCGTGATCGTGCAGCGCGCGGGGGACGTCATCCCGCAGGTGGTCGGCCCGGTCGTCGATGCGCGCGACGGCACCGAGCGGCGCTACGAGGTGCCGACCGAGTGCCCGAGCTGCGGCACGCCCGTGCAGTACGAGGCCGACGAGGCGATCCTGCGCTGTCCGAACGCGCGCTGTCCCGAACGCAACCTGCGACTCATGGAGCACTTCGCCGGGCGCACCGCGATGGACATCGACGGGCTCGGCGAGAAGGCGGTGCGGCGCTTCAGCGCGGAAGGCCTCGTGGGGCGCATCCCGGACATCTACCGGGTCGAGTGGGAGCAGATCGCCGCGCTCGAGCGGTACGGCGAGACGAGCGCACGCAACCTGGTGGCCGCGATCGAGACCTCGAAGCAGCAGACGCTCGACAGGCTGCTGTTCGGGCTCGGCATCCGCCACGTCGGCGAGCAGGTCGCCGTGGACCTGGCGCGCCGGTTCAGGAGCCTCGACGCGCTGTTGGAGGCCACCGTCGAGGAGATCGCGGCAGTGCCGGGGGTCGGGCAGGTCATCGCCGAGAGCGTGCACGCGTGGGCGCAGGACGATGCCAATCGCGAGCTCGTGCGCGACCTGCAGGCGGTCGGCGTGCGCACGGAATTGGCGGACGACGAGCTCGCCGGCCCAGCGACGGAAGGCCCGCTCGTGGGCAAGTCGGTCGTCATCACCGGCACGCTCGGAACGATGTCGCGCACGGAGGCCGGCAACCTCGTGGAGCGCAACGGTGGGCGCGTCGCCGGCTCCGTCTCCGGCACCACGGACTTCCTCGTGGCGGGCGACAAGGCCGGCTCCAAGCTCGCGAAGGCGGAGCAGCTCGGCACGACCGTCCTCACCGAACGGGCCCTCTACGAGATCGTGGGCGAAGACGTCCCCGAAGGCGCGTTGGGGTAGCGATCCGGGCCGTTTCGAGCCCGAGCACGGCTGAGGGTCAGCGCACGAGCGTCATGGCGACGCTGTCCTGCAGGTGCTTGGCGCGGGTGTAGGACACACCGACGCCGGGGGCGTTCGACGTGATCACGGCGAAGCCGAAGCGGCGATCGGAGCCGAGGCGGTACGCGAAGCCGGCGAGCGCGGATGCGTGGTTGAGCGTGCCGGTCTTGGCGTACACGCGCCCGTAGAACGGGCGGCGGGTCATGCGGTGGCGGAGTGTGCCGGTGCGGCCGGAGTTCGCGAATCCGCCGATCCAGTCTTCGCCCCACGAGGCCTGCGCTCCGACGCCGAGCACGTGGCCGAGCGAACGAGCGGTGACGCGATTCGCGTACGCGAGGCCGGAGCCGTCGGTCCAGGTGACGCCTGACATGTCGATCCCGAGCGCTGCGAGCTCGGCTCGTGCGACGCGACGACCGTCGGCCGTCGATCCATCGCCGTTCACCGTGGAGCTGGTTCCCTCCTCGTCGGCGCGCAGGGCGCCGATGTCCTTGAGCAGCGTCTCGGCGAAGAAGTTGTCACTCGTCGAGGTCATGTGTGCCACGAGGTCGATGAGCGGCGGGCTGTCGACCTCGCCCACGAGCGATGCGCTCGGCGGCAGGCTGCCGGAGACGGTGGTGCCCGCGACGTAGACGCCCTGGCGCCGGAGCAGGTCGCGATAGACCTCGCCGGCGCGGATGTCGGGCAGGTGCGAGGACCTGGTGCCGATGTACTTGCCGGTCAGTGACTGGTTGACCGTGAGTGCGCCGAGCGCGCCGGTCTCCTCGAAGCGGAACGAGCGCTTCCACTCCGGCACCCAGCGCAGCTCGTCGAGCAGGTCGTCATCCACCATGATGCGACCGGTGACGCCTTCGATGCCGCGGTCCACGAGCGGCGAGACGAGCATCGCGAGGTTCGCGCCCTGCCCGCGATAGTTGTCGCGCGCGAAGCCGAACGTCGACAGGGACGGATCGCCGCCACCGATCAGCCAGACGTCGCCCAGGAACCGGTTGCCGACCTGCGTGCCCTGCAGCGCGACGCGCGTGGTGAAGCGGTGGTCGGGGCCGAAGTGCTCGAGTGCGGCGGCGCTCGTCAGCAGCTTCATCGTGGAGGCGGGCGTGACGGGACGTCCGGCTGCGCGCGTGTAGATCACGTCACGCGACGCCTGGTCCCAGACGTAGACCGAGGTCGTGCCGGCGACGCCGCTGCGCGAGACGGCGCGGTCGATGCGCGACGAGAGCGACGCAGCGTCGGCGCGCGGGGCGAGGAGTCCCGCAGCGAGGGTCGACGACAGGAGCGTCGCGACCAGCGCGAGGAGCGGGAGCACTCGCGCGCGCACGTGCCCGTGCGCGCGATTCATGCGAGACCCGACCTCACCGCGAACACGGCGGCCTGGACGCGATTGGTGAGCTGAAGCTTCATGAGGATGGAGGAGACGTGGTTCTTGACGGTCTTGGCGCTGATGCCAAGCTCTGCGGCGATGTCGTTGTTGTCGAACCCGAGCGCGATGAGGCGGAGCACCTCGATCTCGCGCTCGCTCATGTCCGACCTCGGGGTGATCGGCAGCTGCCCGGTGCGAATGAATTCGAGGACCGTAGCGATCACCGTCGGCTGCATCCACGCGGCACCGGCGTGCACCGCTCGGATCGCGCCCGCGAGCTGCTCGACCGGTGCTCCCTTGGCGAGGTAGCCGCGGGCTCCGGCGCGCACGGCGCGATAGACGTCCGCCCGCTCGGTCGAACGCGTGAACATCACGACGCCCGTGTCGGGCAGCTCGGACGTGAACTTCTCGATGAGTGGCGCGGTCGTCGAGCCGTCGACTGACTGGGTGTCGAACAGCGCGACGGTCGCGCGTGTGCGTCGACCCATCTCGATCGAGCCGGGGTCGCAGCGCGTGTCGCCGACGACGCGCACGCCCTGTGCCTCCAGCAGCTGTCGCAGGCCGGCGCGGAAGAGGTCGTGGTCGTCCACGAGCAGGACGGCAGGGGCGGCGAGCGTGGAACCGGACGCGGAGGCGGCAGACGCGGCGGTTGCTGGGGTTCGTGCGGTCATCGAACGGGAGCATACCGTGGCGCGCACGCCCGATCGGGCGCGTTCACCAGCGTGAACCGACTGACAGAACAAACTGGATGCATTGCAAGGCTCACGGGCTGGGCGGGGATCGGGCGATCCGGGGCAGGACATGGCACGCCGACGCCGAAAGGCCTGCATAGAATCTCTCGCTATGCGTCCATTCTCCGCATCCGAGGCGACCACGACGTCGCCACGCCGCACCTTCGTGCGCACCGTCCTTCTCGCCGCCGCTGGGCTCACGCTCGCGGCGGGCATTGCCGTGCCGTCGTCTTCCGTCGCCGCGCCGTCCCTCGCCTCGAAGCAGGCCCAGGCCGCCGAGCTCGACCGTCAGGTCGCCAAGCTCGAGGACCAGTACGGGGACCTGCAGGAGCGATGGCGCGGTGCGCTCGTCGAGCTGCGCGAGACGCAGGCCGACATGCGCGACGCACGCGCGAAGCTCGCGATCGCCAAGCAGGACCTGCGCGGCGCGAAGGACCGCCTCCAGGATCGCGCGATCGCGATCTACCAGGATGGCGGCGGATCGACCGAGCTGCAGCAGGTCGCCGAGGCCGGATCGGTCCAGGACTTCTTCGCGCGCCTCGACACGATCGATCGCGTCAGCACCCAGGACTCGAACATCCTCGAGCGCGTCAGGAGCGCCGCCGAGCGCGTCGAGAAGCAGGAGCAGCGCCTCCACGACGCCAGCATCAAGCAGGCGAAGGTCGTCAAGCGCGCCGACAAGTCCAAGAAGAAGATGCGCAAGGTGCTCGACAAGAAGCAGGCCGCGCTCAGCAGCGTGACCGCCGACATCGTCGCCATCATGGAGCAGCAACGTGCGGCTGCAGCGGCCGCGGACGCCGAGCGGGCCCGCGCGAGCGCCGCCACGCACGCCGAGACGACCGCGACCGGCGGCGGTGGCACCGGGGCTGACGGTGGCGGCACCACCAACGTCGACGCCGGTGGCAGCGACGCGCCGTCCGGGTCCGACTCCGAGTCGGAGGCGTCCGACAGCGGGTCGGGATCCGTCTCCGTGCCGCTGCCTCCCGCGAGCGGTACCGCTGCGGCCGCGGCGAGCATCGCCATGGGCAAGAGCGGCTCGCCGTACGTGTTCGGCGCTGCCGGCCCTGACAGCTTCGACTGCTCCGGCCTCGTCGTCTGGGCCTTCGCGCAGGCCGGCCGCGGTGGCCTGCCGCACTCGACGTACTCGCTCATCGGCATGGGCGTCGAGGTCCCGCTCGCCGAGGCGCAGGTCGGCGACCTGGTCTTCACGAACAACTCCGGCCACATGGGCATCTACGTCGGCGGCGGCTCGATGGTGCATGCACCGCGCACGGGCCGTACGGTGACGGTCGAGAGCCTCGGCAACTACTCCATCGTGGCGATCCGCCGCATCTGAGCGGCATGAACCGGCGCCACGCGGACGACGAATCGGACGCATGAGCGACGACGACGACACCACGCGCGGCGCCGATTCCGGCACGGATTCCGCGGAGGCGCGCAGCGGATCCGGGCGCGGCTGGCGCATCGCCGCAGGCATCGCGGTGCTCGCCGCGCTCGTCGCGGTGGGCGTCCTCGGGTTCCTGCTCTTCGCGGGCGGGTCGACCGATCCGGACAAGGACGTTCGCGCCTGCATCATCGATCCCGCGAGCCGCGACTTCACCAAGGCCGGGAGCGCGAAGCCGAAGAACTGTCCCCCGAAGGGCTCCAAGCAGGCCGACGGGCTCGTCGAGAAGACCAGCGAA
Organism: Thermoleophilia bacterium; assembly: GCA_025964555.1. Taxonomy (GTDB): domain Bacteria; phylum Actinomycetota; class Thermoleophilia; order Gaiellales; family SKUG01; genus JAGQUL01. Next base: position 13,155 of record JAOPYQ010000046.1, on the reverse strand, counting down.
GGCGGCTTCACGATGCGCGAGATCCGCGACGGCCGACTCGAGGACACCATCACCCTCCACGTGCGCAAGCCCGACCGTCCCTACATCGACATCGCCCACGCCCAGACGCACGCCGCGCTGGGCCAGCCGATCCGCGTGTACACGAAGGAAATCGAAGGACGTCGGTCGGTCGTGTACATGGAAGACGCCCCACTCCTCCAGTGACTAGGATCAGCCGCATGCGCACTGTCTCCCGCACGCTCGTCGCCCTGCTCGCCGCAGCCCTCGCCCTTGCCGGCTGCGGCGGCTCCAACGACGACAGCTCGGGGTCGAGCAGCACGGGCGACAGCGGATCGTCCACAGCCTCGCTCGTGCACGTCGACGGCACGATCAAGCTTGACGGTGACACCCTCACCATCACGCCGACCGACGGCAGCGAGCCGCACTCGTTCTCGCTCGGACCGGCCGTGGTCAAGGCGGAGGTGCTCGCGGTCTCCGCCTCCGGCGCTCCCGCACGCGTGACCTATCGCGACGGCGAGGACATCGCCGCTGCGGTGACGCCGGCGCCCACGCACGGCGACGGCGTGCAGTCCTACGAAGGCGAGGTCGTCTCGGTGACCAGCTCGCAGCTCGTGATCGATGGCAAGGACGGCGAGCGCACCTTCGACATCTCCGGAGCCGACACGGGCGCCTTCGACACCGCCCACCTGACCGACCACAAGTCGCAGGGCGAGCCGATCCGCGTGTACTTCAAGGCTGACGCTCCCGACCAGGGCGTCGCCTACGAGGACGCCTGAGCATGGGCTTCATCGAGGCGGTCGTCCTCGGACTGATCCAGGGGCTCACCGAGTTCCTGCCGATCTCCAGCAGCGGCCACCTGCTCATCGTTCCGGAGCTCTTCGGCTGGGATGACCCGGGCGCCGCATTCACCGCGATCATCCAGCTCGGCACCATCGCCGCGGTGCTCGTGTACTTCCGCCACGACCTCGCGAAGATCTTCGCCGGATGGTGGGCGGGCGTGCGCGACAGCTCGAAGCGCGACACCCCGGAGTGGCGCCTGTTCTGGATGGTGGCGCTCGGCACCATTCCGATCGCCCTGTTCGGGCTCGTGTTCGCCGACCAGATCGAGACGAGCGCACGCAACATCAAGCTCACGGCGGTGCTGCTCATCGTGTTCGGCCTGATCATGGAGGCAGCCGACCGGTTCTCGCCCCAGCGCGACGGGCTCGAGGACCTGACGGTCCGCAACGGCGTGCTCGTGGGCTTCGCGCAGGCGCTGGCGCTCGTGCCCGGCGTGTCACGGTCCGGATCCACGATCAGCATGGGGCGCTTCCTGGGCATGGAGCGGCAGGCCGCTGCGCGCTACTCGTTCCTGCTGTCGATCCCTGCGGTCGTGCTGAGCGGGACGTTCTCGCTCAAGGACGTCGGCCACGGCGTCGAGCTCGCGCCCACGATCGTCGCGACGATCGTCGCCTTCATCTCCGGATACGCAGCGATCGCGTTCCTCATCGACTTCCTGGGCAAGCACGGCGTCACCGTGTTCACGGCATATCGCGTCGCGCTCGGCGTGGCGCTGCTGCTCTACCTCGGCTAGCCGAGACCGAACTTCGCGAGCAGCTTCGCGTAGCCCCAGTACGCGGCCGCCATGATGGCGCAGGCAAGTGGCAGGGCGACCCAGAAATGCACGCCGGCGCGCATGAGCAGCGGCAACGCGATGAACAGCACGACGCTCGGCAGCACGATCAGCAGGATCGCCCAGCTCAGGTCCATGACCTCGCGGCGACTGCCCGTGTCGGTCCACAGCACTGCCAGCGCGATGATCGACGTGAGCGGCAGCGACACCAGCACCGCCGCCAGCGCGGTGGAGCGCTCCTGCGCCCAGAGCGCCGCCATCACGAGCAGGCCGGCGATGGTCCCCTTGAGTGCGAGCGCGAGCATGGTCCGGCCATCCTGACAGGTGCATCCCCGGCCGGAACCGGCCGCGATGCAGGGGGAACCTCGACGCGACCGGGGTGCGGCCCGGTACCATGGCCCGCACATGCGTCCCTACCTCCTTGCAGCAGTCGTGCTCGTGAGCGCCGCATTCGCGACGTTCGCCGCCGCGCCCAGCGCGTCCCCCGCAGCTTCCCTCGCCTCCAGGCAGGCGCAGGCCGCAGAACTCGATGCCCAGGTCGCCAAGATCGAAGGGCGCTACGACGAGCTCCAGGAGCGCTTCCGCGGCGCCGAGTTCGAGCTCGAGCGCATCCAGACCGAGGTCGAGGAGGCGCACCGCGTCGTCGTGGCAACGCGCCGCGACCTCGGCATCGCCAAGGTGACCCTCTCCGAACGCGCCGATTCGATCTACCGCTCCGGTGGCGGCGAGGACCTCGCCGAACTGGTGTCCGCCGGCTCGCTCACGAACTTCTTCGACCGCATCGAGACGCGCCGACGCATCGGCGACCAGGACGCGAACGTGCTCGAGAAGGTCGAGATCCTCAACGCCCGGGTCGAGGCGAAGGAGCGCACGCTCACGTCCGCGCGCACCCAGGCAGCCGCCGCGACGCGCCGCGCCAAGGCTGCCAAGGTCGCGATGGGCAAGGTCCTCGCCGAGCGCCAGGCAAAGCTCGACAGCGTCAACGCGGACATCCGCGCGATCATGGAGGAGCAGCGCCGCATCGCCGCCGCGAAGGCCGCGGCCGCCGCACGCGAGACCGCCGCGCTCGCGCGCACCGACGAGGCCCCCGGCTCAGCGACCGGCGGTGGCAGCTCGTCCTCAGGATCGTCCTCGATGATCACCGTGCCCCTGCCACCTGGCAGCGGGACCGCAGCCTCGGCGGCCAGCATCGCAATGGGCAAGATCGGCTCGCCGTACGTGTGGGGCGCCGCGGGACCCGACACCTTCGACTGCTCCGGACTCGTCGTCTGGGCCTTCGCGCAGGCCGGCAGGTCAGGACTGCCGCACTCGACGTACTCGCTCATCAACATGGGCGTCGAGGTGCCGCTCGACCAGCTGCAGGTCGGCGACCTGCTGTTCAGCTCGAGCCTGGGCCACATGGCCATCTACGTCGGCAACAACAGCTTCGTGCACGCCCCGCACTCGGGTGACGTCGTCAAGGTGACGTCCATGTCGGACTACCAGCTCTCGCGCGCACGACGCCTCTAGCGCGCCGCCCCCCCGCGCCCGCTGGCGCGCCCCGCATGGCCCCTGACAGGCAGATAGGCCGCTTTTCGGCGGGCGGGCGACGCATGAAGTGACAGGTCCGGGGCATAAACTCTGGTGCGCAGCGTGCCGATGGCATCGGCAGCGTATGCCAGCACGCCGCACCGCTCGGGGGAGAGGCCATGGGGAAGATCGTCGACATCAGTGAGGGCGACCGCCGCCGCAAGGACCGGCGCGAGGCCACGCGTGCCAAGCAGGAGGGGCCGCGCTCCAAGACCGCGCTCGTCCTGACGGGTGGCGGCTTCACCGGCGGCGTGTACCAGATCGGTGCGCTGCGGGCCCTCGACCTGCTCGGCGTCAACACCACGGTCAACGACTTCGACATGGTCGTGGGCACGTCGTGCGGCGCGTTCATCGGCTCGCTCATCGCCAACGGTGCGCGCCCCGAGGACATGATGGCCCTGCTCGACGGGCAGGAGATCACCGGCTACGAGCCACTCGAGCTGGAGCGGCTGCTGCGCCCCAACTGGCGCGGCATCGCCGACAGCGTCGTGCGGCTGCCGTTCAACGGCGCGCGGATCGCCAAGGACGTGGCGCTCAACTTCCGCAACCTCTCCCTGGTCGATGCGCTCGCGATGCTGAGCGACCTGGCGCCCGGCGGCTTCTACTCGCTCGAGGGCATGGCCGAGATGCTCGAGCGCCAGCTCCAGCGCGACGGCTGGACCAACGACTTCCGCGAGCTCCAGAAGGAGCTCTACATCGTCGCGACCGACCTCGACACGTGCGAGCCGGTCGTGTTCGGCGAGGGCGCGTGGGACGACGTGCCGATCGCACGCGCCACTGCCGCGAGCGCGGCACTGCCGCTCGTGTACAAGGGCATCAACATCCGCGGTCGCGAGTTCGTCGATGGCGGACTGCGCAGCTTCGCCAACGTCGAGACCGCGGTCGAGAAGGGCGCGAAGCTCGTCGTCATCGTCAACTCGATCGTGCCGTTCGGCAACGACCGCCTGACGACCAACCAGGGCGCCAAGCCGCGTCGCGTGAGCGACATGGGCATCCACGTCGTGGGCTCGCAGATGCTCAAGTGCCTCGTGTGGAACGCGATGCACGAGCGCCTCGAGCACTGGCGCCACATCCACCCGGACGTCGACTTCATCCTCATCGAGCCGCGCCGCGACGACGAGCTCATGTTCTCGACGCAGATCATGAACGTCTCGCAGCGCGTGCAGATCGCACGCCACGGCTTCGAGAGCGTCACCATGCAGCTGTCGAGCGACTTCGACCACTACCGCGACATCTGCGCCAAGCACGGCCTGGAGATCAGCCGCCGCGGCGTGATCGAGGCGCTCGCGAGCGATCGACGTTCCGAGAGCACCACCACGCGGTGGCGCCGCATCCTCGAGCGCGGCGCCGAGCTGCGCGCGGCGCGCTAGGTCGCCGACGCTGCGGTGAGCACCCGAACGGACTTCGCCGGAAGGCGAACCGTCGTCGTGCCGCGTGCGGGGGTGAACACGTCGCCGCTCAGCTCGTCGCGCATCACGCCGTCCACGTCGACCTCGTGCGGGCGAGTGGAGAAATTGAAGAGCACGAGCGCCTGGTCCGGCCCCGCCGCACCGCGGGTGTAGCCGTAGGTGCCGGGCGCACTCGCGCGCTCGTACCTGGCGAACTCGTCCGAGCGCAGCGCCGGGAGCCGGCGACGGAGCTGCGTGAGCTCGCGGATCGCGGGTCGCAGGCCCAGCCGGTCGGTGAAGTCGAGCGGCGTCGACTCGGCGTAGGGCTCGTAGTCGACGCCGACCTCCTGGCCGGTGTACAGGAGCGGCACGCCCGGAAGCGTCATCGTCAGTGCGGCGCCCAGGCGGGCCATGTCGGCGCCGTGCCGCGCGGCGAACCGCTGCCCTGTGTCGTTGTTGTCCAGGAACCGCATGGTGAGCGCGCTCGCTCCGCGCGCCGCGTCGGTGCTCGCGGCGATCGCCCGGTGGAGGCGCTCGACCTTGGCGGGTCCGATGCCACCGGTGGTGAAGACGTCCTTCCATGCCGCGACCCCGAGATCGGATCCCCAGTCGTAAGCGGCCTGGAAGCCCGCGCGGCCCCAGTACGGATCGAGTGCGCTCGCCTCGGCGAGCAGCATCGCCCCGGGCTTCACCTGGTCGAGGCGTCGTCGCAGCTCCGGCCAGAAGTCGGGACGCCGTTCCTGCACCGCCCATGCCGCATCGACGCGGAAGCCGTCGACGTCGTAGTCGCGCACCCAGTCGAGCATCGCGTCGGTGAGGTAGGCGCGCACCTTCGGGTTGTCGTACTCGAGGTTGGGGAGGTGCTCCCAGTCGAAATAGTGCGTCGGGGCACCGGTCGAGTCGCGGTCGTACCAGTTCCAGTACGGCGACTCGCGGCCGCGCTCGATGGTGTCCTGGAACCATCGGTGCTGGTCGAAGGTGTGGTTGGGCACGACGTCCAGCAGCACCTTCATGCCACGGAAGTGCGCCTCGCGCACCAGTCGGCGAAGGTCGGCGGGCCTGCCGTAGTCCGAGCGCAGTCGACGGTGGTCCATCACCTCGTAGCCGAAGTCGCCCGGCGACGCCTCGTTCACCGGCGAGAGCCAGAGCGTGTCGACGCCCAGGTCGCGAAGGTCGTCGATTCGCGCCGTGACATCGGGAATCCCGCGCGGTCCGAATCGCGAGGGGATCACTCCGTACACGATCGCGTCGCGCACCCAGGCGGTCGGGGCGAGTCGCGGAAGCGTCGGATGGGAGGCGGGGGTGGCGCGCATGCGTGCGTGTTGTATCGCGTCCGCGCCCGACGATGCCGGACCCCGGGATGGACGCGGCCGCGTCGGGCCGCGCCCCGGGGCATCGCGTGTTCCGGTGCGCGAGCCCGCCGCAGCCCGATTCGGCGCGCGGTAGGCTGTCGCTCCACACGCTTTTTGGGGAGGCACGGCATGCCAAAGGACGTCACGTTCGAGTCGATGCGCGATCTCGATGCGATCACCGCGGTGACCATCACCACCGACGCCGCCAGCGTCGACGTGGTCCCTGCCGAGGACGGCGTGACGGTCACGTCGATCGCGCTCCTGGAGCGCGACGGCACACCCCGACCCGACCTGCTCACCGTGGCGCAGGTGCGCGACGAGGTGAAGATCTCCGTGCGATCCGTCCGCGATGGTCGCTGGCGCCGCAATCGCTCGATCGACGTTCGCCTGCTCGTGCGCACCCCGCGAGCGGCGACGGTCTCCGTCGAGTCCGAGGCCGGCGCGATCCGCATCGAGGGCCGCGACGCGGCAGTGACGGTGAACGCCACCGCCGGTCTCGTGTTCCTGCGCGACGTGCACGGCGCGATGCGAGTCACCTCGAGCGCGGGCAAGGTCACGCTCACCGAGACCGAGGGCGACGCCGTCGTGACGGGCCTGGCTGGCGCGGTGCGACTGGACCAGCACCGCGGCTCCACGCTCTCGCTCACGGCATCTGCCGGTGGCGTGAAGGGTGACGGCCTCGTCGTGGACCACGTCGACGCCACCACCGAGGCCGGCGCGATCGTGCTGCGTTTCGACGCGCCGCCCAAGACCGTCGACGCGTCGTGCACGGTCGGCGCGATCACCCTGGCGCTGCCCGACGCGGCCTACGACATCGACCAGCAGTCAGGTGCGCTGAGCCGCGCACGCCTCGACGGTCTGGAGAGCGTGCCCGGCGCCGAGCGCAAGGTGCGCGTCGCCAGCACCGTCGGCTCCGTCACCGTCGCCCTCGCCGAGGGCATCCACGCCTGACTAGCGCGACGTGGCGCGTGTCGGCGCGTCCCATCCGAAGCCCACCTGGCCGGCTGGCGGCGCGACCCGGCCGAGCGGCACGTCGTCCGATGCCGGCGTCGCCGCGTGGAACATCACCGGCGCGCAGTCGTTCGGTCCGTCGGGGAAGCACAGGCTGGCAATCGCCTGCACGTGCGTGCGACCGATGCCCAGCTCGTACTGGCCGCCCGCGTAACAGGGGATACCCTCGCGATCGCACAGCGCGATCGTCTCGAACAGGCCTTCGAGGGTCCCGAATCGTGACGGCTTGATGTTGATCGCAGCCGGGCGAAGGTCGCTGAAGGTCGCCGCGGAGCGCTCGAGCCCCGGGACGTCCGCGGGCTTCGTGATCGGGTAGTCCCACGCAAGACGTCCGAGCGCGTGCTCGTCGAGTGCGTCGAGCGATTCGTCGTCGAGTTTCGCGTCCTCGATGAGCGCGTGGGGGAGGCCGTTGCCGATCGCCTCGTACAGCGTCGGCGGGTAGTCGTTGTCGGCCCAGTCGCCGGTGTAGAGCGCCTTCATGTCGACGGTCGCGATCGCGTCGCCGGCCTCGGCCAGGCGCGCCACCAGCGCGTGGTCCCACGCGGTCGACGCGTCGAGCTTGAAGGCGATCGACCCGTCCCGGGCGAGCCATTCGCGCACGACCGTGTCGCTCGGCGGCGACCCGAGCCCCATCGACAGCGACACGCGAAGCGGATGCCATTCGGCTCCGACGAGCGTCGCCAGGTCGGTGCCTGCCTGTCGCAGCGCCAGGTCGAGCGCCGCGGATTCGATCGCCCAGCGGTGATAGCCGGGCTTGTCGTCCATCTGCTTGCCACGTGGCGTCACGAAGGGATGCGCGTCGAGGTGCTCGGCGAGCGACGCGATCGTCCACTCCCCGACCAGGTCGTCACGCGCCGCGAGCGCCTCGGGCACTTCTTCCTGCGTGTCGCTGGAATACGAGATGTCCTCGCCGCGCCCCACGTGACCATCCCCGTGGAGTTCGACGATCGTCGTCACGCGCGTGAACGATGCCGCGCCGCTCAGCTCGAGCTGGGTCGTGGCGAGGCTGTCGATGCGAACCGTCAGCGGCAGCACCGCCTCGAGCAGTCGCGCGGCAACGCCGTCGCGATTGGTCCAGGTGACTGCGTCGGTGCGTGCCGCCCCCATGTCAGGCGGTGACCGTCGTGGAATCCTGCAGCGCCGCGATGCGTGGATCGGTGATGCCTTCGCAGTCGGCTGCGTCGGCGGCGTACATCTCCTCGATCCACTGCCCGTAGCGCTCGACGACGACCTTGCGCTTGAGCTTGAGCGTCGGTGTCAGTTCGCCGGTCTCCTGCGTGAAGTCGATCGGCAGGATGCGGAAGCGCTTGACCTGCTCGACGCGACCGACGCTCTCGTTGACGTGCGCGATCGCGTCCTTGACGAGCTGGTGCACCTTGGGATCGGCGACGAGCGCGTACATGTCGTTCTCGAGGCCGTTGCTCGCGGCGAAGGTCGCCATTTCGTCCGGATCGAGCGTCACCAGCGCCGTGATGTACGGCTTCTTGTCGCCGAACGCGAACGCGCCCGACACGTACTGCGTCGACTTGAGCGCGTTCTCGATGTTGGCCGGCGCGATGTTCTTGCCGCCTGCGGTGACGATGAGGTCCTTCTTGCGGTCGGTGATGTAGAGGAAGCCCTCCTTGTCGAAGTCGCCGATGTCACCGGTGTGCAGCCACCCGTTCGTCAGCACTTCCTTCGTGGCTTCCTCGTTGTCGTAGTAGCCCTGGAAGACGATGTCGCCGTGCACGAGGATCTCGCCGTCGGCGGCGATCTTCACCTCGGTGCCCGGGAACACCTTGCCGACCGAGCCGAGGCGGAAGTCGGCTGGATGGTTGACGCACATGGCGGTCGTGGATTCGGTCAGGCCGTAGCCCTCGCAGATCGTGATGCCGCAGGCGAGGAAGAACTCGCCGACCTCGCGGCTGAGCGGCGCTCCGCCGGAGATGAACAGGCGCATCTCACCACCGAAGCGCGCATGGATCTTCGAGAAGACGAGCTTGTGGTACAGCGCGTGCTGGGCGGCGAGGACCGGCGGCACGCGTCGACCGCGCTGGACGTACTTGCCGCGCAGCGCACCGACCTTCATCGCGCGATCGATGAGCTTGCGCTTGGCACCGGTCGCTTCGTTGAACTGGCCGAGGATGCGCGTGTAGGCCTTCTCGAACACCCGCGGCACGCTCGGCAGCAGCGTGGGCTTGAGGACCGCGAGGTCGTCCATGAGCGTCGCGATCGTCGTGAACGACAGCTGTGCTCCGAGCTTCGTCGCCGCGAAGTGCGTCAGTCGCGCGAACGTGTGTGCGAGCGGCAGGAACAGCACGATGTGGTCGTCGTCGGTGAAGAGGCCGACGGAACGGTCCACGCCCTGCTGGGTCATGAACACGTAATTGTGGTGCGAGAGCATGCAGCCCTTGGGCGGGCCGGTCGTGCCGCTCGTGTAGATGATGGTGGCGAGCGTGTCGGGTGACACCTTCGCGCCGGCGTCGTGCCAGAGCTGCGCGCCGCCCGCGCCGCGCGCCTCGAGGTCGGCGAGGGAGCTCTCGCCCGCCTCCGCGTCGAGCTCGATGTCGGTCGTGTCGAAGATGATCACGTGCTTGAGCTCGGGCATGTTGGCGCGCTCCTCGCGCACCTTCGCGAGCTGGCCCTTGTCCTCGACGAACAGCACGCTCGAGCGGGAGTTCTCGAGGATGTACTGGCACTCGGCGGGCGAGTTGGTCTGGTAGATCGGCACGACGGTGGCGCCGGTGCCGAGGATCGCGTAGTCGGCCATCGACCACTCCTGGCGGGACATCGACAGGATCGACACGCGATCGCCAGGCGTGACGCCCAGGTCGATGAGGCCGGCGCCGATCGCCTCGACGCGCGTCAACGCGTCGGTGAACGACATGTCCTGCCACTCGCCCCCGATGCGCTGGGTCCAGGCGGTCTTCGCGCCGAACTCCTTCGCGCTCTCGATGAACATCGCATGCAGCGTGCTGGCAGCCACCAGTGGTTCCCTTCGTCGATTCTCGTACCTCGCGCGAGCGGCGTGCGCGCTTCCGCGCGCGACCCACGGGCGCAGGGCGCGCGCGTGCGAGGGCATCGCAGGTCGCCTACCCCGCGCACGAGCAACCTAACCGGCGGTCGCGCCGCCCATCGTCCTCAAAGTCGGACGTTCGTACTCGGCGTCGCGTCCAGCCTTCGTGTGTCACACGTCGACGATCCCGTGACGCGCCGCGATCGGCTGCACTGCGTCACGAGATCGTTGCGAGCTTGGCTACGAAATCGTGACGCGACGGGGTTGGCGGTGTGACCTAGACCGGGTTGTCCGCGTCCAGGAACTCGTGGCGCACGCCGAAGGTGCGGGCCAGGTGCTCGCCGAGGGCGCGGATGCCGAAGACCTCGGTGGCATGGTGACCACCGGCGATGAACGCGATGCCCAGCTCGCGCCCGAGGGCGTTGGTGTCCTCGCGTGGCTCGCCCGTGATGAACACGTCGCAGTCGAGCGCCGCCGCCTCGGCGATGTAGCTCGCCGAGCCACCAGAGCTGATCGCCACGCGCTGCACGCGGCCGACGACCGCGCCGAGCACGAGCGGCTCGCGACCGCCGAGCACGTCGCGCAGGCGAGCAGCGAAGGAGGAGAGCGTCTCGCCGTCGCCCGGCAGCTCGCCGACCACCCCGATACCGGTCCCGCCATGCATCGCGAACGGCTGGTTCGTGCGCGTGAGACCGAGCGCGTCGGCGATGAGCGCGTTGTTGCCGATCTCCGGATGTGCGTCGAGGCACAGGTGATAGCCCGCGAGCGTGATGCCGTGCTTGAACAGCGTGGCGAGCCGGTCGCGCATGACCGGATCGATCACCTGCGGCGTGCCCTTCCAGAACAGCCCGTGGTGACACAGCAGCAGCTGCGCGCCGAGGTCGGCGGCGCGTTCGAACGCGTCGAGCGTCGAGCTGACGCTCGTGGCGATCGTGTCGACCTGCACGTGACGGCCCGCGACCTGCAGCCCGATCGGGCAGTAGTCGGCGAGCGCGTGGGCGTCGAGCAGCGTCTCGGCGTGCTCGAGGATCTCGGTAACGGTGGGCGCCATGTCTCCACGGCTACCCGCGTGCGTGCCGGGACAACCGTCACCGTCACGGAACCGTGACAGCGACGTCACGAACTCGGCACGAAGCGCGCGCCTTTCGTGACACGCACCTCGCGACCATCTGTGCAGCGGCATCCGGAACCGCCGGGTGCCTCGCACTGGATGGAGGTCCACATGAACATCGTCGCACTGGTCGGCAACCTCGCCACCGACCCCGAACTGCGCGTCACCGAAGGCAAGCGGAAGGTCTGCACCTTCCGACTCGCGGTGTCGCGATCGGACGGAACGACCGCCGACTTCTTCACGGTCGTCGCGTGGGAGCGCCAGGCAGAGGTCTGCGCGCAGTATCTGTCCGTCGGGCGGCGCGTCGCGATCGACGGGCGCCTGCACCACTCGACCTGGCAGGTCGAGAACCCGACCGATCCCGACAAGAAGCCCGAGCGCCGCAGCAAGGTCGAGGTCATCGCGCATCGCTTGGAGATGCTCGGTGCGCCCAAGCGCGAGGAGCCCGACGTCGACCTCACGGCGACGAGCGGCACCACGGAGGAGCAGCCCGTTCCGGAATTCGCCATCACGTGACTGCGCCGTCGGTCAGGGTGGCCCGGACGATCGTTCGGGCCACCCCGCCACGACGTCGACGCCTACGTCGCCTGGACGACGAGTCAGTCCTGACACCCCGAATTTTCGATCCGCACGGCCCTGCACGAAACCGACGAAAATGCCCCGGGCTGGCGCCTCGAAACGCACGCCTCATCACGAATCTCGTCAAATCGAACGGCCACGCTTGCGGCGAGGTCGTTCGCCTGCGAGACTGCGTCCCGCACGGTTGGTATCTGGGGAGATCTCGACCGCGCATCACTCTTTGGGGAAAAGGGGACCTCCATGTGGGGGATCGTAGGACGAGGATCACGCCTAGGGGACAGGCGCTCCGCACGAATGTTGCAAGCCGGAATGGCGCGTATTGCCGTACGCGGACCAGTCGAGCACGCTGTGCTCGACATCGCCGGTGAACTCGACTTCAGCAGCGTGGACGAGGTGATCGAGGTCGTGTCGCACCTGCCGCACCGGATCGTGTCGATCGACCTCGCCGGGCTCGAGTTCGTCGACGGCGCCGGAGCGCGCGCCATCGAACGCATCCGCGATGACCGCAAGCACTCGCACGGCGAGCGCCCCGCGATCATCGGCGCGAACGCACCCACGGAGCGCACCCTGCGATTCGTGCGCGCACGCGACCGACGCCTCGTCACCCACTGACGATCGCGGCCTCAGGCGTCGACGCGTCGGACGAGCCGCGCGATCCACGCATCCGGCACGTCGACCGGCGTGTCGAACGAGTACGTCGGGCTCGCCACCTGCGCGATGCGCCATGACGGGCGCGCCATGAGCGCTGCCGCAACATCCGGGTCGAGCGCGAGCGCCGCCAGGTTCGGACCGATCTGGAAATCCGCGATGGTCGGCCGATCGGTGCCGAGGACGCCCTCTTCGACGAGCGCGTCGAAGTCGTCGAGCAGTCCAGCGGCACGGTCGAGGTAGCCGTCGATCCGGCTCGACTTCGCCGCATGGCCCGACGACGCCAGCGGCACCAGCACCCGCGAGAACGCGGCACGCCCCCAGCGCGGCCAGGTCGCGAACGATCCGTCGATGATCGGCATCACCACGTCGCGATCGCCCTGCGCCAGCACGTAGAAGATGCGCCGCACCACGTTCTGGAGCTGCTCGCCCTTCGCTTCGGCAGCGAGCACGCGCTCACGCAGGTCGGGTTCGGTGGGCAACAGCCCGGAATCGGGCAGCTTGTCCGCGACGACACGGCAGATCGCCCGCGACCCCTGCACCTTCTCGCCATCGATGATCGCGGCCGGGACCGTGCGTCCGGAGAATCCGTTGCGTCGGAGCGTCACCACGTGGAACAGCGGTCGCACGCGGTGCTCGCGCCACGCCACGTTCGCGTGATCGAGCATGCGCTCGACCGTGAGGCAGGCATTGGAACCAGGGAAGCGGAACAGCTCGACGTCCATGCACCCCTGCTGCCCGATGGCCGCCGTGCGCACGCACCGCCCGGAAATACGACGGCGGGCCGATCCCCGAAGGAACCGGCCCGCCTGTGTCACATCGGGCTGCGGAGATTTGAACTCCGGACCTCTCCGACCCGAACGGAGCGCGCTACCAGGCTGCGCCACAGC
>JAOPYQ010000010.1 GCA_025964555.1 Thermoleophilia bacterium | reverse complement strand
ACCACCATGCGGCGCCGGCCGGTGCCGCCAGATCCAGGAGACAACGTGGAGTTCTTCGCAGACCACGGCGTGCTGTTTGCACTGCTCGCAGGCGCCTTTGGCGTCCTGTACGGCATCTTGCAGATCGTGAGCCTCATGAAGCTGCCCGACGGCGACGATCGCATGCGCGAGATCGCTGCGGCAATCCAGGAGGGCGCTGCCGCCTACCTGAAGCGCCAGTACACGGCCATCGCCATCGTCGGCGTCATCGTCGCCGCTCTCGTCTGGGCGTTCATCGATGAACTCGACACGCCGTACACGGCGCTCGGCTTCCTCATCGGCGCGATCCTGTCGGGAGCCACCGGCTTCATCGGCATGACCGTCTCCGTGCGCGTGAACGTGCGCACCGCCGAGGCTGCCAAGTCCGGTCTCGCCAAGGGCCTGTCCACCGCATTCCGCGGTGGCGCGGTCACCGGCCTGCTCGTCGTCGGCTTCGGCCTGCTCGGCGTTGCCGGCTACTACGGCCTGCTGACCGAGGTGTTCAACCTCGAGATCTCCGACAAGGGCGACCTGGACAACATCAAGAACGGTCTCATCGGCCTCGGCTTCGGTGGCTCGCTCATCTCGATCTTCGCTCGACTGGGCGGCGGCATCTTCACCAAGGGTGCTGACGTCGGTGCGGACCTGGTCGGCAAGATCGAAGCCGGCATCCCCGAGGACGATCCCCGCAACCCGGCCGTCATCGCCGACAACGTCGGTGACAACGTCGGCGACTGTGCCGGCATGGCAGCGGACCTGTTCGAGACGTACGCCGTCACCGCGGTCGCGGTCATGGTCCTGGCGCTCCTGCGCTTCGAGCCCGAGGTCGCGTCGCGCGCAGTCATGCTGCCGCTCGCGATCGGCGGCGTCGCGATCATCGCGAGCGTCATCGGCACGTTCTTCGTGCGTGGCAAGAACGTCATGGGCGCGCTCTACAAGGGTGTGCTCGGCGCCGGCCTGATCAGCGCGATCGGTACCTGGTTCGTGATCGACGGCATCGTCGGCAAGGGCCTCGAGCTGAACACGGACGTGACGTACACGCGCGGCGAGCTGTACTTCGCTGCGGTCGTCGGCCTCGTCCTCACGGCACTGCTCATGTTCATCACCGAGTACTACACCGGTACGAAGTGGAAGCCCGTCAAGGATGTCGCTGCGGCGTCGGAGACCGGTCACGCGACGAACATCATCGCGGGTCTCGGCAAGGGCTTCGAGGCAACGGCAGCACCGATCGTCGTGATCGTCGTCGCCATCCTGCTCTCGTACAACGTCGCCGACCTGTTCGGTGTCGCGATCGCGGTCATGAGCATGCTCGGCCTGGCCGGCATCATCGTCGCACTCGACGCGTTCGGTCCGATCACGGACAACGCGGGCGGCATCGCGGAGATGGCCGACCTGGACGAGAAGGTCCGCAACGAGGTCACCGATCCGCTCGACGCGGTCGGCAACACGACCAAGGCGATCACCAAGGGCTACGCGGTCGGCTCGGCCGGTCTCGCAGCGCTCGTGCTGTTCGCGGCGTACACCGACGACCTCGAGGCCATCGGCGTCGACACCGTCGGTGCGTTCGACCTCTCGAACCCGCTCGTCCTGTGTGGCCTGCTCATCGGCGGCCTCATGCCGTTCCTGTTCGCCGCGCTGGCGATGGGTGCGGTCGGCAAGGCCGGCGGCGCGGTCGTCGAGGAAGTCCGACGCCAGTTCCGCGAGAACCCGGGCATCATGGAGGGCACCTCCAAGCCGGACTACCGCACCTGCGTCGACCTCGTCACGAAGAGCGCGATCCGCCAGATGATCGTTCCGGCGCTCATCCCGCTGGTCATCCCGGTCATCGTCGGCATCCTCAGCTTCCAGATGCTGGGCGGCCTGCTCGTCGGTACCATCGTCACGGGTATCTTCCTGGCGATCTCCATGACCGCCGGTGGTGGTGCGTGGGACAACGCCAAGAAGCTCATCGAAGACGGTGCGCATGGCGGCAAGGGCACCGATGCACACGCTGCATCGGTGACCGGCGACACGGTCGGCGATCCGTACAAGGACACGGCTGGCCCGGCCATCAACCCGCTCATCAAGATCGCCAACCTGGTTGCGCTCCTGATGATTCCCGTCTACGTGAACGTGGGCGGCGACTTCGGCAACTACCTCGGCAAGTGGCTCGAGAACTGAGCACCTGCCACCGCGACGGCACCGTCGCGGGCACGTGATTCGCAGGACCCCGGCCATCGCGGCCGGGGTCCTGTCTTCTTCGTGGGCGCGCACGTGGTGCAACGTTCGCGGGGTGGCGACCGAACTACGGGTGGACGCGCTGGATCTGGACCATCCGCGCACGGGCCACCTGTCGAACCGACACGAGGGACGAACCATGACTGCAGTTGCCGGCATCTCCATGCCATCTGTCTTCCAGGCTGACCGTCATACGCTCAAGGGCGCAGGCGTGGGAGCCGGAGCGGGCCTGCTCGCCGGGGCGGGCATCGGCCTTGCCGCGGGCAGGTACCAGGGTTCGACCGGACTCGGTCTCGGGCTCGGCGCCGCTGGCGGCGCGCTTGGTGGTGCTGCCACCGGCGCGTTCGGAGCGTGGGGTGGAGTCGCAGCGACGATCGGCGCACCGGTGCTCGCGGGCGCGGGTGCCATCAAGTACTTCGGTGCCAATGACGTCGGCATCATGATCGGCGCCATGGCCGGTGCGCTGGTCGGCGTGAGCGCACTCGCCGGCTCGATCGCCGGCGGCATCGCCGTCGGTCAGTAGCTGAAGCGCTTCGCGAAGAAGCTGCCGACCTTGCGGGTCGCGCCCGTCCACGCGTCGGGCTCGAACTTCGTCGCCGAATCGATGTCCTTCTGCAGCAGGTCCTGGACCGCTGCGACGAATTTCGGGTCGCTCGACTGTATGCCGAGCTCGTGGTCGGCGTCTGCCGAGCGCTTCGTGAGGTTGTAGGACGAGAGGATCGCCTGGTCGTCGGCGATGAGCGCCTTGCGGTGCAGCGTGCCGGGAATCTCGTACGCCGATCCACCGTTGCCGACCAGGTCCGCCATGTGTGAGCGAGCGACCCAGCCGACCGGCGCGGCGACCGGCGCCTTCTCCGACGCGATGATGCGCACGTCCACGCCGCGCTTCGCTGCCGCGTGGATGTCTTCCATCACCTCGCGGTCGGAGATGCCGGGCGTGGCGATCCAGAGCCGCTCCTTCGCGTTGCGGATCGCGTCGCGGTAGCCCTCGGTGAGTTCGAATCGCTGCTGCTCGGGGGCGTTCGCGACGATGCGCAGCGCCGTCGGGTCATCGGTCTTGGCGGGCGCGCCATCGAGCGCCTCGGCCACCGAGCGGGTGTGGCGCTCGGTGACGTTGCCGCCGACGCGCGTCCAGCGATCGAGCTGCTCGGCAGCGAGGCGCGCCGCTGCGACGCCGGTCACGCCGACCATGCTGTCCTTGTAGCTGTCGGTGAGCGGCACGAGGTTCATGCCCCCGACGAAGCCTGTGTTGCCGTCGATCGTCACGACCTTGCGGTGGTCGACGTGCTTGAGCGCCGGGTTCTCCTTGGCGTTGCGCGAACCGGGGATGCGCGAGGTCAGGATCACGTTGCCGCCGGCATCGGTGATCTTGCCGCGCATCCGCTGGTACGAGCCCGGGGGCAGGGCGAGCGCGCTGATGAAGTCGGTGACGACGTTGACCTCGACGCCGCGCTTGGCCGCGCCCTCGAGGGCGGTCACGAGCGCTGCGCCCTTGCCGGCGTCGGTGAACCCAAAGAACTCAGCGTTGACGACCTGCTTGGCGCCGTTGACCGCATCGACGATGGCGGGAGCCGCGTTCGTCTCGTCGAAGAGCTTCCACCCGCCATTGGAGACCGCGGGACCCGCCGAGTCCTCGGCGATGAAGCCGGGTCGTCCGGCGCCGGGCGCCGCGATGAGCGCGTCCATGCCGCGCAGCTGTGTCGGCCCGCCCGTCGCATCCGGCTTCGGGGCAGCCGCCGCGTCGACCTTCGGACCGACCGGGGCTGGTGCCTCGTCCGTGATCGGTGCCGCCTTCGGCATCGGAGTGACGGGCGGTGCTGTGGTGAGTGCGGACATGGCCATCACCCGGATGTCGCGGCCCGGATACCGTTCGACGAGGCAACGACGACGCAGCTGGCCGGCACGGGTCACGCGATGGGTGCCGATGCGGCCACCACGACTGCAACCGGGGGTGCGAGAATCCCCCGGCGATGACGGGCACCGTCACATCCAGCGGGGGAGCGGGCAGCGGAGGCGGCACGCCACCGGTCCCACACGGCCACGGCAGCAGCGATGGCGGGCTCCAGCGCGTCCTCGGCGTGCCGGCGCTCTTCAGCGCGGCCTATGGCAACGTCGGCTCGTCGATCTACTACGCCCTCGGGCTCGTCGCCGGCTTCGCGCTCGGCCTGACGCCCGTGGCGTTCATCGTCAGCGGCATCATCTTCGTGCTGACCGCGCTCACCTACGCCGAAGGCACCACGTCATATCCCGAGGCAGGCGGCGCGTCGTCGTTCGCGCGACACGCCTTCAACGAGCTCGCATCGTTCATGACGGCATGGGCGCAGCTGCTCAACTTCGTCATCACGATGGCGATCAGCGCGTTCTTCGTCCCGCACTACCTGGGCGTGTTCTGGGAGCCGCTCAAGAGCTCGCCTGCAGACGTGCTCGTGGCGATCGTCGTGATCGCGATCCTCGCGACGCTCAACATCATCGGCATCGAGGAGACGGCCGCGCTCACCGTCGCGCTCGCGCTCGCCGACTTCGGCACGCAGCTGCTGCTCGCGGCGCTCGGCATGTTGCTGCTGTTCGATGCCGGCACACTCGTCGGCAACGTCGACCTGTGGGTCGCGCCGACGTTCCAGGACTTCATGCTCGGCATCACCCTGAGCATGATCGCCTACACCGGCATCGAGACGATCTCCAACATGTCCGAGGAGACTCGCGACCCGATCCGCGCGGTGCCGCGCGCGATCGGCTGGGTCGTTGCGGCAGTGCTCTCGCTCTATCTCGTCCTGCCGCTCATCGCGCTGAGCGCCCTGCCGGTCCAGCAGGCCGAGGACGGCACCTACTACACGCTGCTCGGACTGCCGGAGGAGGAGGGCGGCTACGCGGGCGACCCGTTCATCGGCATCGTCAAGGCCTTCGACCTGCCGCCGGGCTGGCTCGAGCAGGCGGCGCTCGGTTACGTCGGCGTGCTCGCAGCAGTCATCCTCTTCATCGCGTGCAACGCGGGCGTGATCGGCGTCAGCCGCCTCACCTACTCGATGGCGCAGTACCGCCAGCTGCCGCAGGTGCTGCGCAACCTGCACCCGAAGTACCTCACGCCGTGGGTGTCGATCATCATCTTCTGCGCCGTCGGCTGCGTCATGCTGCTGCCGCCACTGGTGTACTGGTTCACCGAGGACAAGCTCGGCTGGAGCAACCCGCTCGGCATCACGGGCTCGCGCGAGAACGAGGTGCTCGGCAGCCTCTACGCCTTCGGGGCGATGCTGTCGTTCACGATCGCGCACATCTCCGTGTTCTGGATGCGCTGGCGCGGCGACGAGCGACCGTGGACCGCGCCGGGCGGCTCGACGATCCGGGGTCGGTCGATCGCCTGGTTCGCCGTGATCGGGGCGATCGGCACGGGCGGCGCGTGGTTCGTGCAGGTCGCGACCCATCCGCTCGAGCGCCTCATCGGCTTCGGATGGATGGCGATCGGCCCCATCGTGTACCTGCTGTACCGACGCACGCAGGGGCTCACGCTCACCGAGACCTCACGCGCACCCGTCGTGGTGCCGCCGCCGAGCGTCGACATCGCCTACCACGCGATCATGGTGCCGGTGCTCGGCACCTCGCTCGACCACTCCGCGATGGTCCTCGCCTGCAAGGTCGCCGCCGAACGCGGCGCGCAGATCGTCGCCGCCGGCGTGCTCGAGGTGCCGCGCAGCCTGCCGCTCAACGCCGAACTCGGCGACGCCGAGGCGCAGCTCAACGAGCAGCTCGACTACGCGCGTGCGATCGGCCAGGAGTTCGGCGTCGAGGTAGTTACACGCGTGCTCAGGACCCGAAGCGCCGAACAGGCGGTGCTCGAGGAAGCGCTCCGACGCGAGACCCAGCTCATCGTGCTCGGCGTCAGCCCGCGTCGCCACCTCGGACTGAGCCTGGTGGGGCGCACCAACGAGCGCATCATGCGCCGCAGCCCGGTCCGTGTCGTGATCGTGCGCGAGCGTGACGACTACATCCTGCCCGGGCGGCCCACGCCATGAGGGTGCTCGCACAGCTGTCGACCGTCATGGCCGGACTGCTCGTCGGCCTCGGCGTCGCCGTGTTCGCACGCGCCGTTCGCGAGGTCGGGTTCGACCATCTGGTACTCGGTCACATCGTCGGCCCGGGACTGGTCGCCGCGGGCCTCATCCGCATCCGGCTGCAGCGCATGCTCGACGGCCCCCGCGAACGCAGCGAGGGCGACGATGGCTGAGCGCCGCGAAGCCGGACTGCGACGAGGCGTCGGCCTGCGCCTGCTCGCGAGCGTGCTCGTCGGCAACCTCGCCATGGCGGTGTTCGTGTCGCTCGGCGTCGTCGCCGACGAAGCACTCGGTGCGACGCCGCTGGTGTTCATCGTCACCGGGCTCGTGTTCATGCTCACCCTGCTCGGCTACGTGGAGGGCATCGCGATGCTGCCGCAGGCCGGTGGCGCCGCCGGCTTCACGCGGCGCGGGCTCGGGGAGCTGACGAGTTTCCTGGTGGGTTGGGCGCTGCTGCTCGACTACCTCATCCTCATCGTGCTGACGGCGTACTTCGCGGTGCACTACCTGGGCTCCGTTCCGGGATTGTCGAAGCTGCTCGCGAGCCCCACCGACACCTACCTGACCGCCGCGGTCATCATCGGCGTCACGATGCTCACCCTGCGCGGCGTGCGCGCCGGACTGCTCGTCGCGATCACCGTCGCCGTCGTCGCGCTCGTCGCGCAGCTGCTGCTCGCGCTGCTCGGTTTCGCGATGGTGTTCCACCCCGACCTGCTCGCGTCTCGACTCGACCTGGGTGTCACGCCGACCTGGGGTGGACTGCTGTTCGCGCTGCCCATCGCGATGCTCGGCTTCACGGGACTCGACACGATCGCGAACCTCGGCGAGGAACTCGACAGCCCCGGGCGTGACATCCCGCGCCCGATGATCTGGTCGGCCGTCGTCAGCGTCTTCGTCTTCGTGCTCATGAGCGTCGTGGCGCTCAATGCGCTCCCCGTGCGAGGTTCCGGCTCCTCCGCCACCACGGACCTGGGCCGGGCGGACGGCTGGGTCGATCGCCCGGTGATCGGCATCGTGCACGCACTCGGGCTTCCGGACGGCCTCGAAGCGGCGATGAGTGCGCTGTTCGGCCTGCTCGCCGCCGCGGTGCTGCTGCTTGCAGCGAACTCCGCGACTGCCGGGATGGGTCGCGTCGCATACTCGATGGCGCGCAACCGCCAGGCGCCGTCGGCCCTGTTCCGGGTCGATCGTCGCGTCGGCGTGCCGCGTCGCGCCATCGTGGTGCTCACGGGCTTCGCCCTCATCCTGCTGGCGGTGACGGTCTCGCTCGCCGACAGCGCGGTGGTCCTCGCGCAGGTGTACGCGTTCGGCGCGACCCTGACCGCGTTCTTCGCGGGGCTCGCGATCCTGCGCCTGCGAGTGACCGAGCCGGAGCTGGAGCGACCGTTCGTGGCGCCCGGCAACGTCACCATTCGCGGCAGGTCGATCTCGCTGTTCGTGCTCGCCGGCACGCTCTCGGCGTTCGCGATGTGGGTGCTCGTCATCGCCACCCATGACGCGGCTCGAGTGGTCGGCCTGGGGTGGATGGTGCTGGGCTTCGTGCTGTACGGCACGTACCGGATCACGCACGGCCTGCCGCTCGCGTCCCGCGCCGAGCCGCGCGTGGTGCAGCTCCCCGACATCGATGCGCGCGCCTACCACCGGATGCTCGTCGCGGTGCGACCCGAGCCGGGCCTGCTCTACGGCGCCGGCGACGCGGAGCTCATCGGTCTGGCCCACAAGCTGCTCGACCCGCATGCGGAGCGCGCGAGCGAGGTGGCGGTGATGCTCGTGCACGAGCTGCCGCTCACGGTGCCGCTCGATGCACCGCTCGGCGACGTCGAGCGCCAGACCATGCAGCGCCTGGCGAGCATCCGCGACGCAGCGGGAACCCTGCAGCTGCGCCTGTCGAGCTCGGTGGCTCGCGCCCGCGCGGCGGGACGCGCGATCTGCCAGGAGGCGCAGCGTCGCGACGCGGACGTGGTGCTGCTCGCCACGCGCTCCAAGCGGCGCCAGGGAGACGAGGCGTTCGGCAAGTGCGTTGCCTACGTGCTGCGCCACGCACCGTGCGACGTGGTGCTCCTGACGCTGCCCGAGGAATCGCTGCGTGCCGCGTCGACCGTCCTCACGAAGCCGGAAGCGCTCGCAGCGTCCCTGCGGGAGGAGTAGGGTCCACCGTCATGAAGGTGATCATCCTCGGATCCGGACGCGTCGGCTCGGCCATCGCGCAGTCCCTGTCGGCAGCTGGCAGCCACGTGTCGGTCATCGACAACGACCCGGACTCGCTCATGCGACTCGGGGGCGATGCATTCACCGGCGACTTCTTCGTGGGCGAGGCGATGGATCCCGACGTGCTCGAGCGCGCCGGCATCTCGCATGCGGACGCGTTCATCGCGTCCACAGACGACGACAACATCAACGTCGTGATGGCGCAGATCGCCCAGCGTCGCTACCACGTCGAGAACGTCGTCGTTCGCGTGTTCGATCCGGACAAGGCAGCGTTCTACGAACGTCGTGGCATGCGCGTGGTGTGCCCGACCAACCGCGCCATCGACGAGATGATCGCAGCGGTCGAACCGGCACGTGCCGGCGTCGGCGCGGTCGAGACCGACCAGGCGTAGGGGGACGAGATGTACGCAGTGATCGTCGGAGGCGGAGTCGTCGGCTACAACGTGCTTCGCGCGTTGACCGGACTCGGCTACGAGAGCGTGCTCATCGAACACGAGAAGCAGCGCTTTCAGCAGCTCGAGGCCGAGTACGAGCACATGATCCTGCACGGCGACGGCACCGAGATCGCCATTCTCGAGATGGCTGGCGTGCGACGGGCGGACCTCGTCATCGCCGTCACCGGAGCAGACGACGACAACATCGTCATCGCGCAGCTGTCGAAGGAGCTGTTCGAGACCGGCAAGGTCATCGCGCGCGTGAACGATCCGCGCAACCAGGAGCACTTCGACGCGCTCGGCGTCCGCTTCACCGTGAGCGCGTCACAGTCGATCCTCTCGCTCATCGAGCACGAGGTGCCCGACCACCGTGTCGTGAACATGCTCAACCTGCGGCACGAGAACCTCGAGATCATCGAGCTCAACGTCAGCCAGGGATCGCCGATCGTCGGGCAGCCGGTGAAGGCGATCAGGATGCCGGCGAACACGCGACTCATCAGCGTCACGCGCGACAACCAGTCGAGCATCGCGGTGGGTGACACCGTCGTCCAGCCGGGCGATCGCGTCATGGCCATCCTCGAGCCGTCCAAGGAGGACGAGCTCGTGACGATGCTGCTGGGTGACTAGCAGGTCAGCGCGCGCGAGCCGCCACTGACGCGGCGCATCGAGCACCCCACCGAAGCAGCTTCCGGGCGACGCCTCGCCACGCGATCATGCGGCCGCCGGTTCCGGCTTCTTGTCGCCGGTCGGCTTGTCGCCAGCAGGCTTGTCGCCAGCGGGCTTGTCACCGGCAGGCTTGTCGCCAGCGGGCTTGCCGCCGGGCTTGTCCTCGGAATCTTTTGTGCCGCTCGCGGGCTTGTCGCCCTTCGCGCCATCCGTCGCGCCGTCCTTGCCGGACGCAGGCTTCGTGGGCTCGGCGGTCTCGCCCTTCGCGACCTTGTCCGCGCCTGCGGTCGCGTCGGTCGCGCCCGCCTCGCCCGGCTTGGCCTCGATCGGCTTGCCGTCGGGACCGAGCTTCGCCTCGATCGGCATGCCGTCGGGACCGAGCTTCGGCTCGCCCGGCTTGTCGCCAGCCTTGAGCGCCTCCTGGCGCGCCGTCTCGTCGGTCTCCGTCCCCTTGGCGATCGCGGTGAGCTCGTCCTTGGTGACGGTCCCGTCCTTGATGCCGGCTTCCAGCGCGTCGAGGCCGTCCTTGCCGAGGCGAGATTCGATGCCCTTGCGCTCTTCCGCGGTGAGCTTGCCGTCCTCCATCGCGGAGGTGATGTCCTTCTCGAGCTTGGCGGAGGCAGCACCGTCGACCTGCTCCTGCAGCCCGGCGATCTCCTTGTCCGTCGCCGTGCCGTCCTCGACCGCCTTCGCGACCTCGGTCATGCCGGCCGCGGCGAGCTTCTCCGACAGCGACGCGCGCTCCGCATCCGAGATCGAGCCGTCGGCGAGCGCCGTGGCGAGTTCCGTCTTGAGCGCACCGACCTTCGTCGGATCGACGGCGGTCGCATCCTTGAGCAGCTCGGCGCCCTTCTTGGCGCCGTCCTCGAACTTGGCGCGCTCTTCGTCGGTCGCGAGCCACGGGTTGTCGTTCATCTTGTACATCGTCTCGATGTACGCGGTCATCAGCTGGTCCTGGAGCTTCTTGTTGAGCCTCTGCGTCGCCGGATCGATCACCGGGAAGGGGCCGCCGACCCCGAGGTTCTCGAGCGTCGGGCGCGTGGAGATCGTCGGCGAACCCTGCAGGCCGACCGGAGCGATGTCGCCGCCGCCGACCGCGTTCTCGCCCGCGGTGATGGCACCTGTCCCCGCACCCGTCGCGTCGACAGGAGCCTGGGTCTCGTTGTTCTCGTTGCCGCCGCCGTCGTTGTTGCCCGTGTTCTCGTTCACCTCGAACTGCACTCCCGTGAAGTCGAGCTGTGAGCGAAGACCCTGCGGGAGGGTCTTGAGGTGGCGGTTGAAGTCGCCCTGGTTCACGTCGACGTCCGCGCGAAGGTAGTACTGGCGGATCGCCTCAACGCGCTCGGGTGACATCGTCTGGTCGCCGGCGGGGTTCCAGCCGATGAGCTTGTTGATCTTCGGCTCGGTCATCACGCTCGGGTCGAGCGCGGTGTGCGCGTGGCCACCCGCTACGAGCGTGTTGAACAGGTCGGGTCGACCGAGCTGCTGCGACGCGAGCGCGACCATCTTGAAGTACGCGTTCTCGCCGTCGTTGGCGCCGGTCGAGTTGCCGTCCTGGTTGTTGAAGCCGTTGAAGCGACCGCTGCCTGACGTGCCGTCGTCGCTCAGCGCCAGCGCGTAGGCCCAGTCGGCGGGGATGCCGGTGTCGACGACCTTGCGGTACGTGCCGAACCAGTCTGCGGAGTGGTGCGAGCGCGCGATGTTGTTGCCGCTCACGTCCTTGGGGTCAATCACGATCTGGGAGACGCTCTTGCCCGCGCCCGGAACCTGGAAACCGGACACGGCGTCACGCTTGGCCGCGATCGAGGCGGGCAGGTCCGCCGGTCGTTCGTTGGTGAGGCCGGTCAGGTAGTTGACCGTCGCGAGCACGGGCGAGCCGCCCTGGTCCTGGAGCGCCACGATGGCGGTCCAGTCCTGCTCGGTGATCGGGAATCCCTGCATGCCGGCGAGGTCCTTGACCGCGCTCAGGCCCGTGTAGCTCTGGATCGCCTCGACGTAGTTCTGACCGGGAAGCACACCGTACTGCGGCAGGTGGTTCGCGTCGGTCTTGTCGATGATCTCGTTCTTGTCCTTCTGGTTGTTGACGTCCTCGCCGTTCTTGCCGCCGTAGCCCGCGCCGCCTTCCTGGACGTACTTGCCCATGGTCTTCGCCTGCGCGGCATTGCCGACGGTCTTGTCCATGAAGCGCGGATCGTGCGCGCTCGGAAGCTTGGGTTCGACCTTGTGGCCGGCCGTTGCCGCAGCGCCAGTGCCAGTGGTTGCCATGCCCGCAGTGTGAACATGCGTCATCGCCGTTGCGGTCGCGTTGAGCGTCGCCATTCGTCCCGTCCCCCAGAATCAATGCGAAGGAGTGCCGTCCCGGGCCGTTCCTTCGCTCACCCTCCGAGACCGCTCGCCGCGAACGTTGGCATCGATGCCATGTCCGCACGGTGGTCCGTGATCGTCAGGTTGGGGTCACGCCGAACCACGGTACGACGGAAACGAAACGTCGGCAAGGGGGTCTTCAGAGCAGGCTGGAAGCGGTTCCCTCGGGGAGCGGAGTCGGATCGGCCGCGACGACGCGCGCTCCATCGAGCTGCTCGAGGACCGCACCGAGCGTCGCTGCGTCGCGCACGTTCGCATGCAGCTCGGCGATCGAGCGCCAGCAACCTGCATGCCGCGCGATGCTCTCCGCGGCGCGGGGCGGCAGGGCGCTCACGGCGTGCACCGGGCCCGCGACGGCGAGCGCACGCACCGCGCGCGTGATGGTCGGGGCCGGTCGAACGTGCATCGACAGGTGTTCGTCGAGGTATCGCCCCAGCTCGCGGTCCAGGTCGACCCCCGCGTCGGCTGCCCAGCCTGCGAGGTAGCTGAGCTGCTCGTGCAACGCGCCGGCCGCGCGGACCGCGTCGAGGTCGAGCGGTGTCGCGCGCGCGAAGCGGCCGGCGACGTGCTCGAGCGCGTCGGTCCAGGCGGCGTCGGGTTCCCACAGCACGTGTTCCACGAAGACGACGGATGGTGTGGAAGACGCGGTCATGGGACGAGCTCCGGTTCTGGTGATGGTGCTGCAGCTGCAGGTCGGCGAGCGAGCAGCATGACGATCACTGCTGCCGTGGTGGCACCGATCATGTCGATCATGACGTCCCTCGGATGGCCGACACGCCCGCGCACGAAGGTCTGGTGCCACTCGTCGCTGCATGCGTAGGCGAACGTCGACACCCACGCGACCGAGACGCTTGCGGTGGTCGCCGCTCGCGCTCGGCGCACCGCGCGTTCGACAAGCACGAGCAACACGCCGAACACGACCACGTGCGCGGCCTTGCGCAGCACGAAATCGATCAGGTCATCGCTCGATACCCGCAGATCGGGCCGGTCGCTGGCCGCATAGATGAGCGCGCACCACGCGAGAACGGCCACGAAACGGGCAGCGCGGCGAAACGGCGTGGGCGCGTGGTTCGACGAGACGGGCATGGGGACGGATCCTATCCGCGTGGCGACGCGTGCCTTCGGCATCGTCGTGATCATCGTCTGCGCACTCGCGCTGGCGGGTTGTGATGCGTCCTCGTTCCGGGACGATCCAACCGACAACTCCACCCGGATCCTCGGTCGTCGCGCGTGGGTCGTGTTGACCACCGACGGCGGACGCAGGCTCGTCACGCGCCGCAGCGTGCGCATCGAACGAGGCGACACCGCCCTCGACGTGCTTGCCAAGGTCGCCGACGTGCGACTCACGCCGGAGGGCACGATCGCGCAGGTGAACGGCGAGGGCGGCGGCGCACTGCGCACGTTCGGTCCCGAGAAGGCCGCGTGGTACTTCCGTGCCGACGGCATCGAATCGATCGGCGTCGCGCCGGATCGATACCGCGTGCAGCCCGGCCAGAGCATCTGGTGGGACCTGCGTCGGTACGACATCTACGAGCGGCTACCGGTCGCGGTCGGCACGTTCCCGGAGCCGCTCTTCAGTGGCTGGCGCGACGACGCTCGCAAGCTGCGGATCGCCCACGGCCGCGACTTCCAGCAGGATGCAGAGTACTTCCGCGACTCCATGTTCCGCCCGCTGGAGCCGGACATCGTCTCGCTCTCGGGTGACGACGGCGTCGCCGGCATCGGCGGCGAGGACTCGGGCGGCGACGCAGGCGAGACGGACCTGCCGGTCGCCGTTCGACGCAATCGAGCGAACCTCGTCATCGGCCGCTGGGAAGAGCTGCGTCTCGACCCGAACCTCATCGACCTGGGGCTCGACCCGCGCACGTATGGACTCACGATCTGGATCGAAGGCACGCGCGTGCGGCGCCAGGATCCCGACATGGAGTTCAGCGAGGAGCTGCGCGACGCGGAGGGCATCGTGTGGGCTGCCACCACCGACGGCGAGCCGGATGGCACCCTCGTCTTCGTCGTGACCGGCATCACCGACGAGGGTGTGCACGCTGCAGCCCGCGCCCTGCGATCCGGGGCGTGCCAGTTCTACCTCGCATGTGCGGTCGACCGTGACGGGCGTGTGATCCGCTGATGGACGGCGCGGCGTCACGAGGCTCGCGCGTACGCGCGCACGTACGAGGGCGGCGCGTGGCGCTGTCCGCAGGCGCGGCATTCGCGGGCTGGGTCGCCATCCTGGTCACCCTCAACGTCACCGGCCATCCGCTCATCGCGGGGGCGACGTTCGTCGGGCTCACGGTGCTGGCCCTTCGCCAGGGCATGGGACGTCTCGTCGTGCTGGCGCTCGTGATCGGCGCTGGCCTGCTGCTCGTGGTGCCGGGCGTCGCGATCATCGACGGCTCGTTCAGGATCGGCTACGCAGCAACGTTGATCACCCCACGGGGATCGGATTGGTTCTGGGCGCTGTGTGCCGTCCTGCGTATTCCGGCCCAGGTGCTCGCTGCCGCGCTGCTGGCGCTCGTACCCGCTCGCCTGCTGCTCGCCAGTGCCGGTCGCCTCAGCCCCGATACCGCACTGCTTGCCGGTCTCGCCGCACGGCTGCGACCGCTCCTGGGTCGCGACGTGCGCCTCGTGCGCGACGAGCTCGCGAGCCGCGGCCTGCGCATCGGCCGTGGTGCGCCGTTGGGCGAGCGCGCCCGTGGCGTGGTCGCGCTGTGGGAGGCGATCGTCTCCGGTCTGCTCGACCGGGCGTTCCAGACCGCCGCGGCGCTCGAGACCCGCGGCTATGGAGTTGCCACGCCGACCGTCGACGCCTTCACGCACGCCGAGCTGCACGACGGCGTGCGACGCGACCGCGCAGTCGACCGCATCGTCATCGCGCTCGCCGTGTCACTCGTCGCCGGCACGATCTGGGCTCGATCGACTGGTCAGTTGGCACCGCCCGCGATGCACGCGCTCGGTGATGCGAGTGCTGCGCCGAATGCGGCGGTCACGGCCCTCGCGTTCATCGCCCTGATGATCGGGCTCGTGCCGCTGCGAGCTCGCGTCGCAACCTTGGGGCCCGCAACCGCGTCGGCGCAACCCTTTGGCACGGCTGCGTCGCCTGCGGAGCTGCGCGTGACGAATGTCTCGATGACGTACCCCGCCGCTGACGAGCCCTCGCTCCTTGACGCGTCGCTCGTGGTCGCACCGGGCGAGCTGGTCGTCATCACCGGCGCGTCGGGGAGTGGCAAGTCGACGCTGCTCGACGTCGTCACCGGCGTCGCGCCCCGCGCTACGGGAGGCGTCCGGCGCGGCGAGATTCGATTGGGTGCACACGTCATGGGATCGAGCCGCCAGGTCGGCGACCTTCGCGTGGCTGCGGTCTTCCAGGACCCCGAAGCACACGTCCTCGTCGGTCAGGTCGCGGAGGAGGTCGCGTTCGGCCTGCGACACGCGGGGGTTCCGATCGCGGCGATCGAGCAGCGGGTATTGCACGCCCTGGACCAGCTCGACGTTCGGCACCTGGCGCGTCGCGACTGCGCGACCCTGAGCGGCGGTGAGCTGCAGCGTGTGCTGCTGGCAGCGGCGCTCGCGGTCGAACCCGCAGTGCTCGTGCTCGACGAGCCGACCTCACAGGTCGACGCGACCAGCGAGCGACGTTTCTGGGACGCCGTCGACCATGCGCGGCGCACGCGCGGCATCGGCGTGCTGGCCGCCGAGCACCGGCTCGACCACGTCCTCCAGCGGGCAGATCGCATCGTCGTGTTCGCGCACGGTCGCATCGTCGCGGACACGAGCCCCGCCTGGATCGACAAGGTCGCACCCCAGATCCGAGCAGATGCCTATGCCGATCTCGCGCCCGCGCCCATCGCCCCCAGCGGGCCGGCACGGCTTTCGGTGCGCATCGACCGGCTGGACGCGAACGCGCATGACGCCACGGATGCCGGGGCGCGCCACACGCTGCTTCGCGGTCTGGCATTCGCGGCGCCCGCCGGATCGATCATCACCTTGGAAGGGCCGAACGGAACCGGCAAGTCGACG
Source organism: Thermoleophilia bacterium (assembly GCA_025964555.1). Taxonomy (GTDB): domain Bacteria; phylum Actinomycetota; class Thermoleophilia; order Gaiellales; family SKUG01; genus JAGQUL01. Next base: position 15,378 of record JAOPYQ010000010.1, on the reverse strand, counting down.
CTCCTTCGAGCGATCCGAGGGCTGCACGACGAGCACGCCGGCGTGCTCGTCGACGGGCGTGCCCGCGGCGATGTCGGCGGGTCGGTGCAGTCGCTCGCGTTCCTGTCGCAGGGAGCCGGCGCGATGCTGCCAGGCCGTACGGTACGCCACGCGATCGAGGAGACGTGCCGGCGCCTCGGCATCGACGTCGCTGCCGCCCACGACGCCCTCAACGCTGCCGCGCTCGCCGACCGCCTCCACGCGCATCCGTCGGAGCTGAGCGTCGGCGAGCGCCAGCGCCTCGCGCTCGTCGCAGCCACCGCTCATCGCCCCCCCGTCTGGCTGCTCGACGAGCCGACGCGCGGCATGGATGCCACCGCGCGCCGATGGGTCGCCCAGCACCTGCTCGCACATGCGCGAGCCGGCGGCGTCGCGCTCGTCGCTACCCACGATCCTGCACTCGCCGCGGCGATCGCCACGCATCGCCTGCGCCTGGACCTGCGCACCGGTCCCACGCTGCTTCCCGTCCCGCGCGACGAGCAGGGGCGGATCGTCGTCGAGCCGGTAACGATCGCTGACGCGCGTGACGCGGAGGTGGAGGCGTGACTGCGCTCTGGACGCTCCTCACAGGATTCGTGCTCGCTGCCGGCGCGTGGCAGTGGTCGACGCGCAGCATCGACGGATCCGCGCGCGTCGCCATCGTTGCCGTGCTCGGCGTCACCGCGGCAGCCTTCAACATCGTCGTGCCGATCCCGAGCGTCGAGGCGACGACCACGATCGTGCTGTGCGCCTCGATCGCGCTCGGCGCGCGCACCGGGATCGCCGCTGGCCTCGTGGCCATCGTCGCGTCATCGGTCACCGGTGGCGTCGGCGTGTGGACGATCTGGCAGGTCGTCGCGGTCGCCGTGGTGGGAATCGTGGGCGCGGTTGCCGCGCGCTTCGCAGTTCGCGAGCTCGACTGGTTCACCCAGCGCTCCGCGATCGTGCTCGTCATCGCGTCAGTGGTCGCAACCAGTGCCTACGACGTCATCACTACTGTCGGAAGCCTCGCGAGCTATGCGCCACAGGGGGGGACCCTCACCCAGCGGATCGTCGGCGCGCTCCTCATCGGCGCGATGTTCACCGTCACGCACGTCGTCTTCACGACCATGTTCACCGTGGTCGGCGGACCGCCGCTCCTGCACGCGCTCGGTCGCGCGCGCCCGCGGCTCGCGGGCGGAGTCGTCACTGCGTGAGGGTCAGAACCTGATCGCCTGCAGTGATGTGAGCTCCGCAAGCGTGTCGAAGTCGCGGTCGTTGTGGAGCAGTGGAACGTGCTCGCGAATGCAGACAGCGGCAATGAGGCAGTCAGCCATCGACCGCACCGTTCGACCGGCCTCGCTCGACGTCCGCATGCACTCGGCGGCGCGACGCATGTCCGGCATGCCCCCGAGGTTGATGATTCGACGATGTGTGGCCAGCCGCGCGACCAGACGATGCTGCCGTCGCGATCGTCGCGCGGCCAGGAGCTCGGCACAGACGACATCCGTCGCGAACACGTACTCGTTGTCCTCGAGCTTCGTTCCCAGCCAGTCCGCGTCATCGCCATTCATGCTGGCCACCCACGCAGAGGTGTCTGCGACGACCCTCATCGGACTCGGTGGGCCTCGTAGTCGGCGAGGAACGCGGGGTCGAAGTCGTCGGGGGTCATCGTCCTGAGCGTCGCTAGGATTGCTTTGTTGGCGGTGCGAAGGTCCACGAACTCCTCGAGCGCCGCCTGCACGATCGCCTTCTTGGTCTTCAGGTCCGAGAGCTTGAAGGCCGTAGCCATGAGCTTGTCGTCGATCTCGATATTCGTGCGCATGTCCCGATCGTAGCGCAGATGTGTATGACGATCGACTTCCATACACATCAGGATCGGGCTCGCAGGACGCGCAGGTTGGACACGGCGGGTGCCCATGCTCCGACGGCGAGCAGGCGCACGCGGATCGTCACCGGGCCGGGCGAGGTCGGCGTCACCGAGGATCGGAATCGTCCGGTCCCGTCCGTGGATGCGGCGCGACGGATGGGGAACCAGACGCCGTCGACCTTCGCCTCGACTGCAACTCGTCGCCCGCGGATCGCTGGATACATGCGTCCGGTGATCAGCACGCGCTGCCCCACACGTGGACGCGCGAGCGAGGTGGTGATCACCAGGCGAGGAGCGACGCGGACGCCGAGCGCGAGCGGTTCCAGCGCCTGCCCGACCGCGACCGCCTGATATCGACCCGGCTTTGCCGCGACGAAGGCGATGCGCACGACGCCCGCTGCGTCGGTGAGGCCGCTGCCGATCACCGCGTCGTCGCGACGCACCTCGACGAGTTGGCTGCCCACGGGGCCGCCATCGCGCACGACCTGGATCGTCACCGTTGCCGTGCGTCCATGTCCGACCGCGCCACGCGGACCGTCGACGAGTGCGACCCCTGATCGCCCCGGCGTGTTGGCGGTCGCGACGGCGGCTGCGGCTGCCGCTGCAGCCGTGCCGGCCAGCTCCGCGCTCGAAGGAGCCGGCGCGGGCGCAGGCGGCGGCGGAGGAGGGATCACGTAATACGCGTGGGCCATCGTGGCGAGGTTGCCTGCGAGGTCCCGCACGGTCACGTCGATCCGATGGGCGCCGTCGGCGAGTGGGCCGAGCTTCGCCGACAGCTGGGTGGCGTCGGCGGTGAAGGCGATCGTGGTGCCATCGAGCTTCGCGGTCCACGACACGGGGTCGATGCCGCTCTGGTCGTCGCTGGCCTTCACGGTGAGGGTGATGGACGACTCGCCGCGCGCACCCGGTGAGGCGACGGCCATGACCGGCGGAGCATCGTCTGCGACGGTGACGCGGCGCTCGACGCGTGTCGCATTGCCAGCCCCGTCGACGGCGGCTATCGCGATCACGTGCGTGCCGCGCGCCAGGTCGCCAACCTGCACCGTCGCAACTCCTGCCGACATCGTCACCGGAACCGCTGCCCCGTCGAGCGATCCGCTCACGCCAGCCAGGCCTGCGCCGACATCTGCGACTTCGAATGCGATCGTCGGGGTCGTCGTCGTCATGCGGGCTCCGTCTGCGGGTCCACCGGCGATGGTCGGCACCTGGTGGTCCGCGCGCACGCTGAACACGAGCTCGCGCGCCGTGCCGCCGACATCCCACGTAGTCACGACGAAGGTGGTGTCCCCGTGTCCGCGCTCGGTCGGGTGGATGCAGTCTGCGACGTGCTGTTCGTTGAGCCCCGGCTTCGTGGACTCCGCCTGCGGTGAGGCGAGCTCGAACACGACCGCGCCATCGCTCGCGCGCCGCACCTGCGAGCGCAGCAGTCCGCCGCCCTGGTCGGTGACGCGCACGGTGTAGGGAATGCAGTCCCCGGCGCCGTACCAGCGACCCGGATCGGGCAGCGAGATCGGCGCGAGCGCGGGCGGCACCGAATCGTGCAGCGTCAGCTCCACGAAGCGAAGATCCACGCTGTTCTGGGCGACTGCCGTGGTGGAGACCGCCGCCGCGCTGCGCAGGTCGAACTGCACCCAGTCGTATGTGCCGGTGAACGACCGCTCGACGTTGCCGGTGCCGTCGCTGTCGTACAGCTCGACGGGGGAATTGCCGGTCCCGGCGACGATCCGTCCGCGCATGTTCGCCGTGGGCGTTGTGAGCGAGATGCCGACCCGACCGCCGATGATGCGGGACCCGGATCCCAGCACGCCAGCGCGCCAGGACCGGTAGTCGCCCATCGCGAAGTTCGCCTGGCCCGAGTACACGCGGTTCGCGACCGCGATGAACGGTCCCCGTCCATAGGACTCCCAGTGCGAGCCACCAGTTGTGGTGAAGCGCACGGCGTAGTCGCCAGCAGCTGCGTGCGATGCGACCGGATGCATCGCGAATGCGCTGAACGCGGCGAGGGACAGGACGAGCGTGGTGATCAGACGGGACATGGTGGGTTCCTTCGATTTGAAGCGTCACCAGTACCGTCCTGCAATGCGAATCACGAAACGCGCGCGCATCGTGCCGACTACGTCGCGTCTTCGTCACGATTTCGTGTCGACGGTTGGCCGTCGTCTCACGCCTCGCGCTTCCTCCGAAATTCGGTACCCGAGTTCTGCACGGGGGCCTCATTTCCACTGCTCGCGCGCCGATACCTCACGTACGCGCACCCGCGTGAGAGGCACCGAGATCACCCGAGGCCCGACATCGACGATCGTGGCACTGGTCGCTGCACTGGCGGCGTGTTTCGTGCTGCCGTCGATCGCGATGGCCGCGCCGCCCGTCAACGATGACTTCGCAAGCGCCACGGTCATCGGCGCGAGCCCCACGACGATCGCGACGACGAACGTCGAGGCCACGGAGGAGGCTGGCGAGCCGGAGCACGGCGATGGCGGAGGCAACAGCTACGGCAGCACGTCGGTCTGGTACCGCTGGACGGCGACCTTCACCGGCGTCGCGGTCGCCGATACGAAGGGTTCGGGCTGGGACACGATGATGGCGGCCTACACCGGCGCGTCCGTGTCCACGCTCACGCGGCTCGCCGGCAACGACGACGGCTATCCCGGCATCATCGATTCGCGCATCGCGTTCCCGGTCACGTCGGGGACGGTGTACTACATAGCGCTCGACGGCTTCCACGGCGCTACGTCGCCGATCACGTTCCGGCTCAACCGCGCCTGGAACAACAACTTCACCGAAGCGTTCGTACTCGGCACCTCCGCGACACGCGGCATGTTCGACAACTACTTTTCGAACAAGGAGGCCGGCGAACCGAATCACGCCGGCAACGTCGGAGGCGCATCGGTGTGGTTCACCTACACGCCGACCGCGAACGGCACCGTGTGGATCGACACGCTCGGCCTGGACACGACCGTCGACACGGTGATCGGGGTGTACACCGGCGCGGCGGTCGGCTCGCTGACGATGGTCGCAAACAACGACGACTGGGCCGCGGGTGAGACGCGCAGCCGCGTGAGCTTCGCGGGCGTCGCAGGCACGACCTACCGGATCGCGGTCGACGGCAAGGCTGGCGCGGCGGGATACTTCAACCTGCGCTGGGGACCGGCGCCGCCGACGAACGACAACTTCTCCGCCGCGGTGACGTTGGCAGGCGCCACGGCATCGTCCACAGGCAACTCCACCTTCGCGACCAAGCAGGTCGGCGAGCCCACGTTCTTCGGCGGCGAGTCATCGATCTGGTACCAATGGACCGCACCCTCGTCGGGGGGCGTGCGCATTGACACGCTCGGCTCGAACTTCGACGTGGAGATCGGCGTCTACACCGGCGCCGCGGTCAACTCGCTCACGGAGATCATCAAGCAGGACGACCACTGTCAGAATTCGCTCGGGCTGCTCACGAGCCGTACTGGGTTCGCCGCGGTGGCCGGCACCACCTACCGGTTCATGGTCGACGGCACCCAGGGCAGGTGGGGCGCCGTCAACATCAACCTGACCATGACCCCGCCGGCGAACGACATGTTCTCGGCTCCCACGACGCTCGTCGGCGGGAGCGTCTCTTCCGGCTGCGACCACAACTTCGCGGCGACGCAGGAAGCCGGCGAACCCGAACACGGCGAGTGTGTCTGCGACTCGGGCGACTCGTCGGTCTGGTACTCGTGGACGGCGACGGCGACCGGCACCGCGGTCTTCACGACCGGCCACCAGGACACCGATTTCGACTCGATGATCGGCGTGTACACCGGCGCTGCGGTGAACGCGCTGACGATCATCGACCGCAACGACGACCACCCGCTCGGCGATGCCCGCGTCGAGGTCCCCGTCACGAGCGGCACGACCTATCGCATCGCCGTGGACGGCTTCACCACCAGCCGCGGCAACTTCATCGTCACCGTGAACCCGCCGCCGCCCAACGGCCCGGTCAGCGACGGATCCGTGGCCGGTGCCGACCTGGACTGGCAGCAGTCGACGACCGCGATCTCCGCGACGTGGGACGCCGCGAGCCAGGAACCGGTCATCGGCTACGACTGGTGCATCGTGCCGAACGCTCCATCGTCGACCTGCACGGGATCGATCGCATCCGGCAGCACCGCGACGCTCGCGTTCACCCAGGCCGGCGTCTACTCGGAACGCACCTACTTCAGCTGCGTACGCAGCAAGACCGCGTTCGTCACCGCCACGCAGTACGAGTGCTCCGACGGCATCGGCGTCGACGCCTCGGTGCCCGCCTCGGCCGGCGTGCGCGACAGCCTCGGCGCGGACGTCGACACGACGGGCTCGACGACCACGCTCGCCGCCAACTGGGACTCGATCACCGATCCCGGGGTCGGCTTCAACCACTACGAGTACTGCATCGGCACCCTGACCGCGTGTGGCGGCACGCTCGTCGTCAACTGGACCTCGACCGGCACCACGACCTCCGTGACGCGCGCCGGACTGACGCTCGCGAACGGCCAGTCCTACTACGTCTGCGTCCGTGGCCACGACGACCTCGGCAACGTCTCGCCCGCGACCTGCACCGACGGCATCACGGTCACGATCGCAGGACCGACCGTCACGAGCCTCGCGCCCGCGAGCGGCGCACAAGGACGCCAGGACCTCGCGGTGACCATCACCGGCACCGGCTTCGTGAACGGCGCGACCGTCACGATCGCCGGCGCCGACGTGGTCGTGCAGTCGCGCACCTGGGTGTCGGCGACCCGTATCGACGCGGTCCTCGACATCTCCTCGAGCGGCACCCCGAGCGCGCGCGACGTGACCGTCACCAATCCCGATACGACCAACGGCACCAAGCCGGGCGGCTTCACCGTGACGGCGGCATCGATCACCGTCTCGTTGTCGGTGCTCGGCTACGACGCCCCGGCGCGCGACGCCACGCTGCCCTACGACCTGGCCTTCGGGTCGCAGCAACCGGGAACGATCCGCGAGATCGGTCCCGCCGGCTCGGGTCAGCGCACCGCAGGCGCGGCCGTGGACGTGACGATCACCGCCGACACCGACGTCACCCTGTCGCACTCGTTCGCGGGGTGGAGCGGGCCATCGCCGATCCCGGCCGGCACCTTCACGTGGCGGCGCAACGGCACCGCGAATCCCTGGGTTGCGATGCCGACCGCCACGACCGCCGAGCGCACCTTCGTGCCGCCCGTGTCGGGAACGTTCGGCTACGACTACCGCATCTCGCTCCCGGCCGCCCAGCAGGCCGGCGCGTACTCGACGAGCGTCGCCTACACCGTCGTGGCCACCGTGTAGCGACGCGATAGACTTGGACGATGCCGCCCATGGTCACGCCCGCTTCCCCCGACACCGATTCCCACTGGCTCCAGGACCTCAACGAGCCCCAGCTCGCTGCCGTCCAGCACGTCACCGGGCCACTGCTCGTCGTCGCCGGCGCGGGGTCGGGTAAGACCCGCGTGCTCACCCGCCGCATCGCACACCTGCTCAACGACGTGAGCGCCGGCGGCCACCCGCACGCACGCCCGCAGGAGATCCTCGCGATCACCTTCACGAACAAGGCCGCGGCGGAGATGCGCGAGCGCGTCGCACACCTCGTCGGCGACCGTGCCAAGCACATGTGGGTCATGACCTTCCATGCCGCATGCGCACGATTCCTGCGCAGCGAGGCCGAGCGGCTCGGCTTCTCCTCGTCGTTCACGATCTACGACCAGGGCGACCAGGTCCGGCTCGTGAAGCAGTGCCTCGAATTCCTCGAGAAGGACCCGAAGCGCTTCACGCCCGCGTCGGTGCACCACGTCATCTCCAACGCCAAGAACCAGCTGCTCGGCCCGGCCGAGTACCGCGCACAGGTCTCCGACTTCATGGAGGAGACCGTCGCCGAGGTGTTCGAGCTCTACGACAAGCGCCTGCGCGAGTCCAACGCGATGGACTTCGACGACATGCTGCGCTTCGCGGTGCTGCTGCTCGAACAGCACCACGACGTGCGCGAGCGATGGCAGAAGCGCTTCCGCTTCGTGATGGTGGACGAGTACCAGGACACCAACCACGCCCAGTACCGCATGCTGCGCGCGCTCGCGGGCGAGCACCACAACATCATGTGCGTCGGCGACGCGGACCAGTCGATCTACTCCTGGCGCGGCGCCGACATCCGCAACATCACGAGCTTCGGCGACGACTTCCCGAACGCGAAGATGGTCGTCCTCGACCTCAACTACCGCTCGACGAGCCACATCCTCGAAGCCGCCAACGCGGTCGTGCGCAACAACGAGCAGCGCCTCGACAAGGAGCTCAAGGCGGTCCTCGGCGAGGGCGAGCTCGTCAAGGTCGTCGCGGTGGAGGACGAGCACGAGGAAGCGCGCTATGTCGTCGGCCAGATCGAGCAGGCGATGCAGGACGGTCGCTCGCACGGCGACATCGCGGTCTTCTACCGAACCAACGCGCAGAGCCGCGTGATCGAGGACCTGCTCACCCGGACCGGGCGCCCGTACCAGGTGATCGGCGGTCCCAAGTTCTACGAACGCGCCGAGATCAAGGACGCGCTCGCGTACCTGCAGGTGATCGTCAACCCCAACGATTCCCTGTCGCTGCAGCGAATGGTGAACGTCCCCAAGCGCGGCATCGGCGACACGACCGTCGCCAAGCTGCGCGCGTACGCCGACACGTACGGCGAGACGCTCTCCGACGCGCTGCGCCAGGCGCAGATGGAGGGCTCGCTCAACGCGGGGACCCTCAAGAAGCTCGAGGACGTCGTTGCGATGCTCGACGGGATGCGGACGTTCGCCGCGGAGTCCGACACCGTCGCGGGCACGATCGAGCACGTCTACGAGCGCAGCGGACTGCTCGCCGCGCTGCAGTCCGAGGACACGATCGAATCGCAGGGTCGCCTCGAGAACCTCGGCGAGCTCGTCAACGTCGCACGCGAATACGACGCCCTCGAGCCGGGCGGACGCCTGGCGGAGTTCCTGCAGGCGCTGTCGCTGCAGTCGCAGGCCGACAACATCGAGGACAGCGGCGGCCAGATCACGCTCATGACGATCCACAACGCCAAGGGGCTCGAGTACCCCGTGGTGTTCGTGACCGGCATGGAGGAGGGGCTGTTCCCGCACTCGCGGTCCATCCAGGACGGCGACGTGGAGGAGGAGCGGCGCCTCGCCTACGTCGGCATCACGCGCGCGCGCGAGCTGCTGACGCTCGTGCACGCGAACTCGCGCAGCGTGTTCGGGCGGCGCCAGTACAACGTGCCGAGCCGGTTCCTCAACGAGCTGCCGGAGGAGCACGTGGAGCGCACGGAGCGAGCCGGCGGCATGGCCCAGGGCGGTGCCTCCGCGTGGGGTCGCGGCTCCTCGAGCAGCGGTTCGAGCTGGGGATCGACGCTCGACGACAGCGGCGGCTCGGCGTTCGGCGCGAGCGGCTGGAAGCAGTCGCGCGGCGGCGCGAGCGGCGGCGCGAAGGGCCAGCGCAGGAGTGGCGGCGACGAGTTCGGCGCGACGTTCGGCTCCAAGGCGAGCTCGGGCTCCAAGGGCTGGGGTTCGGGTGACGGCACGAGCGCGTCGGGCGCGAGCGGCACGCTGTTCGGCGAGGGTGCGGCCGAGAGCGCGCAGCGCAAGAAGATCCCGCGGCCGGCAGGTCCGCAGATCGTGGTCGGCGATCGCGTGCGACACGGCACGTTCGGTGAGGGCATCGTGCTCGACCACGACGGCGGCGACATGGCCGTCATCCGATTCGAGGACGGCTCCGAGCGCCGGCTCATGCTCAGCTATGCGCCGATCGAGAAGCTCCAGTAGCGAGCTTCACGTTCCGCTCGGCTACTCGTCGACGACGCCCAGCGCAGCGCGGCGGATCGTCGTGTCGGATTCGTCGAGCAGCAGCGAACGCGTGGCCTCGTAGGCGCGATTGCTCGTGTGGAACATCTCGAAGTGGTTCGGTCCGGTGCGCCACGACTGGTCGGCCGCGACCGGCACGTTGACCGCCCCGCCGAGCATGCTCGACCACGGCGCGATGATCGGATCGAGCGTGCGCGAGAACACCGACGCATACCGCGGCGCGCGCGGGTCGAGCCCGCGCCGCAGGGCTGCGTCGTCACGCGCGATGCGCAGCAGCAGCTCGCTGCCGTCGAGCAGTTGCGCCGTCGCCGCCGGGATCGCCCGCTTGAGCGCGCCGATGCCCGCGAGCGCGTCGTAGAGCCCGTTGAGCGCGATCCCACCATGGGGCGTGGCGAGCGACACGAGCTTGTCGACGGAGCCGAGCGCTCCCAGGCGCGCCACCGCCATGCGGGCCAGAACGCCGCCCTCGGAGAAGCCGACCACGTCGACCTTGCGGCCCGTCTTTCGTCGCACCTCGAGGATGAACGCGGCGACGGCCTTCGCCGAGTCCTCCATGTCACCCAGGCCGGTGGTCGGCGGCTGGAAGATGAACACCTGGAAGCCATCGGCCTCGAGCGAGCGCTTCCACTCGTCCCACCCGGATGCAGAGTTGGCGTAGCCGCCCACGAGGATCACCGGATCGGCGTTGCGGGCGCGCACGTGGCCGATCGGCAGCGGCTTTCCCACGCGCGCGGGCATGGGAAAGAAATGCTCGATCACGAGCAGTCCTCGGACGAGGACGGTGTCCACGATGCTCCCCAGCAAGTTCCCCACTGCAGCATTCTGCCCGATCGAGCGGCGTATCGTCGCACTTTCGTCGGGGCTGGCCGGCCCGGGCCGAAGACCACGGACTCATGCGACGTCGAGCACCTCGCACAGCTACGATGGCCGCACCGTGTCGAGGCTCGTCGAGGCATTCCAGCGGCTCCTGCTGCGCTACCCGTACGTCCTGACGTGCGTGGCCGTCCTCATCGCGTTCTTCGCGGTCGCACTCGCCACGTCCGCGCACATCGGCATCCCGATCCGCGACCCCGAAGGTGCCCTGCTCGGCAAGCGCATGATCGGTCCGGTGCTGCTCATGGGCCTGTTCGCCTACCTCGACTCGCTGCGACGCGCGGTGCGCCTCAAGCGCGGCGGCACCACGGGTCGGTTGTTCGTGCTGTCCGTCATCAACTTCCGTGAGCGCTGGTGGTGGAAGCGCCTCGCGCTCGCGATCGTCGGGTTCCTGTGCTTCGCCTTCACCTACCTGGCGTACCGCAACCTCAAGAGCTTCGTGTCGCTCATCGACTACCGCACCTACGACCAGCAGCTGCTGGCCATGGATCGCTGGCTCGCGTTCGGCAACGACCCCGCGCGGCTCCTGCACGACGTGCTCGGTACCGGCTTCATGGCGCACACGCTCAGCTGGATCTACCTCGTCTACATTCCGCTCGTGGCGGTGACGGTCTCCGCCGCCCTCGCGTTCGTCGAGCGCATGCGCGAGGCGTATGTGTTCGTGGCCACCTACATGTGGTGCTGGGTCCTGGGCACGGCGTCCTACTACGCGATCCCCACCCTCGGCCCGTTCGCGTCGCGCGAGCGGCTCTTCGACGACCTGCCGCGCACCAACGTCACGCGCGTGCAGGAGTCGCTCATCACCAACCGCCTCGAACTGCACGCCGACAACATCGGCGACATCGTCGTGGGCGGCATCGCCGGATTCGCGAGCCTGCACGTCGGCATCGTGGTGGCGGTCGTGCTGCTCATGCGCTACTACCGCCAGCGCCTGCTCATGTGGCTCGCGGTCGCGTTCCTGGTCCCGACCACGCTTGCGACGATCTACTTCGGCTGGCACTTCATCGTCGACGACCTCGCCGGGGTCTTCATCGGCTGGTTCTCGTTCGTGCTCGGTCGCGCGACCGTCTATCCGCGCATCCTGCTCGTGTGGCGCCGCCGCGCCGCTCGCGCCGCGGAGCTCGCCACGCCCCGCCACATCTGACCGCGAGAAGGGGCCATGCCCCGCGGTCGTGCAACCGCGCCAGCGACTCCTTCGATGTTCGGACAGGTGGCTGCGGGGGACGCGGCCTCCACGACGGGGGATGACGGCATGGCCGGAACTGACTTGGTACGCATCGTGAATCCGGCGCAGCGCGCGCAGATCGCCGATGCCATCGTCAACGCGACGCGCAGCGATGGCGGGATCGAACGGGTCGCACTCGACGTGTCGCGGCTGAACTTCGACCCGGTCAACCCACAGCTGGAGACGGCCCTCGGTCGCTACGGCGAGGTGCTCGGCCCACGCTACGTGCGGCTGGAGGAGACCCCCAGGTCGGCGGTGGACGGCCTGCTCGACATCCGTGCAGGTGCGCCCGCACCCGGCGATGGCGTCATGTGGACGCTCCAGTTCAGGAGCGCCGACACCGGCGAGCCCCTGAGTGATGGGCTGGTCGGTGCATGGATGACCGCACCCGCCGGTCACGGCGGCAATCCGAAAGCGGCGTACCTGCCCGACGCGTTCCGCGGCCACACGCGCCTGGACTCCGAGGGCAAGGTCAAGATCCTCGCGCACGACCCGCAGCCGTACGAGTATCCCGAGGGCAGCGGCCGCATGATGTCGCCGCACATCCACGGTGCGATCAAGGGCGTCGACGGTCACGTCGACATGCCGTTCGAGCAGCTGCGCGTCAACGCGGACGATGTCGACGCCGAGGCGTACACGATCCTGGTGCCCGCGGGCGAAGGACGCATGGTTCTCGGCGCGTGGGACGACCATCCCGGTGCGGTGCACGGCACCTCCGGCATCAACAAGGGATTCATCCTGCCGTCGGAGCCCGCGCCACTGCGCTGACGGCGCCGGCGGCGTGTGACGCACCCGCCGTGTGGGGCAGGATCCGCGCATGAGCACCAGCACGCGCACGATCGACGTCACGTCCCCTTTCGATGGCCGCACACTCGGGGAGGTCCCTGCCCACGATGCGGAGCACGTGCATCGTGAGATCGGGATCGCCCACGAGGCCTTGCGCGCAGGACCCCCGCCCGAACACGAGCGTGCCGCGGTCCTGGAGCGGGCGGTGGAGCTGCTGGGCGAGCGAGCGGAGCAGTTCGCGCAGTCGATCAGCGGCGAGGCCGGCAAGCCGATCACGATCGCGCGCGGCGAGGTCGAGCGCGCGCAGGACACGCTGCGCTATGCAGCGATCGAGGCCCGCACCCTCGTCGGTCGGGTCGTGCCGATGTCGGGAACGTCTGCAGGCGCCGCCACGGTGGGTGTCACGCTGCGCCGGCCGGTGGGAGTCGTCGCGGCGATCACGCCGTTCAACTTCCCGCTCAACCTCGTGTGCCACAAGCTCGCACCGGCGATCGCGGCGGGATGTCCGGTCGTGCACAAGCCCGCGAGCGCCACGCCGCTCACCTCGGTGCTGCTGCACGAGCTGCTGCGTGACGCGGGCCAGCCGGAGGAGCAGCTGCGCCTGGTCACCGGCGGTGGGGGCGAGGTCGGCGACGCGCTCGTGGTCGATCCGCGGATCCGCCACGTGAGCTTCACGGGTTCGAGTGACGTCGGCTGGCAGCTGCCCAAGCGTGCGCATCGCGCGCGTGTGTCGCTCGAGCTCGGCAACTCCACCCCGCTCGTCGTGTTCGCCGACGCCGACCTCGACGCCGCCGTGCGTGCCGCCGCCCAGTTCGGCTATGCCTACGCGGGTCAGTCGTGCATCGCCGTGCAGCGCCTGCTCGTGGAGCGCTCGATCTACGACGAGGTCGTCGAACGAATGACGACAGCGGTGGGGGACGTGCGCTTCGGGGACCCGGCCGACGAGGAGGTCTCGTGTGGGCCGGTCATCGACGAGAAGTCACGCGACGCCGTGCTCGCGAAGGTGCGTGCCGCGACGAGCGCGGGAGCGCGGCTGCTCGCCGGCGGCGACCACGACGGCAACGTGATCGAGCCGATCCTGCTCGCGGACGTGGATCCGGCGCTCGACGTGTCGTGCTCGGAGCTGTTCGGCCCGGCGGTCGTCATGACCCCCTTCGAGGACGAGGCCGAGGCGATCGAGCTCGCCAACGGCACGCCCTACGGCCTGCAGGGCGGCGTGTTCACCGCGGACCTCGCGCGAGCGCTGCGCATGGCGGGCTGCATGGAATTCGGTGGGGTGACGATCAACGTGCCGCCGACGTTCCGCAGCGACCAGATGCCGTACGGCGGCACCAAGGAATCCGGCAACACGAAGGAAGGCCCCGCCTGGGCGGTGCGCGAGCTCACCGAAGAGCGGCTCGTGCTGCTCGCGAACGGCTGACCAGCCCACACTGCGTCCAGTGATCCGGTGTTGAACCCCGGATATCCGGACGAAGTGCCTGTGGTCACAGGCCTGAGACGACGCGATAGGGTGTCCGGCATGACGACGAGCACCGACCTCTCCGCACCTTCCTGGCTCTCCGACGAGGAGGCGACCGACGCCCACCGCGCGCTGCGCGCGTGGACGCGTGAGTACAAGGACCTCGCCGCTGCGGCGCGCCTCGCTGGCTGGGACCAGCAGACGAAGCTGCCGCCGAAGGGCCAGGCCGGTCGCGGCCGCACGATGGGTGCGCTCAGCGCGGTGCTGCACGAGCGGGCGACGTCGCCCGAGCTGGACAAGCTCATCAGTGCGGTGGAGGACGTCGATCCGGATGGTCCCGAGGCGCGCGTGATGCGCCGCGGCTTCGACCAGTCCACGAAGATCCCCGCCGAGCACGTGCGTGCGTTCGCGGAGGCGTCGAGCGCCGGATACGTCGCCTGGGACCAGGCGCGCCAGCTCGACGACTTCCCGACCTTCCGGCCGCACCTGGAGCGCCTGCTCGAGCTGAGCCGCAAGAGCGCCGAGTACTACGGCTTCGAGAGCGAGCCCTACGACGCGCTGCACGACCTGTACGAGGAGGGCAGCCGCGCGGCGGACGTCGCGCCGATGTTCGAGGCGCTGCGCGAGCCGACCAACCGGCTGCTCGACCAGCAGCCCGAGCCGGACACGTCGATCCTCGAGCGCAGCTGGGACGTGAAGGGCCAGGAGGTCTTCGGCAAGGAGGTCGTGGCGCGGATGGGCTTCGACTTCGAGGCGGGACGCCTCGACGAGACGGTGCACCCGTTCTGCTCGGGGATCGGGCAGTTCGACACGCGCCTCACCACGCGCTACGACGAGCACTGGCTGCCCTGCTCGCTGTTCGGCACGATCCACGAGGCGGGCCACGGCATCTACGACCAGTCGTTCGACCGGCTCGGCCTGCCCGCGACGCTCGGCGATGCGCCGGGCCTGGGCATGCACGAGAGCCAGAGCCGCGGCTACGAGAACGTGATCGGGCGCAGCCGCCCGTTCTGGGAGTTCTGGTTCCCGCGCCTGCAGGAAGTGTTCCCGGAGGCGACCAAGGGCGTGACGCTTGACGAGTTCGTCAAGCAGGTCAACACGAGCAAGCGTTCGTTCATCCGCGTCGAGGCCGACGAGCTCAGCTACAACCTGCACCTCGCGATCCGCTTCGAGCTCGAGCGCGCGCTCATCAACGGCGACCTGGCGGTGAAGGACCTGCCGGAGGCATGGAACGCGGCGTTCGAGAAGTGGATGGGGATGACCCCGCCCAACGACCGCGAGGGTGTGCTCCAGGACGTGCACTGGTCCGGCGGCAGCTTCGGCTACTTCCCGACCTACACGCTCGGCA
>JAOPYQ010000005.1 GCA_025964555.1 Thermoleophilia bacterium | reverse complement strand
TCGGCCGCCGATCCGGACGCGACATTGGTGCGCACGCCCTCGTGGATGCGCGTGGCGAGCAGGTAGAGCCCGGCGGAGCGAAGCTCGACCGTGTCGCCCGCGACGAGGGGCAGCGTCGCGGAGCCCTGGCGGAGGACGCCCGCGCTGGTGAGTTCGACGGTGGCGGGCGCGAGGTAGGACTGCAGCAGCACGCGCAGGTCGGTGGGCCCGTCCGCGGGGCGCGGCGCGACGACCGTCCCCGTGAAGTAGTGGCGAATGATCTGGTCGGAGGTCCAGCCCTGGGCGGCGTATCCGGCTGCGCCGTACTGGCTCATGCCGATGCCATGGCCCCAGCCGCGGCCCTCGATTCGGTACTGCGCGCCTGAGCGCGCCAAGGCAGCACTCGCCCACGCGCTCGTGACGACGAGCGCGCACAGCGACAACATGATGATTCGTCCCGCGGTCCGCATGGTTCCTCCATCGGTTCGAGGCGCGACGCCTTGAACCTTCGATCGAACGACCCTGCACACCATCGCAAGATCACGCAGTCGACGCGAACCCGCCCTCGAGCAACGCGAGAAGCTTCGTATTCAGATAGATCCGCTCGCGGCCGACGGCTCGCTGAGCGAGCACGCCGATACCCGCGAGCTGCTGCAGGTATGTGGAGGCCGTCTGCCGCTTCGCGATGCCCGCATCCACGAGATTTCCGATGCGGGCGTACGGATACGTGAACAACAGCTGGATGAGCTCGTGCGAATGCACCTTGGGAAGCTGCGCGCGCACGAGCTGGTCGGTTTCCTGGAGGAGTTCGAGGATCGCGGCGACGAGGCTCGCAGTCCATTCAGCGGTCGATCGAACACCTTCGAGCATGAAACGCAACCACGGTTCCCATGCATCGTCGACCGTCACGGCGCGGAGCAGTCGGTAGTACTGGTCGCGCCGATCGAGGATGTAGCGACTCAGGTAGAGGATCGGTTCATCCAGCACGCCGTGCTGGACGAGCACGAGCGTGTTCACGATGCGGCCTGTGCGTCCGTTGCCGTCATGGAACGGGTGGATCGCCTCGAATTGATAGTGGCTGGCGGCCATACGAACGAGCACGTCGATGTCGTCGTCGTGCAGGAACCGCTCCCAGTCCGCGAGCAGCTCGCGAATTCGTGATTCGCCGCTTGGGGGGGTGTAGAGGACGTCACCGGTGGCACCGTCTCGCAGCGTCGTTCCGGTGATCTTGCGCACGTCGGTTTCGGTGCCGAGCAGCGTGCCGACCACCTCGATCGCCGTTCGCGTGCTGACTGGCCGATCTCGCAGCGACGCGAATCCAGCCAAGAGCGCAGTTCGGTAGCGAAGCGCCTCCTTCGTAGCGGGGTCAGTCGATGCCGTCGTCCCGTCCTGATGCTGGAACAGCTCGTCGCTGGTCGTCACGATGTTCTCGATGCGGGAGCTGTCGCGGGCTTCGAGCAGTGGGATCGCGTTGATCACGATCGCTGCGTTGGGCAGGCGAGCCGCTGCGATACCGAGCTTGGTCAGCGCATCTCGCGCGTCGATACTTGCCTTGAGCACCGCTCGGGTCTCAAGCATCCGGGCCGGAGGGATGGACGGCAAGGCGTCATACGGGCGTGCTGGGTCAAAGACCACGTGTCGATTTTCTGCTTTCATTTCGACATATCTACCCCAACATGTCGATTCGGTCACCATGTCGCCCGCCGTATGTCGATCTAGCCCACTAATTTCGACATGTCGCGGGGACGCGTCGATGTCGCGTTACCTTGATGGCCGCGGCGGCGCTCAGCTCACGTACGCAGGATCACCCCGATCTTCGCCCTCCTGCCGACATCACCCCGGAACCAAGGATCACACCGTGCTCGTTCGCCGAATCTCCACCCTTGCCGCGCTGTTGGTTGCACTCGCCGTGCCGACCGCCGCGATGGCCACCGAATCCACCACCACGACGACCGCTCCGTCGCTGACGGCGCCCGCGCCGGTCAAGGCGCACGGACTGCTCAACGCCGCCAACCAGTTCGATCGCCACGCCGCGCGCCTGACGAAGAAGGCTGACGAGCTGCAGGCCGCAGCCGCGACCCTGCGCAACGAAGCAGCCGCGACGACCCCGGCGGACGAGCACAAGCTGCGCAACGCCGAGCGCCTCGACGCGCAGGCAGCACGCCTGGACAAGCAGGCAGCTCGCTTCACGGCCCGCGCCGTCGCGTTCCGTGCCAAGGCCGCGACGCGGCTGACGAAGGTCGACGACGATGCTGACGCGGCCGACCAGGCGAAGCGAGCCCACGGCCTGCTCAACGCAGCGACCAAGCAGCGCGCACTGGCGGCGACCGCCACTGCCGATGCCGCCAAGCTCCGCACGGAAGCTGCTGCGACCACGCCCGCCGATCCGGCGAAGCTCGAGGACGCAGCCAAGCTCGACGTGCGAGCTGCCCGCCACATCCTCAACGCCGTACGCCTCGAAGCGCATGCAGCGCTGCTCGCCGCAGCCGCCGAACAGAAGGCCGCTGTCTGACGCGCGCACCGATCCAGTTCACCCGGAACGGCCTCGCACCACGCGGGGCCGTTCTTCTTCGCGCCCGAACTACGGCGCGTCGCGGGTCGCGGTCAGATCACGGACGCGGACGGCGTCTCTTCCTGGTACGCAGTCTTGAGATCGTTCGGCGTGAACCAGATGTGCTTCATCAGGTCGGTGTTGCCGAAATGCGTGTGCCAGGTGCCGACGCCGAGATCGGGTGCGGTCTTGCTTGCCGTGAGCACGACGCCGATGAGCTTGTAGGTGTCGCCCGTCTTGCGGTACAGCAGCATGCTCGGGTCGTCGAGGTTGAGGCCGTTGCCGGGCTTGCTCACGTGGAGCAGGCCGCCACCTTCGAGCTTGTGCTTGCTGAAGTCATAACCTGCGGCCTGCGCGGCGGCCGGGTCCTGGAACTTGGCCGTCGACTGCATGAGCCGCTGGACGATCGCCTGCGCCTTGGCGGGATCCTCCGGCACCACACGGTTGAACATCGACTTGGCCACGGAGCCGTCGGCATTGAGGCGCATGTTCGCGGTCTGCGCGTTCTGCACCGTCGCGTTCACGACGTTCGGGCCGAGCAGCGTCTTGGAATCGAGGCTCGCGTACTGGCTGAGCGACCTGGGCGCCGCGAACTGGTTCGGCGCCGCCTGCATCGGACCCTTCTGGCCGATCTGCGCTGCCGAGTTCGACGCCTGGGTGGGGGCGCTGCCGCCGCCGCTCGTCGCGCCGCCGCCGCCGGAGCTGCCGCCGATCATCGCCGTGATCTGGTTGACCGCGTTGAGCAGCGACTGCAGCGCTGCGGAGATCGAGTTCGACGCAGGTGCGCTCGCGCCGCCGCCGTCAGCTTTCGCGGTGGCATCGGCTGCTGTCGCGCCGTGCATCGCGCCACATCCGGCTGCTGCGCCTGCCGCGGCGCCAACTCCCATGGATCCACACATGTCGACCGTCCCTGGTCTGGGGCAGCGCGCGTCCCGACGCGCCGCACTCCACCCAACGGTACGACACGTTCGGAGATCTGACCAGCGAGGCGAGGACTCAGGATTCGCGGGACGGGTAGAGGGGTTGCATGCTTCGCTCCGGACCCATCGCGTTCTTCCTCCACGGCCTGTTCGAGTACGTCGCGGCGGTCGTGTGCCTGCTCGCGCCGTTCGCGCTCGACTTCCGGTCAGATGCCGCGACGATCGCGTCGATCGTCGCGGGAATCGCGTTCCTGGCGGTCACCGTGACATCGGATGGACCGAGGCGGCTCGTCGAACGGGTTCCGATCGTCGTGCACGTCGTGCTCGACGTGGTGCTCGCGGCGGCGCTCATTGCGGCGCCGTGGCTGCTCGGGTTCTCCGATGAGCGAGCGCCGAAGACGTTCTTCGTCACGGTCGGTGTGTTCCACCTGCTGATGACCCTGGGTACGCGCTTCGTCGACGACCCGAGCGGAGTCGGCGCGCTCGCGAAGGGCACGTCAGTCGATCTCGAGGCGGGCGAACACACCGTCCTCGACGACTGACCGATCGAGAAGGTCAGACCTTGCCGGCGTACTGCTTCTCGTAGAATTCCTTGTACTCGCCGCTTTTGATGGGCTCCCACCAGTCGCGGCGCTCCTTGTACCAGGCAACCGTGTCGGCGAGGCCCTGGTCGAACGAGATCTCCGGCTTCCAGCCGAGCTCACGCTGCGCCTTGGAGGTGTCGAGCGAGTAGCGAACGTCGTGGCCGAGGCGATCCTCGACGTAGGTGATGAGCTCTTCGCTCGCGCCGGTCTGCTCGAGAATCTGCTTGGTGATCCACATGTTGGTGCGCTCGTTGCCGCCACCGATGTTGTACACCTCGCCGGGCGTGCCGCCGAGCAGCGCGTAGAGGATGCCGTTCGCGTGGTCGCGCCCGTGGATCCAGTCGCGCACCTGCGAACCGTCGCCGTAGACGGGCAGCTTCTGGCCGTCGAGCGCGTTGGTCACGAACAGCGGGATGAGCTTCTCCGGGTACTGGTTCGGGCCGTACGTGTTCGAGCCGCGCGTGATGATCACCGGCAGGCCGAACGTGTGCATGTAGGCAAGTGCCTGCAGGTCGCCGCCGGCCTTCGAGGCCGAGTACGGCGACGACGGCTCGAGCGGATGCTCCTCGGTGAACGAGCCCTGGTCGATCGAGCCGTAGACCTCGTCGGTGGAGACCTGCAGGAAGCGCTCGACGCCTTCCTTGCGCGCGGCCTCGCACAGCACGTAGGTGCCGAGCACGTCGGTGCGGATGAAGTCGACGGCGCCGTGGATGGAGCGGTCGACGTGGCTCTCGGCCGCGAAGTTCGCGACGTGCGTGACTCCCTGCATCGCCTTGGCGACGACTTCGGCGTCGGCGATGTCACCCTCGACGAAGGAGTAGCGCGGGTCGTCGGCGACCTCGGCGACGTTCTCGTGGCTCGCCGCATAGGTCATGGCGTCGAGGTTCACGACTTCCGTGGTGGGGTGCTCGGCCATGAGCAGTCGGATGAAGTGGCTGCCGATGAAGCCGGCGCCGCCGGTGACGAGAACGCGCTTGGGGGAAGAAGACATGCGGCAAACCCTATCGAAGCGCGGATATTCGCGGATCGGGTGCGGAGCCGAGCAAGTACGACGACCTGCTGGGCTGGTCTGGCCCATTCCGCGCAATTGCAGTGACGTGCAGGGGTTTTTGGCGGCGAAATCGGGGATCTGGATCTCAAGCATGCTCAGGCGAAGGCCGATGGGGGTGGCATGCAGATCGACCGCGCATATGGGGGACGCACGACCAGACGACGCCGAATGGCGCCTGCGGTCGCGGCTGCGCCAGTTCCGTCCCGTGTCATCGACCAGGGAAGCGCCAGGACGTATCGCACGTTCGAGGTGCCGAACCCCACCAAGGCGGACGGCACCTGGGAAGTCGACTGGGAGCGTGCGCACGCCGACGCGCAGAAGACGCTCGACGCGATCGACTTCTCCAAGCGCGACATCGTGATCTGGGCGCCCGGCACCTCCAACCACGGCCCGCACCCAGCATTCGAGGCCGCGATCGCCGAGGCCTACCGAGGCGAAGGCAGCAACCTCGTCGCGCTCGAATACGAAGCGACATGGCACCTGCGCCGCTCCCTGCCGACCGGCATCGCAACAATGCGCCTCGTGCTCGAAGGCATCAATGCGCGCGGCGGCGACCATCGCGTGCTGCTGAGCGGCGAGAGCCAGGGCGCGTGGATCATCGGCGAGGTGCTCGCCGACCCGGCGGTCTCCTCGATCGTGGACCGTGCCGTGCTGCTCGGACATCCGCGGCTCGCCAAGCACCAGTACAACGCAGGCCAGGACGCGCGCGTGCGCGTGATCAACCACGCCGGCGACCAGGTCGCGCTCCCGATCCGTGGCAGCGCCACCGACGGCCTCGACGCGATGCTCGCAATCCGCACGCTCGACATGTCCAAGGCCGGCGCGCTCGTGCGGGCGATCACCGCGAATCCCGACCACGGCGTGAAGATGCTCGCGAACATCATCTTCGCGCTCCCGTTCGTGAAGTCGCTGCTCAAGAACCCGCACGTCTACGACGGCGAGATGACCCGCGCGGTCGAGTACCTGCGCCACGGCAGCCTGCCGATGAGCCAGGAATTCGCGCAGATCGCCCACCTCACCGCCACGACCGGCGCACTCGCCGATCCGGCCCACGGCGATGACGCACATCGGCGCCTCGAACGCACCGCCGCGATTGCCGCGTACGCAAGCCTGCGCGCGGCCTGACTTTCAGTCAATTCCCCTGCATCCGGCCGTTTCCTGTATACGTTACGGAATGGTAGGTCCGGGAAGAATCGGTGGCATGCAGGTCCGTGCAGCAGCCATGGCATCACCGACGAGCCCTCGCGCACGCGCGCGCACGCGTGAAGCCGGGGAGCTGACCGCGGCGCTGCTGCGGATCGTCACCCCTCCGCGCGAATGGGCCCTGCCCGCCACGATCGACCTCGGCACCTTCTCGAAAGCCGGCGGACCGTGGGACATCGACTGGAAGGCCGCGCAGGCGGATGCGCGCGCGACGCTCGACTCGATCGACTTCTCGCGGCGCGAGATCCTCATGTGGGTGCCCGGCACCGACGGCACGGGCGTGCATCGAGACTTCGAGCTCGCGGCCAACTACCAGTACGGCGAGCACGGCGACGTGTCGGTCACGGCGCTCAAGTACGACGCGGCATGGGCGCTGCGCACGTCGCTGCCCACCGGGCTTGCAACGATGAAGCTCGTGCTCGAGGGCATCCGCCAGCGCCTCGCCCAGATGCCCGCGGCGGAGCGCCCGAAGGTTCTGCTCGGCGGGCTCAGCCAGGGCGCGTGGATCATCGGCGAGGCGCTCGCGGACCCCGCCGTCGGGTCGGTCGTGACTCGCGCGATCCTGGTCGGGCATCCGTGGCTGGCGAAGACGCAGTACGTCGACGGCCATGATCCGCGCGTGCGCGTGATCAACCACCCGGGCGACCAGATCACGCTGCCGGTCGCGGGCGATGCGGGCGTCGGGCTCGACGCGATGATCGCGGTACGCACCGGCAAGCTCGGCTCGCAGTTCGGCACGGTCGCCAAGGCGATCCTCGCCAATCCGCTGCACGGGGTGCTGCTGCTGCACACCTCGCTGCGCGACCACCTCACCTGGCTGCGCCCGTACCTGCGCGATCCCCACCAGTAC
The DNA here is from genome assembly GCA_025964555.1 of Thermoleophilia bacterium. Lineage (GTDB taxonomy): Bacteria > Actinomycetota > Thermoleophilia > Gaiellales > SKUG01 > JAGQUL01. The sequence continues at coordinate 944 of JAOPYQ010000005.1, read as the reverse complement.
GGCTACGAGATGCAGCGCATGGTGCACTACCTGCACACCGGAGCGCTCGAACGCTCCGACGCGGAGCTCGACGACATCCGCAACGGTCGCCGGCCCGGGTCGAGCTGAGGTCTGCGACCGCTCAGCGGGGAGTCCGGCTAGGCTACGCATCGAACCATTCGCGACGAAGGAACGATGACATGGCGGCCAAGGGCCTCATCTGTGCCGGCGGCGAGGCAACGCGCCTCGGCGAGCTGACGAAGATCACGAACAAGCACCTGCTGCCCGTCGGCGAGTGGCCAATGGTCTACTACTCGCTCGCGCTGCTGCAGGCAGCCGGCGTGAAGGAAGTGCTCATCGTCACCGGCCAGAACCACGCGGGCGACTTCATCGACCTGCTCGGCGACGGCCACACCCCCGCGCGCGACGGCAAGCCGCTGTTCGACCTGGACCTCACCTACAAGGTGCAGACCGAGGCCGGCGGCATCGCACAGGTCGTCGCCATGGCCGAGAGCTTCGCGGCCGGCGACAAGATCGTCGTCTGCCTCGGCGACAACATCTTCGAGTACGCCGAGGTCGACGAAATCCGCTCCTTCGCGGACGACCAGGCAACCGGCGCGAAGATCTTCCTCAAGGAAGTCCCGGACCCCGAGCGCTTCGGCGTGCCGCAGTTCGGCGAGAACGGCGAGATCGTCGACCTCATCGAGAAGCCCGTCATGCTCGACAAGCGCTTCACCGAAGCGCCTTCGAACCTCGCGGTCGTGGGCCTCTACTGCTTCGACGCCGACGTCTACGACATCGTCCGCACGCTCGAGCCGAGCGCCCGCGGCGAGTACGAGATCACCGACGTCAACAAGGCCTACATGGAGCGCGGCGACCTGACGCACGCGACCGTGCAGGGCTGGTGGCGCGACGCCGGCACCTTCGAGAGCCTCTCGAGCATCGGCACGCTGATCCGCGAGACC
>JAOPYQ010000036.1 GCA_025964555.1 Thermoleophilia bacterium | reverse complement strand
ATGCCGAGGGTCTTCTCGTCGAACGAGCCGTCGATGTCCTGCATCACCTGCTTGAGGCGGTCCGAGCGCATCACGTCGCCGTTCTTCTTCATGCGCGTGATCGCCTCGGTCACCAGCTCCCACGGGTCGTAGCGCACGACCTCTTCCTCGCCCGATCGCACGAGGCCGGCGAGGGCGTTGTAGCTGTAGTACTCGTCGCAGTTCTGCACGAGCAGGTCGCTCGAGCTCTCCCGGATCCCGATGCCGATCACGTACTTGCCGTACTCCTTGAGCTTGATCACCAGGCTCGAGAAGTCGGAGTCGCCGGACAGCAGGATGAACGTGCCGATCTCGGGACGCGTGAACACCAGCTCCAGCGCGTCGATGGCGAGGCGGATGTCGGTCGCGTTCTTCTTCGACGAGCCGTAGGCGGGCGCGAAGATGAGGTCGATGGACGACTCGGCGAGCGGCACGATGTACTGCGGGTAGCGGCGCCAGTCGGCGTAGGCGCGCTGCACCGAGACCTTGCCCTGGATGATGGACGAGGACAGGAGGCTGCGCAGCTCCGCCTGCAGGTTCGACTGGATGCCCATCGTGACGTTGTCGAAGTCGATGAGCATCGCCGCGTTGGGCGCGTGATACGCGGACGCCGACACCGGTGCGCTGGCGAGGCGATCCGCCTGCGGGCCGCGGTGCATGGGGGCGACGGCGGCGCGTGGCGGCGCCGGTCGGGAAGAGCGTGGATTCATGAACTTCCTATCGTGACGGTGTGGTCGAGCGCGACCGTGCGCTCGAGCTCTCGCCGCTTCACCTTGCCGCTCCCGGTCATCGGGAACACGTCGAAGAAGCGGACGAGATCGGGAATCTTGTGGTCGGCCATCGTGATCCGGGCGAAGTGCTTGACCTCGGGCCCGGTGATGACCGCTCCTTCCACGGGGACGATGCACGCGCACACCAGCTCTCCCAACACATCGTGGGGGACACCGATCACGCAGACCTCGTCGACTGCCGGATGCGTGCGGAGCTGATCCTCGACTTCGCGGGGGTAGATCTGGAACCCGCCGCGAACGATCGTCTCCTTGCGCCGTCCGACGATGCGCAGATAACCATCCTCGTCGATGATGCCGAGATCACCGGTGAGGAAGAACCCTTCTGGCGAGAACGACCGCGCGGTCTCGCTCGGCATGCGGGCGTAGCCGAGCATCACGTTCGGCCCCCGCACCGCGATCTCGCCCACGGCCTCGGGCCCGTGCAGCTGGCCGGTGAGCACGTCCACCGCCTTGATCTCGACGCCGGGCAGCGGACGGCCCACCGTGGTGAGCCGCTTCTCCTCCGGATCGTCGAACCGGGTGACCGTGACCGTCGGGCCGGTCTCGGTCGAGCCGTACGCGACGTGCACGTCGCACCAGCGACGCACGCGGCGAATCAGGTCGTCGGACACCGGCGCGCCGGCGATGACCCCGGTGCGCAGCGACGCGAGGCGACCCGGAGCGAAGGTCGACTCGCGCATGAGCAGGTGGTACATGGTGGGCACGCCGTGCAGCACGGTGACGCGCTCCCGTTCGATGAGCTGCAACGCGCCCGCGGCGTCGAACTCCTCCTGCAGCACGAGCGTCGCGCCGGCCGCCAGGGTGCCCAGCGCGATCCCGAAGCCGAACACGGTGAACAGCGGGACCGAGACCAGCACGCGGTCCGCCGGCTCCACCTCGATCGCCTCGCCCGTGCGCAGCGCGGTCTCGATGATCGCGCGGTGGGCGAGTCGCACCCCCTTCGGCTTTCCCATCGTTCCCGACGTGTACAGCAGCGCCAGATCCGAGCCGTCGTGAATCGTGTCGAGCGCCGGCACCGCGCGCCCCTCGCCCTTCGACAGCAGATCCTCGAACTGGAAGATGCGGTCGTCGTACCAGAGATCCTCGTGTCCGACCGTGACCAGATACTGCAGGTCGGGCAGGTCGGGGAGGGCCTCCTCGAACAGCTGCAGGTAGTCCACGCCGCCGTACTGCTCGGCGGTGAACACCACGGACACCTCGGCGTGCCGCAGCTGGTACTTGCGCTCGTGATGGTTGAGTCGCGGATTCACCGGGACCACCACCGCGCCGAGCTTCGCGCTGGCCAGCAGCGCGACGAGCCACTCCGGGCAGTTCGGCAGGTTGATCGCGACGCGATCCCCGACGCCGATGCCGAGATCGGAGAGCGCCGCGGCCATCGCGCCGGCCTGCGCCTCCACCTGCCCGTAGGTGAGCGTGCGACCACCGGCGACGACGAGTGTGCGCCGTGCGTGCTCGGCCACACGCTGGGCGAAGACGCTGGCGAGCGTCCACGTACTGGGCATCAATCGTCGATCGGTGGCAGCATTAACCCTCTAAGCTAACCACCGGCGTAACGAGGGGAAGGTCGGACGGCAAGGGGCGACGCGCGCCCTGTTCCCCGTCTGCCCCGAGCGCTACACTCCCGGACGAAACCCATGCCTCGGCGCCACCGTAAATGCCCTCGCTCAAGCGTCCCCGGTTCCGCACGCGGCTGTTTCTCATCCTGTCGATGTTCGCTGTCTGCCCGGCGGTGATCCTCACGCTGCTCTGGGCGGGCACGGTCAGCCGCGTGCTGCCGCTCGTGAGTGGAAGCGCGGCGTGGGAGAGCGCCGCCGTCACCGGCGAGCAGGCGATCATGGCGGCGCGCAGCGCGCCGCTCACGACGGCCCAGCGCATCGCCGTCGACGCGCACGAGCAGGAGCTGCGCAGCTCTCTCGAGCTGGCCAAGCGCTACAGCTATCTGGCGACGCGCGCCATGCGCATCGTCTTCCTCGCGGCGATCATCGGCCTGATCCTGCTCACCCTCGTCGCCTCGCGCGTGGCCGGACATCTCAGCCGCCAGCTCAGCCGACCGCTCGACGAGCTGGTGGGCTGGACCGCCCTCATCCGCGCCGGCGCTCCACTGCCCGACGCATCCGATCCGCGCGGCGCGCCCGAGTTCGGCACCCTGCGCCAGCGCATGCGCACGATGGCGCGCGAGCTGGCCATGGGTCGGCAGCGCGCGCTCGAGGCCGAACGCGCGCGCGCCTTCCGCGAGACCGCGCAGCGCGTGGCGCACGAGCTCAAGAACCCGCTCACTCCCATCCGCTTCGCCGTCGAGCGGCTGCGGCGCGACGCGGCGCCCGAGCTCGCGGAGACGGTCGACGTGCTGGCCGTCGAATCGCAGCGACTGGAGGCGATGGCGCGCAGCTTCGCCCTGTTCGG
>JAOPYQ010000035.1 GCA_025964555.1 Thermoleophilia bacterium | reverse complement strand
GTCGATGACCAGCCGCCCCAGCGCGCGACCTGCATGAGGTCACCAGTGGCCGCGACGGCGTGCGAGCCGAACGTGTGGCGCAGTTCGTGGAATACGGGGCCGACGACGTCGTGCTCGCCGCACTTCGGGCACTCCCACGGATCGGTCGGGCGAGGCCCGGTCGGCTTCCCATGCTTCGACGGGTCACGCTGGTGCGCGGCCATGCGCTCGGTCCAGCGCGCGAGGTTCGCGGCGCCGCGCTTCGGGTCGAGCGCGAGCCGCTCGGCGTCCTCCTCCGGCACGCGCGCTTGGCATGACGCGTTGGCGCAGCGCACGAGGCCGGCGCGTGCGGTCGCGGGGCGCCAGTGGCGGCGGTACCAGGCGCTCGACTGCTTGGCGAGGCTCGTGCCGGCGCTTGAGGGGAACACGAGCCCGTCGTCGCCCGGGTGGGGTGTGATCTCGCGCCACCACAGCAGCGCGAGGCGTGCGGGCTCGAACAGCGGGATGGTCGCCCACTTCTTCGACTTGCGGCGCCACACGCGCAGGCTCGCGCGGTATCCCTCTGGCAGCTCGAGCGGGCCGGTGTCGACGTGCTCCCAGCGCAGCTCGTACACGTCGCGCTTGCGCTGGCCGATCCACGCGGCCACGACGACGAGCGCGCGGTCACGGTCGAACCTCATGGCGGCGGCGATGTCGTAGACCTCGTCGAGCTCGAACGCGCGGCGGTCGGCGCCGGGCACCTCGATGTCCTCGAACACGCCGTGACAGGGGTTGTACGGGATGCGCTTCCACTTCACGGCGGTCTTCAGCATCGAAGACAGCGCGGTGATGGTGTTGCGGATCGTTTGGGGGCTGTAGCCGCGGCGGTTCATCCACCCGATGAACTTGTCGATCGTCTCGCCGTCGATGCTGGCGATCGTCGCCTGTCCCATGTACGGCAGGATGCGGTGCTCGAACGCGGGGCCGTACGAGGTGTTCGCGGTGCTGGCTCCGATTTTCGGGCCGCCCACGATGTTCTCCCACCACTCGTCGAACATCTGGTCGACGGTGAGCTTCGCGAGGTTGGTGCGCTCGCCGCGCTGCATCTTGCCGATCAGCTCGTCGACCTTGCGCTGCGCGTCCGCGAGCGCCTTGCGCGCGCCGCGATCGTCCTCAGTCTCGGCGCGGTACGACGCCTGGCGCTTCCTGCCGACGTGGTCGTACCACCTGACGCGGTACAGGTACGGGTCGCCGGCGGGCGGCTCGAGGATGATGGGGCGTTCCTTGCTCACGCGTGGTTCATCGGCTTCCGTGCCGGCGTCATCCGAATGCGCCTATGAGGCGCGCTTGCGGAACCGCGTGGGCTCCGACTCTGGTTGCGCGGTGCGCGGCGCGCGCGAGGCGCCGCCCTGTCGTAGCAGTGCCACGATGTCACTGCGCCAGTACCGCTTGCGGCGTTCGCTCAGGTAGTGCGGCTCGATGCCCTGCCGCTCCAGGTACGCGTACACGGCCTTGTAGCTGGCTGGCTCGTATCCGAGCATCGGTGCGATCTGCTTCGCGGAGAGCAGCGTGTCGTGCCCGGCTGGGGTCTCGATCGTTTCGTTGCGGCGGTTCACGTGGTCTCCTTCGGCAGGTTGCGGGCGTGGATCGGACAGGTGGCGGCGACGACCCAGTGAGCGACGTCGTCGTCCGTGGCGGGGTAGCCGCGCGAGTCGAGGCCGTTGCCCTCGGGCGTGTCGCCACCGAGGCACGTGCAGCCATGAGCCCGCGCTTCGGTCGAGCTGGGGGCGCATGCGAGGTGCTCGGTCACGAGAGAGCCGCCTGTCCCGTGTGGATGATCTGGAGCACGAGGTAGCCGACCAGCACCCATGCGGGCACTGGCACCTTCTCGCGCCACCACTTCACCGGCAGGTAGGTCATGGTGATGCGCTCGTCGTTCTTCTCGAGCAGCTCGTTGAAGCGCACGAGCTCCGCATGGAGAACGTCGTCGGGGTCATCCAACGCCCCCATGAGACGGTTGGCCTGGGCATTCGTGATGCGTCCTATGGCGGGGCTCATTGGGGCGCCTCCACTCCGGTGATGCACCGAAGGCAGTACGTCCGGTCGCCGGGCACGAACTCCGGATACGGACCGCCTGGAACTCCGGCCAACGATCGGTCCTGCACCACGCCGGTTCCGATCGGAGCGAACCGGAGCACGTAGCCACATCCCTTGCATGGGAAGTCGGTGACGGGCACGCGCTCGCCGTCCTTCTGGCACTGATCGCACAGGGCGTAGTCGTCGGTGATGTTCGTGGCGGGCTCGTCGCATAGCTCGCACGGCCCGAACGACGCTGTCGTATTGTGCTGATTATTCGACATCGTCGCGTCCTTCGACCTCGTTGGTCTCGCTGTGCTCGTTGATGAGCGCGAGCGCCTCGTCGGCCGAGAGACGTCCGATCTCCACCTGCCGCAGCGCTTCAAACAGTTCCTCGCGGCTGATCACGTGGTATCGGTTCTTCATTGGGCAGTCCTTCGCTTCGATTCCAGTCGCGCGGCGTAATCAGCACGCGCCGCTTCGGCGATTTCGGTCCACCCGACGGGGATTGCGTCGCCGCGACCACATCGCCGCTTGTAGTGGTGCGCCACGTAGTCGTACGCCTCCAGAAGTTCTCGCACGTGACGCCAGCCGGCTTCATCGTCGGATGCCGTCACTCGCGCAACGGCCAGCTTCTCCGCGTTTGCGATCAACCCGGCGAGGACCGCTCGGTACACCTTCCTTTGCTCCGCATCGAAGGGCATCACGGCTACCGCCATGTCGAGCAGGTCCTTGGCGCGGCATTCCTCGGAGCAGAACTCACTCGACCCGTCACGCGGCGTGAGTCGGCCGCATTCGGCGCGCTTGCAGTCGGTCCAGTCGTCGGGCACGCAGTCCCCGCATCCACCTGGCGGACACGTCGCGTTGCATGGAACCGCGTGAAGCGTCTCCCCGCGTGACCACTCGCGCGCCATGCCCGAGTGGTTGCCCTCGTGGCCTTTCGCTCGTGAACAGACGACGTCCACGTCGAGCGGCCTCGGAAACTTGCTCATGCAATACACGGACGGGTCCATCCCGTCTCCTCTCATTAGTTCATTGGGCGTGACGTAGCTCTCGCTCATGCGAAACTCCGCGCATGGATCCCGAACAGCAAGTGGCTCAACAAGTCCGAGACCGACTCCAGGCGGAGATGCAAGCGATCAGTGATCGCCTGTCCGAGATGGCGCGCATCGCGGCGGAACACGGGTTGCTTGATCCCGAGGTGCAGATCGGCGCGGTCGGTGTTCACGCTGCGAACGTGGCCGACCTCATGTCGCTGAACTGAGCCCGTTGGATAACCGGTGTTATCACGCACGGCGCGGCTCCCACTTTTCGGCTGCCTGCGGCGACCACGGCCGGTAGTTGTCGTCACGCGCGTTCGCCTGCCGCCACTCGCATTGCGTCTCGTCGTGCGGGAGGTGTCCGGGGAAACCGCACTTCGGGCAGTCGCTCTTGTCGTCAGGCATGGCGCTTCTCCAATCCAGTCTCGAAGTCGATGACCGTGCGGCCTCGGTTGTAGTGCGGCACAGGGTCTGTGATGAACCCGACCTCCTCGGCCGTCTCATAACGGTGGTCCGGGTGAGCGTCGTAGTCACGCCCGCTGCCCTTGCACGTCAGGCAGTCCTCGCGATTGCCGTCGTGGTCCGTCGTTTCGCCCTCGCCATCGCACGCCCAGCACTCCGGGTACTCCTGGAGGAAGTGGGTCTCACGTGCCAGCACGCGCACGTCGTAGCTGACGGGCATGCGCTCGCTCATCTCCTCACCCATCGCGTCGTGCATCTCGTCCAGCATGGCGGTGAACCGCCGCTGCCACGCCTCGGGCATCGACTGCATGATCGAGCGGTGCAGCACGAGGTAGTTTGAGTAGGTCAAGCTGAACCACTCGTGAATCGTGGGGCCACCCTCGGTCCGTGCTGGATTACTGTCGTTATGAGACACGGTCCGCCTCCATGCACTTCCGGCACTCACCCTCGACGTACGCGACCTCGCTCGACATCTCGAAGTGGCCGATGCTGATGTAGCCGTCGCGCCCCACGAACTTGCCGCAGGTGTAGCAGTTGATGCCGGCCCAGTATTCGTGGATGCCGTCGAGCATCATCCCGAAGCCGTGCCCGGTCTTGATCGCCGCTGCCTGATCGGGTGTGAGTGGCCCGCAGTTGCAGTCGTGGTAGTCCTCGTCGCGCACGACGGTCGCGCACCACGGCTCGTGCGATGCTCCATTACTGTCGTTATTCATCGGGCATCGTCCTTCCGAATGTGGCGAAGCAGGGCGTCGGCCGGTCGGTTGCAGTGACCGTCGCATCGTGGGCTTACGCACGCCGGGTGATGGTCGCTCGTCGCGGCTCGGTACGCATCCACGGCATCGCGCAGCATGTCCTCGGCCTGCGGGCGTGTGTACTGGCTGAACGCTCCCGATGCGACGTAGGTGCCAGCGGCTTCCACCACGGGCCGCATGCGCTCCACCTCGGCGTCGGCCAGCGCGAGCGATTGGAGCGCGTTCGCCATGCCGGTGCCCAGGCGACAGGCTGCCTCGTCACGCTCGTCACGTTCGGCGCGCAGGGCGGCAACCTCGTCGGCGAGTGCCCACAGGTCCGACGACTCCCACGCCTCGCCGAGATACGACATCCGCATCGGGCAGGTGCGTAGGTGATCGCCGATGCCACCGAACGGCTTGCGCGTGACGCTGCCAACGGCGTCCCGACGAGTGGCGGGGCACAGGCAGTCGGCGCTCCGATTTATCTCACCGGCTGGCATTGAACTACTGTCGGACTTCACCACGCCGCCGCCATGCTCGGCGCACTCGACGTGCTCGTGGAATCCACAGTCGAATCCGGTGTTCCCGCACGACGCTGGCTCACTGTCGTTATCAGGCATCGGTCGTCTCCTTGTGATCGCATCCAACGCGGGTGCAATAGCGGAAGCGTTCGGGGTTCTCGTCCCACACGGAGTAGCGGCGCTGCCATGACGACATCCGGTGCAGGCCGATCAGGCACGGGAGCGGGCTACGCATCGTTGCCTTCCTTGCCGTCACGGATCGCAGCAAGCAGTGCGTGGAGCACATGCTCAGTCGCGTAGTCGCCACGCTGGTCGGCCTTGGCCCTTGCCGCCTCGATGGTTCGTTCGATCCGCGCCCGCTCGGCCTCGGCGCCCTGCTGATACGTGGCTACACGCTCGACCGGGTAGTTGCGGGCGGCCCGGTGGCCTGCTTCATTCGTCGTCCTATCTGGCACGCGTTCGACCCATGACCCGGCCTCGCACATGCCGCAGCCGCTGATGCCCTCGCGGAGGATGACCGCTTGGACGGGATGCCCGCACGGCAACTCGCGGAAGGAGATCAGATCGGGGTCGAAGTGCGAGGGCGGCGCGAGGCCCTTGCAGATGCACTCGCCGCGCTGGGCGCACCCGACGTTGCCGTTCGGGCATGCTTCATTCGGCTTCGTATCTGACACGCCGGTCATCCCTTGCCTCCCGCGATTCGCTCCATGCGCTGATGCCACTGGCGCGCCTCGTACGCCTGCCGGTTGTAGTGCGCTCGCAACTCCCGCTCGATGGCCTGGCGCACGCTCCGCTCGGTCACGAGCATGTCCTCCAGCTCGCGGATGCGGATGCGTGCCGCAAGGTGGCCGTGCTTCTCGCGAAGCCACTTGGGGCGGCTGATGTGCAGAAGGTCCGGCACCTTGCCATGCGGGCACGGCGACTCTTCGAGCGGTGTCGTATTCGTGGGCGTATGACGCTCGCTCATGCCGTCTTCCTCCTGGCAATCGCCTTGTTGCAGTTGCCACACACCCGCGCCGCGGCACGAGGATCCGCATCACGCAGCACCGCCATCGTCGGCGGGTTGCCGCACCACACGTCCTTGCGATCACCCGCCACACGACTGACGTGACACGTGAACAGCGTCGCGTCGAACTCCCGATGCTCCTCCGGCACGTCGAACCAGTCGCGGAACCGACCCTCGGGGATCACGACGCCCTCGGTGGGGCGGTCGGCGAGCTTCCGCCGAACCCGTATCTGGGGATCCAGATCGAACACGTCTGCGCTGGGCTCGTCCTCGATCACTGCGCCCTCGATGTCAGCCCCACCGACCGAATCATCGATCTGCGCCGAGCCCGTCGTCCGCTGCTGCGCCTCGACGGGCTCAGGCACCACCGGTGACCCCTCGACCGATCCCGTCAACACGGGCGCTCCCAGCGCCTGGCCGAGAACCGTCGCGACATCCACCGCGTCCCCATCGATCTGGAAGAACTTCACCGACACCGGGCTCACGACTGCCCACCCGGATTCGTGGGCGGCTTCGGCGGCACCGGCGGACGATGCCCACCACCATGACCGGGACACGGCGACCCACCCAACCACGGCGGCACCGTGCACGACGGCACGATCGGAGAGACCGGCTTCACGCGACCGCCTCCAACTCAGCACCCTGAGCCTCGCGCAGCGAATGCCACGCGACGTCAGTCAGCTCGATGAACGTCACCCGACGATCAGTACCGGGAACCCGCTTGAACACACCGCGGGCCTCCATGCGATCGACCAACGACGTCACCGCCGCTCGGCTCATCGACACACGACTCGCGAGCTCGCTCATGCGCAGCTGCTCCTCGTGCTCACGTGCGTGCGCTGCCACCATGATCGACAGCAGCTCATTGCCACCTGTCGCGTGCTGACCGAGGTCTGTCTGACGGAACGCATCGATCCGCTCGAGCGCCTCCGTGATGTTGTGGATGGTCGTCTTCATGTTCGTGTCTCCGTTCGTTGTTGTGCGCGTGTGCGCGCCGCTACGCGGCAGGGTTGGCGAGAGGGTGCGTGAGGTGAGCCGACGGGGCTCCCGAGGGCGATGGTCGGGGTGGGCTGCCGTCAGGCAGGCCGCGGCGGCCGTCGTCCAA
>JAOPYQ010000028.1 GCA_025964555.1 Thermoleophilia bacterium | reverse complement strand
GCGACCTCTACACCGGCATCACGTACATCAACGCCGGCACCACCGGCGCCGAGATCCAGCTGCCGTTCGGCGGCACGAAGGGTACCGGCAACGGTCACCGCGACGCGGGCACCGCTGCGCTCGACGTGTACACCGAGTGGAAGGCGCTCTACATCGACTTCTCCGGCAAGATTCAGAAGGCACAGATCGACGAGCTCTCCTTCATGGACGACGACGAGGTCAAGCTGCAGCCCTGATCCGCGCGAGGGTGAACCAGCCGATCGCGAGCATCCGGGCCCCGGCGCGTCACGCGCCGGGGCCCGGCTCGTTTTCGAACTGGTCGAGGCGGACACCACATCCAGATGAACGTTCGCTCCATGAGCGTGATCTGCGCGACCCTGGTCGCCGCGATCCTCGCCATCGTCGCCCCGAAGGCCGCTACCGCCAATCCCGGGAGTCCGCACACCGCGGCGCCTGCGATGCACCGGTAGCTGCCCCCGCGGTTTGCATCTCTGGGCGCCCGGTCATGATGCCCACCATGATGATTCGACTGGGTTGCACTATCGCGCTGGCCGTACTCGTATCGATGGTGGCGGGGGCGCCCGCCGCGCTCGGCGCTACCGGGCGCATCGTCGGCGGCGAGAAGGTCCCACAGGCAACCTACGCCGCGACGTATTCGTCCGTGGTCAGCATTCGAGCCCAGTCCTTCTGGTATTCGCCATCGCGCACGCGCGCCGTTCCAGACGCCGTCTCGCACATCTGTGGCGGCACGGTCATCGCGCCGCGGCTCGTCCTCACCGCCGCACACTGCGTGACCGGCATCCTGCCGCTCGCGTCCGGTTCGGGCATGACGGTGCTCGCCGGCAGCACCGAGCTCGCCCGCACGACGGCGTCCGTCGGTACCAAGGTCACTGCCGTCTACGTGCATCCGAAGTTCGCGGGCAATCGCGGCGACTTCTCCTTCCTGTTCGGTCCCAACGTCAGCTCGCCAGGGTACGACGTCGCGGTCCTGCGCCTCGCCGCCCCGATCGACGGCGTGACTCCTGCGCGCATCGTGCAGGCCGGCGAGGACGCCGCCACATGGGGCGCGGGAGCGGGCCGGCCAGCCGGAGCGGTCGCACTCGGATGGGGTTTCACGCGGGCTCCCGGATTCCGATCGACGCGCAACTCCTCGCTCAACATCGTCGGGCTGGCGATCCGCTCGGACCGCCGCTGCGAGCGCAGTGACGAAGGTCTGGGCCGCGACTCAGGCAACTTCCAGCGCGCCACGATGCTCTGCGCCGGCACCGCTGACGGCCCCGGGGCGGGAACCGCCAAGGCCGCGTGCACCGGCGACAGCGGCGGACCGCTCCTCGCGCCGGTCGCCGACGGATCCCTGCGCATCGTCGGCATCGCGAGCTGGACGACCAGCGCGTCGCCGTGCCGCGCCTGGTCCGTGTTCTCGCGTGTCGGCGCGCTGCGCGACTGGGTCGCATCGATCCCCGCCGACGAAGGTGGCGCCGGCGGGCTGCTCGCACCGCGCGTGGTGACCGCCGACACCGTGGGCGGTGACCTGCGACTGACATGGGACGCATCGCCGTCGGCGAACGTCGCGCGCTATCGCGTCTACCGCGCCACCGACGGCTCGGGCCTGCGCTTCTTCGGTCCGATCGGCACGTCATTCGTCCTGGAGGCCGGCATCACCGACGCGTCCGCGCGCTCGCTCGTGCTCGACGGTGTCGAGCCGCAGCGACCTGGCCAGTCGGAGCGACGCATGGTCCGCGTCGACGTGGAGGACTTCGACGGCAACCGCGTCGCCGGCCGCCAGCAGCTGGTCGCGGCACCGGTCGATGCCGCGATCCCGTCCTCGCCCGGTGTCCCCAGCTTCTTGGCGCGACGCGGCAAGCGCGGCGAATCGCTGCTCGTGCGCGTCTCGGCCGACAACGACTGCGTTGCCGGCTACGGCGTCCAGACGCTGACCGAATCCGGCTGGCGTTCGCTCGGCACCTGGGTCGGCCAGGGCTGCGACCCGATCCTGAACGGCTACCCGTTCGGCTACCTCCCGAACGCGCGGCCGTCGCAGCGCCTCATCCTTCCGCTGCGTCGCCTCGGTCCGGGCCGCCACCGCGTCCGCACGATCGCGTTCGACCGTGCCGGCAACGGCGTGGCCTCGCCCGCGATCGTCATCGACCTCGCCACGAAGGTGCGCGGCATCAACCGCGGCACCTGCCTGCGCGCGCCGGGCCGATACTGCCCGCCCGGCCGCTCGAGCTTCGGATTCGGCTTCTCGTCGTCACCCGTCGTGTTCATCGGGTAGCGACCGGTCAGCTAGGCTCACGCGCGTACGCGGGAACGTCCCGCGAGCGGATCCCAGGAGCCAGTCATGCGCGTGTCCGAACTCGTCAGCGACCTGCAGGCGCTGCGCGCCAACCTCGCCGAGGAGCTGCAGGCGGTCAACCGCTACGAGCCGCTCATCGACCAGCTCGCGCACGAGGAAGCGCGCGTCGTGATCAAGCGGATCACCGACGCACGAAAGGAGCACGTCGCCGCGCTCAACGCTGTCATCGAGCGCCTCGATCCCAAGCAGCGCGACGCCAACCAGACCCACGGCGCCGCACGAGGCGAGGGCTGAGCGCATGACCCCGCCGGTCGCCGCACGCTTCGCGGCACGCCCCGTCGCGACCCTCCTCGCCGAGCTCGCCGACGCGCTCGCCTGGCCCCGCACACGCCCCGCGCGACTTCTTGCCGGTGATCGAGCGACCCGGGTGGGACGCCTCGTCATCTGCCGCGACGAAGCGACGCTCGCCGGCCTCGACGCCCCGCACGACGCCGCCGTGCTGCTCGCCACCCCGCCGACCTCGGGCGACGGGCGCCTCGGCCGACGCGTGTACGACCCCTTCGCTGGCTCGGACGACGACGTCGCCAGTTGGCGCCGCACCGAACGCGTCGTTTTGGACGCGAGCCTGCTGCTCGCCGGTGGACGTGGCGGCATCGACGAGCACCTCGCCACGAGCATCGGCCTGACCGCACCGACCGGCCTCACCGAGCTGCCTCCTGCCCGCTCGATCGCGCGCGACGTCCACAAGCTCGTCGGCTATGTCCCCGCCGACGCGCTGGAAGCGGTTCGCGACGCCGTGTTCGCGGTCGGCGCCGGCACCATCGGCGGCTACGACCGCTGCTCCTGGTCGGTGAGCGGCACCGGCACCTTCCGCGGCGGAGATGATTCCAACCCGACGGTCGGCACGCGCGGCGAGTTCGAGCGCGTCGCCGAGGAGCGCTTCGAGGTCGTCGTCCCGCGCCACCTCGTCGACCTCGCCTGCCGCGCGTTCGTTGCCGCGCACCCCTACGAGGAGCCCGCGTTCGACGTGGTCCCGCTCGCGATCCCGGCGCCTGTCGGATTCGGACGCGTCGGGATCCTCGGCGCCGGTGGCGGCAGCGCCGTGTGGACGACCCTCGGCTCGCTCGACGGCGAGCTGGATGCCTATGGCGCCGTGGACAAGGTCGCGGGCGGCGCGACCTGCATCGTCCACGCCGGACCACTGCGCGACGTGCTGGACGCCGCGCTCGCCGAACCCGGCCTCGCCCTGCTGGTCGCATCCGACCCGAGCGACGCGGAGCTCGCGCTGCTCGACGAGCTCGGCATCGCCCTGCTCGCCATCGATCGAGCGCGCGCCGTCGACGCCTTCGTCACCGACCTCGCCGGTCAGCTGAGCCGCGCACTCACCCTGCCGGTCACGTCGCTCGGCACGCTCCAGTTCCCACATTCGGTCGCCGCCCCCGGCCCCGCGACCACCGCGCCCGCAGCCCCCGCCGACACGGCCGCCGCCGTGTTCGGCGCCCCCACCAGCGGCGGCTCCGGCGACTACGCCACCGGCACGTGGCGACTGCACTTCGACGGCGGTTCGCGCGGCAATCCCGGGCCCGCCGCCTACGGCTGGGTGCTCTACGACCCCGCCGGCGGGGAGCACGAGGCCGACGGCGTGAAGATCGGTACCGCAACCAACAACGTCGCCGAGTGGACGGGGCTGCTGCGTGGCCTCGAGCACGCACGAGATCGCGGTATCCGCACGCTCTCGATCCGCGGCGATTCCGAGCTCGTCGTCAAGCAGGTGACCGGCGTGTACAAGGTCAAGAACGAGACGCTCAAGCCGCTCGCCGAACAGGTCAAGTCGCTCATGCGCGGCTTCTCGCACGTGGACGTCAAGCACGTGTACCGCGCCGACAACGCCCGCGCCGACGCCGTCGCCAACGAGGCGATGGACGGGCTTCGCTGACCCAGGTACCGGCAGGTTCGCCGTTTTCCCATCGTCCTCGCGGCAATGACTGCAGGGACCACGACGAAACGGAGGCCCACGATGGCCGGCAAGATGGACAAGCTCAAGGGTGAGGCGAAGGAAGGCTTCGGCAAGGCGACGGGCGACCGTTCCACAGAGAACAAGGGCAAGTTGGACAAGGCCAAGGGTGGCGTCAAGGACACCGCGCAGGACGTGCGCGACAGCGTCCGTGACACCGTGCGTGACGCCAAGCACGACTCCGATCGCGACCGTTCCTAGTCGGTTCGCCGACGGAACGGCATACGCCGTGCATCGCCGGAGCAGGTATTCGGCAGGGATTCGACTTACCTCATCGGGTGAGGTGCCGATACATCGCGCGTGCGACGAATCCTCCGTCACCTGCGCGTGCGCCGCGCGACCGCGATCGCGGTCGCGTGCATGCTCGCGGTCGCGACGTATGCAGCGCTCGGGTCTGCGGCCTCGAGCTCCCTGGTGATCACGCTCGACGTTCCGAGCGCCGTCGAGATCGTCAACAACTGCTCCGCTCCATCGGCGACCAACCTCGGCACGATCCTGCCCGACACGCGGGCCACGACGGCGACGGGGTCAGGGGCGTGCGCCGTCACGTGGGGAGCCACGAACGACGGCACCACGCTGCGCATGTATCAGAGCGACCGCACGGGCGTGGCACTGGCGTCTCGTTCCGACGTGTGGACCGACGGACGCACCGAGTCGGCGGACATGGTGCTCGGCATGCACGCCGCGACCAACTCGATGGTGATGGCGTCGATGGAGAGCGGCTGGGTTGCGCGAAGCTCCAACGGTGGTGGAACCTGGACCACGGATTACCTGAACACGGGTCACTGGATATACGACGTCGACTCTGCGCCACTCGACACCGACACGTGGGTGGCCGTCGGCGGTGACGGCGCGGTCCGATCCACCAACAACGGGATGACCTCGCTCCCCGGCGCCGCGACCTGGAACGACCACACACCCGCGCTGGTCGCCAACGGCTGGCCCGCGTCCGCCGACGTCCAGGGCGTGGCGGTGCTGTCTGCGTCCACCTGGATGATCGCCGGCGATCAGGGCTGGATCGCGCGCACAACCAACGGCGGGGGAGCGTGGACGACCTATCAGCTGGCTGCGCAGCCATTCTTCACCGACATCGACGCCGTTTCCGCGTCCGAGTACGTCGCCGTCGGGGACGGCAAGCTGTATCGCACGACCACGTCCGGCCCGAATGCGGCTGCATGGTCTGCGGGGATGGCGCCGACCAACGGCAACTCCCAGTTCCTCAGCGAGCTGACCGTCGGAGACGCCACGCACGTCTACTCGCAGGCCCGCGACGGCTCGACTTTCCTGTGGAACGGAACGACCTTCGACCAGCTCGCCGTCAATGCCGGTAACCGCGCGCTGCGCATCTCCGCCATCGCCACGTCCACCGCAGCGCCAGCGACTGTCGTCGCCGTGGGCGAGCAGGGCTCGGGGTGGCGGTCGACCAACTCCGGCGGCGCCTGGGCGCGGTCGGACCTCGGCAATGCGAGCTGGTACCTCGCTTCGACGGCCCCCAGCGCGTCGGTCGTGTACGCGGGCGCGCTCAACGGCGACATCGTCAAGTCGATCGACGGCGGGGCGACCTGGTCGCTCGTGCGCACGATCCCATCCAACACCGCCTTCGTGGGCATCGACGCCGACCCGACCACGGGGCGCACGTCCGTCGCGGTCGGCTCCGACGGCACGGCGGCGCGTACCACGAACAAGGGCGCAACGTGGACCACGGTCTCGACGGCCACGACCGAGGACCTGCTCGACGTCGAGTTCGCGTCGTCGACCCACGTCTGGGCAGTCGGCAAGGGTGGCACGATCCGCCGCTCGACCGACGGCGGACAGACGTGGACTGCACAGGTGTCGAACACCACCGAGACGCTGCGCTCGATCCACACCCGGAATCGCCACCGCGCCTGGGCCGTCGGCGACAACGGGACCGTGCTCGTCACGAGCAACGGGGGCGCGACCTGGTCCGTGTACGCCGCCGGCACGAGCCAGGACCTCGTCGCCATCGCGTCCTCGTCCGACACGAACCTCGTGGCGCTCGGCGGCGACGGTCGGATCCGTCGCTCCACGACCGGCGGAACCACCTGGATCTCGCCCACGACGTCCAGTGGCGGCCCGTGGGAGGGCATCCAGTCGACTGCGCCCAACACGTTCGTGGCGATCAGCTACTTCGGCACCGCCTTCCGCAGCACCGACAATGGCGATACGTGGAGCTACCTGACCGAGAGCCGTTCCACGGCCGTGAGCGTGGACGGCTCGGGCGCCTTCATGACCGTCGCGTGGTGGGACGGCGGGTCGACCACCACCGACGGGGGAGTGACATGGACCACCCACGGCGTCGGCTCCGGCTGGGGCGGCGACGCGATCGCCGCGGTCGACGCCAACTCGGCCCACGCGGCGTCGGCGCGAGGCATCCTCTCGAGCACCGACGAGCATGCGGCGGTCGCTCGGCAGGTTGCTGACTACGGCGCCGGTGCGACCTTTGGAGGCGCGTCGAGCACGAGCACGTTCGGCGTCTGCCTGCAGTCGCTCAGCGGCGCTGCGCTCTCGTCGGGATGGACCGTCGACGGAGGAACCTGCACCGCAACGGACACCGATCCATGGCGTGGCATCGGGACCACACCGATCGACGTCGGTACGGTCGCATCCGGCGCGACCGGCACAGCCACGTTCGTCTGGGGTGCCCGACCACGCGTCGACCAGCCTCCGGGCCGCTACACCGCGGGGATCACCTTCGAGGCCGTCGCTCCGAACGAGTAGTCGAGCTGCATCAGGCCACCATCAGGTGCTGGTAGCATTTCGTGCTCATTCGAACGATGTCGTCCATGGAGGGACACATGCAGCTTTCCGGTACCGATTTCACCCTGTCGTTCAGCGACCGCCGCCGCATCGCGCTGGCCAACCAGCTGACCGATGCCGCCGCCCGCCTCGACAAGGTCGTCGCGATCATCTCGCCCGACCCGAAGAACCCGGCCAAGCCGGCGCTCGCGTGGGGCAACGACCTCGGCGTGTTCGAGCAGCTCAACAAGGCTGCCAACGTGCTCGACCTCGGCCGCGACGGTCTGAGCGAGGTCTTCACCCGCCGCCAGGCTGGCAAGCTGTTCGACGCGCTTGCAGGCGATTCCGCCCACGTGCAGGCCCTGCGCGACGCCGCCCTCGCGATCGACGAGGGTGTCGCCCTCGGCCCGCTGAGCCCTGCCCCGTCGCTCGGCGCCGACGCCGTCAAGCTGCTCGTCAAGGCGTCGCAGGATGCGCGCACAGCCGTGAAGTTGCTCACGCCGGCTGGCTGAGCCCCCAACTCGCGCCTCACCGAGGGCGTCGACGCGACCCGCAGGGGACCGCGTCGGCGCCCTCGCGTGCGCTACAGTCCGAAGGTGGGTTCCGCCGCCACACTCGACCCCGCGCCCGACGCGTCACGCACGTGGCGCGCGTCGTGGCCGCTCCAGCTGGTGCGCATGCTCGCGCCGCTGCGACGAGGCCGCTTCGACCCCTGCCAGGCACACGTCGGCGACCACGTCGTCTGGCGCACGGCGCGTACGCCCACCGGCTCCGTCCTCGCACGCCTCGAGCAGCTCGACGGCACTGCGGTCCGGTGCGCAGCGTGGGGGCCTGGCGCCGACTGGTTCGTGGAGCAGCTCCCGGCCCTGCTCGGGGATGGTGACGATCGAGACGCGTTCTGCGACGGCGATCACCCGCTCGTCCGCAAGCTCCACCTCGCGAGCGACTGGCTGCGACTGCCGCGCACCGGGCTCGTGTTCGAGGCGCTCGTCGGAGCCATGCTCGAACAGCGCGTGACGGTCGCCGAGGCGCTCGACGCGCGCAACCGCCTCATCGCCTGGCACGGCGAGCTGCCACCAGCATCGCCACGCGGCATGCCGGACCACCTTCGCGTCATGCCCGAGCCACGCGCGTGGAGCGCGATTCCCAGCTGGGACTGGCATCGCGCCGGCTGCGACGTGCACCGCGCAGCCACCGTCCGTCGCGCCGCCGAGGTCGCGGGCCGGCTCGACGAGACCGCCTCCATGACACGCGTGGAGGGCCTGCGTCGCATGCGAGCGGTTCGCGGCATCGGCGTGTGGACGGTCGCCGAGACCTGGCAGCGCTCGCACGGCGATCCTGACCTGGTCAGCTACGGCGACACGCACCTCGCGCGATTCGTCGGCTACGCACTCACCGGCGAATCGGTCGACGACGACGGCATGGAGGAGCTGCTCGAGCCGTGGCGTGGCCACCGCCATCGCGTCGTTCGGCTGCTGCAGCTCGGCGCCTCGCTCGGCGCGGTCCAGACCGCTCCGCGCATCGCACGACCGCGCCCACGCACCCACCTCGGGTTCTGAGCTCGCCCGGACGTGCGTATCGGTTGCGGGCGCGGGGACACCGTTGCCGAGCACGCAACCGGAGGAGCACACTCATGGATACGTCCGATTGGATCGCGATCGCAGTCGTGATCGTCCTTGTCATCGCACTCGCCATGCTCATCATGCGGATTCGAAAGCAGCGCGTGGTGCGCCGCTACGAGGCTGAATCAATCCAGCGCCAGGAGCGCGCGGCCGACCGCGAAGCAGAGGCTGGAGCGATCCTGGACGAGGCGCAGCGCAGTGAGCGCCTCGCGCAGGAAGCGGCCGACCGCGCTCGCGAGCTGCAGGCCGAGGCCGATGCCCGCGCCGAGCGTTCGCTCGAGCTGCAGGCCGACGCCGATCAGGTCGCGCAGGAAGCGGCCGAGGAGTCCGAGGCTGCGGAACTCGCACGGAGCGAAGCCGCGCGGCGCCGCTGACGCCCGAAGCTACAGGCGACCACTCGCATCGGCTGGGCAGGTCTGCTATCGTTCCCGCCCGATGCGGCTGTAGCTCAGTTGGCTAGAGCGTCTGCTTGCCATGCAGAAGGTCGAGGGTTCGAGTCCCTTCAGCCGCTTCTGTGAAACCCTCGCCTCGGCGGGGGTTTTGCGTCTTCCGGGGCGTCGCCGTGAACCCAACCGGCCCGTGCGGTACAGTGCAGGTACGGAGGGGAGTATCCCGACATCCGCTGGTCGTCACTACGGCATCTGCCCGGCCACGGACCTCACACCGCCATGCGGCGCGAGGGGGAGAGACCTCCATCGACGTACACACGTACCGATGGAGGACCCACATGGATACCGTACCCCTGCTCGCCTGGCTGCTGCTCGCTGCCTTCGGCATCGCAATGGTCGCAATCGACCTGTTCGTCGCCGGCACCCCCGGCAAGCAGATGACCTTCCGCAACTCGCTCGCGTGGAGCATCGTCTGGTTCGTCGCAGGCATCGGCTTCACGATCCCGGTCTGGATCTGGCTCGGCCCCGACATGGGTGGCGAGTACATTGCCGGCTACCTCATCGAACGATCGCTGTCGCTCGACAACGTGTTCGTCTTCGCGCTCATCTTCGGCGCGTTCTCGGTGCCGCAGCACGTGCGCCAGGCCGCCCTCATGTGGGGCATCCTCGGTGCGATCGTGCTGCGCGTGGCGATGATCTTCCTGGGCATCGGGCTGCTCGAAGCCGCGCACTGGCTCCTCTACCTGTTCGGCGCGTTCCTGGTCGTGACCGGCATCAAGATGGCGACCGCCTCACACGACGAGGTCGACCTCGATCGCAACCGCACGCTCCGGCTCATCCGTCGATTCGTCCCGATGACCGACGCCTACCACGGCACGAAGCTCCGCGTACGGATTGACGGCCGTCGGCTCGCCACACCCCTCGTCGCGGTCCTCGCCGTGATCGCGACCACCGATCTGGTCTTCGCGCTGGATTCGATTCCCGCGATCTTCGCCGTCACCCTAGACCCGTTCATCGTCGTTGCTGCCAACGTGCTGGCCATCGCCGGACTGCGCTCGCTCTACTTCCTGCTCGAGGGCATGCTCGGCGAGTTCCGGTTCCTGCAGCCCGCACTGGCCATCCTGCTGGTGATCATCGGCGCCAAGCTCGTGCTCGTCGACGTGATACACATGCCGACATGGGCGTCGCTGCTGCTCGTCGTCGGCATCGTGGGGACGGGCATCGTTGCCTCGCTCCTGTCGCCCGGACCGAGCGACAGCGCGGCACCGCCCGTGGCACAGCCCGAGACCCCGGTCCCTCTGCCGTGAACCAGCCCATCGAACGACACCTGCTGCGCGCTCGCGACTTCGTCGATGCGCACTACGCCGAGCAGATCGACGTCGACGAGATGGCACGAGCGGCGGGCTACTCGCGCGCGCATTTCACCCGCGCGTTTCGCGCGACGTTCGGCGAGACCCCGCGCGGCTACCTGCTCACGCGCAGGCTCGAGCGCGCCGCGACCCTGCTGCGCAGCACGGACTGGCCGATCTCCCAGGTCTGCTGGGCAGTCGGCCTCACGAGCGTCGGTTCGTTCACGACCGCCTTCCGCCGCATGTACGACGTCACGCCCACCGCATGGCGCGCAGCTGGGCCGTCACCCGCATCCATCGCGCGCGTGCCGGACTGCGTGCGCCTGGCCTACGGCCGACAGCCACGCCGCACGTTTCGAGAAGGGTCGTGAGCTGGGATCGGGCACGATCTGGGAAGCACGTCGACAACGACCGACCAGGAAGCACGACATGATCAGGATCGCCAACGCCCAGCTGTGGGTGCACGACCAGTCCGAAGCACTCGAGTTCTACACCAGCGTCCTCGGCTTCGAGGTACGCGAGGACTTCACCGTTGCCGAGATGGGCAACTTTCGGTGGCTGACCGTGTCGCCGCCCGGCCAGGAGGACATCACCATCTGCCTCATGGCGATCCCCGGCGAGCCGATCATGGACGACGCCACCCGCGAACAGGTGCAGTCCGTGCTCGCCAAGGGCTTCGCCGGAACGGTCTTCCTGACCACCGACGACGTCCACGCGCGCTACGAGGAGCTCACGGCGCGCGGTCTCGAGTTCGCCGGCCCGCCGACCGAGCAGCTCTACGGCATCGACGCATCGTTCCGCGATCCGTCCGGCAACCACTTCCGCCTGACGCAGCTCAAGCAGATGCCGGCGGAGTACCAGACCGCGGCGCTCGCGGGTGACGCGTCCGCGAGCTGACCTGACGGGCGCACGCCGGTCGACGTGCGGGTAGTCCGCAGCTCGGTGCGTGTTCGCACGCCTGCGTGCAGTGGCCCAGCTCGCAACCATGGGGGACGTGATCGCGCTCCCCACATCTCAGCCTGCGCCTCGGGCGGTCAGACACGACTGGTCGTTGGCGCTGAGCTGGGTGCTGGCCCCGCTCGCTGCCTTCGTGTCGTCGCTCGGCCTGTTCGTGACGTCCACCTATGCCGACGAGGCGCCCGGATGGGCGACGCAGGCACGGGCGCAGGACGCGATCGACCTGTTCGTCATCGTGCCTGCGCTCGTGGTGTCCTCGCTCATGGTGCGGCGGACCGGATCATTGCGCGCGCACGTCGTGTGGCTCGGCGCGCTCGTGTCCCTCGCGTATGCGTTCGCCATCTACGCGTTCGACGTGGCATACGGCCCGCTGTTCATGCTGTACGTCGCCTGCCTGGGATTGTCGGCGTGGGCATTGGCGGGCGGCGTGCGGATGCTCGACCTCGACGGGCTGCACGCGCGCTTGAACGGTCAGCGGGACGCTCGGCGTGCCGGCGTCGCGCTCGCCGCGATCGGCGTCTGCTTCTACATCCTCTGGCTCGCGGTGAACGTCCCTGCAGCCATCCACGATCGGGTTCCGGCCGAACTGGGCGAGCTGGGACTTCCCACGAACCCGGTACACGTGCTCGACATGGCGCTGCTACTGCCCGCATGCCTCGTCGGAGGCATCGCGCTGTGGCGAGGTCGCCGGATCGGCGCTGTGCTCGTCCCGATCCTGCTCGTGACGCTCGTGTTCATCGCTGCAGGCATCGAGGTGATCTTCGCGTTCACCGCCGCGGACGACGGTGACGCGGCGGTGCTCGCCCCTGCTGTGGCCGTACTCGTCCCGCTCGCGCTCGCCGCTTGGGCGCTGCTTCGCGTCCTGCGGCTCATCGGTTCCCAACATCGCCCGAACCCAGAGGACATGCCATGACAGCGCTCCGCCAGCACTCCTGCAGCACCACACCCGCGGCCACCTCCAACGTGCCGGTCGGAGGTGGCAGTTACGGCCTGGCATTCCTGGGGGCGCTCATCTACCACCTCCACGAGGCGACGTCCTTCTGGGACGGCGTACTCGGGGTCGGGCAGGCCATCTTCTGGCCAGCGTTCCTCGTCTACGACCTGCTGGGATTCCTCGGCAGCTGACCGAGGTTCCGCAATCTACTCACCCACAGGCTCAGTAGATTGCGCAAGCTCCGATTGGCCGGGGCCGGAGCCCGGAGCCCGGAGCCCGGCGCCCGGCGCCCGGCGCCGGCGCACGATGCGCGACGATCAGCGCTTCATGCCGCTCTTGAGCACGCCGAAGATGCCGCGAACGATCTCGCGCTGCATCTGACGACCCGCCTGCGAATCCAGGATCTTCCTCACGCCACCCTTCGAGGATGCCCGTCGAGCGCGCGGACGCACCGGGTCGCGATTCGTCATCCGCGGCTCGTCCGGAACGGTCACCTTCGCCGGCTCCGCGTTCGCCTTCGCCTCCGCCTGCTCGGCGGCTGCAATGCGCGCACCCAACAGCTCCTCGGCGCTCTCGGGATCGACCTCGGTCGCGTACTTCACCCAGAGCGGTGACGCCATCGCGGCCGCGGCCACGTCCGGCAGCGGGTCCATCGACGAGACCGGCGGTCGCATGCACGTGCGCACCGGTGGACGCGGCGCGCCCTTCTCATCGAGCGTGGTGACGATCGCCTCGCCGATTCCCAGCTCGAGTACCTGCGCACCGACGTCGAAGTGCGGCGTCATCGGCATCGTCTCGACCGCCGCCTTGAGTGCCTTCTGATCCTGCGGCGTGAACGCGCGCAGCGCGTGCTGGATGCGATGGCCGAGCTGGCCGAGCACGTCAGGGTGGATGTCCGCCGGGTTCTGCGTCACGAAGAACACGCCGACACCCTTGGAGCGGATCAGGCGCACCGTCCGCGTGATCGACTCCACGAACGCGTCGCTCGCGTCATGGAAGAGCAGGTGTGCCTCGTCGAGGAAGATGACGAGCTTCGGCTTGTCCAGGTCGCCCACCTCGGGCAGCTGCTCGAACAGCTCCGCGACGATCCACATCATCGCCGCGCTCCACACCGCCGGGCTCTCCGCCACGCCCGGCAGCTCGATGCAGCTGATCACCCCGCGCCCCTGCGCATCGACACGCATCAGGTCCGCGAGCTGCAGGAACGGCATCCCGAAGAACGGCGATGCGTCATTGGCTTCGAGGACGACGATCGAGCGCAGCAGCACCCCGATCGACTGGCTCGACACCCCACCGAGCTTCGCGAGCTGCTCGGCGCCTGCATCGCTCGACAGGTACTCGAGCAGCGCGCGCAGGTCACCGAGGTCGACGAGTGCGAGTCCCTGGTCATCGGCGAAGCGGAAGACCAGGTAGAGCACCTGCTCCTGTGTCTCGTTCGCGCCGAGCACCTTGCCGAGCAGCTGCGGCCCGAACTCCGACAGCGTGCCGCGCATCGGGATGCCCGCGCCCACGCCGCCCGGCGCCCAGAACTCGACCGGCTGCGCAGCCGGGACGTACTCGATACCGAGCTTCGCGGCGCGCGCCGCGCCATGTCCGTCGACGGGCGCCGCTGCGCCCAGCCCCGACAGGTCGCCCTTCATGTCCGCCACCACGCACGGCACGCCCTGCGCCGACAGCTGTTCGGCCATCACCTGTAGCGACTTGGTCTTGCCGGTGCCCGTCGCGCCGGCGATCACCCCGTGGCGATTGAGCATCGCCAGCCGCGCCGTGACGGGCGTGTCGGCAACGAGCTCTTCGCCGAACATGGCGTGGCCGAGCGGGATGCCGGCTGCCCCGTCGGCGTAGTCGGCTTGGACGTCGGCGGTGAATTCCTCGATGGTTCCCATGGCCCTACCGTTTCCCTGCGCGGTCCGGATGAATCTCGACTCAGTAGTGTCGCCCCATGCGACGACTCCCGGTGTTCCTCCTCACGACCGCCGCGCTCGCTGGCGCCCTGCCTGCCGGCGCCATCGCCGCGCCACGCGTCATCCATGTCGACCCGGTTCATGGACGCGACGCATGGCCGGGCACGACACCGGCCCGCGCCAAGCGCACCGTCACCGCAGCGTGGAATTCCATTCCGCTTCGCCGCACGCTCACCCAGGGCGTCACGATCCGGCTCGCGCCCGGCACCTATGCGCCCACCGCCACGCCGAACTACTGGGAATCGCGCTGGGGCTCGCGCTCGGCGCCGATCGTCATCGAGTCCCGCACGGGCATCGCCTCGAGCGTGCGACTCCCGTCGATCAACATGTTCGGAGTTCGCTTCCTCAAGCTCCAGAACGTCTCCATCCAGTCGAAGTTCGACCCCTTCCACTGCGAGCAGTGCGCGGACATCGTCCTGCGCGATTCGGTGTTCGCCGGCATCGGCAATCCGAGCCAGGGCCAGGGTCCGCAGGAGACCATCAAGGTCAACCAGTCGACCGGCATCACGCTCATCGGCAACGACATCTCCGGAGCGACCGACAACGCGATCGACTTCGTCGCCGTGCAGCGCGGGCTCGTCGCGCGCAACCGCATCCACCGCGCGACTGACTGGTGCACGTACGTGAAGGGTGGCTCCGCCTCGATCGTCATCGAACAGAACCACGTCCACGACTGCGGCACGGGCGGCATCACCGCGGGCCAAGGCACTGGGCTCGAGTTCATGACCGCACCATGGGTGCACTACGAGGCCTACGACGTCGCGATCCGCAGCAACGTGCTCCACGACATCGAAGGCGCCGGCGTCGGCGTCAACGGCGGCTACGACGTCGTCGTCGCGCACAACACCATGCAGCGCGTCGGCTCGCGCGACCACGTCATCGAGGCGGTCTTCGGCGAGCGCAGCTGCGACGGCAACGCGGCCGCCTGCGCCTCGCGCGTCGCCGCCGGCGCGTGGGGCCCGCCCGCGCCCGGAGGAGACCCGGTCTACATCGGTAACCGCGGCGTGCGCATCGCGAACAACCTCGTCGTCAACCCGGCGCCGTATCGCTCGCAGTTCACGCACTTCGCGATCTACCAGCCGCGCCCGCTGCCGGCAGGTGGCGCGGGTCCCGATCCGGCAGTGGCTGACGACGAGCTTCGGATCACCGGCAACGTCATCTCCAACGGCCCCGACGACCTCGAGCTCGGCGTCGGACCCGATCAGGGATGCCAGGACACGAACCCCACCTGCAACGCCGTCCAACTGCGCGCGGACAACACCATCAACGCCGGCGCCGTCGATGCGACCGACGTGTTCGGTGCACTCGCGCCCGGCGCCGGCCTGCTCGGCGCGACGGTCCCGGCGATTCCACCCTTCGCGGGGGACGACCCCTCCGTCCCGACCGGCACCATCCCCGACGCGGTCACCACCGATCGCGACGGCCGCGCTCGCACGGGCACCGCCCCCGTCGGCGCCTACATCGCCCGACCGCTCACCAGCGCACTGACGGTTCGCGCCAATGGCCCGAGTGCCGTGTCAGTGGGCGCCGTGGGTGCCGTGGCGCGGCGCACCTGTCCCAGCAGCACGTGTTCGTATCAGGTCCTCCGCGGCGACTGGGTCGAGCTACGCGCGATCACGTCGCGCACCTGGCGTGTGTCACGTTGGCTCGACGCGTGCGCCGGCACAGTCGGCTCGACCTGTGTCGTCCATGCCACCACCGGAGCCGTTCGTGCGCGCGTGATCTTCGTGAGCGGCGCTCGCTGACCGCTACGTCGCGAGGCGTCGCCGCTCGCAGTCGCGGGCCACGTGATCGCCGCGGTTGAAGAGCACCGTGTCGCGCCCCGGACCGCACGTGATGATGTCGCCACCAGCGCGGTCGCGCGCGTCGAGCACGTCCGCGCCTGCGCCGCCATCGAGCCGATCGCGTCCAGGTCCGCCCACGAGCCGGTCGTTGCCGCCGGCGCCGTACAGCCGATCCGCACCGCGTCCGCCCAGCAGGACGTCGATGCGTGCGCTGCCCCACAGCACGTCCGGCCCTGCGGACGCTGTCGTCACGCAGCTTCCGTCGGCGCGCGCGATCGTGCGAGCAGGGAGGGTCGTCTGCGCGCCAGGAATGTTGGAGCACCGGTCCGTCTTCGCATTGGGAGGTGTCGTCACGATCGGAGGGCCGACGGCAAACGGTCCTGCGTGCGAGGTCGCTCCCCAGTTTCCATCGGCGTCTCGAGCACGAACGTGCACATACCACAAGCCTCTCGGGACAGTCCCCGATGAGCTCGTCGTCGTCCCGCTCACGTCCGCCTGCTGATCGGCCGCACCGTTGGGCGAGGCGTCGATCGACATCGAATAGCCATCGATGGGTGCTTGGCGGCCGTCAGCAGTCTCCGCAGCAGAAGGCTGATAGGCCCACGACACGGAGATGGTCGCAGTGATGTCGGAGCCGAGCGGTCCGAGCGTCGCGGACATGACAGGCGCAACTGGTGCGATGCGGTCGACGGGCGTGACGCCGAGCACGCCGGGCTCGAACGCCACTCGAACCCGGGAAGGCTCATTTCCTGACACGAGTCGCGGGGTGCCAGTGACGCCACCGGCGGCGCGGATGATCGGCTCCACGACGCCCCAAGCCGTGGTCGGCTGCTCGCCGAGCACGTCGATCACGCCGTTGACGATCGCTGTCCCTCCGACCGTGATGTCGGCTCCCGAGAGCGATGGCGAATACGTCGCCGGTGCATGCATCGCGAACGATCCAGACACCGTGTAAGGAGCAGCGTCCGGAGCGAACGCGAACTCGCCGGCGTGCATCGTGAGATCTCCGTCGATGCTCCGCGACGTACCGAAGAAGCCGCCATGTACTTCGACATCGGCCTCGAGTGCCGACCCTCCGCCGATGAAGCTGATGCCTCCGGCCCCCTGTTCGAAAGTCGCCGCGCGGAATGTCGCATTGGATTCGAGGGTCAGGCCGGTCGCCGTCACCACGGTTCCACTCACGACGAGGGATCCTGCGACGGACAGCTGGCTTCCGTCAGGTACGGTCACTGCCGATGCCGAGAGCGATGAGCCGTAACCGACCATGACGCCGCCGTTCACCGAGCCCGTGAGCTCGACGTCGGCACCGTCGCCACTGATGAAGATGTCTCCCGGACCGACTGACCCGTTGATGCGAACGTCGCCATCGTTGACCGTGAGGTGACGCAGGCCAGAGATGATCGACGACATCGTCCTGACGCCGGGCCCATAGGCGCCAAGCTCCGTAATCGTCGCAGCACCGCCGATCAGATCTCCTACGCCGGACATGTCAATGCGGTATGCGGAGATGGAACGTGTCGGGTCGATCGTGATCGGTCCTGCGAGCTGCATCAGCCCGACCTCGACATCTCCGGCCGTGATGTGCGGCCCAGCGTGAGCGCCGACGTCGCTCGGTGCTATGGTGATGTCGGCTCCCGCCTCTGGCACCTGGTTGCCGATCCAGTTGTCGGGATCCTGCCAGTCGTCGGTCGCCCCGAGGCCCGACCACTCACCTGCAGCGTGCACCACCCACGGTCCCGCGTGCGACGTCGGGCCCGGATTCCCGGATCTGTCGATCGCCCGAACGTGGACGAAGTAGGTGCCGGGGGCTGATGTGCTTCCGTTGTCGGGCGAGGTGGTGTCGCTGGTGGCGTCCGGAATCGTGTCGGGCACCTGGTCGATCTCTACCGAGTACCCTCGGATTCCGCTGTGCTCGTCGGTCGCTGGTGCCCAGTGCGCGTGCAGCGTGCTTCCGCCGGGGCTCCGTTCGATCGAGCCGACAGCCGAGGGCGCGATGGGTTCGGCGATGGTGACCTTCAGGATCCGACCGTCAAGCGTGGTGACTGCCGTCCACGGCGCGGGTCCGGGAGCGAATCCAGGTGCCGTGGTGATGGTCGGCGTTCCTGAGCGCGTGGTGGCGAGCAGTACGATGGCGGTGCGAGGCGCCGGGGTCAGGTCGACGCCCCACGCCCCGTCGATGTGGATCGCCCCGTCAAGCTGTGCATTCCCGTCCACTTGGATCGGTCGCGACGTCGCATCAGTCAGCATCGCGTCAACCGAGACGTTGACGCGCCCAGCTGCATCGAGCACGAACGAACCGAGGTGGAGCTGGCACGTCTTGGGGACCGTGAGCGTGCCCGTCGTCACGTGCCAACTGCCATAGAGCGAACAGATCGAGTGAGTGCCCGCGAGCGTGCCGTCGCCGGAGTTGATGACCCCCTGGAACGACGTGATGCCGACGTCGACATAGTGAGGCGTCGTGATCGAGCCGCTGCCGCTGATGATTCCGCTCGAGGAGAAGGTGTTGTCGATCACCAGGCCATTGCGTTGGACGAAGATCGCGCCTGCGTTCTCGAGGTTCGCGAATCGGATGAGGCAATTGGTCTGAATCGTGCCCCCCGCTTCAATCCGCGACTGGCCCGAGGTCGACCGGAGCCACGGGCATCGCTCCACGCCGATCGTACCGCTCGAATGGACGATGATCGGTCCGGTCACGACGAGGGGCTCACGGGTCTGCAAGGTGCCGCTGACATCGAGCGTCGCGGCCGCCGCATCGGGGCCACCGTCGAGCAGGACGTTCGCTCCAGGACCGAGTGAGACATCATCTGCATTCGTTGGAATGGCGTTCCCGGACCAGTTTGTTGCGGTGTTCCAGTCGGTGGTACCGGCGCCCCCGTCCCACGTCACCGACGCCGCCGAGGAGCACGCCGGTATCACGAGCAGCACGCTGACGCCTGCTATGCATGCAAGCACGTTTCGAACGATTCGGGCCGACCACACCATCACAGCATGATCGGCAGTTCTTCGGGCGCGCTCGAGGAATCGGACGGATACGCGAACGTCGCTCGAACATCTCTGGTCGATCCGGTCAACGAGCGTCGTAGATCTGTCGACAATCGACGAAGCTTCGGCTATCGGCGGACCATCAGCGCCCGCGCGCTCGTGACGGGTCGAACGCGTCGCGTAGCCCGTCGCCGATGAAGTTCACGCACAGCACGCTCACGAGGATCGCCGCGGCCGGGAACCACGTGAGCCACCAGTACTGCACCGCTGTGAACACGTCGCGCGCGTCGAGCAGCATGTTGCCCCACGTCGGCGTCGGCAGCGCCACGCCCAGGCCGAGGAAGCTGAGCGTGCTCTCGCCCAGGATCGCCGTCGCCACGGCGAGCGTCGTGAACACCGCAAGCACGCTGATCGTGTTCGGCAGGATGTGCACCACCATCACGCGCTTGTTCGTCGCGCCGAGCGCAATCGATGCCTCCACGAACTCGCGACCACGAAGCGATACGACCTGGCTGCGCACCACGCGGCTGATCGCCATCCACCCGAGCGCGCTCATGATGATGATGATCCGCCACTGCGCCGGCACCGCACCGAGCAGGTCGCCCGCCTTGCTGCCCTCGGAGTTCACGACGCTGCTCATCGCGATGAGCAGCGGCAGGCTGGGGATCGTCATGAGGATGTTCACGATCCAGCCGAGCCGCGTGTCGACCGCGCCCCCGTAGAAACCCTGCAGCGTCCCGACGAACGCGCCCGCCCCGGCGCTGATGAGCGCCACAGCCAATCCAATGAGCAGGCTCACCCGCCCCGCGTCGACGAGCCGCGCGAGCACGTCGCGACCGATCGCATCGGTGCCGAGCGGATGCGACGCACTCGGTGCAGTCGCCGCGAGCACCTCGAAGTCGACCTCCGTCGAGCTCCACGGCAGCACCCACGGCAGCACGATGCACGCGATCGTCATCGCGATCATCACGTACAGGCTCACCCGCGCCGGCCCGTGCGCGTTGAACGAATCCCAGATCGCGCGCGCCTGGCTGCGCTCTGCGCTCGCGTTCGGCAGCGTGCTCGCCTCGGCCGCGCGCGTCGCCGGACCGCCCAGGAACGTGCCCGGCTTGATCGGCGCCACCTGCGTTGCCTGCGTCTGCGCGGCTGCCATCAGGTCACGTCCCCACCCGCACGCGAGGATCGAGCGCGCCGTAGACCATGTCCGCCACCGCGTTGCACAACACCATCATGAGCCCGACCATCATGAGGATGTCCAGCACCACCACGCGATCGTTGCCGTTCACCGAGTCGAGCAGCAGCGTGCCGATCCCCGGCAGGCCGAACACGCTCTCCACGACCACGGCGCCCGCCACGAGCTTGCCCATGTCGATCGCGACGAGCGTGATGATCGGCAGCGATGCGTTGCGCATTGCATGGCGCAGGAACACCGTCTTCGCCGGCAGTCCCTTCGCACGCGCGCACGTGATGTACTGCTCGCTCAGCACGCCGAGCAGCTCCCCGCGCTGATAGCGCGTCCACATCGCGATGTGCGTGAGTGTCAGCGTCAGCACCGGAAGTGTCAGTC
Source organism: Thermoleophilia bacterium (assembly GCA_025964555.1). GTDB lineage: Bacteria > Actinomycetota > Thermoleophilia > Gaiellales > SKUG01 > JAGQUL01. The sequence goes on along the minus strand of JAOPYQ010000028.1, from coordinate 84,636 downwards.
GCTGCGCCCACTCGAGCATCGAACCGCCCGACTCCGGCGTGCCGCTCGTGAAGAACACCACCCCGCCCGTCAGGTCGCGCAGCCCCACCGCACCCAGCTGCAGCACGAGTGCCATGAAGAAGCCCGGCATCGCCATGAGCGCCAGCGTCATGAACGTCGTCGCATAGTCCAGCTTCGAGTTCGCCCGCGCCGCGCAGTACGCGCCCAGCGGCACGCCGATCCCCACGCTCAGCAGCAGGGACAGCGACGCGATCGTCAGCGTCAGCGGTAACCGCTCCCCGATCATCTCCGCCGCCGGGCGGAATGTCCGCACGCTCATGCCCAGGTCGCCGGTCACCGCATCGCCGAGCCAGTGGAAGTACTGCACCAGCTGCGGCTGGTCCCACCCGTACTCGTGTGCGATGCGCTTCACTTCCTCGGGGGAGAGGTTCGCCACCTCCATCATGAGCGCCATCGGCGAGGGGCCCATGCTCAGCACGAAGAACACGAGCACGCTCGTCGCCAGCAGGATCACCGGCAGCGCCGCAAGTCGCTTCAGGAGGATGCCGCTCATCCGCTCACCCACCACGCTTCCATGTTCCACGTGTGGTTCGCCGACGGGTTGAGCTTGAGCCCCTGCACGCGTGAGCGCCACGCCACCACGTCGGGGCTCTGGAACAGCGGCAGCAGCGGCACCTGGTCGGCAATGATCGCGTTCGCCTCGTGCACGAGCGCTGCACGCTTGACCGGATCGACCTCGTTGTCAGCCGCCGACATCACCCGCTCGGCATCCTCGTTGCACCAGCCCATGCGGTTCTTGCCCGCCCACGCCGGCTTGCGCGGAATCTCGTTGCACCCGAAAATCAGGTTCGGCAGCGGCTCCACGCCCGTCAGCTCGCTCCACTCGCCCAGGTCGAATTGCCCGTGCGGAGCCGTGTGGCTGTACAGCACCTCCGTCGGGATGAGCCGGATGTCAGTGAGGATCCCCTGGCGACGCAGCTGCTCCTGCACGAGCTGCGCGATCTTCGCCCGGAACGGCATGCTGCCCGCGCCCGCCACCCACGTCAGCGTCAGCGGCTTGCCGCCCTTCGTCCACGGACCGTCGCCATCGCGTTTCCACCCGGCCTCGGTCAGCAGCTCCGCCACCTTGTCCGGGTCCGGCTTCGCGTACTGCGCGTACGGCTCGTCGTCATAGACCTTGAGCTCGGTCGACACCATCGGGCTCACCCCCGGCGGCACCACCCCGGACAGGATCACGTCCGTGATCATCTTGCGATCGATCGCATGCGCCAGGGCCTGACGAACCCGCACGTCGTCGAGCGGAGCCTTCGTCGTGCGCATGACGAGCAGCTCCATCACCGCGCCTTTGAGGATCGCGAACTTCACGTCCGGCGTCGCCTTGAGCTCGACCTCGAGGTTCGTGTCGGCCGGGATGAACGCCACGTCGGCTTCCTGCATCCGCAGCTGCATCTTGAGCGTGTTCGCATCCTTGACGAAGCGAAAGACGATCCGGTCGGCAAGCGCCTCGTGCCCCTCGCGCCAGTAGTGCTCGTTGCGCGTGAGCGTCAGACGCACGCCGCGCTGCCACGAATCGAACACGTACGGCCCGCTCGACACCGTGAAGCGGTCGTTCCAGAAGGTGTTGAAGTCCTTGCCCTCCAGCGCGTGCTTCGGCAGCGGCGGCATCGCGAGGATGCGCGACATGTACGGCGCGTAGCGTTCCTTGAAGTGGATGACGACGTTCGTCGCGCTCGAGCAGTCGATCGCCGAGATCTGCTCCCAGCCCAGGCGCGTCGCGATCTGGTACGTCTCGTTCATCACCGTCTGCCAGGTGAAGCGCACGTCCTCGCACGTCAGCGCCTCGCCGTCGGACCACGCAGCGCTCGGCTGCAGGTCGAACTGCACGCGCATCCCGCCGTCATCGGTGAGCGTCACCCCGCCGTTGTCGAGCGTCGGTACCTCGGTCGCCAGCACCGGCTGCCACACGCCCTGCTCGTCGAGCACCACGATCGGATCGGTCAGCCCGTCGGTCAGCTGCTGCGTGACCGTCATCGACCCCGGCGCCAGCCAGAAGTTGATGACCGGTGGCTCCTTGGCCAGTGCGACGACGATCGAACCGCCAGCCTTCGGCGCGCCGACATCGGCACCGGCTGCCGCATCGACGCTCGATCCGCCGCAACCGGATCCGATCAGGGCGAGCACGACCAGCAGTGCTCCAAGCACCGTGGTGCGTCCCCGATGACACGACCCCCGCATGCCGGATCATCGAGCCCGGATCCGCCCGGGTCACGCACGTGTGCGTGGGGAACGGGCCCCCTGCTGGCCGCTCCTGGGGTGTCGGTGCCGCGAGCCCCGTGAGCGCGTGGATTGGCCTTGCCCGAACTTTTTCGCACACGCGCGGCGCAGGTTCGAGAAGATAGGGGGGATGCATCCCTCTCTCGTCATCCGTGTCCCTGAATCCAATGGCCCCGTTCGAGCCGCCTTCGAGAAGGTGCTCGAGTTCGGTGAGTTCCAGGAAGCCTCCGATCCGGAATGGCCCGAGTTCATTCGCGAGAGCACCAAGTACGAGGGCAACGGCGCTCCGGGGGTCCGCATCAACCTCTACCGCGACGATCTCGTCGTCGGCCGCTTCGGTCGCTACACCTTCGAATTCGTCGGCGATGACGAGAAGTCCGTCACCAAGGTTCGCGACGAGTTCAACCAGAAGCTCGCCTCGCTCAACCTGCACGCGCCCAAGTAGCTCAGGACGCGACGAGGCCCCCGCCGAAGTGGCGAGGGCCTCGATCGTCAGTCCATGTGGCGCGATGGATCAGGTGGCGATGGCGATCGGGCGGTAGCCGATCGTCAGGTCGCGCGTCTGCATCGCGAGCCAGCCGGTGCTCTGGGTCCAGGTCCAGGACCAGCCAGCCGCGTACGGCCAGATGTACACCTGGAGGCCGGGCGTGCGGCCGTAGCGCTGCGACCATGCCGTGCCGTTCCAGTGCCAGGCCACCTTGGAATGAATGGGCCCGGCGACCCCGTTGAAGTCGCCGTAGGTGCCATGGACGGCGCCCCAACCCTTGTAGCTGTCGTACGCCGGGATCGGCTCGTTGTATGGCGCAGCCAGCGGAACGCCCGCGTTGACGGGCTTGTCGGCCGCTTGGGCGCTCGACATGGCCAGGGCCGTGGCGACGAGCACCGTCGCCAGGGCAGCGACCATGGCAATGTGCCAGGTTCGCACGCGAATCATCGACATCATTTCATCCCCTAGGGATCGAGCGCCCGCCGAAGCAGGCGCGTAGTTCGTTCCAGTGTCCAGTGAACGACGAGAGGCCCGATCCGTCAACGATCCGTCGCAAAGATGACCGTGTGGCAATGTCATCGAGATACGACGAGGCCCCCGCCAGGTGGCGAGGGCCTCGATCGTCAGTTCCTGTGGCGCGATGGATCAGGTGGCGATGGCGATCGGGCGGTAGCCGATCATCAGGTCGCTCGTCTGCATCGCGTACCAGCCGGTGCTCTCGGTCCAGGTCCAGGACCAGCCAGCCGCGTACGGCCAGATGTACACCCGGGTGCCCGGCGTGCGGCCGCGCTGGAGCCAACCGCGGCTCGTGTTCCACTCCCACGCCGTCTTGGGCGCCGGGGCGACGAAGCCTGCAGCAGTCCGAGCGCCGTAGCCGTAGAAGCCGCCCTCGACGGTGCCCCAGCCCTTGTAGCTGGCGTACGCTGCGATCGGCTCGTTGTAGGGCGCCGCGAGCGGCACGCCTGCGTTGACCGGCTTGTCGGCCGCCTTGGCGCTCGACAGTGCCAGCGCACCAGCCACGAGAACCGTAGCCAGGATAGCGACCATGGCAATGTGCCAGGTACGCACTCGAATCATCGACATCTTCTCATCCCCTTGGGATCGAGCTCGGCCGTGACCGAGCGTAGTTCGTCCTGCATCCAGTGAACGACGTAACCTTGGATCCGTCAATGATCCGTCCAGAGGATGACCAATGAGTGACGACGACCAGCGTCCACGCGCGCGCGACGGCCATTCAGGTCGCCGAGCGCTGCTGCTGCTGGTGCTCGCGGTGGTCGTCCCCGTCGGCATCGGACTGGGCCTGTGGCAGGCCGCGAACAGCCACCAGCTGGTGCCGGGCCTCAAGGGCTGCAGCTACGTGCGCGACCGCGCCGCGCAGCTCGATTGCTACACCGATGCGTTCGGCGACATTGTCGACGAGCGTGGTCTCGCCAAGGGCCTGGTTCGCGTCGACGAACTCGCCGGCGACAGCGCCACGCTCGGTGCCGACTGCCACGTCGGCTGGCACCCGCTCGGCGAGGCCGAGGGCCGAGCAGATGCGAAGGCCGGCCGCGACTACGACAACATCACCGCGAAGACCACCTGCCAGCAGGGCTACGCCCACGGCTACACGATCGGCTTCATCGGCACCAAGGACCCATCCGAGGCCGAGCTCGCCCGCATGGTCGACGCCGAATGCGGCGGCAGCACCGGCCTCACCGCGCTGTTTAACTGCACGCACGCGTACGGGCACGTGATCGCGCGCCAGAACAAGGGGGATGTGTCCGCAGGTATCGACGCCTGCGAACGCGTCGACTACACCAAGCTGCCCGGCGCCAACGTCGACAGCCCGATCCCCGGCGAGCGCCCGCCCGTGCTCGTCGGCGCCGAGCACCAGTGCCTGTACGGCCTCTACATGGAGACATCCCTGCTCGACGTCTCCGACGGCGACACCACACTCGACAACTGCTCCACGGCCACGTCCGACGAAGCGCGCAAGGCCTGTTACGCCTATCTCCCCGCGCGCGTGAACGCGATCAGCGGCAACCTCGAGGACGCCGCCAAGGCCTGTCACGAGTTCGCACCCAAGGGCGACTTCCGCGACTCGTGCGTCAAGACATTCAGCATCGGGCTCGGCTCGCGCAAACAGTGCTCGATGCTCGTCGCGAAGGTCGAGCGATCGCAGTGCGGGCGCGTGATCGACGTGCGCGAGAACCAGGACGACGTGCTCGCCTTCGCCGATGGCGACCCTGATTCGTTCGACGCGAACGTCCTCATCGCACCCGAGCCTGGCGTCGAGGAGCCCGACGCGCCCGCGACGCCGCCGACCCCGCCCAGTCCCGGCGCCCCGGGCTGACCGCACGGCCCGGGTGTGTACTCACGGCTCGCCGGCCGGGCGTTGCTACCATTCGCGCTCATGCATCGCGCTGCGAACACCCGATGGATCGTCGCGACGTGGCTCGCGACGCGCGGCCTGATCGTCGCGCTGATCCTCCTCGTGTCCCACGGCCACGTCGGGCACATGCAGGACGTCGGCTACTACCACGAGGTCGCCCGACACCTGCTTGACACGCGCACGATGCCGGCCACCGAGATGTGGCAGTACCCGCCGGGCGCGACCGTCGTGCTGCTCATCCCGCAGCTCGCCGGTGATGCGGCCTACGGCGTCGCGTTCGTCGCGTTCATGGTCGCCTGCGACGGCCTGATCACCTTGCTGCTCGCCCGGGCTGCGCGCCTCAACGGCAGCCTGCTCGGACTCTGGGCGTGGCTGCTGCTCATGCCCGCGATGCGCGAATATCCGCTGCTGCGCTTCGACCTCGCCCCGACGCTCTGCGCCGTCGCCGCGCTGCTGTTCGTCGTTCGCCGCCCCGCGCTGTTCGGCGCACTCGCCGGTCTCGGCGCGCTCATCAAGGCCTGGCCGATCGCCGTGCTCGGCGCCGAGCGGCGTCCCACTCGACTCGTGCTCGCGGCCCTCGTCGCAGGCGCCGTGCTGTTCGGCGGGATCGCCGCCGCCGAGCAGGTGTTCGGCCCGCAGGACCGCGCGCTCGTCAACCAGGCCGGTCGCGGGCTCCAGAACGAGGCGGTCGCCGCGAGCCCGTGGCACCTGGTCGGCTCGATCAACGGTGACGGCGCGCCGCTGCACTACGGCTCGGGGGCAACGGAGATCGACGATCCCCGCGCGGAGCGGGTCGCGGACTCGCTCCGCTGGGCGACGGCGCTCGTCGCGGTCCTGCTCGCCGTCTGGTGGGTGCTGCGCACCGCGCTGCTGCGACGCGATTCCACGACCCCGGCCACGAACCGCTCGACGCGACGCGCGTGGCTCGCATCGAACGCCGCCGGCGCCGACCTCGTCACCGTCGGGGTGCTTCTGGCGATCGTCACGAGCCGCGTGCTGAGCCCGCAGTTCATGGTGTGGCTGCTCGCCGTCGCGGCGCTGTCGCTGTCATTTCCCAACACGCGGCTGCGACGACCGTTCGTGTGGATCGCGCTCGCGACTATCTGCACCGCCGGCGTGCTCAAGTTCCCCGAGGTGCTCGTCGCGCGCAACGTGCTGCTCACCATCGCGTCGATCGAGGCGGTCGTGCAGCTCTTCCTGGGCCTACGCGCTCGTGACGACGTCGATCGCCAGGTCGCCGACCTGTTCGACGTGCAGTCCACCGCGCCGCGCGACGCGCATGACGTCGCCGACGCTGCCACACTCGCCTGACGTCCTGACGAGCAGCCGCGCGAGCAGTCCCTTGGTCGCCTTGTTGAAGTGGCTGACCACGCCTCGTGAGCCGTCGGGGCGCTCGCTCATCACGCGCACGGTCACTGCATCGTCGATCGGCGCGAGCGTTCGATACGCCCCCGAACGAAGGTCGACGACGAGCTCCCGGCTCGCGATGTCGGCGAGCACCGGGCCGAGCGTCGGCTTCCACACGGCGCCGAGCGTGCCGAGTCGTGGCAGCTTCGTGCCGCCCGAGAGGCGATACGCCGGGATCGGGTCGCTCGCGCGCACCACGCCGAAGAGCGCGGAGCCGATCGCCAGGCGCTCGTCGGCGCGGGCCCGTTCGGCTGGTCGCAGCGAGGCGTAGTCGAGCGAGTCGTACAGCACGCCCGTGTAGCGGCGGATCGCGGGCATCGTGGGGGAGGCCAGCAGCTGCTGGTTGTGGCGCAACTCGCCCGCCTGCGTGCGCCCCAGGCCGAGCACCTTGGCGGCGCGGGCGGGATTCGCTCCGAGGCGCACGAGCGTCGAGCCCAGCCGCTCACGCGTGCGCGTCAGCTCCGCGAACGACAGCTCGTCGAGGGCGAGGGGCGCACCATCGCCGCCAACGGCCTTCGTCTCGGATGGGGGGAGCAGCACGAGCATGGGAGAAAGGTATCGAATCGGTCGGTCTCGAGTGCCGCACCACGCCGCCGTGGCGCGTACCATGCACGCCATGCGAATCGCTCCCCAGCACGCCTCGATTACGCCCGGTTCCGACGTCTCGAGCCCTGCCCAGGACTACGTGCGACAAGCCCAGTGGCTGCTCGACCCGAAGAGCGTGGTGCGCGACCTGCAGGTCGTCGATGCGCACACCGTTCGGCTGGTCGTGCTCGATCCGTTCGTGACCGATCCTGCGGACCGCGAGGAAGCAGATCGGCTCGCTGCCGACAGCGCACTCGTCGTGCTCGAGCAGGCAGCCCATGGGGTGCAGCTCATCACCGAGACCGAGAGTGGCTACCGCGGCAAGGTCCGCGACTTCACGCCTGCACAGCTCACGTTCACCACCGGGTTGCCGCACGTGCAGCGCTACGACCTCGTGCCCGAGGACCTCAACGGTGACGGCCACCTCGCGCCGGAGGAAGTGGCTCACCGGGTGGAGGTCGACTCGCCGCAGGACGCCGCGCACATCGACTGGCTGCTGCGCGACCGCCTCGACGAGCACGGCATCCAGCCAGGTCCGGTTCGCGTCGTCGTTCCCGTCAGCCCGTTCCGGCCCGGCAACGCCTGACCGACGCGCCGTCAGCGCAGCGAGCGCTCCATGACGAAGTGCGGCCCCACCGTCGGGATGTCGAACTCCTCGCCGAGCACGGTCCAGCCGAGGCGCTCGTAGAAGCCGACCGCTTCGACGCGCGCGTTGCACCATGCGAGCGTCGCGCCGTGCTCTCGAGCGTGCGCCTCACACGCCTCGAGCGCCGCACGACCGGCGCCGCACTTGCGCAGTCCCGGCTCGGTCGCCATGCCGCGAAGACGCCACGCGGTCCCGGCTCCGTGGTCGGGAGCGACGGGCGCGCCGCCAGCGGCGTCCACCGGCCGCGGCTCGAGATACAGCGACGCGATCGACACGATGCGTCCGTCGAGTTCGGCGCCAGCATGGAAGGTCAGCTCGTCCTCGTCGCCGGGGAACTCGCACTCGGCTTTCGGGGCACCGGGTCGCAGGACGGCCATCCGCAGCGGGTGGGTCTGCGTGGCGCTGATGCGCTGGACGGTGAGGTTGGGTCGCTCATCGGTCGTCGACATGCGCACATCATACGACCAGCGCGCGCCTTCCCGGAAACGACGAAGCCGCCGCCCCGCGACGCGGGACGACGGCCTCGAACCTGTCGGGCGACTCGTGCTCAGCGCACGTAAGTGTCGCGCTCGACGACCGGGCGGTCATCGACGACGACGTCGCGGTTGCGACCGCGGTCACGCCAGGCGCTCAGTGCCATGAGGGACCAGACGAGGCCGATGGCGCCGACGACCATGAGGATGACGCCGACGGTATCCCAGTTGACGGTCGTGCCGGCCAGGGAGCTCGCATCGACGTTGACCGCGAACGCAAGGATTGCGCCGACGGCGAGCAGCAGGATGGATGCACCAATACCCATGATGGGGGACCTCCGAGGGTCGTTGAATCGTTGTGGACAGCAAGGTTGTGGCCGCCTGCAATCCGCAGCAAACGCTCGCCTCGCCGGTACCTCATCGAACTTGCGCGAACGTGCGTCGGATCCCCCGCCACGGGTACCGCATCGGAATGCATTCCTCGCTCGTGCACGTCCCATCGGTCCAGGCAACGTCGGTGCTCGCGGAAGGGCACCTGACCCAGGCGTTCGACATCGGTGTGATGACGAGCGCGCTCTCGCACGTGCGCCGACGCCACATCGCGATGCGCCACCTGACGTATGCGGACATCGAAGCGCTCTGCGAGATGAAGGTGGAGACGAGCATCGACTCGATGGGGCAGCTGCTCCTCGTGGGATCGGTTCAGGAGCGCGAGCTCGTGGAGGTCTCGTGGCACTACGGCAATGGTCACGTGCGCGTCGCGACCGACGACGCCGCCACTGCCGACGACCTGCTCGACCGACTGTGCGAGCGCCTGCAGGCCGAGAAGCGCCCGGAGGACCCCAGGGTGCCGATCTGGTTCTGGACACTCACCGAGCACGGGCCTGAGCCGATGGTGCGGCGCCTGTACGCGCCCGCGTGGGACGAGATCGCCGGCAACTACGTCGGCCCGCTCAGCGATGCACTCGCCAAGATCATGGACAACCCGCCCGATTCGGCGCGCGGCATCGCCCTTTGGCGCGGCGCGCCCGGTACCGGCAAGACCACTGCGCTTCGCGCGCTCGCGCATGCGTGGCGCGATCACGTCGACATCCATGTGATCGTCGACCCCGAAGTCTTCCTCGGCGAGCGCGCCTCGTACCTCGTGCAGGTGCTGTTCGGCCACGATGTCGACGAGCACTGGGACGGCGCGGATGGCAGCGCGGTCAATGTCGTGTTCGCCGACACGATGGGGCACGGACCTGGCGTGATGCCCCCGGTGCACTACGCGTCAATGTCGTCGACACCCGCGCCCACGCACTCGCGCGCGAAGCTCATCGTGCTTGAGGATGCTGGCGAGCTCATCAGCTCCGACGCCCGCGTCAGCGCAGGCCAGGCGCTCTCACGCCTGCTCAACCTTACCGACGGCATGCTCGGACAAGGTTCGAACGTCTCCGTGCTCGTCACCACCAACGAGCCGATCGACCGCCTCCACGATGCCGTCGCCCGCCCCGGCCGCAGCTGGGCGCACCTCGAGTTCACCGAGCTTCCGGAGGACGAGGCCAACGCCTGGCTCGAACAGCACGGCAGCGACGATCGCGTCGACGCTCCAGCCACGCTCGCGGAGCTCTACGGCATCGTGCGCGGCGACCAGGTCGTCACGCTCGACACGCTCGAGCACTGAAGGCGCCGACCGGATTCGAACCGGTGTACGAGGCTTTGCAGGCCTCTGCCTAACCACTCGGCCACGGCGCCGTGGGATGGTCGGGCGATTCTACACAGGTCCCGGAGCGGGGCTTGCTCAGCGCGACGCGAGCGCCGTCAGGTTCCCTCGTGCGAGCTGCCACTGGGTGTCGCCGGTGTAATCCGCATCACGACACTTAACAGTGACGTTGTACTGGGTTCCCGCCACGAGCCCCTGCCCGTTTCCATTCAGGGAGACGTTCGTAAGTTCATGCTGAATGCCGTCATAACCGCCTGACGCCTGAGCGAGCACTCCCGCCGACGTCGTCAGTGCGTTCGGGTCAGCGGAGGTGCCATAAAACAGCGCGCACTCGAGGCGGCCATGCAAAGGCGTCCCTCCTGTGTTGTTCGAGAAGTCCTCGCCAATCGCGCGATGCATGAACGTGAGGGACGCGGTCGCGTTCAGGAAGGCATCGGAGAACGGGAGGTTGAGCAACGTATCGGGAGAGCGAGTGGGATCGCTTCCTGACATTCCTGTGAGCGTCACCATGGGCTGCCATGAGGCGTTGAGATTGATTGCCTGATACGCGCCGGCGCCGCGGATCTGGGGACACGTGCCGCCAGGACAACCCGTGCTGGCGTAAGCTGGATCGTCCCAGTTCTTTCCGGAACCGCCGTTGTTGTTCGGGGGCGACGCGTTAGCCCGATTCGTCACCAGACCAGTGTCACGGTAAGCGAATGCAGAAGTCATGAAGGCGGCCGACCCGCGAAGGCCTTGGGCACCGTCGGCGCCCGTCGTGCCCGTGGAGCCGACGCTGCCTGCCCGCCCAGTGGCACCTTTCGCTCCGCGGAGCGCGTTCTTCGCAGCAAGCGTCAGATCGGCAACGCCAAGTGAAGCAGATTTGACGTCGACGCTCGTCAGCGACTTGTCAGCCACGTTCCTGCTGGTCAGCGTTACCGCTGCCAGCGCCGTGCCTCCAAGCGCGAGAAACAGTGCGATAGTGGCCATCGTATTTGCGTAGGTGATGCGAGGTCGCATGATTCGAATCCGTCCTGCTCAGGGGCCGACGTAGATGGCGTGGGCGGTGATGTTGCCGGCGATGTACTTCCAGTGATTCGAGCCCGTGTAGTCCACGTCGGCGCAGGACACGCCGACGTTGTAGTTGGCCGAAGCGTCGGATGGGATCTTCTCGGATCCAGTCATGGTGATCGTGTACACCTTGTGCTGGCGTCGGGACGAGATCCACTCGACCGCTCCCATTGAAGGTGATCCAGACCCAAGAGCGTTATCGTTGTTCGCGAACCGCAGTGTGCAGCGAAGTCGATTGTGCAACGCTCGTCCGCCAGCGAAATTCGTCTCGCCATCATTGGTGTGAAGCACAGTGATCGTTGCAGTTGCATTCAGCAGGCCACCAGCAGTCGGACGGATGGTGCCAGTCGTCGTCTCGTTCTGACCAGTGAGCTGCAGGAGGACCTGATCGGAGTTATCGATCGTGGTCTCGAAATCATTCGTCGGGAAATTCTCTGTGACATTGGGATACGAACGAGGCTCGCCCGTGTCATAGGTCGGATACGTCGCTCCGTCCCAGGGATCTACAGTGCCGGGGTTCGGTTGAGCCAGTGGGTCATTCGGCAGCGCAGCCAGGTTGGTGCGTAGAAACGGCGAGTGGAAGGATGCGAAGCGCACAAGCGAATGCGCCTGCTTGCCCATGTCGCCAGCATCGCCCGTATCCCCCTGAGGGCCTGTTCCACCCTTATCGCCCGTGGCGCCGGTGGCACCGGCGAAGCCGGTCATCGACTTCCGCGACGTGGCCGCGATGTCCTTGGAGTCGATTGAACGATCCTTGAAATCGACGCCGGTCAGCGAGGAGTCCTTGATGTTCCTGCCCGTGTACATGGTGGCCGCGAACGCAGATGTCGCGGTCGCCGCAATGATGACGATGATCGACACGACGTTCGCATACGTAACGTGTCGGCGAATGAGGAAGGATGAGTTCTTCACGATCAGAGCTCCGTCGTGGTCGCAGTTGCATTTCCGGAGATGAAGAACCAGTTGTCGACCTCGGTACCACTGGAGTATTCGTCAAGCATTTGACAGGTGACCTGAAAGTCGTAGTCCGCGGACTCGTTGGTTGGGGGGATGAAGCGCGCGGCGCCCGTCACCGTAATGTGCACGAGTTCGTCGGAGTCGGCGCTCGATGCGATCGTCGGAACCCCAAGGTTGGTGTATGCGTCGGCGGTGTTGCTTCGCCGGACCTGAGGCTGACACGCGATTCGAGAGTGGAAGAGATCCTCTTCCGGATGCATGAGCGTCAACGAGGCGGTCACGAGAACGTTCCCAGGACCCATCAACGACACGAAGCTTCCGTTCTCGTCGCCAGTAAATCCGACCACGCCATTCGAATTCGTCTGCAACAGCGTGGCGCCGGCGCCGGCACTGCCCTTGACCTTGCTCGATCCGCAGTACCGGGAAAGGGCGGCATCGCAGTCGTACTTCCAGTGTGGGAAGTAGGGCGCAAACGGCGTGCAGTTCGATGCAAAGTTCATGATGGTCACGGTGCCAGCATTGACGCAGTTGCCCTTGACCGGATCCGGATTCAACAGGCTGCCGGTCTTGGGGCTCACGAAGGACGTTGTGTCGTCAGCTGTGATGTAGCTGTACGCCTTCGCGGCATCAACCCCGGCGGTTCCCTTGCGCCCCTTGGCGCCCTTGCTTCCGGTGGGCCCCACAGGTCCCTTGTCGCCGACCGGACCGGTTTGCGCACGGAGCTGAGTTGTCGCTGCGGAAGTGAAGTCCGTGGACGAGAGGCTCAGGTCCTTCACGTCGACGCCGGTCAGCGTCCCGTTCCGGACGTTCGCACCGGTGAGCAGCGGTGCCGCCCAGGCTGCCGCGATCGACGTGCCAGTCAATGCGCACAGCATCGCGATCGTTGCGAGCACATTGCTTGTTGTGAGCCATCGCTTCATGGCAGAAAACACCCTTCGTTCACACCCGAACCCTTGCTGCATCGACCCCCGGGAGCGGCGACTTGAGGCGATGCGAGTGAGCATCCTGTAAGGAACCAAGGAGATCCGTTCCGTGCGCGGAACCGTTCGCGAACTGACCTTCTATGGGCCATGGGGTCCTAGCCACTGAAGAGGCGCGGGGCGCCCGAAGACGCCCCGCACGTGCACAGTTTTCGGTGGTCGATCAGGTGGCTTCGGCGAGCGACGCCATGATGTTCAGGAACGCTGGTCCGAGGATGACGATGAACATTGCCGGGAAGATGAAGAGGACGGTCGGGAACAGCATCTTGACCGGGGCCTTCATGGCCTTCTCCTCGGCCGCGAGCTGACGATGGATGCGCATGTCGTCGGCCTGCACCTTGAGCGTGCGCCCCAGCGAAGTACCCATCTCGTCGGCCTGGATGATCGAGCGTGCGAACGAGCGCAGGTCGTCGCTCGCCACCCGGTCGCCCATGTTGCGAAGCGCCTGGCGTCGCGTCTCGCCGACGCGGATCTCGCGAGCCACGACGTCGAACTCTTCGATGAGTGGTCCGTGCATCTTCTCGCAGACCTTCGAGACCGCGGCATCGAAGCCGAGGCCGGCCTCGACGCTCACCGTCAGCAGGTCGAGCGTGTCCGGCAGGGCGCGCTCCATCTCGTCGCGTCGTCCGCGGATGCGGGAGTTGAGCCAGAAGTCCGATCCCAGGAAACCGATGATGAACAACAGCATGCCGACGCCGAGGATCGGCATGCTGCCGGCTCCGGCGCCCATGATGATCACGACGACGCCGCCTATCGTCACGCCGCCCTTGAACGCGAGCAACGTCTGCGGCTTGACGTTCGTGCCGGCGTTGCGAAGCTTGCGCTGCAATTCCATGCGCTTGCCGGCCGGGCTCATGCGCACGGCCATCTCGCTGAAGCGCTCCATCAGCGGCTGGATGAGTCGCTCGTTGGCGCTCTTGGAGATCTCCTCGTTGCCGGGATCGATCACGGCGTAGGAGCTCGCGCGCTTGGTGTTGGCCTGGATCTGCTTGCGCGAGACCGAGGCGTTCTCCATCGCGATGTACACGCCACCTGCGAAGGCGACCATGCCGATGATGAGCAGCAACATTGACGAACCCCTAGATCTTGATCGCGACGACCTTCATGCATGCGAAGTAGCCGAGCGTCATCGAGAACGCTCCGACGACCAGCAGCAAGTGGCCTGTGTCGGTGGTGAACAGCGGAGCCATGTAGCTCGCGTTGATGACGGTCAGCGCGAGGCCGATGAAGATCGGCATGCCGAGCAGGACGTAGGCGCTCATCGTGCCCATGGAGCTGAGCGCCTTGACCTTCTTGCGGAACTGCTGACGGTTGCGAACCGTGTCGCCGACCATCTGGAGGATGTCCGCGAGTGAACCACCCACGGTGCGCTGGATGTTGACGGTCGTCACCGCGAACTCGAAGTCGGCGCTGCCCATGCGGTCAGCCATGTGCTGGAGCGCGTCCTCGAGCGGCATGCCGAGGCGGGCTTCGGTCATCACGCGCGAGAACTCCTCGGCGGTCGGGTTGGGCGAATCCTTGATCATGGCGTTGAGCGCCTGGTTGAAGGAGTGGCCCGCCTTGAGCGAGGAGGAGATGCCCTGCAACACATCCGGCAGCTGGTCGTCGAACATGTTGCGTCGCTTGCGCGCCTTGAAGCGCAGCCAGAACATCGGGAGGTAGAAGGCTGGCACGCCGATGAGGCCGGTGAACACGATCGAGCCGAGCATGAGACCGACAAGCGCGCCCAGTGCTCCTGCGGCGAGCATCGCCGTGAACATCTCGCTCGGCTTGACCGCGATCGACGCCTGCTCGGCGCGCTTGCGTGTCCGCTCGAAGAATGCGGAGCCGCCGAGGAACGACTCGCTGAGCTTCATGATCGGCGACCCGAGCCGGCGGAACAGCGACTGCTGCTCCTCGCGACGCACCACGGTGTCAGCCGTTGCGCGTGTCGTGTAGAGATCCAGGCGGGCGAGGATGTCGGGCTTCGTGCGGCGCTGGAGCATCATCCAGACGAAGCTGAAGATGAGCAGCGCGAACGGGAACGAGGCGACGAGCACTCCCACCATCCCGCCGGGGACCGGCAGCAGCGGCTTGGCAGGCGTCGAATTCGGCAAGTCGCCGCCACCCGCGCGCCCTGCGGCACTGGCGGATGGGATTCCGCGGAACGAACGCTTCACGACGATGTCGCTGCGGCGGTCGCCGATGGCGATCCCGAACTGCAGCGCGCTGCCCTGCGGCGCGCTCGACTTGTACTCGACCCAGTAGGGCTGCAGGATGCGTCGACCGAGCTCCGAGAACAGCGTCTCGAGACCGGCAGTACCCACCACGGTGTGCAGCTCGCCGCCGGTGCCGTTGCCCAGCTCCGCAAGGTCCTTGGGCTGGTCGTCAGCGTTCTCGCGGATCGCGATGGCGAAGATCGGAGCCTGCGCCTTGAGCGCCTCGCCAGCCGCTTCATCGAGGGTCTCCACGCTCCCGACGTCGGTGCCGTCGGACAGCAGGACGATCGCGCGGTTGGAGTCCATCTTAGAACCGAATGCGCGAGCGCTCATGCTGACTGCGTCGAACATCGTCGTCCGGTTCGACAGCTCGATACCACGGAGAGCGCTTCGGACGCGCTCCAGGTCGCCCGTCGGCTTGACGACGACAGCGGCGCTGCCGCCGAAGGTCGCGAGGCCGATGCGGTCGCCGGAGCGAGCGCGATCGATGAGCTGGTTGGCAGCATCGATCGCATCATCGATGCGCGACCCTGTGCCCATCGAGAGCGACGTGTCGACGACGAGCATGACGTCGGTGTGTCGCGCGTCCTCGAACTCGCCGATCTCGCCGCGGTACAGCGACGCCGCAGGCAGCGCAGTGCTGCCCTCGAAGAAGTTGAGGTCCGGCTCCTTGCCCTTGACCTCGTCCGCGCCGAACGCAACGCGCACGATCGGGAATCGCGAAGAATCCACGGCCGTGATCGACACGCCGTTCGCGGAGTCGCGATCGGCCGCGAGGGCAGATGCGCACGAGCCCGCGACCGCGACGGCAAGCGCCACGACGAAGGTCGTCGCCAATCGTGTGGTGCGGAAGCTCACGCGCTCCTCCGGAAGCTCGAGTTGCTGCCGAACGTGCCCTGCGAACCGCCAGGGCCGCCGGCGCCGTCGTCACCCGCGAAGAACGAGACCGGAATGGTCACGCCGTTCTGCGCGAGCTTGTCGAGGAAGCCAGGCTTGATACCGGTCATCGTGAGCGGTCCGAGCAGGCGTGACGTCTGGCCGGATGCCGCGCCGTCTTCATCGGGCTTGGCAATGAAGATGTCCTGGAGGGTGATCGTCTCGCCCTCCATCTTGCCGACCTCGGTGATGTGGGTGATGCGGCGCGAGCCGTCGACCAGGCGCGAGACCTGCACGATGAGGTCGATGGCGCCGGCAGCCTGCTCGCGGATGGCGCGCAGCGGCAGGTCGACGCCGGCGGTCAGCACGAGCGTCTCGACGCGGCTGAGGGCTTCACGCGGGTTGTTCGCGTGGATGGTGGTCATCGACCCGTCATGGCCGGTGTTCATCGCCTGGAGCATGTCGACCGTCTCGGCGCCACGGCACTCGCCGACGACGATGCGGTCGGGACGCATGCGCAGCGTGTTGCGCACGAGGTCGCGGATGGAGACCTGGCCCTTGCCCTCGATGTTCGCCGGGCGACTCTCGAGCGTGATGACGTGCTCCTGCTTGAGCTGGACCTCCGCCGCGTCCTCGACCGTGATGATCCGCTCCTCGGCGGGGATCGCGGCCGACAGGACGTTCAGCGTGGTCGTCTTGCCCGAGCCGGTACCGCCGCTGATGACGACGTTGAGCGCGCCCTTGACGCACAGCTCGAGGAACTGCGCCGACTTGGGGGAGAGGGTCCCGAACTTGATCAGGTCCTCCATCTTGAGCGGGTCCTTCTTGAACTTTCGGATGGTGAGCGCCGAGCCGCGGACCGCGAGCGGCGGGATGATCGCGTTCACTCGCGAGCCGTCGGGGAGGCGTGCGTCGACCATCGGGCTCGATTCATCGATGCGCCGGCCGATCTGGGAGACGATCTTGTCGATGATGCGCTCGAGGTGCTGCTCGTCGACGAAGCGGGCATTGGTCAGCGTCAGCTTGCCCTTCTTCTCGATGTAGACCGTGTAGTGGTTGTTGACCATGACTTCCGAGACGGAATCGTCGCGGAGGAATGGATCAATCGGTCCGTAACCCAGGATGTCGTCGGTGATCTCCTGGATCAGCTGGTTGCGCTCCTGGCGCGTGAGCGGCGTGGCGTCGTCCTCGATCGACTGGTTCACGGCATCGTGCACGGCATGCTCGAGTTCCTGACGGCTCGTCGCAGCGCCTTCCGCGCGCTCGGAGCGGAACAGGGCAGGACCGACCGACTGGATCACCAGCTTGTGGATCTTCGTCTTGAGTTCGACGAACGGATCGTGAGCTTCGTCACGAGTCTCGCTGGATGACTGGGACGAGGAGGTGCTGTTGCTGCTGGGAGCAGGCGCCTCGACGTTGAGTGACTGGAGTCGTCGGTGCAGTGACATGTCAGTCGGCTTTCTTCGTGCGGTCTACGAGGTGGTGCTCAGGCTGCGGCTTCGTCGCCGAAATCGAACTCGAGGTCCAGGTCGGGTGAGTGGGCTGCGCCCGGTGCAGGCGCGGACGCTCCGGCGAGGTCCGCATCGCGCAGCTGGGCGCGCTGGGTCTCGTCGGCGATGCGCTTGCGATCGCGGCGGCTCAGCTTCGCGGTGGAGGCCGCCTGCTCGGTGACGCTCGACGCCTCCGGGCTGAACGCGACACACAGCTCGCGGATCGCACGGGTGACATCCGCCTTCGGGTCCGTCATGACGACCGGGACGCCGCGGTTGATGGCCATCGGCACGGCTCGGTTGGACGGGATGCCGAAACGGATCGACTTGCCGAGCGCCGTTTCGACCTGGTCCTTCTTGAGGCCGACCTTGGTGTCCGCGCGATTGAGCACCACGTGGCACTTCTCGAGCGGATAGTGCAGCATCTCGAGCGTCTGCAGGCAGACCTTCACGCTCTTGAGCGATGTCGCCTCGAGACTCGCGACCAGCATGAGCTCGTCGGTGCGATCGAGCGCGGTGAGGACGGTGGACGTGAAGTTCGGTGCCGTGTCGATGAGGATGATGTCGTAGGACTGCTTGGCAGCCGAGAGCACGCTCGCGAGACGATCATCGGTGACGAGCGCGTCATCCTCGGGTCGCAGCGGAGCGGGCAGCAGGTGCAGGCCGCTCTCGTGGTGCGTGACGAAGCCAGCGAGCTTGTCGCTGTCCAGGTCGCCGTGGCTCATGACGAGGTCGAGGATCGTTGCGCGCGGATCGGCTCCGAGCATGATCGCCGCGTCGCCGAACTGCAGGTCCAGGTCGATGAGCAGCGTACGCTTCTTGAGCTTCTTCGCGTACATCGCTGCCATGCTCGTGGCGAGCACCGTCTTGCCGACGCCGCCCTTCGGCGAGAACAGCGTGATGACCTTGCAGCTGTCACCCGAGCGTCGCTGGCCGGCGCCACCGGAGCCGGTCATCGAGCCGATCGTGTGCGCCTTCTTGACGGTGAACACGAGGTTGTCCGTGAGCTGCGGCAGCAGCATGACGTCGTTGAGCCCAAGTTCCACGGCCTCGTCCAGCAGCGTCGACGTGGAGCGCGTCACGAGCAGGATGATCGGGGCTGAGGTGTGCTCGCGGATCTTGGCGATCTCCTCGGTCGGGACCGAGTCGGGACGCTGGAGTGCGTGCAGGATGACCTGGGCTCCGGTGGAGGCGAGCTTGGATCCCGCCTTGGACGGCTCCGACGCGGTGCCGACGAGCTCGATGTCGCGGTGACCGGCGAGGGCGTCGCGCGCTTCGGCGAGACCGGCGCATGCGCCTGAGATGAAGATCCTGATCGGCTGGTCGCTCATGGTGCGTTCCTTTGCGTGGTGCTGCGAGTTGCGGTGATGCGGATCAGCGGGATCAGCGGATGGAGGGGTCAGGTGCCGGCTGGGTGCCCGAGGGCTCCTTCTCCGGGATCTTGAGCTGCGGCACGAGCGGCGGGATCTTGGTCTCCGCGTCGCCCGAGGCGGGTCGCAGCGAGAGCATGAGGCCGTACTCGTCCGCGTTGGAGAGGCCGAACTTGATGTTCGCCTGTTCGCGGTCGGTCGCCTTGACGACGTAGAGCTTGGTGTCGCCGTTCGCCTCGGGGGCGGTTGCCTCGACCTCGACGCCCTCGGGAGTCAGGGTCTGCGGGGTCTCGATGATCTCCACGTCGCGAGCGGCGACGTAGGTGAACCCGCCGTCGTTCGCAACGAAGATGTCGACGTGGTCGCCGGCGCGAATGAGGCCGGCTGCGTCCGCAGCTGCCTTGATCGGCAGCGAGAACAGGCGCTCGTTGCCCTTGATCTGCGCGGTGGGCTTGAGGCCGGCCGTCTTGTCGAAGGCTGTGTAGTTCACGTACTCGCCCGTGTAGACGGTCTCGTTGGACACGAGGCCTTCGATCGTCGACATCTTGCCGACGGCCTGCGGCGGTGCGTCCTCGCGCAGCACGTCCTTGGATTCCAGGAAGCCGCCGGACTCGAGCTCGTCGGCGGGCGTGCCTGCCGGGATGTCCTTGGCGGCGATGAAGACCTGCACCTCCTGCTTTCCGCGGGAGAGGTCCTGTCGCTCGCCTCGGATGAAGCTGATGACTGCGACGATGCCGAGCAGCATCAGCAGCGATGCGACGACGAGGTTGCGAAGCGTGTAATTCATGGTGCCTTCCTGCGGTTCAGGTGCGTCGGAACGACGGTCGAACGGGTTCCGGGACGCGCATCGGCATCCATGTAGGCGACCTTGAGTGGGGCGCGCGACAGGGTGCGAGTGCGGTCTCAGAAGGGGAGACACGGGCCCTCACAGAAGCTTTCGTCAAGCTTTCGTGAAGTTGTGCTCGGCTCAGTCCGTCAGGCGAAAGACGACGGGTGACGGCAGGCTCGCGTTGTAGTCGACGAACGCGCCGTCCTCGAAGTCCTCTGGCAGGAGCGGGCGCACGGGCGTGACCCAGACGCTGTGCCCGTTGTCCGTGTACGCGGGGTTCCCCGGCACGGACGTGTTGCCGATGTACACGATCATGTAGCCGAGGATGCGGATGGGAGCGCTGCGGCCGTTCGGCCAGTTGTTGGTGCCGTTGACGTTTTCGATGATCGGGACGATGCCGATCCGTGGGGAGTCGGTGTCCTCGATCGTGTGAAAGCCGGTGACGGGGTCGATCTTGAAGACGTCATCGAAGGTCTGATTGTTGCCCGCCAGGCGGGCGTCGAAGCCTTGGCGCGTGGCGCCCGACATCTGCCCGGGCTCGGTGTCGAGTGTTTCGGCGATGGCGGTGGCGCAGGCGTCGATGCCGCCATGTGCGTCTCCCTTGATGAGGTCGCGGAAGTCGTTCGCGCCGCTCGCCTCGCTGCAGTTCGGCTGCTTCTGGGGCGCGATTGCCCCGCGATTGCCGCCGCCTGGGTCGTCCCACTTGATCTCTTCGTTGTGGCCGATCGTGAAGCGGTCGCGCATGAAGGCGATCGGCAGCATGCCGGGGCGGGCGCCCATCATCTGCACGCGCGCGGTTGCGGATGCCGCGATGTCCGGGGCATCGAGTCCGAGCAGGGCGCCGAAGTTCTGTGTGCCGCTCTTGCCGACGGTGACGCGCACCTGGCGATTGGAGTCGGAGAATTGAATCGACCGGAGCGTGCCCTTGGCGTCTGCGTTCCGGGTCGTGACGTATTCGTGGGCCCGGTTGTTCGCCTGGGTCGCGCTCGTCGGGAGTTCGCGCACGGCGGCCAGTGCGGCGGCGTCGGCCGTGCCCTGCATGTCACGGCGTTCGACGTAGGACATTCCCCCGTCGACGAGGACCGCGACGAAGCCCAGCAGGACGGTCAGGAAGATCACGAAGACGATGATCGCCTGACCGTTTTCACGAGTGGAGCCCATGCCCAGACGACCCCGTCAGGGGGGGATCCATGCGACGGGACCGCCGCTACTGCGAGAGGCGGAACACGACCGGTGACGGAAGGGCCTCGTTGTAGTCGACGAAGCCACCATCGACAAAATCTTCCGGCAACAAAGGACGCACGGGGGTCATCCAGACGCTCTTGCCGTTGTCGGTATAGGCAGGGTTGCCGGTAGTGCCGACCTTGCCGATGTACACCAGCATGTAGCCGAGGATCTTGATCGGAGCGCTCCGGCCGTTCGGCCAGACGTTCGTGCCGTTGGAGTTCTCGATGATCGGCACGATGCCAATGCGCGGCGACTTCGGATCCTCGATCGTGTGGAAACCGGTGACCGGATCAGTCTTGAACACGTCCGAGAACGACTGCGTGTTGCCCACGAGACGCGCGTCGAAGCCCTGGCGTGTCGCGCCGGCCATCTGCCCCGGCTCAGTGTCGAGGGTCTCGGCGATCGGTGTGGCACACGCGTCGATCCCGCCGTGAGCCTTGCCCATGATGAGGTCCCGGAAGTCGTTCGCGCCGGAGGCGTCAGCGCAGCTCGGCTGCTTCTCGGGCGCAATCGCGCCGCGGTTGCCGCCGCCAGGATCGTCCCACTTGATCTCTTCGTTGGTGCCGATCGTGAACCGGTCGCGCATGAATGCGATCGGGAGCATGCCGGGGCGAGCGCCCATCATCTGCACGCGCGCCGTCGCAGAGGCGGAGATGGCAGGGGCGCCCAGCTTGAGGATCTTGCCGAAGTTCTGTGTACCGGTCTTGCCGACACGGACGGTCACCTGGCGATTGGCGTCGGAGAATTGGATCGACTGGAGCGTTCCCTTGGCGTCGCTGTTGCGCGAGCCTGCATACTCGTTGGCTTTGGCGGTCGCCTGCGCCGAGCTGCGGGGCAGTTCGCGAACGGCTGCGAGGGCGGCGGCGTCCGCGACGCCCTGCATGTCACGTCGCTCCACGTAGTACATGCCGCCGTCGATGATGACACCGACGAAGCAGAGCAGCACGACGAGGAAGATCGCGAACACGATGATCGCCTGGCCGTCTTCACTGGTGCGGGGATTCATGCGATGCATCCGCCGATCACTGCTCCACGCGCATCGTGCGGGTGACCTTGAGGTCCTTGTGGAAGAGCTGCTTGCCCATGATCGTGATGTCTTCGGGATAGGTGACGACGACGGTGACCGGGTCGCCGGCGACCCATGTCGACGTGGTGGTGACGTTCATGCTGCTTGCCGTGAGGCCGGGCGACGCGGCGCGCGCCGAATCTCGCGCGCGGGTGGTGCGGTCGCCGGCGGTGCGGCTCACCGCGGCGCGGCGCGCGCCCTCGGAAGCCGCGGCACTGACCTGCTGGTAGGTCCAGAAGGCCATGCCGAACTCGACGACGGCAAAGAGGATGACGCAGAGGATCGGCAGGATCATGGCGAACTCGACCGTCGCCTGTGCGCGCTCGGGAGTGAAGTCCTGCTGCTGTTCGATCGGGTTGTCCATGCGGTAACGGCTCTCTCGTCGGTGTGCATCGGATGACACCGATGGCGACTTGAACGGGCGCGAGGTGTACGCAGCGAAATGCAAGGGTCCGACCAGGTCCGACCCTTCGTCAAAAAAAGAGGCGGGGGTGGCCGAAGCCACCCCCGCCGCCGGGATCCGTATGCCGGCTCGATCAGCGGCCGAGAACGGCGGTGATCTTGTCGAGCGCTGCGCCGATGCCACCGGAGAGGGCGGTGAGGGCGACGATCACGACGACCGTGATGACGGCGAGTACGACGGCGTACTCAGCCATCGTCTGACCCTCTTCGTCGGAACCGATGTGCGCGAGGATGTAGTCCAGCATGTCCATACTCCTGTGTGATGAGGTAAGTAGTGATCCGGTGCCTCCCAGCTCCGGCTCGAATGGGGTATCGGAAATGGGTACCGCAACTTGAGTACGTTTTACCGCCTGCAAACAAAAACGAGCTTCGCCCTTACTTGGCAGGCGAACCGTTGAGAAGGAAAGTCCTGCACATGGCTCATTTCGAGGGAATCGCGTTCGACCAGGCGCTTATCGATGGCCGTGCAGTTGCAGAGGTCGTTCGGGCCCAAGTGGCGATCGACGTTGGAGAATTTCGGAGCGAGTTCGGTCGCGCACCGGGGCTCGGGACCCTGCTGGTCGGCGACGATCCGGCGAGCGCGACCTACATTCGAATGAAGCATCGCGCGTGCGAAGAGGTCGGGATCGCCTCGATCCATCGCACGCTTCCTGCAGACGCCACGCAGGAGGACGTGGAGCGCGTCACGCACGAGCTCGTGGCCGATGATGCCGTCGATGGCGTGCTCGTGCAGGTGCCGCTTCCCGCGGGCCTGGACCCTGAGCCGGTCATCCTGGCCGTGCCACCGACCAAGGACGTGGACGGGTTCCACCCGTGGAACCTGGGCGCGATCGCGAGCACGCTCGACGGCATCGCGTCGTGCACCCCGCAGGGCGTGATGACGCTCCTGGACGCGTACGATGTGCCGCTGGTCGGCGCGGAGGCGGTCGTCGTCGGTCGCTCGCGAACGGTGGGAATGCCGATGGCGATGCTGCTGCTGCAGCGCAACGCGACCGTCACCGTGACCCATCACCTGACCCGCGACCTCGCGAAAGCGACCAGGGAAGCGGACGTGCTCATCGTCGCGGCCGGGGTGCCCGGCCTCATCACGGCCGACATGGTCAAGCCCGGTGCGGTCGTGGTGGACATCGGCACGACGCACACCCCGGACGGACTTCGCGGCGACGTGCTCTTCGACGATGTGGCGAAGGTCGCGCGGCTGGTGTCGCCGGTCCCGGGCGGCGTGGGGCCGATGACGATAGCGACGCTGCTGCAGTCCACACTGAAGCTCGCGCAGGCGCGCGCACGTGCGCGTGCGTGACGCGCATGCGGGTGATGCCAAGGCCGAGCGCGCCTGACGGCGGGCCCGGTACTCGGTAGGGTGCCGTCATGACGAACCGACGAAGCGAGGGCCGCGTGCCCGTAGGGCACATGGCCGAGCGAGGAGCGTTCGCATGGAGCGCTCCCGAAGGGGGCGATTCATGACGAATCTCTCGATCGACGACGTGCGCTACGTTGCTCGGCTCGCGCGGCTGGGGCTCGATGAGCACCAGCTGGAGCGAATGGCCGGCGAGCTGGACACGATCATCGACAGCATCGGCAAGATCAGCGAGCTCGACCTGGAGGGCGTGCCGCCGACGACGCATGCACTCGAGGTCGTCAACGTGTTCGGCGACGACGTGCCGCACGAGTCGCTGACGACGGAGCAGGCGCTCGCGAACGCGCCTGATCCCGAGGACGGATGCTTCCGCGTGCCGAGGATGCAGTCATGAGCGGCGCGTCGGATCTCGACCTGCTGTCGCTCACCGGGCGCGGCGCCGCGGAGCTGCTGACCGGCGGCGACGTCTCGCCCGCCGAGCTGGCGGACGCGTACCTCGACCGCATCACCAACGACCCGGACGAGACGAACGCGTTCCTGCACGTCGATCGCTCGACCACGCTCGCGAGCGTCGCACACGCGGAGACGCGCGGTGCCGACCGGCCGCTGCGCGGCGTGCCGCTCGCGATCAAGGACCTGCTCTCGACCAAGGACATGCCGACCACGTGTGGCTCGAAGATCCTCGAGGGATTCCGGCCGGTGTATGACGCGACGGCCGTCGACCTCGCTCGTGAAGCGGGCCTGGTGAACCTGGGCAAGGCCAACATGGACGAGTTCGCGATGGGCTCGTCGAACGAGACCAGTGCCTACGGCGCGGTGCGCAACCCGTGGGATCCGACGAAGGTGCCCGGTGGATCTTCGGGCGGCAGTGCTGCTGCGGTCGCGGGCGGCTTCGCCCCGTGGGCGCTCGGCTCCGACACCGGTGGCTCGATCCGGCAGCCTGCATCGCTGTGCGGCATCGTCGGGTTCAAGCCGACGTATGGCGTGGTGTCGCGATACGGGCTGATCGCCTTCGCGTCGAGCCTGGACCAGATCGGTCCGATGACCAAGGACGTCGAGGACTGCGCGGCGCTGCTCAAGGTGATTGCCGAGCCCGATCCGCGCGACACGACGAGCGTGGGACCGCGTGAGCCGATCGCGCTCGAGAAGCGCGACCGACTCGACGGCGTGCGGCTCGGGCTGCCCAGGCAGTTCATGGCCGAGGGCGTCGATCCGGACGTGAAGGCCGTCGTCGAGGAGAACCTGCGCCAGGCGATCGAGCTCGGTGCGGCGATCGTCGACGTGGACCTGCCACATGCGGAGTACGCGCTGGCCGCGTACTACCTGATCGCTCCGGCGGAGGCGAGCGCCAACCTGGCGCGCTTCGACGGCGTGCGCTACGGCCTTCGCGTCGATGCCGACAGCCTCGGCGAGATGTACGACGCGACGCGGGCACAGGGCTTCGGCCTCGAGGTCCAGCGCCGCATCATGATCGGCACCTACGCGCTCTCGAGCGGCTACTACGACGCCTACTACGGACAGGCGCAGAAGGTGCGAACGCTCATCGCCCGCGACTTCGAGAAGGTGTTCGAGCACTGCGACCTGGTGGTCGGGCCGACCTCGCCGACGACCGCGTTCGGCATCGGCGAGCGCATGGATGACCCGCTCGCGATGTACGCGTCGGACCTCTGCACGATCCCGGTCAACCTCGCAGCGCTTCCAGGCATCTCGATCCCGTCCGGTCTCGCCGGCGGGCTGCCGGTCGGCTTCCAACTGATCGGACCCGCGTTCAGCGAGAACCGGATCATGTCGGCGGCGTGGGCACTCGAGCAGGCGTTCGAGTTCAATCCCGTCCCGACGCGACTGCGCGGAGCGGTCGCGGAAGGAGCGGCACAGTGAGCATGCAGGCAGAAGCGACCGCGACGCGCATGGACGCGTGGGAGCCCGTCATCGGGCTCGAGATTCACCTCCAGCTCTCGACCAACACGAAGATGTTCTGTCGATGCCGGCTCGAGTTCGGTGCGGCACCGAACACGCACGTGTGCCCGGTGTGCCTCGCGCATCCGGGCGTGCTGCCGGTGCCGAATCGTCGCGCGGTGGACTTCGCGATCATGATCGGGCTCGCGCTCAATTGCGAGATCGCCGACCGAACCACGTTCAGCCGCAAGAACTACTTCTACGCGGACAGCCCCAAGGCGTACCAGATCTCGCAGTACGAGGACCCGATCTGTGGACCGGGCTACCTCGACGTGCCCGATGGCGAGGGCGGCACGTTCCGTGTCGGGATCACGCGCGCGCACATGGAGGAGGACGCTGCCAAGCTCGTGCATGCGGGCTCGAGCGGTCGCATCGCGGACTCGTCGCACTCGTTCGTGGACTTCAACCGCGTGGGCACGCCGCTCGTGGAGGTCGTGACCGACCCCGACATCCGCACGCCCGACCAGGCGAAGCGGTTCCTGACGCTGCTCAAGACGACGATCGAGACGCTCGGCGTGAGCGACTGCAACATGGAGGAGGGCTCGCTTCGCTGCGACGCCAACATCTCCGTGCGGCCGAGGGGCGAGACCGAGTTCGGCACGAAGACCGAGCTCAAGAACATGAACTCGTTCCGGTTCATCGAGCGTGGCATCCACGCCGAGCTGGCGCGCCAGGTCGACCTGCTCGAGCGCGGTGAATCCATCGAGCAGGCGACGATGCACTACGACCCGACCACGGGTGCGATCCGCCAGCTGCGCAGCAAGGAAGCGGCGCACGATTATCGCTACTTCCCGGAGCCGGACCTGGTGCCGGTCGAGGTGGATGCGGCGCACATCGAGCGCGTGCGCGGTGACATGACCGAGCTGCCGATGGCGCGCATGTCGCGCTTCCAGGAGCAGTACGGGCTGTCGAGCTACGACGCCGAGGTGCTCAACATCGACAAGGCGACCGCGGACTTCTACGAGGCTGCGGTCAGTGCTGCGAGCACGGCCGACGCCAAGCTCGTCGCCAACTGGACGATGGGCGAGCTGCTCGCGCTGCAGAAGGACGACAAGGACGTCGAGCCGGCGCAGCTCGCTGCGCTCGTGGACCTCGTCGCCGCCAAGACGATCAGCGGTGCGGTGGCGAAGGAGCTGCTGGTGCGGATCGCGGACGAGGGCATCGACCCGGCCGCCACGGTCGAGGCGGAAGGCCTCGGGCAGGTGAGCGACACGGGCGCGCTGCGCGAGGTGATCGTCGGCATCCTCGACGCCAACCCGAAGCAGGTCGAGCAGTTCAAGGGCGGCAAGGACTCGCTCGTGGGCTTCTTCGTCGGGCAGGTCATGAAGGCCATGCAGGGCAAGGCCGACCCGGGCGCCACCAAGGACCTCATCGTGGAGCTGCTCGCCGAGCGCTGAGAACTCGATCGAGATCGAGACTATAGAAAAGAGGCGAACGATCCGATAACTGGCGCATGCCTGCTTTTCGATCGTGCTCGCCCCGCCTGCGTCGCCTCCTCGTTTCCGCCCTCGTCATCAGCTGCGTATGGACCGCGACAGCGGTGCTTCCCGGCGTCGCGTCCGCGGCCGTGCTGAATCCGTCGGCTGATTTCTGGAACGACGACTACGACGACTACGTCACGCCGGGCGAGTCCGTGTACGCCTCGCTCTACGTCGAGAACTACGACGACTTCGCATCGAGTGCAGCGACCGTGACCTTCACGCTCCCTGCAGGCGCGACCTACGTGACATCCCTGTCACAGACTGGCGTCACGTGTAGCGCCTCGGCGGGGGTCGTCACCTGCTCGATGCCGAGCATCGATCCGTGGGACTACCAGGCGATCCGCATCGAGATCGCGGCACCCTCGACCCCCGGCACGTTCGCCGTGGGCTGGTCGGCATCGTCCCCCGGTGACCTGTGGGCCCCCCCATCAGGCACGATGGAGGGCACGATCCTGGGGCCGAACGACGTCGATCTGGGCGTGCGCGGATATGCGGCCTCCACGGAGGGACGCAGCGAAGTCCGCGCGGGCATCCCGTTCATGATCGACGTCCGATACTTCGAGTACCTCGGTCAGTCGTACGCGACCGTGCCCACCGCCACCGTGACCCTCATCCTGCCTGCCGGCCTGTCCTTCACGGGCACCCCGGGCACCGCGCAGGTGCCGGCCGGCACGACGTGCGCCGTGTCGGGGCAACGCCTCGACTGCACCGGACCGATTCCCACGACGTCACGCCGGTCGGTGTTCGCGAAAGTCATCGCGGCGCAGCAGGGTTCGTACACGGCGACGTTGTCGATCGCCTCGTCGGGCACGGAACTCGATCCGGGTGACAACGCCCGCACGATGCTGGTCGTCGTGCATCCGGCACCCCCTCAGGACGCGTGCACGAACGTCGACGGGTTCCAGGGAGCTGTCCCGACCGGGATGCTGCAGACGGGAACGACGTGCACCGTCCCGGGACCGCCGCCGGTCGTCGTCACCCCAGCGGTCGATGCCTGTGCCAACCTCGGTGGTTCGCAGGGCACGCTGCCCGACGGCTTCGGCTTCGCGGGAACCGGACGGTGCATTCGTGCTGCGACGACCAACGACCGCCTTGCGGGCGACGACGGACCCAACCGATTGTTCGGCGGGATCGGCAACGACACCCTGTACGGGGGTCGAGGAAACGACGGACTTGACGGCGGGGTCGGCAACGACCGACTGTTCGGCGGCCAGGGCAACGACGGCCTCCTGGGCGGAGCGGGCAACGACCAGCTCTCCGGCGACGCCGGAACCGACACGTACATCGCAGGTGCGGGCAACGACGTCATCAACGCCCGTGACAAGACGCCGCGTGAACGGGTGTCGTGCGGCGCCGGACGCGATCGGGTCACCGCGGACCGTCGAGACACGGTCGCCCGCGACTGCGAGACCGTGCAGCGCGGCTGACGGTGCATCAAGGGCGGTCGCGGGCCGACCGATAGGTGGAGGACATGTCCGAGCACGCCGCCAACGCAGTAGCCGCCGCCTGGTTCGTCGACCCGACGAACGCGCAGCAGTGGCGCTGGTGGGACGGATCGACGTGGACCGAGCACGTCGCACCGCTGCACGGTTCGCCGGCGGTTGACGCGACGGCGGTCGCCGTGGCCGACGAAGCGCCGGCCGTCGTGGAGGACCCGCGACGGTGGCCCGTGCCGTCGCCCGACACGCCACTGCATCGCCGAACGATCGACGGCGCGGTCCCGAGCCTGGGTGGTCGCATCCGCTGGCGCGTCATCGCCCGACTGCCGCAGCTGACCATGTCGCTCATCGGCTCGATCATCCTCGCCGCGTTCGACGCGGCGCTCAGCTCGCAGCGATCGCGCTTCAACCCGCTCGATCCGACCTCGATATCCGACGACGAGTACCACGCGATGCGCTCGGAGGGGCCGAGCCCGATCGTCCAGGCGATGCGCACGATTCGCGACGAGGCCCGCGACGAGGTCTGGGACCTCGCGTTCCTCGCGCGCGGCCTCGACGGAGGCGAACACCGTGGCTCGCCCACCAACTGGCCACTGCTGCGCAACACGATCCCGGTGCTGGCCGCGGCTGCCGACGTGTACCCGCGCTGGATCCGGCGCAGCGAACTTCGCGGCTTCCCGGCATGGTGGGGCGAGCTCGCTTCCTACGATCCCGCCCCCGGACGCGATTCACTGCCGCGCACGCATCGCCACTTCGCCGTGTTCGAGATCCCGCCACTCGCTGCCGAGCGGCACGTCGCTGCGTCGGTGGGTCCGCGCCGGAAGCTCCCGTTCAGGAAGGGTCGGCACGGGTTCGAGCAGGTCGAGCTCGAGAGCATCGCGGTGACGTCGAAGCTCACGGTCGACGTGAAGGCCGGCAGCGATCCCGTCGCCGTGCGCGAGCTGTTCGGGCCCCAGCTCGTGGCTCGCCTCGCAGACGCTCCCGTGCACTGGGACCAGCGGTTCGAGCACCTGTTCGTCTACCGCGACTCCCCGGTGAGCGATCCGATCGGCTCGATCGACGAGTTCCTCGAGTCGGCCGTGGCGGTCGCTCGCGCCTACTGGACCGACCAGGACTGACGACGCTGCGGGATGCCGCATGTCGACTTGCGTGGGAAGCGGTTGACCGCTTTTCGCTCGCGAGGGTACGGTGTCAGCCATGACGCCTCTTCACCCGCGCAAGGTACACCTGTTCACGCCCGGTCCGACCCCGGTGCCCGATGAGGTGCTGCGCGAGCTGAGCGCACCGATCATCCACCACCGCACGCCGCAGTGGCAGGAGGCGTTCGGTGAGGTGCTCACCGGCCTCAAGCGCGTGTTCGGCACCGAGCACGACGTCGCGACGTTCGCGTCGTCCGGCTCCGGCGCGATGGAGAGCGCAGTCGCCAACCTCGTGCGACCCGGCGACGAGGTGGTCGTCGCCGCCCACGGACGCTTCGGCATGCGCTGGTCGCAGATGGCCGAGCGCTACGGCGCCACGGTGCACCTGCACGAGACCGAGCGTGGCCAGCGCCCCGACCCGGACGAGGTCGGCGCGTTCGTCGCATCGAAGCGGAACACGCGAGTCGTGTTCTGCACCCACTCCGAGACCTCGACCGGCGCCGTGTCCGACGCGCAGGCGCTCGCGGCCTCCATCAAGGCGCAGGCGGGTGACGACGTCCTGCTCGTGCTCGACGCGATCAGCTCGCTCGGCGCAGCCGAGATGCAGGCGGATGCGTGGGGCTGGGACAGCGTCGTCGCCGGCTCGCAGAAGGCGCTCATGGTGCCGCCCGGCCTCGCCTTCGCATCGATCTCCCCGCGCGCGCTCGAGCGTGCGCGCGAGACCACGAGCGGGCGCTGGTACCTGGACTGGCCCAAGGCCGTCGACGCACACCGCAAGACGCCGCCGTCGACTCCCGTGACGCCCGCGCTGACGATCGTGCTCGGCCTCAGGGTGGCGCTCGGCATCATGTTCGAGGAAGGCCTCGAGGGCGTGTTCACGCGTCACGTGCGGCTCGGTCGCGCCGCGCGCGCAGCGGTCGACGCGCTCGGCTTCGAGCTGTTCTCGCCCGACCACGACAGCTCCGTGGCCCTCACCGCAGTTCGGGTGCCCGAGGGCGTGGACGGCACGAAGATCCCGTCCAAGCTCAAGGAGTACGGCGTGACCATCGCCGGCGGCCAGGACGACCTCAAGGGGAAGATCTTCCGCCTCGGGCACTGCGGGTGGGTCAACGAGCTGGACGTCGTCCTCATGATCGGCGCGCTCGAACGCGGCCTCGTGGAGCTCGGCATCGAAATCGAGCCGGGTGCGGGCGTGGCAGCCGCGCAGCGCAGCTTCCTCGCGACCGGCGTGGAGGTCGGAGCATGATGATGATGTCGACGACCACCGCGCCCGAAGCAGCCGCGGTGACCGAGGCGAGTGGCGATCGACCGCGCGTGCTCGTGGCCGAGAAGATCGCCCAGGCGGGCATCGATGCGATCGCGGCCCGCTGCGACGTGGAGGTCGCGGACGGGTGGGACCTCGACACGCTCACGTCGCGGATCTCGGAGTTCGACGCGATCGTCATCCGCAGTGCCACCAAGATGACGGCCGAGCTCATCGACGCGGGCACGAACCTGCGCGTGATCGGTCGCGCGGGCGTGGGCGTCGACAATGTCGACCTCGACGCTGCGTCGCGGCGCGGGATCGTCGTCGTCAATGCACCGACGAGCAACGTGCTGAGCGTCGCCGAGCACTGCATGGGACTCATGCTCGCGCTGGCGCGCAACGTGGCGCGCGGTGACGCGACGCTGCGGGCGGGGGAGTGGCAGCGCTCCAAGCTCGGCGGCATCGAGCTGGCCGGGCGCACGCTCGTGCTGCTCGGCATGGGGCGCATCGGGCAGCTCGTGGCGGAGCGCGCGAAGGCGTTCGACATGCATGTGGTCGGCTACGACCCGTTCCTGTCGCGCGAGGTGTTCCATCGCATCGGCGTGGAGCCGGTCGACACGCTCGACGAGGCGTTCGCGCGCGCGGACGTGCTGAGCCTGCACATGCCGCTCACCCCGGAGACGCGTGGGCTGGTGGGCGAGCGCGAGCTGGGGCTGCTCAAGCCGGGCGCGCTCATCGTCAACACGGCGCGCGGACCCCTCGTAGACCTCGACGCGCTCGACGCGGCCCTCGAGACTGGAACGCTCGGTGGCGTGGCGCTCGACGTGTTCCCGACCGAGCCGCCGGCGCCGCACCCGTTGTTCGAGCGGGCGAACGTGCTCATCACGCCGCACCTGGCGGCGTCGACGACCGAGGCGCAGGATCGCGCGGGCGAGCAGGTCGCCGACCAGGTCGTCGCTGCGTTGTGCGGGGGGGTCGTGACGAGCGCGGTGAACGTGCCGGCGATCGGACCGGAGGAGCTCGAGGCGCTGCAGCCGTGGATGCCGCTCGCGTCGCGGCTTGCGCGGCTCGCGGACCAGCTGGTGGTGGGGCCGCCGTCGTCGGTGCACGTGCACTCGCGCGGCGAGCTCGCGGCGTATGGCACGCGGATGCTCGTGACGGGCGCGATCGTGGGCCTGCTCGCGGGCACGACGGACGAGCCCGTGAACGCTGTGAACGCGGTGCACGTCGCCGAGCGGCGAGGGCTGGACGTGAGCGACGCGGCCGAGGATGCGGCGACGACCTACCGCTCGGTGCTGTCGGTGCGCGTGGGTGGCAGCGATCGAGTGGCGACGGCGTCGGGCACCCTGCTGGGCAGCACCGCCGGTAGGCCGTGGCTGACACGGCTCGTGGGCTTCGACCTCGACATCGAACTCGTGCGCCACATGGCGTTCTTCCGCTACCAGGACGTGCCGGGCGTAATCGGGTGTGTCGGTACGGCGTTCGGTGATGCCGGGGTGAACATCGCGAACATGTCCGTGGCGCGAAAGGACGGCGTGGCGCTCATGGTGGTGAGCTTCGACGAGGCGCCGCCGCAGGGTGCGATCGACCAGATCGCGTCGAAGGTGACGTGCGAGATCGCGCAGTCGGTCGACCTGGGCTGATTCGGGTCGGGTGGCCTACGCGGGCCGGCTCGGGGCGTGACGGGGAACGGTGTCGGGATCGGCATCGATAGCATTGGGCACGACGAGTCCCCCTCCCCGGAGTCGCACCACCGAATGTTCATGCAGGCACAACCGTTGGCGGCAGCGTCCGAGGACGTCGTTTCGCTGTCCCAGCCCTTCCTCAACGGGCGCGAGCTGGAGCTCGTCGCCGAGGTGCTCCAGTCGGGGCGCCTGAGCGACGGTCCGATGCGCCAGCGCTTCGAGCAGTCGTTCGCCGAGCTGGTCGGCACGCGCCATGCCGTCGCGGTGTCGAGCAGCGCCGCGGCGATGCGCATCGCGGCGCTGACGGTCGGGTGGAGTGCGGGTGACGAGGTCATCATGAGCCCGCTCGCGCCGGCAGCTGCCGTGGATGCGGTGCATCGCACCGGCGCGACGGTGCGCTTCGCGGATGTGGACGCGCGGACGCTGACGCTGTCACCGGACGCCGTGACGGACGCGCTGCGCGATCGCACGGCGGGCATCATCGCGTCCAACTCCTTCGGCTGGCCATCCGACGTGCCGACGTTCCAGGCGTTCGCGCGCGAGCACGACATCGCCGTGATCGAGGACGCCAGCGAGGCGTTCGGCGCGATGCGTCGCGGGCGCGGCATCATGGACGACGCAGCGTGGCCGGGCGTGTTCTCCTTCGACCAGGATCGCCAGCTCGCGATCGGCGAGGGCGGGATGCTCTGCACCGACGACGCGGGCCTGGCGCAGGCCTGGCGCGCGCGCCTCGAGCACGTGCGCATGTCCGATGTCAGCTGCGCGATCGGCGTGGCGCAGCTCGAGAAGGTGCCGCGGATGCTCGCGATGCGCGAGCACGTGGCTGCGGAGTACGCGCGAGCGCTCATCAAGGTGGCCGGCGTGACGACTCCGCCGTCGTCGATCGACGGCGACGTGCGCTCGTGGTTCGGCTACTGGATCCTGCTCGACGAGGACGTCGACCGTGACCTGATCGTGGAGCGCCTGCGCTCGGGCGGGATCGAGTGCGCGACGCACGAACTCGCGCTCGACGCTGCCGAGACCTGCCCGGTCGCGGCGGCAGCGGCACGCCGTGCCGTCTCGATTCCGCTGTATCCGCACCTGTCGCCGCAGCAGCAGCACCGCGTGGTCGGTGCGCTGCGCGACGCGCTCGCGGCCGGCTAGCGCGAAGGCGCATCGCGAGCGCAGGGTCGGGCACAATGTGCGGACATGCTCGAGCCCCTGCGACACCCTGCTGACGTAGCGCCCGACCTGCTCGGGTGGACGATCGCGTGCCGCGGCACCGCGGCGGTCCTGACCGAGGTCGAGGCGTATCACGAGGAGGAGCCCGCGGCGCACTCCTACGGTGGGCGGGTGACGCCGCGCACGGCGGGTCTGTTCGGGCCCCCCGGAACGGCGTACGTGTACCTGTCCTACGGGATCCACTGGTGCGCGAACCTGGTGACCGGCGCGGACGGCAGCGGCGAGGCCGTGCTGCTGCGTGCCGGGATGCCGGTCCACGGTGAAGAGCTCATCCGGGCACGACGCGTGGTCGGCCGGGCGACGGAGCCCGGCGCGTTGCGTGCGAAGGACCTGCTGACCGGGCCCGGCCGGCTCGCGCAGGGGCTCGACCTGCGCCTGGACGACACCGGATGCGTGCTGCTGCGCGAGGACCTGCAGTCGCTCGGCGACGCGCTGGACGCGGCGGCGCACGGACCCGTGATCTACCGCGACATCGCGCTCGCGGCGCAGGTCGGGATCGAGCTGCCGCTCGACCGGGCGCACCTGCTGGTCGGCCCACGCATCGGGATCACGAAGGCGGTGGAGCTGCCGTGGCGCTTCGGCGTGCGGGGCGCGCACGTGTCGAAGCCGTTCCCGGTCGAACCTGCACCGTGAATCCTTGGACGTTCTGGTGTCACCGAACCATGTGACGCGATGGGGGTGGCCGATGCGACCTCGCGAACCGTCGTCATGCGCAGGTTCGGCGGGTTGCATCGGTCCAGGCGGACGCGTGGCGCGACGCGACCTCGCGAACCGTCGTCATGCGCAGGTTCGGCGGGTTGCATCGCGCGCGGGTTCGACGAGCTGCGTCGAACGGGTCACTGCGCGAAGGGGTCCTCGCCGACGACGAGCACGATGCGCTCGTCGCGGAAGATGCGGGTGCCGGCGGCGGGGCGCTGGGCGACCACGACCCCTGCATCGTCCGGGTTGGTGACGAGGCGCTCCTCGACGTCGACGACGTCGTCGAACTGGTCCTCGGTCAGCTGCGAGCGGGCATCGTCCAGCGTCAGTCCCACGAGCGACGGCACGGGGCGATCCTGCTCGGTACAGGTGCCCGCGGATTCGGTGGGCTCCTGCCCGGCGACGAACTTCGCGGTGACGGCTCCGACGCACCAGGGACCGGCGAGCAGTCCGCTCTCGGCGTCGATGGAGACGGTGACGTAGGTGGGGGTCTCGAGCTCGAACTCCGAGGGCGACACGTCGTCGAGCGCTCGTTGCATGAAGGTGCGCCAGATCGACGCGGGAATGCTGCCACCGGTCACGGGTCCGCCGCCGTTCTCGGTGCGCATCGAGATGCCGCCCTCCACGTGTCCGACCCAGACGGCCGTGACCAGCTCGGGCGTGTAGCCGACGAACCACGCGTCGCGGTACTCCTCGGTGGTGCCGGTCTTGCCTGCGACTGGGCGCCCGATCGCTGCTCCGGTGCCGGTGCCGGATGTCACCACGCCCTGCAGGGTGGCGGTGACGAGGTCGGCGACGCCCGGGTCGAGCACCTGTCGACGGGTGGTGGTCGGTCGGTAGCGCGTGTCGGTGTCGGGCTCGGTCACGAACGACACATAGCGCGGGCCACCGCCATCGACGAGTGACGTCCTGGTGCCGTGTGCGGCGAAGGTCGCGTAGGCGTGGGCGAGCTCGAGCGGGGTCGTGCCTTCGGGGAGCGCCCCGAGCACGAGCGCCGGAACCGGATCCATGCGGCTCGTGATGCCCGCCGCGGTGGCGACGTCGATCGCGGACTGGATGCCGAACCGGTCCTGCAGCCGCGCGTAGACGGTGTTGTCGCTCTGCCAAGTGGCGCGATCGAGGGTGGTGGTGCCGGCGTACCCACCGCCGTTGGTGACGGTGAAGGGACCGCCGGGATATGTCTTGCTGAACGGCGCGCTCACCACCGCGGTGCCGGGGGCGTAGCCGTGCTCGTAGGCGGCGGCGAGCATGAAGGGCTTGAAGGCTGAGCCGGGTTGGCGGTGACCGTCGAACGCGACGTTGAACGCGGAGGTGGCGGCATCGCCGCCGTGGGCGACCGCGCGCAGCTCACCCGACCTGGGATCGATCGCGACGATGGCGGCGTCGAGGCCGACCGCGTCCACCGCGTGGACCGCATCCTTGGCAGCGCGCTGCAGGTCGGCATCGATCGTCGTCCGCACTCGCAGCCCGCCGCCGAGCGCGCGCCGGACTCCGTAGCGCTCGACCAGGTCGCCGACGATGAGGTCGGACAGCTGCGGGGCGAGTTCGCGGCTCGACCCGGAGGGCTTCGCGCGGGGGCGTGGCATCGGGGTGTGGATCGCGGTGCGGTGCTGGGCCGCGGTGATGGTGCCGAGCTCGAGCATCGAGGCGAGCACGAGGTTGCGTTGGACGAGCGCTCGACGCGGCGCGCGATCGGGGTTGTTGCCCTCCGGCGAGCGCAGCAGCGATGCGAGGAGGGCGGACTGGGCGGGGGTGAGCCTGGCGACCTTGACGCCGAAGTAGCCGGTCGCGGCGTCGGCGATGCCATAGCGGCCGCTGCCGAAGTACGCGGTGTTGAGGTAGGCGGCGAGGATGCGGTCCTTGGACCAGCGCGTCTCGAGCGCGACGGCGAGCACCGCCTCGCGGGACTTGCGCGCGAGAGTCTGGTCGGGGCCGACGTAGGTGTTCTTGACGAGCTGCTGCGTGATCGTGGAGCCGCCCTCGGCGACGGTGCGTGAGCGCAGGTCGGCGATGGCGGCGCGCGCGATGCCGCGTGGATCGATGCCGAAGTGGTCGCGGAAGCGTCGATCCTCGGCCGCGATCACCGCGTTCGCGACGAGCGGGGGAACCTGGTCGGTTTCGAGGTAGGTGCGCGTCTCGGGCGCGCGCAGGCGGCGCAGGACGGTCTTCCCGTCGGAGGTGAGGATCGCGCCCGGGACCTGGCGGAACTCGGCGCGCTGCTCGAGGTCGTCGAGCTTGGGGAACGCGGCGGTGACGACACCGAGCCAGCCACCGACGGCGAACACGGCGCCATAGGCGATGACGTAGAAGGTCCAGCGCGCGAGGGCGCGGGTGCGCCGAAGTCGACGTGGCGGCGGGGGCGGTGGCTGCACGGTCGCGCGGCGCGCGCGCGTGGGTGTCTGCCGGGACGCCATTCGGCGCCCACGCTAGCAGGCGGGGTCGCGGGATCGGTGCCCGCGACGGGCGGATCAGCCGAAGATGCCGCCGACGAGTGGCAGGTCCTCGGCGATGTCGCCGGCTCCGGAGAGGATGTCGCCGCCGAGGTCGCCGGCACTGTCGAGCACGTCGCCGGCGCCGTCGATGACGTCGCCCCCGAAGTCGAGGGCGTCGCTACCGCGATCACCGAACCAGCTCCCGAGGTGCTTGACGCCGCCCCACGCATCGCCCAGGGCGCCAGGGATGCCTCCGATGAGGTCGCGTGCGCCTCGGACGGGGCCGGACTCCCAGAGGTCCTGACCGCGTTCGGCGAGGTTCTCGACCACGCTCTGGGGCGGGCCCAAGTCGATGACGCCGTCGACGCCGCGATCGCGCAGCTTGCGCGTCTCGCTGCCGGGGTGGTCGGGCGTGCCCTCGGACTTCGACGTCCAGATGGAGACCTTGCCGTGCGGCTTGAGTGTCTCGATGACGTCGTCGGTGACGAGGTCCCAGCGCAGCGGGAACGCGACGCGTCCGCCGGCGGTGTCGGCGAGGTCGGTCACCTGCTTGAGATCGTCAGGGCCGTAGTCGTTGTCGTCGCCCGGGCTCGGATTGAGTGCGAGCCACGCATCGGGGAAGCGGCGGCGCATCTCGCGCACGTCGTCGGCGTCGACCTGCGACGTGCTCACGTTGAGCATGATGCGGCCGTCCGGTATGTCGCTCGCCTCGAGCGTCTCGAGCAGCTTCGGGATCGCCTCGGCTTCCTTGACGTCGACCTTCAGGCCGCGCTCACCGGCGCCACCGATCGCGAGCCACTCGTCGAGCTTGAGACCCGAATCCTTCTTGTCGGAGTCGTGTGCCATCACGAGCTCGCCGCGTGCATCGACGCGCAGGTCGCCTTCGAGCCAGTTGTAGTCGTGCTCGAGCGCGTCGCGCATCTCCTCGGGCGTGTTGGAGTGATGGGCGTTGTGCGCCTTCGTCAGGTCGTCGTTGTCGGGATCCCAGACGCGGCCGTCGAGTGGGACGAGCAGGCGTCCCCTGCGCGTCTCGAGGGCGAGGTCGCGCAGCTCCTTCGCCCGATCCGAGAGCGGGGCCGAGGGATTCGCCTTGGTGGGAGTCGCGGTGCGGACCTTCGTGGGCGTGGCGGTGCTGCGGACCTTCGTGGGCGTGGCGACCCGCGTCTTGGTCGCGCCGGTGGTCGCGCCGTTCGGGCCGCCGGATCCCCGTGGCACGGGTTGATCGGTGTCGGTGCGGGCCGGCTTGGGCGCAGGCGACTTCGTGCCGGACTTCGTCGGCGTTGCGCTGCTCGTCTTCGTCCTCGTCGGCGTCACGACGGGACGTGGTGATCCCACTGGCTGGCTCACGCGTCCTCCACACGGGTGCTGCGACGGCAGCGCCCCCTGCTCCAAGGTACGATGGAACGCCTGTTTCGGCAATTGGTACGGGGCTCGGAGGAGCGCTGCAGTCCTGCAGGAACCTGCCGATACGACCTTCACATGCTGGCGCGATCCACATTCCACAGACGATCGGCGTGGATCGCTGCCGTCGTGGTGTTCGTGGCAGCCGCGTCCGCGTCGACTCAGGCCGCGACCTCTGGAACCGTCGTGACGGCCACGATTCCGACCGCGACGAGCGTGTCCAACGCGGGATGCCGACCGGGTACGAGCGCGACCGAGTTCGGGAGCGTCACCCCGGGATCGAGCGTCGTCCTTGCGGCCGGCTGTACGGTGACGTTCGGATCGAGCAACGGGGCCACCCAGCTGCGCCTGTGGCAGCGCGATCGACGGGGGTCTGCGCTGGCGGCTCCGACGACGGGGACCCCGAACAGCGGCTGGGGTTCGAGCGGCGTCTCCACCGTCGACGACGCCGGACAGGACTACGCGCCCCGTATCGCACTCGACCGGACCGGGTTGCTGGTCGAGGTCAACGACAGCGCGACCTTGTTGACCCGCCGCCTGCTGTCCAACGGCACCCCGGATCCCGGGTTCGGGTCTGCTGGCGTGCTTGGGCCGCCACCGCTCCCGACGTTCCACAGCGCCGACGATGGGTGGGATGTTCTGGTGGATGCGCAGGATCGGATCCTCGTGGCTGGACAGGACTACGACGGCGCCACCTACGACGCCTTCGTCGCTCGATCCACCCCGAATGGTGGTTGGGATCCGTCCTTCGGGACCGGAGGCGTGGTCACCTTCGACCAGGTCCTCGCGGGGGACGATCTGGCGGTGGCGGTCGAGCAGGACCGCGCAGGCCGATACCTCTTCCTCGCCCGAGGGGACCTCGGAACCACTCGACAATGGCGCCTGACACGCCTGCGCGAGGACGGAGGCCTGGATACCTCCTTCGGGACGGGCGGCCACGTGATCATCGGCGGCGCGCCGAACGAGGACTTCCTGTACCGCCACCGTGGGCAGGTCTTCGTGCAGGCGGACGACCGAATCGTGGTCGTGGCGATCACCAACGGCGTGAGCTCCGACCTGTACGCCACTCGCCTGCTGCCGGACGGTGCGGTCGACAGCTCGTACGGCACCGGCGGATCCACCACCTTTGACTTTCAGGGCGATCGCGACATCGTGCGCGGCGCCGGCGTCGACGACCACGGACGTCTGACCATGGCGGTCTCCACGCGTACGGGCTCGACATGGACGCTCGGAACGGCCCGCGTCGACCCCAACGGGGTTCCTGATACCACGTGGGGAACGGGAGGCAAGCGCCTGTATCCATCGGTCGTGCTCGTTCAGCATCAGGAAGGCGACGCATTCGTCGAAGGTGACGGGTCCGTCATGTACGTCGGTGCCACCCCCAACGGCGTCGACGCCGACGCGATCGGCGTCCGCCTGCGAAACGACGGTTCGATCGACACCACGTTCGGCTCGTCCGGCATGCTGGTCGTCGGAGGCGTCGGCGACAACGGGGCGCGATCGATCGTTCGAGGTGTCGACGGCGGATACCTCATCGGCGCCTACTCGGGAGCGACCGTCTCCGAGATCTGGTCGTACTCGAGCCACGCGATCGACG
The DNA here is from genome assembly GCA_025964555.1 of Thermoleophilia bacterium. Taxonomy (GTDB): domain Bacteria; phylum Actinomycetota; class Thermoleophilia; order Gaiellales; family SKUG01; genus JAGQUL01. Next base: position 44,530 of record JAOPYQ010000028.1, on the reverse strand, counting down.
ACTGGAACGGGACGACTCGCACGTGGGGAACGGCGCCGAGCATGTTCGCCGCCTGCCTTCGTGCCGTGAGCGGCGCAGCAGCCGGATGGGCGGTCGACGCGAATGCCGACTGCACGACCGCCGACCCCGGATGGAACGGCCTCCCGGCCGACGCCACGCTCCCGGCAGCGCTCGTCGCATCGACGGCCACCCCGACCACGACCGCGACCGCCACGATCCAGTTCGGTCTCAAGATCTCCAGCTCGCAGGTGCCGGGCCGCTTCCTCGCGCCGATCGCGTTCGAAGTCGTCGCGACCTGAGGCGTTCGGTCCTCGGAACCCATCCCCGATATCATCCCCGGGGTGGAGCCACTCGTTGAGGACATCGAGCGTTCGTTCGCCGAGATCGAGCGTGCACTCTCGGACCCGTCGCTGTTCGACGACCAGAGGCGCGCCGTCGAGGTGACGCGTGAGCATGCGCGCCTCAAGGGTGCTGCGGAGCTCGCATCGCAGTGGCGAGAGCTCAAGGCGCAGATCGCCGAGGCGCACGAACTGACGGGTGACGACGAGCCCGAGATCCGCGATATGGCGAAGGCGCAGAAGGCAGACGCCGAAGCGACCTTGCCCACCATCGAAGAGGCGTTGCGCCTGGCGATGGTCGAGGCCGATCCGGACGACCACAAGAACGTCATCGTCGAGATCCGTCCCGGCGCCGGTGGCGACGAAGCCGCGCTGTGGGCCGGCGACCTGACGCACATGTACATGAAGTTCGCGCAGTCGCACGGGCTGCGGGTCGAGCTCATCTCGACCGCGGACGGCGACGCCGGCGGGTACAAGGAAGCGTTCTTCTCGGTGGCGGGCGACGACGCGTTCGCGAAGCTCAAGTGGGAGAGCGGCGTGCACCGCGTGCAGCGCGTGCCGCAGACCGAGACGCAGGGGCGCATCCACACGTCGACCGCGTCGGTGGTGGTGCGCCCCGAGGCGGAGGACGTCGAGGTCCAGCTCGACATGAACGACGTGCGCGTGGACGTGTACCGGTCGAGCGGACCGGGTGGCCAGAGCGTCAACACGACCGACAGCGCCGTGCGACTGACGCACGAGCCGACCGGCATCGTGGTGACGTGCCAGAACGAGAAGTCGCAGCACCAGAACAAGGATTCCGCGATGCGCGTGCTGCGCACGCGACTCGCCGAGGTGGAGGCCGAGAAGCGCGCCGCCGCGCTCGGCGAGCAGCGCCGCAGCGCGATCGGCACGGGCGACCGAGCCGAGAAGATCCGCACCTACAACTACGCCGAGCGTCGCGTGACCGACCACCGGATCGGGCTGACGATCCACCAGCTCGACAAGGTGCTGCAGGGCGAGCTCGACGACCTGCTCGACGCGCTGCGCCAGGAAGAGCAGCGAACGCGACTGGCCGAGCGCTTCGGGTGAGCGAGGGCGGCGTTGCGACCACCGTCACCGACGCCGTGCGCAGCACGACGGTGGCGATCGACCAGGCGGGCGTGGGCGACACGCCGCGCCTGGATGCCGAGCTGCTCGTGGGGCACGTCGCCGAGCTCGATCGCGTGGGCCTGCGCGTGCACGGCGACCGCACGCTCGAGCCGGAGGCGTGGAAGCGCCTCGACGCGCTGCTCGGGCGCCGGGTGACGGGTGAGCCGATCGCGTACCTGCTCGGCACCGCGTGGTTCTACGGCCGCGAGTTCGAGGTGGATCGACGCGTCCTGGTGCCGCGCCCCGAGACGGAGCTGCTCGTGGAGCTCGCATTGACGCACTTCGCCGACCACGCACGCAGCGCGACGTTCGTCGATGCCTGCACCGGCAGCGGCTGCGTGGCGGTGAGCATCGCCGCGGAGCTCGACGGTCGAGCGCGGGTCGTCGCCACCGACATCTCCGAGGATGCGCTCGACGTGGCCCGCGCGAACGCGGCCCGCCACGGCGTGGAGGTCGAGTACCGCGCCGGTGACCTCTTCGAGCCGGTCGCCGACCTGCGCCGCGTCGGCGTGGTGGTCGCGAACCCGCCGTACGTGGAGGGCGTCGACGACTCGGGGCTCGAGGCCGGCGTGCGCGACCACGAGCCGCACGTCGCATTGTTCGTCCCCGGGGGTGAGGGTGTGTCGTCGTTCTACGGGCGCATCGCGACGCAGGCACTCCAGGTGCTCGAGGACGGCGGCATGCTCGCGGTCGAGCACGGCGAGGGGCAGCGCGCGATGGTGGCGTCCGCGCTGCGCGCCGCGGGCTTCGTCGACATCGAGGGACGCGACGACCTGGCCGGGGTCGATCGGGTCGTCATCGGGTACCGAACCAGCGGAGGTCAGTGATGCTCGTCCTGAAGGATCCCGCAACCGGCAGCTCGGAGCTGGCGTACGTGCACCGCGCGCTCGAGCAGGGCGAGCTGGTCGTCGTGCCGACCGACACCGTCTATGGCCTGGCAGCGCTCGCGAGCGACGAGGCCGCCGTGCGTCGCATGTACGAGTGCAAGGGTCGCGACGTGACACAACCGACTGCCGTGGTGTTCTCGTCGATCGGTCAGCTGCAGTCGGAGCTGCCCGAGCTGGGCGTGCGCGCGACGTGGGCGGTGCACTCGCTGCTGCCCGGGCCGTGGACGCTCGTGCTCGACAACCCCGGCGATCGCTGGACGTGGCTGACCGGGGGCGAGGCCGGCCCGATCGGAGTGCGCGTGCCTGCCGGCGCGGTGGACCTGCCGCCGATCGCAGCGACGAGCGCGAACGTCGCGGGGGAGACGACCGCCGCTCAGCTGTCGCAGCTCGATCCCGCCCTGGTGGACCAGGTCAGCTGCGCGATCGACCGCGGCGTGCTGCCACCAGAGGGCGAATCGACCGTGCTCGACCTCGTGGCGTGGTCGCGCGGCGAGGGGGACGTGCGCGTGCTGCGAGATACGTCAGGGCGCGCCGGCCAGGCACTCGCGGTGCTGGCAGACGCGCCCTGAACTGACGATCGTGTGGTGCTGCTATGCGGCGTCGCGCAGCAGCATCGCCGCGTCGACCGCGTCGACTGCAGAGGACTCGGCTGCGGGCGTGGGCGCGGGCGGCGCGGGCTTCGGCTTGGGCTTGCCGGGAAGGCGCTCGCCCTCCATGAAGACCTTGGCCTTGGCGACCTGCGCGGCCAGCTCGTCGACGCGTGCCTTGTCGGTGAGCTTCGCGTCCTTGGAGATGGTGTCGGCGGTGATCAGCTTGTCGAGCTGGAGGTTGCCGGAGCCCTGCTCCTCGTTCGGCGTGGCGTAGAGCGACGATGCCTTCTTGAGCGCGCCGAGCACCTCGTCGAACGTGGCGCCCGGATGGGCCTGCAGGTACAGCGCCATGGCGCCCGCGACGTGCGGGGTGGCCATCGAGGTGCCGGAGGCCGGCGCCAGTCGCGTGGACCCGTCGGGCATCTTCACCGGGAACGTGTCGCGCACGGTGCCGTCGGGCAGCGACGAGTACGTCCAGTGACCGGGAGCCATCACGTCCGGCTTCGGGCCGTTGGCGAAGTCGCTCGGTCCGTACATCGAGAACCATGCGCGCGAATCGTCGAGGTCCTGGGCGCCGACTGTGATCGTCTCCGGATACATGCCGGGAACGGCGACCTGGCCGGGCTTGGTGGGCTGGGCGTTGCCCGAGGCGAACACCGGGATGATGCCCGCGCGGCGCCAGTTGCGCAGCGCCATCCACAGGAACGGGTTGCCGACCGGCGCGCCGCCCCACGAGTTGGTGACGATGTCGGGAGCGAGGTCCGGGCGCGGCTCGCTGCCGTCGACCTTGGTCGGCGCCATGAACCACTCCATCGCGGCGACGAGGTCGAACATCGAGCCGCCCTTCTCGCCGAGGCCGCGCGAGACGATCAGCTTCGCGTCGGGCGCGGTGCCGGTGATGTGCTGCGGATCCCAGCCGAGCGCGCTGCCCGACGTGTGCGTGCCGTGACCGTTCAGGTCGATCGGGCGCTTGGAGGTGCCGTTCTTGGCGCCGTCGACGGCGGGGTCGAACGTGGACCCGTCAGGGAGCTTGCCGTCCTCGGGCAGCTCCTTGACCATGTCCTTCCAGTTGTAGTCGTGCGATTGCGTGCCGTCGGCGTTGGTGCCGCGGTAGTTGTGCTTGAGCACGGGGTGGGACACGTTGACGCCCGTGTCGAGCGAGCCGATCACGATGCCGGCGCCGGTGATGCCCTGCGCCCAGGCCTCGGGGGCCTTCATGCGCTTGACGCCCCAGTCCATGAGCACGGCGTTCGGATCGGCGTCGTTGTCGCGCGCTTCGGCGGCGCCGGTCACGGTGTCGAACCTGGCGGGAAGGTCGATGTTGATCGCGCCGTTGACCGCGCCGTCAGCCGCGCTGGGCAGCGTCGGGGAGGCGATGATCGTGTCCTGCATGATCGACTGCACGCCGGGACCAACGAGCTGCTTGAGCGTCTCGAGGCTCGCGCCACGAACGCGCACCGCGCCGAGTGACCACAGCTCGTCGATGCCGCTGGCGAGACCCTGGTCGACGAGGCCCTGGACCTTGTCGTGGTTCGCCGCGATCGTCTGCGTGCCGATCTCGTGGAGCGCCTCGAAGGCGGCTGTCTTTCGAGCAGCGCCGAGGGGCATCGACTCGATCGCCGTGAACTTGGAGGCCGCCTTCGCCGTCGCGTCGTTCGTCGGGGCCTGGAAGAACACAACTGCGTCGACCGGTCCCTTGGCGGCTGCTGCCATGAGTGCTGGGTCGATGACTCGCGGGGTCGTGCCGGTGATAGCCATTCCGTGTCTCCCTGACGGTGCCCGGGGAACGGAGAAGAGCTCGGGGTTCCGACGTCCATGCGGTCCCCGCAGCCCCCTCCCCGGGGCGCTTCCATGCGTTGGGGAAGGGTAGCGGGTGCCGTCGGACGGTGGTGCAGTTGCAGAACGAACGGCCGTCGCTGGCCGCCGATCGTGGCCGCACCCGGCCGCCCCGTGCGCAGGCACGATCGTTCGCGCGGCACGACGGATCTCGGGTGCGGTACCGTGCCGCCGTGGCGGCAGGCGAGACACGAGGACGGACGCGCGCGACGAGGCGTCTGAGCGATCGACAGATCGTCCTCGCCTGCGTGGCTGCAGCCGTGCTGCTGCGCCTGCCGTTCGTCGCCTCGCCGCTCGGGATCGACGAGGGCGGCTACGCCTACGTCGCGGCGAACTGGAACGTCGGTGACGGCGGCATCTACGGCGAGCAGTGGGTCGATCGACCGCCGCTGCTCATCGCGCTGTACGCGATCGCCGTCGCGCTGGCCGGCGACGTGGGCGTGCGGCTGCTCGGCTGCGTCGCGGCGGCGCTCATCGTCGTAGCGAGCGCGGGGGTCGCGCACCGAGCGGCCGGCCGCACGGCGATGACGTGGTCGGCGGTCGCGGCGGTGGTGCTGTCTTCGAGCACGCTCTGGCAGGCGCACACGGTCAACGCCGAGCTGCCGGCTGCGGCGTTCGTGGCCGCAGCCGTGTGGATGACCGTGCTCGCGCTGGGGTCGACGACCTGGCGCCGCGCGTTCGCGATGGCGATCGGCGCGGGTGTGCTGGCGGGCTGCGCGGTGCTGGTCAAGCAGTCGTTCCTCGACGGGTTCGTGTTCGCCGGCGCTGCGGTCGTCGGAGCACTCGTGCTCGAGCGCGGACCGCGTCGACGACGAGTCGCAGCCGTGCTTGCTGGCGGCGTGGTCGGCGCCGCGGTGGTCGCTGCGGTGCTCGTGGCGTGGGCGCAGGCCGTGGGGCCGGGCATCGGCGAGCTGCTCGACGCGCTCTATGGCTTCAGGATCGACGCGCGGGGCGCCATCGGCGATGCCGCCGCCCCGGACGAGCGGGCGGTGCTGCTGCTCGTGCTCGTGTCGGCGAGCGGGCTGCTCTCGCTGCTCGCGTACACGTGGATCGGATTGGTGCGCCTGGCGCGCGGTGACCAATCGGTGCGAGCGGGCGCGGACGAGCTGCTGCTGCGGTCGACGGCCGTCGGCCTCGCTGCGTTGTCGGTGTGGGGCGTGTTCGCGGTCACGCAGGGCGGCAACTGGTGGCGCCACTACCTCGTGCAGCTCGTGCCGGTGCTGGCGATGGGCCTCGGCGTGGTCGCCGGTGGCGTGTCCGATCGTGCGCGCTCGCGCATCGCGCGGGGCAGCACCCGAGCGGGAGCGGTTGTGTCGGTCGTCGTGGGGGTCGCGTGGGCGATCGGCGCGGCATGGTCCGCGACCGGCAACGTGCAGCGCGAGGTGGCCGTCGCCGGCGACTGGCTCAAGGACGCATCGCGACCGGGTGACACGCTCGTGGTCACGTGGGGGCATCCCAACGTGTTGCGACGCTCGGGCCTGAACTCGCCGTACGGGCTCGCCTGGAGCCTGCCGGTGCGCGTTCGCGACCCGCGACTGGATGACCTGCGCGCACTGGTCGCAGGCAAGGCGCCGCCCACGTGGATCGTGGAGTGGCAGCCGATCGGCCTGTGGGGCCTCGACCGCGGTGGGCGTGTCCAGACGCTCGTCGAGCAGCGCTACGACCACGTCGCCGACGTGTGCCATCGCGCGATCTACCGGCTCAGCAGCAGCGGCGGCTCCGACACGGGCTCGGTGCCGTCCGTGCCGTCGGCGTCGGACTGCGACCCCGGACTGTGGGATCGCGCCGTCGACGGCCTGCGCTGGTAGCGACGGAGCGGCACCGCGACGGCAAGCGCGAACGTCCACCCGAGCACGATGTCGAAGGTGAAGTGCTCGCCCGTGTAGACGAGCGCGAGCGCCATCGCCGCGACGTACGAGGCGAGCGCGACGTTGCGCCAGCGCCCCGCGCCCCACAGGAAGGCGGCGATGAGCGTCGGGAACGCGGCGTGCAGCGACGGCAGCGCCGCGACCGGGTTCGCGAACCGGCTGGCGCCGCCCTGGGGAGCGGTCTCGAACACGCGCGCGGCACGCTCGATGCCGACCTCGCGCCACACCTGCGGCACGACCCGATCGAGGCCGCCGATGAGCCCGTCGCGCGCGGCCATCCACGGCGGCTGGGCGGGATAGAGCCAGTACGTGGCGAGCGCCATCCAGCTGAGCGTGGCGAAGCCGAGCACGTAGCGGCGCGCGAGACGATGGCGCGCGCCCCACATGGCGGCGGCGACGAGCAGTGGCACGATGAAGTGCGACTGGTACACCACCCAGGCCGCGAAGTCCCACCACCGCGGCGACCCTGCCGTCCACAGCCAGCCCTGCAGGTGCTCGGTGGGGGTTGCGCCGCCGCCGAGCCACATGTCGAGGTTCACCTGCGGCCACGTGTGCGCGCTCGCCTGCTGCGCGGGATCCGATGCGCCGCGCAGGCGGTCGTACACGACGAGCGCGAGGAAAAGCGGCAGCCAGGTCGTCGCGAACGAGCGAGCGGTCGCCCGGGGACGATCCATGCCGAACGCGATGATCGCGAGGGCGATCCACACCAGCACCACGGTTCGTCGGGTGGGGTAGCCGATGGTGAGGACAGCGATCGCGAACGCCGCGATCCACGCCGCGACGGCGATCGTGCGGGGCTGTCGGAGCAGTCGGACCATCGGCGTCGACCCTATCCGGATAGGATCGATGGCGAGCCGGTACCCGACCGCGAGGCGCGCCCATGTCGACGACCACCAGCACGGACCTGATGTCCAGGACCCTCCGCGATGGCGATCCGCAGATCGCGGACTTCCTCCGCGACGAGCTGCACCGCCAGCGCGACCAGATCGAGCTGATCGCGAGCGAGAACTTCACCTCGCGCGCGGTGCTCGAGGCAGTCGGCAGCGTCGCCACGAACAAGTACGCCGAGGGGTATCCCGGGCGGCGCTACTACGGCGGCTGCGAGGTCGTCGACGAGATCGAGCAGCTGGCGATCGACCGAGCGAAGCAGCTGTTCGGCGCCGAGCACGCGAACGTGCAGCCGCACGCGGGAAGCCAGGCGAACTTCGCGGCGTACATGGCGCTGCTGCAGCCGGGCGACACGATCCTCGCGATGAGCCTGTCGCACGGCGGACACCTCACGCACGGACACAACGTCAATTTCAGCGGCAAGCTCTTCAACTTCGTGCACTACGGGGTCGATCGCTCCTCGCACCTGATCGACTTCGACGAGGTGCTGCGACTGGCGAAGGAGCACCGCCCCAAGCTCATCGTGGCGGGCGGCAGCGCCTATCCGCGCGTGATCGACGCGGCGCGCTTCCGCACGATCGCGGACGAGGTCGGCGCGCTGCTCATGGTCGACATGGCGCACTTCGCGGGGCTCGTCGCGGCGGGCGTGCACCCGGACGTCGTCGAGCACAGCGACGTGGTCACGTCCACGACGCACAAGACGCTGCGCGGGCCGCGATCGGGACTGATCCTGTGTCGCGAGGAGCACGCGCAGAAGGTCGACAAGGCCGTGTTTCCCGGCATGCAGGGCGGGCCGCTCTGCCACGTGGTCGCGGGCAAGGCAGTGTGCTTCGCCGAAGCGATGACCCCCGAATATCGCGCATATGCGAGCCAGGTCGTCACCAACACCAAGACGCTGGGCAAGGAGCTCGCGTCCGGTGGCTGGGAACTGGTGAGCGGCGGCACCGACACGCATCTGGTGCTCGCCGACCTGCGCGGCATCGAGTGGACAGGCAAGGACGCGGAGGATCGCCTCGACGAGGTGAACATCACCGTCAACCGCAACGCGGTGCCGTTCGACACGCAGCCGCCGATGGTCACGAGCGGCGTGCGCGTCGGCATGGCCGCGATGACCACGCGTGGTTTCGACGAGGAAGCAGCGCGCGAGACGGGCGCGATCATGGTCGCGTCGCTCGCGGCGGACGCCGACACCACCGAACTCTCCGAGCGCGCGCAGGCGCTGCTTGGGCGATTCCCGCTCTACCCGCAGCTCGAGGAAGGTTACGCATGACGCAGGCCCCCGCACCCGTCGCGACCGGCAAGGTCATCGAGGTCGACCACCCGCTCGTTCGCCACAAGCTGACGCTGCTGCGCAGCGTGGACTGCGACACCGCGCAGTTCCGCTCGCTGGTGGAGGAGCTCGCGAACCTGCTCACGTACGAGGCGACCAAGGATCTCGAGACCGAGCCGTACGAGATCGAGACGCCGTTGACGTCCATGATCGGCACCGCGGTGAGCGGCAAGAAGGTCGCGGTCGTGCCGATCCTGCGCGCGGGCCTGGGCATGGTCGACGGCGTGCTGCGCATGATCCCGGTCGCGAAGATCGGCCACATCGGCCTGTATCGCGACGAGGAGACCCTCGAGCCGGTCACGTACTACGAGAAGCTGCCGGAGGACCTGGAGCACCGCAACGTGTTCCTGCTCGACCCGATGCTCGCCACCGGCGGATCGGTGACGGTCGCGGTCGACAAGGTCAAGGCAGCGGGCGCGGTGCACATCAAGCTGCTCGCGATCCTCGCCGCGCCGGAAGGCATCGCGCGGCTACAGGCGGACCACCCGGACGTCGACATCATCGTCGCCGGGATCGACGAGAAGCTCAACGAGAAGGGCTACATCGTGCCCGGCCTCGGCGACGCCGGCGATCGACTGTTCGGCACAAAGTGACTACGTAAGGTCTTCCACGAGCGCGTCGAACGCGGCGCGGCTCAGGAGCCCGGCTGAGCGCTGGGCGCGGGCGGCGTCGAGCGTCGCATCGTCGAGCTGGTGCTCGAGGTCGCGCAGACGCGCGCGAGTCGCATAGGTCGAGCGGCCATCGACATCGCTGGCCGTGCGCTGCTCGATGAGCGCGGCCTGGGTGAGCAGCTGCGTGCGCAGGGTCGCGCGCACGAGCTGGAAGCGTCGATCCGCCGGCCAGCGGTCGATCTCGTGCGCTGCGTCGCGCACGCGCGCGCTCGTGACCTCCGCCGTGCACGCGGCCGTGCCGCTGCAGCGCTCCGCAGCGGTGGCCGCCTGGCGCACGCGTCGCGCTTCCGTGGCGAGCGCCGGGTCGGCGGGCACCGACAGCTGCGTGAGCCCGTCCGCGCGGGCCATGCGCGCGCGCTCGCCCGAATCGATGATGGCGCCCACGAGCACCATGGCGCCGAGCGCGATGACAGGAGCGAGGATGAGGCGACGGGAGAGCATGGCAGGGTGAGGTGCGGGGCGGTCGAGGGTCCAGCCGGTATCCACGACGCCGGGCGGCCCCGTAACATGCGGGACATGGAGGGGTTGTTCGATCCCGCATACCGACCGGGCTGGTGGGCGTTCGCGACCGCACTGGCCCTGTCGTTCGCGCTCGTGCCGGTCGTGCGGTGGCTCGCGCTGCGCGAACGCGTGGTGGACGCCCCGACCGACGAGCGGCGCGTGCACACCCAGACCACCCCGCTGCTGGGTGGCGTGGCGATGCTGGTGGCCCTGCTGACGGCCACGATCGTGTTCGTCGACTGGGAGCGTGTCGGCGGACTGGCGCTGCTCAACCAGCGCCAGTTGGTCGTGACGCTCGTGTGCGCGTTCGCGATCTGCGTGCTCGGTGCGATCGACGACATCCGCGAGCTGTCGTGGCAGCCGAAGCTGCTCGGTCAGGTGTGCGTGGCGACCGCCGTCGTGATCGCGCCGGCGTTCCAGCTGCCCGAGGGCCTCCGGGCAGCCCATGCGCCGCTCGTGGTGAACGTGATCGACCTGCCGTTCCTGCACCCGTTCCAGCTGCCGATCGTGATCGGCGTCGGACTCGTGGTGCTGTGGATCGTGGCCGTGATGAACATGCTCAACTTCATCGACGGGGTCGACGGTCTGGCTGCCGGTCAGGCGGCGATCATCGCGGCGACGTTCGCCATCATCGCCGCGAGCTACGGCCGCATCGGCGTGGCGGTGCTCGCGGCAGCGACAAGCGGCGCCGCTGTCGGCTTCCTGCCGCACAACTGGCGCAGGGGCGGAGCGCGGATCTTCATGGGCGACAGCGGCTCGATGCTGCTCGGGTTCCTGCTCGCGGTGATCAGCGTGCAGGGCGTGCTCAAGACGACCGCCGCGATCAGCCTGGCGATCCCACTCGCGCTGCTGGCGGTGCCGATCATGGACACGTCCTTCGTGGTGCTCAAGCGACTCAAGCACGGCGTGTCGATCGCCCATCCCGATCGCTGGCACCTGCACCACCGGCTCCTCAACGTCGGCCTGTCGCCACGTCGCGTGGCGGCGACGCTCTGGGCGTGGACGACTGCCATGAGCTCGGTGGCGCTGGCACTGCGGTTCGTGGACTACGGCAACTCCAACCACTGGAACCGCGAGGGCCTCGTCGTGCTCGCCATCGTGGTGTTCGGGGCCGTGTCCGTGACGGTCCTGCTCGCGGTCCGGCTCGAGATCATCAAGAGCCGACGGGTGCGCGAGCGCAACCGCCGCATGAGCGAACTCGGCGGAGCTGAGGCTGAGGTCGGCGCCGAGCAGGTCCAGGACGGCTCCACCACAGGGTGATTGCCCGAAACGGCGGGCGACCCGTACCCGATGGTCAGGTGACGACGTGCTGAGGGGCACGTGCGCCGGGGGAACACGGGACTATGACCAAGGTCGGACCACAGGTCGGAGCAGTGCGCGCGTCTGCGGACGCCCGCCCGCCCGAGGAGGAAGGCGCCTCGCGCCTCGCCACCGGCATCGCCGTGGGCACTGCCGCGGCCGCGACGAGCTTCATGCCTGCCGCCTACGCGAAGGGGCTGGGTCGCCAGGCGGCCGTCACCGCCATCGCCGGTCTCGTGGGATTCGGTGCCGGCAACCTCATCGCCGCGCCTGCAGCTGACCTCGTCGGTAGCGGCGACGCCGTGCAGGGCGGACTGCTCGTCGGCGCAGCAGGGCTCGTGACGGCCGTCATCGGTCGACACGTGCCGGGCATCGGTTCGATGCGCGATGCCGGCCGCGTGGTCACCTCGCTCGGCACGATCGCCGCGGTCGGTGGCGGCGCCGTGGCCGCGACCGAAGCGGTCGACCGGGCAGACCTGCCGATCCTCGATTCGAAGGCCGGCGCGGGGCTCATCGTGGGCGCTGCAGGAAGCGCAGCCGTGCTCGGCGTGCTCGCGCTCAAGGGCGGGTTCCGAGGTGCCCCGAACGTCGCGGAGGCGGCGCTGCGGACCGTCACGCCGAGTGCGGACGACCTCGCCGCGTGGACGCCCGAGCTGGCGTCCGCCGACAACGCGGCGCGGAGCGGGGCGGCGAAGCAGCTGTTCGAGCAGCTGCCGGGCACCGACGCGAACTCCTGGAAGCGGATCGGTACGGGCCGCACGTTCCTGCGCGGCGTCGCCACTCCCGAGGACATCCGGGCGACGAGCGGACTCGATCCGATCGCGACCCCACGCCGACTGGTCGTCGCCGCCAAGGAAGCGAAGACCCCCGAGGCGCGCGCGGCGCTCATGCTTGAGCGCTTCGACGCGGCGGGCGGCATCAAGTACGGCACGATCCACGTCGTCTCGCCCGCAGCCATCGGCGACACCGACGAGGTCGTGCCGCTCACCGTCGAGCATGCGCGGCGCGGCAACGTGATCACGCTCATGACGCAGACGTCGCAGACCGAGCCGTACTTCGTGCTGCACAAGGTGCCGCAGGCGCAGCGCACCCTCGACCTCGTCGTGAAGGGCCTCAACGAGCGCATCCAGGCGCTCCCGCCCGAGGAGCGACCTGAGTTCCTGCTGAGTGCACTGTGCTACGGCGCGCTGTCGCCCGTGGAGCTCGGCATCGACGCGCTCAAGGCGAACGGCGTGCAGCACGTGCTGCTCGAAGGCTCGCCCGCCCTGCGGCGCGAATCCCGCGCGCTTGCGGGACGACTTGCGCGCGGGGAGCAGGCGGGTGTGATCGCCTACTCGGGCGCCCAGCTCGACGAGCTCGCCGCCTCGGGCGCACCGGCTCCAGACGTGACGATGCTCATGCACCGCAACGATCCGCTGCGTGTCGGCCTGCAGGGTCTCCTCGTGCCGCCGAGCACGCAGGAGGGACGACCGTTCATCCCGGTGATGAGCGCGATCAACGCGTTCGGCGACTTCGGCATCGACATGCCGAAGGAGCCTGGCCTCTGGTACGAGGTCGGCCATCGCTACCAGGCGACCGGCGTCTCGTCGGCCAACGCGGCGTTCGGCTTGGGCCTCGAACCCGAGCAGGCTGCTGCAATCCGCCAGCACGCCGTCCTGCGCGATGCACTGCGCGGCATGAAGGCCGACTGACGGCTAGCTGCGGCTGCCGGCCAGCGGAGGCGCGGCACGACCTCGCCCGCGGCGCCCGGCTCGTCGCGACGTGCCGGTTCCGGACGCGATCGACAGCTCGTGGAGCAGCGCCGATCGTGACTGCAGCTCACGTTCGACGGGCGCCACGACGAGCTCCATCCCGACGGCGCGAACCTGGCGCCGCAACTCACGTTCGGCGGTCCGGGCTCGACGGGCTGCTCCGAGTCGGTTGCACCACCCGGCCACGAGCGCCACGAGCATGCCCGCCAGCGCGCCCCCCACCGCGAGCAGCGTCGGAACAGGGAGCTGTTCCAGCTCCGGCGTCGGCACGAGCTGGTCCAGGTGCAGGAACCCGAGGGCGGCGAGCGCGAGCAGCCAGAGCGCCCCGATGATCGACGCGACGAGCAGCAGCCACTGGAGCGCGCCGACGAGCTTCCACCACAGCGGCTCGCGCAGGTGCAGGTCGGTGCCCGCCACTGCTGCGTCGAGCCGTTCGTGCAGCTGCGATTCGCTCGACGACGCGGCGAGACGCAGGTGGCGTGGCCACGGGTCGGACAGTGTGCCCGCCGCGTGGGACGCGAGCTGGCGAGCCGCGTTGTCGGCCTGTGCTCGCTGCACGGGCGTCGCCGGGCGCAGGGAGGTGCGACGCGTGGATTCCTCGCCGGTCGAATCGGTCCGTCGGTCCAGGCGCAGTCGCCGCAGCGGATCCGGGCGCAGGCGACGCAGTCCGCGCACGATCGGCCATCCCGTCGCGAGCGCGCCACGTCGTCGATGGGCCGCACGGACCGCGCGAACCACGGTCGGGACTCCCGCGGCTTCCGAGAGGGACGCCGCGAGCGCGTCGAGCTGATGTCGTCCGACATCGCCAGGCAGTCCATCGGTGCCCACGGCGGCAGCGAGCTCGAGCGCAGCGACGTGCGCGTCGGCGGCGATGCGGTCGAGCGCCTGTTCGCGGTGTTGCACACGCCGGGCGATCTCCGCGCGCAGCTCGTCGATGCCGGTGCCATCGGTGGCCGACACGGCGAGGATCGGCGTGCCGGCGAGACCGTCGTCGGCGACGAGCCGGTCCAGGTCGGCGAGACAGGCGCTGCGGGACGCGGGATCGAGCCGGTCGGCCTGGTTGAGCGCGACGAGCATCGTGTCGGACCGTCCCGCTCGCGGTCGCAGGTACTGATCGTGGAGCACGGCATCCGCGTACTTCTGCGGATCCACGACCCAGACGACGAGGTCCGCAAGCTCGATCACACGGTCGGCCTCGTGGCGGTGGGCGGCTGCGACCGAATCGAAGTCGGGCAGGTCGAGCAGCACGAGTCCCTCGGGTGAGCCGGCCAGGCGATGCCGCCGTGGCACGTCGAGCCAGTCGAGCAGGTCGTCGGCCACCTCGTCGCCCCATATGGCGGCGGTGGCCGTCGACGTCGTCGGGCGGCGGTGTCCCGGATCGGCGAGCGGTTCACCGGCCAACGCGTTGAACAGCGACGACTTGCCCGCGCCGGTCGGCCCGGCGAGCGCGACGACGGTGGCCTCCAGGCCGAGATCGAGGCGTGCGCCTGCTCGCGCAACGACCGCCGCGGCCCGTTCGACCGGGGTGGGATCGACGCGATCCGCTGCGAGGTCCGCCGCGCTGCGCAGGGCGACGAGTCGGTCGGTGAGCGTGGCGCTCATCGCGTTGCCGCCAGCTCTGCACTCGCCGCAGCGAGCGCGGGGGAAGCGACGCTCGGCGGGACGACCGCGTCGAGCACGGCGGCGAAGCGCTCGGCCTCGGTGTCCATGATCGACCCGACCCGTTCCATGAGGCGCACGCGGGCGCGCTCGGCGAGCGTGCGCACGGCCTGGTCGCCGAACACGGCCTCCAGGACCTTCTGTCCAACGGCAGACGTGCCGCCCGCGACGACGACCTCCGCGCCGGTGAGCCCGCCGGTGCTCGCGAACACCGCGATCATCACGGTCAGCCCGGTCGCGTTGATGCCGAAGGACGCGAGTCGCGCGGTGGCGCGCTTGCCCGCACCTTCCTCGCGCACGAGTTCGAGCACCTCGCCCTGCCATGCGCGGACCTCGTCGGCGATCCGCGCGACGAGCCCGGGGGAGGCGGCGTCGAGCCTGCGTCCGTGATCGAGCAGTGATCGACCTGCCGCAGTGGCTCGCCAGGCATCGGCGGCGCGCTCGGCGGCGGCGTCCGCAGCCGAGATCACGACCGCGTCGACGCCCGTGACGACTGCCGCCTTGAGCTCGGATTCCGCGGGAGCGGTGCCGGAGACGAATGCCCGGACGCGATCCCGGAATCGACCGATCCGCGACTCGAGCGCCTGCATCAGGTCCCCGGTGCCGATCACGTCATGCCAGCGGGCCAGCACCTCGCCTCGCAGCAGCGCACCGCTGCGCACCGTCTCGTCGACAGCGGCGAGGGCAGTCGCGTAGGCCCGCTCGACCTGCGTCGCGAGCTCGGCGCGCAGGCGGTCCTGCTCGGTGATTGCATCGTGCACGACGGTGACGCGACCGGGAATGCTCCTGAGCGCTCCAGCGAGGGTACGTTCGACCACGCCCTCCCTGGCATGTGCGTCGGCCGCGAGGTCGTCGAGCCACGCCCGCACCGGTCCGAGCGCCCCGGCAGGCAGCCGACCATCTTCGAGCTGCACCTCGGGGACCACGAGGACCGGCGTGTCGGCGAGCCCGCGCTCGTCCAGCATCGTGACGAGGTGGTCGCGGATGTCGTCCGCTGCATCTACGGGGACGCGGTCGAGCACGAGTGACAGGGTCGTCCCTCGTTCACGTGCTGCCTCGAGCAGGTCCCACGGCACCGCATCCGCATACCGAGCCGCCGTCGTGACGAACAGCCACGAGTCCGCCGCGCCGAGCAGCTGGGTCGCCAGGACCCGGTTGGTCTCGACCACCGAATCGATGTCGGGCGCGTCGAGCAGCGCGATCCCCTGCGGGAGTCGCTCGGTCGGCACGAGCTGCAGGCCGCCTGCGCCGGCCGAACCGCCACTCGTGCGTGGGAAGCTCGGCAGGATCCGGTCATCGGCGAACCACGGCAGGTCGTCAGGGTGGCATGCCAGCACCGGGGCGCGCGTGGTGGGCCGCAGCACGCCGGAGGCGGTGACGTCCTCCCCGACCAGGCTGTTGACGAGGGTCGACTTGCCGGCGCCGGTGGAGCCGCCGACCACCATGAGCAGTGGCGCCTCCATCTGGCCAAGTCGCGGAAGCACGTAGTCCTCGAGCTGCTCGAGCAGCTGGATGCGCACCCGCTCGGCCTCGGTCGCGAGCGGCGTGGGGAGCGTCAGCGTGGTGTCGCGAAGCGCGGACGCGAGGTGTTCCAACGCGCGGGTCACGTCGGTCCGGGAGGGTGCATCTGTTCGTGCCATCCCCGACATGGTTCCCGTCCGCTCGCGCAGGACACGTTGGCCGCCGTCAGTCGCGCAGGCGAGCCATCGTCAGCGAGTCGACGTATTCGCCGGCCCGGAAGGCGTCCTGCCGGAGCGTCCCCTCGACCTCGAACCCGAACTTGCGGTACAGCGCGATCGCGGGCTCGTTGTCGGAGTAGACCTCCAGGTGCACGCGCCGCACCTGCCACCAGTTGTCGGCGACGTCCAGCGCCGCGGCGAGCAGCGCCGTGCCGACCCCTCGCCCCTGCCACGAGTCGCGCACGCTCATCCCGAGCGCGGCGGTGTGGATGCGTCGGGGGCGCGTGTTGCGGTGCAGGCCGATGTTGCCGATTGCATCGCCACCCTCGAGCGGCACGGCAGCCAGGAAGACGGTGTGCAGGTCCGTGAACGTGAACTGCTCTGCGCGCCGCGCCTCGGAGGTGAAGGGCACCTGGAGCGTGCCGTGGATGACGCCGGGATCGGACATCGTCGCGCTGATCGCGGGAACGTCGGACGGTTCCGCGGCGCGGATGCGCACTCCTGCACGCTCGGCAGCTGCCAGGGGATCGATCGATGGGGGACGTGCCACGGGGCGCTCCAGTCGTTTGATCGCATTACGGTACCAGTAGGTTCCCGTAGCGTGCAGCCGATCCGGCTGCCATCATGGTGCGCGTGGAGGAGGACGACGGCACCATCGATCGACGTGTGCGCGACGGTGCGCGCCGTGATCGTCGTCCCCGCGATGGTGACCGCCCCACGATGTGGGTGCGAGCGCGTCGTCGCCGGCGCCGCTTCCTCGAGCGGTACGAGCAGCGCCGCGCGGAACGCCTTGCCGGTCGCCACCATCCACTCAAGCGCCCGATCCGCGTGACTTCGGGTGTGGTCCTCATCCTGACGGGCGTCGCGATCGGCTGGCTGCCGGGTCCGGGCTTCGTCATCTTCGCCATCCCGGGAGCGCTGCTGGTCGCGAGCGAGTGGCGACGCGCGGCGCTCGTGATGGACCGCGTGGAGGACGAGACGATCCCCTACCTGCGCCGCCTGCACGCGAAGCTCCGTGGCGGACCCAAGCAGGAGTGGATCGACGAGGATCCCGAGCTGTGGGGCCTCTGGGCCGATCGCCGCCTGGATGCTGCACCGGACACCGGCGAGCGACGCCGCCTGAGCGACCTGGAGCCCGAGCTCGAGAGCGATCCGGACGACGACGTGCGCTCCGCCTAGCTGCCCGACGAACGAGAGAGGCCCCCGTCCGGACATCCGGTCGAGGGCCTCGTCAGAGCTGGTGTGACGCGAGCGTCAGCCGTGCTGGTGCTTGAATGCGGCGAGGTGCTCGCCCCATGCGATCTCGCGACGGGCCGCCTTCGCATCGGCCTCGTCGTCGCCCGCGGCGTCGAGCTTGGCCTTGCCCTCGGAGACGAGCTCCGCAGCGGCAGCCGCGGTGACGTCCTCGAGCGCGATCGCGTCCTCGACGACGACGGTGGCGGTCGAGTTGGACGATTGGACGAAGCCCTCCTCGGTCGCCCACGTCTTCCACGTGCCGTCCTCGAGCTCGGCACGCACCTGCCCGAGCTTCAGGTCGGCGACGACCGGCGCGCGGCGAGCGAGGATGCCCATGCCGCCGGAGACCGAGGTGACCTCGAGCTCGCGGACCTCGCCGTCGAACAGCACGCCTTCAGGCGTGACGACCTTGACGGGGAAGAGCTGGTACGTCGACGCCATGTCAGGCCGTCGCCTTCGTCTTCGACTGCTCGGCGGCCCAGGCCGTCTTCACCTCGTCGATCGAGCCCTTGAACATGAAGAAGCGCTCCGGGACCTCGTCGTACTCACCGCTCAGGATCTCCTGGAACGAGCGGATCGTGTCCTCGAGCTTGACGTACTGCCCCGGCGTGCCGGTGAACTGCTGGGCGACGAAGAACGGCTGCGACAGGAACTTCTCGACGCGGCGGGCGCGACCGACGACGACCTTGTCCTCTTCGGACAGCTCGTCCATGCCGAGGATCGCGATGATGTCCTGCAGGTCCTTGTAGCGCTGTAGCACGTCACGCACGTCGTTCGCGGTCTGGTAGTGCTCGTCCGACACGTTGCCCGGCTGGAGCGCCCGCGACGTGGAGGAGAGCGGGTCGACCGCCGGGTAGATGCCCTTCTCGGAGATGCCACGGCTCAGCTCGGTCGTGGCGTCCAGGTGGGCGAACGTGTTCGCCGGGGCCGGGTCGGTGTAGTCGTCCGCAGGGACGTAGACGGCCTGGATCGAGGTGATCGAGCCCTTCTTCGTCGACGTGATGCGCTCCTGCAGCTGGCCCATCTCCGTCGCGAGCGTCGGCTGGTAGCCGACGGCGCTCGGCATGCGGCCGAGGAGTGCCGACACCTCGGAGCCCGCCTGCGTGAAGCGGAAGATGTTGTCGATGAACAGGAGCACGTCCTGGCCCTGCACGTCGCGGAAGTACTCCGCCATCGTGAGGCCGGACAGCGCAACGCGCAGGCGCGCGCCGGGCGGCTCGTTCATCTGGCCGTAGCAGAGTGCCACCTTGTCGATGACGCCCGCTTCGATGAACTCGTTCCAGAGGTCGTTGCCCTCGCGCGTTCGCTCACCGACGCCCGCGAACACGGACAGGCCCGAGTGCTGCAGCGCGATGTTGTTGATGAGCTCCTGGATGAGCACGGTCTTGCCGACGCCGGCGCCGCCGAACAGGCCGACCTTGCCGCCCTTGGTGTACGGCGCGAGCAGGTCGACGACCTTGATGCCGGTCTCGAGCAGCTCGACCGACGGGTTGAGCTCGTCGTACTTCGGCGCGGGTCGGTGGATCGCCCAGCGCTCGACGTCCTCGAGCGGCTTCTGGTCGATCGGCTCGCCGATCACGTTGAAGATGCGACCGAGCGTCTTCTCGCCGACCGGCACCGTGATCGGGGATCCGGTGTCGACGGCCGTGGCGCCACGGGCGAGGCCGTCGGTGGAGTCCATGGCGACGGCGCGGACACGGCCATCACCCAAGTGCTGCTGCACCTCGGCGACGAGCTTGGTGGTGCCGCCGTTCTCGCGCGGCACGTCGATCTCGAGCGCGTTGTAGATCTTCGGGAGGTGGCCGTCGACGAAGGCAACGTCGAGCACGACGCCCTTGATCTCGACGACGGAGCCGGTGGAGTGGGTGGTGTCTGCCATGGTGTGTGGTTCCTCGTTGTGGGGCTGCGTGATGAAGGTGGGTGGAGCGACTAGCTGAGGGCGTCGGCGCCGCCGACGATCTCGAGGATCTCCTGGGTGATCGCCGCCTGGCGCACGCGGTTGCGCTCGAGGGTGAGCGCGTCCAGGATCTCGCCGGCGTTGTCGGTGGCGTTGCGCATGGCGGTCATGCGCGCGCCGTGCTCGGACGCGGTCGACTCGAGCAGTGCTCGGTAGCACGTCTGCTCGATGTAGGTCGGCAGCAGGCGATCGAGCAGGCCGTCCTCGCTGGGCTCGAACTCCCAGTCCGGATCGACACCGGCGCTCGCCGGATGGTCTCCCTCGACCGCGGACTGCATCAGCTCGTCGGTGAGCGGCAGCAGGTCCTGCGCGAACACCGTCTGGCTGATCGCCGAGTCGAAGTGGTTGAAGACGATCTGCACGTGGTCGTAGTCGCCGGCGCGGAAGCCGTCGATCACGCGAGCCGCGATCTTCTCGGCGTCACGGAAGCGCGGGCTGTCGGTGATGCCGGTGTAGGTCGCGTCGGGCTCGATGCCGCGGAAGCGGAGCGATCCCACGCCACGGCGGCCCACGCCGATGAAGCGCACGGTGGCACCCTTGGCTTCCCACTCGGCCTTGAGGGCGAGCGAGCGCTTGAGGATGTTCGCGTTGAGCGCGCCTGCGAGGCCGCGGTCGCCGGTGTACATCACGATCGCCACGTTCTGCACCTCGCGGCGCTCCAGCAGCGGATGGTTGACCGCGTTGCGAGCGCCGACCGCCACGCGGGCGGTGAGCTCGACGAGCGCCTCCGCGAACGGGCGGAGCGTCTGGATGCGGTCCTGGGCGCGTCGCAGCTTGGCTGCGGCGACCATTTCCATCGCGCGCGTGATCTTGCGCGTGTTCGTGACCGAGCCGATGCGTCGGTTGAGGTCCTGCGTGTTGGCCATCAGGCCTGTCCCTCCGTGTCGGAGTTGTAGACGGGTGCGTAGAGCCCGAGTCGATTGCCATCGGGGTCGACGACGATCGCGAACGTGCCCCAGTCGTGGTCGGCAACGCCCAGGTGTACGCTGCCATCTGCGTCGAGTGCCCGCTGCACGGCCGACGCGACGTCCGGCACCTGCACCGACGGCTGGATGCTGCCGGCCCCGAGGACCGCCGACGATCCGATGACCTCGAACTCGAGGCCGTCGAGCTGCGTGCGGAACATCGCCTCGCCGCTCACGTGGTCGACCCCGCCGTCGAGCGACGTCA
This sequence comes from Thermoleophilia bacterium, assembly GCA_025964555.1. Lineage (GTDB taxonomy): Bacteria > Actinomycetota > Thermoleophilia > Gaiellales > SKUG01 > JAGQUL01. Next base: position 23,739 of record JAOPYQ010000028.1, on the reverse strand, counting down.
CGAGCACCTTCGCGTAGAACGCCGCGAGCACGTCGGGACGCGACGAGTAGATCGTCACGCCGACGAGGGCGGGTCGGGTGTCGACCGCAGGTGTCACTCGCCCGCCCCGAAGTCCTTGCGGAAGTCGGCGATGGCGGAATCGAGCTCGGCCTTGAGCGCGTCGTCCATCTTGCCGGCCGCATCGATCTTCGCGGCGAGGCCGTTGGTCTGCACGCGGGTGCGGAACTCGGCGTTGAAGCGCATGGCGTCCGAGACGGCGACGTCGTCGAGCGCACCGTTGGTCGCGGCGTAAATGATCGCGACCTGCTCGCCGACCGACCACGGATCGTACTGCGGCTGGTTGAGCGTCTCCACCAGACGGGCGCCGCGCTCGAGCGTGGCACGCGTGTCGGCGTCGAGGTCGGACGCGAACTGCGAGAACGCCTCGAGCTCACGGTAGGCAGCCAGGTCGAGGCGCAGGGTACCGGCGACGGACTTCATCGCCTTCGTCTGGGCCGAACCGCCGACGCGCGACACCGAGATGCCGACGTTGATGGCCGGGCGCACGCCCTTGTAGAACAGGTCGCGCTTGAGGGCGATCTGGCCGTCGGTGATCGAGATGACGTTCGTCGGGATGTAGGCGGACACGTCATCGGCCTGCGTCTCGATGATCGGCAGCGCGGTGAGCGACCCGGCACCCAGCTCGTCGTTGAGCTTGCACGCGCGCTCGAGCAGGCGCGAGTGGAGGAAGAACACGTCGCCCGGGAACGCCTCGCGGCCCGGCGGGCGGCGGATGAGCAGCGACATCTGGCGGTACGCGTCGGCGTGCTTGGTGAGGTCGTCGTACACGACGAGCGCGTGCTTGCCGTTGTAGAGGAAGTACTCGGCCATCGCGCAGCCGGCGAACGGCGCCATCCACTTGAGCGGCGCGCCTTCGGATGCGGCGGCGTTCACGATGATCGTGTACTCCATCGCGCCCGACTCGCGGAGCTTGGCCTCGACCTGTGCGACGGTCGACGCCTTCTGGCCGATGGCGACGTACACGCAGACGACGTCCTGGCCCTTCTGGTTGATGATCGTGTCGATCGCGATCGCGGTCTTGCCGGTACCGCGGTCGCCGATGATCAGCTCGCGCTGTCCGCGACCGATCGGCACCATCGCGTCGATCGGCTTGAGGCCGGTCTGCAGGGGCTCGTGCACCGACTTGCGCTCGACGACGCCAGGCGCCTTGAACTCGAGCGGGCGGGTCTCGGTCGTCTCGATGGCGGGGCCGCCGTCGAGTGCCTCGCCGAGCGGGTTCACCACGCGGCCGAGGAGCGCGTCGCCGACCGGCACGCTGGCGGTGCGGCCGGTGCGCTTGACGGTGTCGCCTTCGCCGACGAGCGTCTCGTCACCGAGGAGCACGGCTGCGACGTTGTCCTCTTCGAGCGAGAGGGCGATGCCGATCACGCCGTTGGGGAACTCGAGCATCTCGAGCGACGTGGCGCCGGCAAGGCCGTGGACGCGGGCGATGCCGTCGCCGACCTGGACGACGGTGCCGACCTCGGACACGTCGCCGGTGCTCTCGTAGTTGGCGATCTGGTCCTTGAGGATCGCGGTGATCTCAGTGGGCTTGAGCTGCATGGTGGCAGGTTCCTTTTCGGTGTCAGCTGTTGCTGTCGGAAGTTGCGGGACGGGGCGTGGGGCGCGAGAGCGCGAGTCGCATCTGGTCGAGGCGGCCGCGAAGCGAGGTGTCGACGAGCGTGTCGCCGTGACGCACGACGAGGCCGCCGATGATGTCCGGGTCGACCGAGGCGTGCAGGCGGACCTGCTTGCCGGTGCTCTCGCCGAGCCGCTGCTCGAGCTTGGCGCGCAGGTCGCTGCTCAGCTCGACGGCCGAGGTCACGTGCACGTCGAGCTGCTGCTCGAGCTCCTTGACGAGCGCGCGGTAGTCAGCCGCGACCTCGTCCACTTCCTCGAGGCGACCGTGGTCGACGAGCACCTTGAGCACGTTGCGCACGAGCGGGTGCGAGGCCGCGAGGAAGCGATCGATCGTCGCCTTGCGGACGGCGGACGGCAGGCCGGGGGCGAGCAGCTCGTTCCAGGCGTCGGGCGCCTCGGTCTCCACTGCCGCGAACTGGTCGAGCTCGTCGGCGACGCGCGAGGCGTCAGCGCCGGCTGCATCGAACAGCGCCTTGGCGTAGGTGCGAGAGGCGCGCGTCACGAACCTGCTCCGACGCGCTGCAGACGATCGAAGTCGAGCTCCTCGACGGCCTGCTGGATGAGCGCCTCGTGCTGCTTCGCGTCGAGCGAGCCGCGCAGCACCTTCTCGGATGCCGCGACGGTCATCTCGGCAACGGCGACGCGCAGGTCGCCCATGGCCTTGTCGACCTCGGCGCGAATCTGGCCCTGCGTGGCGACGAGCTGCTCCTGGCGCTGCGTCTCCGCTTCGGACTTCACTCGTGCGACGTGGTCGTCGGCGTCCTTGCGGGCGCGGTCGCGCATCTGGTCGGCCTCGACGCGTGCCTCGGCGAGCTGGGCCTTGTAGTCGGCGAGCAGCGCCTCGGCTTCGGCCTTGACGCGCTCCGCGTGGTCGATGGCGCCGTTCACAACGGCGCGTCGAGCATCGAGCGCCTCCTGGATCGGGCCGAATGCGTACTTGCGCAGCACGAACATGGCGAGGAGGAAGGCGAGGACCGTCCAGAACATGAGGCCGGGGTACGGCGCCAGGATCGGGCTGATCTCTTCGCCGCCTTCGGCGGCTCCATGTTCGGCGGCTGCTGCGATGAGGGTGAGCATCTCTGTGCTGTCCTTGTCAGTGTGGATTCACTGGGGTGTGTCGGGCGGCCGCCCCCCCTGCCGAGGCAGGTGAGGCGACCGCTCGTCACGATACTGCGGTCCTGGCGTCCTAGAGGAAGAACGCGAGGAGGCCGAACACGAGGGCGTAGAAGGTGATCGCCTCGGTGAGGGCCAGGCCGAGGAACATGAGACCGCGGAGCTGGCCGCCCATCTCAGGCTGGCGGGCCGTACCCTCGATCGTCTTGCCGACGAGGTATCCCACGCCGATGCCCGGGCCGATGGCTCCGAGTCCGGCTGCGAGGCCGAGTGCGAGCGCCTTGGCTGCTTCGACTTCCATGTTCCTTGCCTTTCGTTCGTTTGGTCGTGTTGCCCGGCGCGATCGGGTGACGCGCGCCGGAAACCGCGGTGTCAGTGGTTCGTGCGGATCAGTGGTGCTCCTCGGCGGCGGAGGCGATGTAGATCGCGCTCAGCACGGCGAAGATGAAGGCCTGGAGCGAGGCCACGAGGCCCATCTCGAACAGGTAGAAGGCGAGGGCGACGACGGTGCCTGCGGCCTGCGCGAACACGCTCGTGATCACGGCGCCACCGATCACGCCCGCGAGCGCCATCATGAGCAGGATGAGCACGTGGCCGCTCAGCATGTTCGCGAAGAGACGGACGGCGAGCGAGACCGGCTTGAGCACCAGGTTGGTGAGGATCTCGACCGGATACACGAGCAGCAGCACGGGGCCCTTCTGGCCGGCGCTCCACGTCTTGAGGTAGCCGACGAAGCCGTGCGCCTTGATGCCCTCGTAGTGGTAGATCGCGAAGGTGAGCAGTGCGAGCGTGATGGTGCAGAAGATGTTGCTCGTCACGGCGTACACGCCGAACGCCTTGAGGAAGCTGATGTCGCCGATGTTCTCGTGGCCCAGCGGCAGCGGCACGAAGCTCGTCATGTTGAGCAGCCACACGAAGACGAAGATCGACGCCGTGTACGGCATGTAGCGGTTGAACAGCTTGCCCTCGGGGAGCGACCCTGCGATCTGGTCGTGCGCGAACTCGTAGACGCCCTCGATGGCACTCTGCGTCTTCGTCTCCTGCTTGTGCCGGCTGACGATCGCGCGGTTGACGTACCACGCGAAGAGCACGCAGCCGAGGAGTGCGATGAACAGGTAGACGACGCCCTTGTTGATCGCGAGCGCACCCCAGGAATCGGTGTTGAACAGCGGCGTGAGCTTGAACTCCTCGGTCGGGTCGAACTCCTCCTTGGGGAGCTTGTCCTGGCCGAGGATGACGACGAACCACACGGCCATGAGCGCGAAGGCGACCGGGAAGAACAGCTTGCCGAACCAGCCGAGGCGCGGCTTGGGATCGCCGTCGAGCTCGTTCGGCGAGGGGACGTTCGGGACCGGCACGTTGCTGGGCTCGAGGTCGGGGGTCGCGGTCGCGTTCGCGGTGGTCATGCGGTGGTCTCCCTGGGGGTCGCAGACAGGTCGGCGGTGATGAGCTCCTCGCGCTGGGAGGCGCGGCGGATGGCCTCGATCCCGGCGTCGAGCGTGAAGCACAGGGCGAAGAGGATGAGCGCCGGCTTGGCGAGGTCGGGGCGGTCGAGCCCGACGGGCGAGTCGCCCGACGCGCCGACGCTGGCGCCGACGAAGAGCAGCGCGAGGGCGGTGAGCATCGCGCGGAACATCATCGAGAAGCCCATCGCGCCGAGCGCGACGGTGAGGCTCGAGTCGCGAACGCTCCAGGCGACGACGCCGTGGATGACGCGGTTCGCGACGACGAGTCCGGTCGCGATCGCCCATGCGGCGAACGGGACGCCGGCGACGAGGCACAGCGGCAGCTGCACGAGCGCGAGCAGGATGCCGGCACCGTGCAGGAGCACGGAACGCACGACGGCACCAGCACCTCGGCCGGTGGAGGCGGCGTGGTGATTACCAGTCGTCGTCGTCATCGTCCTCGATCTTCTTCACGCGTGAGTAGTCGCGCCCCTCGTCCTCCTCGTTCGCGGGCACCACGTAGCGGTGCCAGACGATGATGAAGCCGAGAATCGTGCCGAGCACGCCGCCTGCGAGGCCGCCGATGAACCGAACGTCCGCCAGTCCGCCGAGGAGCGCCCCGACCGCCGCGAGCGCGGCGGTGGTCAGCACGAGCAGCCATCCGGCTGCGAGCGCACCTGATCCAGTCATCTGGAAGGTCGTCTCCGTTGTTCGACGGCTCGGTGGGCACCGGGCCGGCGGCACACGTGGCCGGCGCGCGGAGGGCACGTCTGGGGAGACATCCTCGCGCGACCGCTTCGGAGGGCCGATGGGTCCGCCCGAACATACCAGATCCTGCAGCCGCATTGGGTGAACGTACCTCGGTTAGTGCACGAGTTCGCCGAACGACGTACCGTCGCTCGAACGTAGTTGCGGACTCGCGACCCGCGTCGCGTTGTCGCGGCGGGGGTCCGACACCCGGACCTCGCCCGCGACATCGAGCGAGCGCGGATCGTGGCGTTGCGGCTGTCGACATCCAGCACGGAAACCGGGCCACGTCGCGGCCCGTTCGCCAAGAATCCCGGCGTGTTGGCGACATTCGCTGCAACAACGGAAGCGGCCAACGCGATGTACCGGTGGACTCGCCCTGGGAGGGGCGTGCAACATCGGGAGGAACACCATGGATCACGGTGCGGTGATTCACACAGCCCGGGCGCGAGGCGCCTGGACATCCGTCACGCTGCTGCTCATGCTGCTCGTGGTGCTCGGCATGCCGTCGAGCGCCCGTGCATCGGAACAGCCCGCCGCTCCGGCAACGCCGGCAGCGACGCCCGCGGCGACGACGACCACCGGAGCGAAGCTCGTCGCCCCGGCGGACGGGCAGCACTTCGACCACCTCGAGGTGGCGCCGATGGTGCAGTTCGATCCGAGCACGGATTCGGCCGGCAAGGCGGAGACCGCCAAGTGGGTGCTGCTCGCCGACGATCGCGCGATGACGAAGACCGTGCGCTACTGCCGGCAGTTCGTCTGGGCGACGACCGATGGCGCCTACCACTGGGGCTGCAACCGCTGGGCGACCGGCGCGGACCAGTACGGCAACGACCAGCTCAAGCCGCTCGACGCCGGCAAGGTCTACTACTGGCAGGTGGTGTCGAACTCGGCCGACGGCAAGTCGGAGGTCAAGAGCGCGGTGCGCGCCTTCGCCATCGATTCCGAGACGGCGCAGCCGACGATCGCGGATGTCAGCGCCCAGGTGCACGGCACGGCGTTCGACGACGGCTCGTATCTCAACCTCGGCGCCGCGGCGCTCGTCAACAGCGGCGTTCGGGTCAGCTCGATCCATTCGGCTCGTCTGGCGACCTACGCGTTCCGGATCACCGGCAAGCACGTCGGCGCCGTGGACGCCACCCGCTCCTACGTGAAGGTCACGAGCGCTGCGGGCACCCGCTACCTCAAGGTGGCGAGCGTCGGGACCGACGGCACCGTCCAGGCGGTGTGGCGACTGACAGTTGCCGAACGCAAGCTGCGCACGAAGCGCTTCACCTACCAGCTCCACCTCAAGAGCACCAGGAACGGCGCGCTCGTGAAGAGCCAGCAGCGCGTCGTGCTGATCAAGTCGCCCGCGGCGAATCCGAAGTGGACGCCCGACCGCACGACGGTCAAGCCGATCTAGTCGGAGACGCACGGCGCACGAAGCATCTGGAGGGAGCCTGCGGACAACCGCACGGCTCCCTTCGGCGTATGGTTGGACGCCATGAACGACCTTGCCTGGACTGACCTCGTCGACCTGCCGAGTGGCGGGCAGCTGCGCACCGACGGACCTGCGGATGCATCGAGCGTGGTGCTGCTCGTGGGCGGCGGCACCGGCATCGACCGTCCCGGGAAGTGGTCGACGAGCATGACCTGGCTCGCGCCGCGCGTGCGGAAGCGAGTCGGGGGCGACGTTCGCGTGGGCCAGGTGCGCTACCTGTCCTCCTCGTGGAATCGGCTCGATGCCGGCATTGCCGACGTACGCGCTGCGATCGAGCATGAGCTCTCGCGCGACGTGCCGCCCACGAGGATCGTGCTGGTCGCGCTCTCCATGGGCGGCGCCACCTGTCTCGGCGCCCTGCACGGGCTCGATGCACCGCAGGTGGTCGGGCTCGTCGCGATGGCGCCGTGGTTCCCGCCGCAGCTGCCGGTCGACGGCCTGCGAGGGCGCCGCCTGCTCGTGGTGCATGGCTCGCTCGACAACGCGCTGCCACTCGTGCCGGGCACGTCGCGGCAGCAGTCGCAACGCGCGGTCCAGCGCGCACAGGCGGCCGGAGCCGATGCCGAGTGGCGCGACGTTCGCGGCGGCCTGCACGGCCTGGCCGTGCGATGGCAGGGGCTCGTGTGGCGGATGCCGCGTGCAGGTGCGTTCGTGCGACCCATCGTCGACGAGGTGGCCGAGCTCGTGGATGCCCCGACGGTCAGTCGCCGCTCACGTTCGGCGCAGTGATCGGCGTGCGGTCCACCGATCGCAGGGCGCAGTAGGTCGTCACCCCGTCGATGCGAATCCGCGTGCCGGGAGCTGCCGGACCCAGGTGCAGGGATTCGGGCACCGTGGTGAGGAGCGTGAAGCGGTCGCCGACGAGCGTGCCGCCACGCACGTCCGCGGTGAGCGTCAGTCGCCGGGCGGCGCGCAGCAGGTCGGTCACGCGTCCACGCCGCTCCGAGGTCGCATAGGCGCGAAGCCGCTCGGGCGGGGCACTGAACGACACGGTGGTCGCGACGTCGCCGTCGCCGCGCGCGGTGGTCGGCTCGAGCAGGAACGGATGGTCGAGCAGCTCGCGACCGACGTCGAGCGACACGCCGGATGCCGACCCGCCAACCCGCCACGGCGACGTGAACGTGCCGGGCTGGAGGTAGAGGCGGTCGTCGACGATGCGCAGGCCCAGGTCCGGCAGCACGGCGCCCGCGAGGCCCGACCAGACCACCAGGGCGGCGCTCGTGTCCTGCGCCGTGCGGCGCCCGAAGATCGTCGCCGTCCCGCGGAGCCGACCTGCAGCGACCCGCAGCTCGATGGTGAAGCGGTGTCCAGATCGGGTCGCGCGTTTCGCTGCGCGCACGATGACCAGTTCGGCGGCAGGGAGGTCGGCCGCGCGCTGCAGCGGGCCGGCGCTCGTGCGCGGCGCGTGGCACTGCGCCGCGCGGTCCAGGCGGCGCGGGGGAGTGGTGGTCGACGGCGCGGGCTGCGGGGTCGTGACCGTGCCCGACGAGCGCGATGGAGCCGGGGCTTCCGATCCGCAGCCGCTCGCCGAGAGCGCGGCGAGCAGCACCATGGAGCTGAGGATGGTCAGACGCACGTCCCGGAGCCTCGCAGACGGTCAAGCGACGGGTCGTGGATGCCGAGGAGGAGGGGGAATGACGCACCACGCACCGCAGGCCGGCTCGACCGGAGCTTCACGCATGCAGGACGAAGGTCCTCGCGTACGCGTGCGCGCGCGTGAGCTTCCTCCCGTGGTGCGTGCTGCCCGCGACGACCTGTTCACGGACGCGGACCGGCTCGGACCCCGAGCTGCCACGCTCGCGATGCGCGTGATCCCGGCGCTGGTCCTGCTCCCGTTGGCGCTCGTGTTCGCGTCAGCCCGCCCGGTGCGCTCGTGGGCGATCGATGCGTTCTCGGGATCCGTCGCCGACGTCGTGCTCGTGGCACCGGCGCTCGTCGCCTTCGTCCTCCTCGCGGCGGCGCTCGCGCCGCTCGCGCGAACCCGGGTCGAGCCGCTGCTCGGCGCCGGGATGATGCTGCTCGCCTTCGGCGGGTTCCTCGTCGACCGAGGCGACCTGGTGGTGGGTGCGATACCTGCCGCGTACGGCGCGGCGCTGCTCGGCGTCGCCGCCGCCCGTGCGGTTCGACGTGCGGTCTGGGCGCTGCCGCTGGTGCTCGCTGCCGGGCTGTCGGACGCGCACAGCGTGGCGGCCGGGGTGACCGGGCGCCTGCTCGCCGATGGCGGCGTCACGACCGCCGCCGCCGAGCGCGTCGCGCCGACGGTGTCGGTCGCGCCCGGGATCGTCGAACGCGTCGACCTGCTCGTGCTGCACGTGCCGGCCGCCACGGGCACGTGGATGCTCGGTCTCGTCGACGTCGTCGCGCTCGGCCTGCTGCTCGGCCTCGCGCACCTGTTCTGGTTGCCGCTCGGTCGCACTTCGATCGCGCTCGGCGCAGCGCTCGTCGCCGCGGTCGCGCTCGACACCACCGTGCCGGTGCTGCCGCTGCTCGGCGTCGCGTGGGTGCTCGTGAACGCCCGACTCGTGTGGCGCTCCACGCGGTTCTCGCTGCGCCGCCTCACCTACCTCGGCGGCTGACCCAGCTCGCATGTGCGCAGGCCGGAATCCGGGCGGACCGTGTGAGGCTGCCACCAGATGCTGGAGATGGGCCACTGCACTGACCGATCGGGATCGGGACCGTGTCATTCCACCTCCACATACTGGCGGGAGGGAGCAACGCTCGTCGGGCGGCCGAGCCCTGCCTGACGTGAAGGAAGGCTCAGCTCGCCTGGGCGGCGGGTGCGCCTGCAGCGCCACCCGCGTTCGCCGTACCGTCGGCGAGCTCGGGGCCCGCGTCGAGGCGTCGCAGCTGGTTCGCGACGGCGTCGAGCACCGAGAACCCGCGCATGCGGCGTCCTGCGATGTCGAGCGCGTCGAACAGGTCGGTCGCATCTTCCGGGCACATCGCGATGCCGATGCGCAGGTCGCGCGCCGCCGCTTCGCCGCACGCGGCGCGACCGATGCGCGCCGCGGCGAGCACCGCCTCGTCGCGATCCTCGACGGTGATCGTCACCGCGAACAGGTCGTAGTCGATGCGCCAGCCGGTCTCGTGCGCGCGGGTGGCAGCGGCGAGGCGTCGGCCGAACTCCTCGGGGTGCTCGGTGTAGCGACGCACCGCGAGCACGGCAAGCTTCGTTCCGGTGGCGCGAGCCGTCTCGAGCTCGGCGGGAAACAGCACCGGGATCGCGGCGATCGAAGCCAGGCCCGTCGCGAGCTCCTCGAGCCCGAGCCCGACCTCGGCCCAGCGCGTGCGGAGCCGGTGCGCACGGATCTGCGACGCCAACCCAGCGCCGAGCAGACCACTGCCGGTCGCCGCCAGCGCGGTGGTGAACAGGTCAGCCACCGGTCACCTCCGACACGAACGACAGCGCCGTCGCCGCAGCTTCATCACCCGGCTCCACCCGAAGCGAGCGCCACTCGAGCGCATCCACCACTGCGAGCGGTGCAGCAGCCGATCCCGCACACGACAAGACGCACACGCGGGTCGCATCGACGCGGATGCCCATCGCTCCGGCCGGCATGTCGAAGACGAGCTCGCGCCCACGAGCGTCGAGGTCGGCGGCATCGGTGGCGGTGCCGATCCACACGTCGAGCGGGCGACCCAGGCGCAGCGCCCGGTTCGCCTCGGCGCGAATGCACTGCCACGCCGCGTTCGCGGAGAACAGCCCGGTCGCGGGATCCACGACGACCGCTCCCGCGCCCGACGCGATCCGCCGCCGCAGCAGCTTCGACTGCAGTCGTGCGTGCACGAGCATGAGCACGCCGCAACCGCCCGCAGCAATGGCGAGCAGCACGATCGGATCAGTGGACCACGTGGGCATGACACGGCCCCATCGTCATCCGAGCCGCGCGACTGAAGACCACGGGCGGCACGCGGCACACCGGAGTGCACCACGCGCCGCCCGTGGGCATCGCGTATTCCTAGGCGTCGAGCGGCGTGTCGCTGCCTTCGACGCGCCTGGCGACCCCGAGCTTCTTCACGCCTTCGTCGGCGTCGCCCACGGCCTTGCCCTGCTTGTTCTCGCTGAGCAGCTCGCGCAGGTCCTTGATGATCTCGCGCACGCGCTCGCGGAACGTGGCGTCGCCGCCGCCCCCCTCGACCGGATTCCACGGCCCGGTGTGCCCGGGCGGCGCGGTCGGTGGCAGCTTCGGCCCCGTGGGGCGCTCCGATGCCGGCGGCCAGTCTCCCTCGTAGCCGGGCGGCGGCGTCGGCGGCACCGACGGCAGGTTGTCGCCGCCAGGGCCCGACGGCCAATCCGGGAATTCAATGTCCGGCAGGACGACCGGCGGTTCCCCGACCGGTGGCTCGCCGATCGGTGGCACCCCGTCGCCGTCGCCCGATCCGGGCGGCAGGTCATCGGGTGTCGGTGGAACCGAGTCGACGGGCGGACGCGGAACGGGCCGCGGAATGTACATGAGCAGTCCCAGCACGAGGCTGAAAACGAGTCGAGCGAGCATGAGCTCTCCCTCCCTGGCGTGGTGGCGTGGGTCGATCAGGACGACGTGTGGACGTCAGCGCGCGGCGATGCGGCCGCGCTGCAACACGAATCCGACGAGCGTCAACGCTCCGAAGACGGTGCGAAACAACATCTGGCACTCCCTGGCGATTGAACGGCGAAACAGGCACGTCGGCACGTGCCCTTCCTCCAAGGTCGCACGCTCGGGCGACCCTGCACAGGGGGAACCGTCAGGGTGCCGGATCGAACGCGACGACGCCGCTTCCGCCATCCACCGACGCACGCTCGGCATGGCGCGCAGCCGCCCGCGCCCCGGCAGCCCCGACCACCGTCGGCAGTCCGAGCTCGCGCGCCACGATCGCCGCATGCGACAGCGGTCCGCCGCGCTCCGTCACGAGCGCCGCGCAGCGCACCATGAGCGGCAGCCACGCGGGATCGGTCACGCGGCACACGAGCACCGCCCCGTCGACGTCCACGTCGAGCGATGGATCCTCGAGCACCACCACGCGACCGCTCCCGCGGCCGTGGCTCGCCGGGATGCCCCGCACCTCGCGAACGACGTCGTCCGACCCAGGATCCCCGAGCTCGTCGGGGCTGTCGACGTTCGATGCGCCCGGCTGCGACGCGACACTCGCAGCCGCTGCCTCGCCGCCGCGCGCGAGGCGCAGGAGCTCGCCGACCTGCAGGTCGAACACGTCGTCGACCCGATTCGTGGCGCCGCTCGAGTGGAGCGACTGCGCGAGCGACCAGACCAGTGCGCGGATGCCCGCCACGTGCGTGGCGCGGTCGCGCGCGACGAGCTCGCGCATCGCCGTCAGTCGCCGCGCTCGCACCGCCGCGTCCCGCAGCGGCGGGTCGTGGTTGGGCAGCTCGTCGTCGCCGGGAGCTGCGTCGTCGTCGGCCGACGGGGTGGCACCTCGGGTCGCCGTCGCCACGCGGCGCGCGGCGGCCAGGTCGGCGCGCAGCGGTGGCGCCTCGAGCAGCAGGTCGCGAGCAGCGTGCCAGCCAGCGGCGCCGTCGGCCCACGCCGCGAGCAGCGCCGCCTGGTCGTCGACCGGTGCGTCGTCGATCGCCGCGAGCGCCTCGAGGTGCGCGGGCATGACGATCCCGCCGCCTGCCTGCAGCTCGGCCGCGCGCAGGAACGCGGGCCCCGGATCGAAGTCCCGTTCGCCGAGCAGCCGCAGCAGTCGGGTGGTTGCGTCGCTCGCGGCGAGGTCGACGAACGCGGGGAACGACCACTCGCGCGTCGCGTCGAGCAGCAGCTCGAGTCGCGCCGCGAGGGCGTACGGCGGCAACGTCACGAGGGCCGACCCGTCGTCGCCGGCCGCGAGCGCCGTGGCAACTGCGCGCTCGACCGCGGCGGCGTGTCGCGCGTGGTCGGCATCGAGCGTTCGTTCGCCGCGTCGTCGCCGCGCTCGCACGCGCCGTGCGCGCACCAGGTCGACGATCCGCAGCGGCAGGCGTCCCGGTGGACGAAGCGCCGAGCGCGCGACCCCCAGCGAGTCGGCGGTGCGCGACGGCAGCGCGACTGCGCCCGCGGCGAGCGACGCGACGCGCTCCCACGCGGCCGTGTCGAACGCGGGGCGCCCGTCGACCAGCTCGATCACCCGCGCGTCGTCGCCGACCAGCGGGTGGTGCGCACGCCATCGCCTGCGCGAGATGCCTGCCTCGATCGCGAGCGCCTCCCACCCGCCGCGCACCATGCGGTCGGCGACCGACACCGTCAGCCGGCGCGCGCCGTCGAGCGTCTCCTCGAGCGGCTCGTGCGACCATCGCGGGGCGTGTGCAGTGGCAGTGGGATCCGACATCGCATCCCACCTACCCATCACGAGCGGTATCGTGCCTGCGATGCGCATCCACGACGGGGCATACGGCACGCTGCTCGCGGCGCACCTGCACGGCGACGAGACCGTCGACGACCTGTGCCTGCGCGCGCCGAACCTCGTGGTCGACGCGCATCGCGCCTATCTCGACGCGGGCGCCGGCGCGATCCAGACCAATGCGTTCCTCGCGCACCTGCGCGGCTCGGACCGTCGCCGGCGCGAGCTGCGACATGGTGCTCTCGCGTGCGCGCGCGAGGCGGTCGGGTCCGCGGGCGGCGACGATGCGCCGATCGTCTTCGCCACGATCGGTCCCGATCGCGACGATGCGCGCGCGTTCTGGGAGCCGATCGAGCAGGCGCTCGAGGAGGACGTTCGAGGCGTGCTGTGCGAGACCGTCACCGACGTCGGCACGGCGCGCGCGTTCGCGGCCGCATGGGCCGAGGTGGGGGCCGGCGTGCGCGGGGTCGACGTGCTGCTCGGGTGCAGCGTCGCGCCGTCGCGCGGTCCGGACGCCTGCCGGTGGGTGCTCGACCTGGCGTCGGAGCTGCCCGACGAGCTGTCGCTCGGACTCAACTGCTGCGAGGGACCGGACGGCCTGCGCGACGTGCTGGAGGCGATCGCCGAACAGCGCGAGCGCGTGTGGGCGATGCCGAGCGCCGGCATCCCGCGCATCGAACCGGGAGCGCCACCCGTGTGGCCGCATGCGAGCGCGACCGACTGGGCGGGCGCCGTGCTCGAACAGGTCGAGGACCTGCCCGTGCATGCGCTCGGAGGGTGCTGCGGCACGAGCCCGGATTTCGTCGGTGCGCTGGTGGCTCGCTGACCCTCGTGCAGGTTGGCCATGGCGTTGGCCGTTTCTCGCGTTTGCTTCAACGAAGCGTCGGGAAATCGTCGGTTCATGGTCGCCACTGCTGCAACAACGAAGTTCCAGGCCCGCCGACTGCGCGGGTATGGCAAGTCGACGGCGTACTCGCTCGGCGTGGAGGAGGAGTTCCAGCTCCTCGATCCGGCGACCTACGAGCTCACGCCCGTGGTCGACGCGGTCATCGGCTCCGTGCCCGAAGCCGATCGCGGCCAGGTCAAGCACGAGCTCATGCAGAGCGTCGTGGAGACCTCGACCACGGTGTGCTCGAACGTGGAGGAGGCGGTCGCCGACCTCACCCGCCTGCGCCGCCTCGTCCTCGACGGCGCCGAAGCCGCTGGCGCGGTCGTTGCCTCGGCCGGCACGACCCCGATCTCGCACTGGGAAGGCCAGGCGATCACCGACCGCCCGCGCTACCGCGACATCGTCGCGAAGCTGCAGTGGGTGGCTCGTCGCGAGCTCATCTTCGGCCTGCACGTCCACGTGGGCGTCGACTCCGTCGACAAGTGCATGTACGTCTTCAACGCGATCCGCGAGGAGCTGCCGCTGCTGCTGGCGCTCAGCGCGAACTCGCCCTTCTGGCAGGGCGCCACGACCGGCCTGCAGTCCTCGCGCATCAAGGTGTTCGACGCCTTCCCGCGCAGCGGCACGCCGCAGGCGTTCCCTGGCGGTTGGGACGAGCTCGAGGTGATGCTCGCGCGCGGCAAGCGCACGGGCCTCATTCCCGACCACACCTACGTGTGGTGGGACGTGCGCCCGCACCCGGAGTTCGGCACGCTCGAGATCAGGATCTGCGACGCGCAGGCCCGCCTTCGCGACACGGCGAGCCTCGCCGCGCTCGTGCAGGCCCTCGTCGCCTGGCACGGCGACCGCTTCGACGCCGGCATCGCGCCGAGCGAGCTGCCGCCGCAGATGCTCATCGAGGAGAACCGCTGGAGCGCAGCGCGCTACGGCCTCGACGGCGAGATGGTGGACTTCACCAACGACACGCTCGTGCCGACCCGCCACCTGCTGGCAAAGGTGCTCGACCGCGTGGAGCCCGTCGCACGCCGCCTCGGCTCGGGCGAGTGGTTCGACCAGATCGCCGGAATGCTGCACCAGACCGGTGCGACGCGCCAGCTCGACGCCTGGCTCGCCGGCGGCAGGTCGAACACGGCCGCTGCCGAGCAGCTCGTGCGCGACACCGCCGACTTCTGATCGGCAACTTCTGACGCGAGCGCGGCCGTCGCCGTTTTTCGCGATCCGCGCCGGGTATCGCCTTCCCAACCGACGGGGAGGACCGCATGGAGGAACCGCTGCGACCCGACGAGCTCACCGAGCTCCTGCAGCACGAGCTGGCACGCGCATCGGAGCAGGGCGCGCTCGGGGTGCACCTGCAGCTGACGGTGCCGGCGTCGTCGGCGTACCGCTGGAGCGACGATGAGGGCGACGAGCACGGCGTGTTCCTGCCGACCCAGCTCAAGGCCGAGCTCATGCACATGCGCGGCGAACCCCACGAGGACGGCGGACCCGCCGCGGTGTTCCGGGTGGTGGCCGGCGGGATCGTCCCGTCCGAGCAGCTGACCGAGGCGGCCGCCGCGGAACTCTATCGCCAGTGCGTGCGCTGGGGACGCATCCACCACGCGCGCTGGGACGAGGCGCCGCCCGACGACCTGCCCGAGCTGCCGGGTGATTTCGACGACATCGTGGAGTCGGCGATGTTCATGGACGTGAGCTGATGCGCCGCGCCTGGATCGTCACCCTCGCTGCCGTCCTCGCCGCCACCACGAGCTCCACCGCGGCGGCACGGACGATCATCGACGGCCCCGATGGTGGGCGCACCGATGGCACGAATCGGCCGGACATCATCCATGGCGCTGGCGGCAACGACGACATCATCGGCTGGGGCGGCGACGACCAGCTCTTCGGCGATGCGGGCTACGACGGCCTCGCCGGTCTCGATGGCGACGACCTGCTCGACGCGGGCACCGAGAACGACATCATGTGGGGAGCGGACGGCGACGACGAGCTGTTCGGCGGACCCGGGACCGACATCCTCTACGGAGGACCCGGGCGCGACCGGCTCGTCTCGCGCATCGACGACGTCGGCGGGACCGATCGGCTCGACTGCGGGCGCGACCTCGACGCCGTGGAGATGCGCCCGCTCGACCGCGCACTCGACTGCGAACGGGTGACGATCGTCGGGCGGCTCCTGCGGGTGCGCGACGACCTGCGCGTAAGCGGCGCGCGAGGTGACGTGCTGCTGGGCTGGCCCGGCAACGACGTGCTGCGCGGCAACGCCGGGCGCGACCTGCTCATCGGGCACGAAGGCGCCGATCGCCTCGACGGCGGGAGCGGTCCCGACCGCCTGTTCGGCGGGACCGGACGCGACCGCCTGCTGGGCGGCGACGGGAACGACCTGCTCTTCGCGACGGCAGACGACGGCCCCGACCGGGTCGACTGCGGACCGGGATTCGACACGGCCGTCGTGCGCCCCTCCGATGCCGTGACCCGATGCGAGCGCGTGCGCCGCACCAGCGAGGTCCAGGCGTTCGAGCAGGCGGGCTGAAACCGGGGTCAAGGCGGGGCGTTGACGTGCCGATGCGCACAGCATGTTGCGCCCGCACCGACGTCGACTCCTGCGCTCCGCGCTCGGCTTTGCCCTGCTCGCGTGCATCGTCGTGCTCGGCGCGCAGCTCGCCGGCGTCGCCGGCAACCGCTCCAGCAGCCCGTCACGCCTGGTGTTCGAAGGCGTGCACGAGCGGTGGATGGTCAAGGCGCCCGGGAAGTCCGGCGCCGCGCTCGAATCCGCGGCGCGCAGCCTCGGCGGCGGCAAGTCGAGCTCGGAGCTCCCCGGCGACTGGTACGAGGTCAAGCTTGGCGACGAGGTCGCCGCGGCCGACGCGGAGGCCGCGTTCGGGAAGGTCGGCGCGACCGACGTGGAACCGGTCCTGCCGCGCCTGCCCTACGACGAGCCCAACGCGTTCGAGGATCCCGCACCGGCTCCGACCACGACGACCCGCGCGGGCACCGAGCCCGGCTCGCACGACGATCCCCCCGGCGCGCTCGGACAGGGCAGCTCGCTGCGCGAAGGTCCGATGACCGCGACTCGCCTCGGCGAGCAGTGGGCGCTCTCGCAGCCGAGCGACCAGGACGTGGACGGCCTCGAGGCGTGGCAGGTCGGCACCGGCGTGGGTGCGATCGTCGCGGTCATCGACACGGGCGTCGACGCGACGCACCCGGATCTCGCCGGCCGCGTGCTCGAGGGCAAGGACTTCAGCGGCGCGGGGACCGGCGCGAACGTCGATCGCGTCGGCCACGGCACGAACGTCGCCAGCATCATCGCCGCCAACGGCGCGACCATGGCCGGCATCGCGCCCGACGCCAGGATCCTTCCGCTCAAGGTGTTCCGCGACAGCGCGGGCGGTTTCTCGATGGCGGGCTACGTCAGTGCGATCCGCTACGCCGCCGACAACGGCGCCGACGTCATCAACATCTCGCTCGGCTGTGGTGGCACGACGTCGTGCTTCTCCCAGGCCGAGCTCGACGCGCTCACCTACGCCACCGACAAGGGAGTCGTGATCGTCGCCGCGGCCGGCAACGGCGACCGCACCGGCAACGGGATGGACAACGACGGCGTCGAGACCCCCGACTTCCCGTCCGGCTACGAGCTGCCGGGCATCATCGCCGTCACGAGCAGCACCCGCTTCGGCGACTGGTCGAACTGGTCCAACTACGGCGCGACGACCGTCGACCTCGCAGCGCCGGGCGAAGGCATCCTCGCCGCAGCCGCGGGCGGCGGCTTCAAGAGCGTGACGGGCACTTCGTTCTCCGCGCCGATCGTGACCGGCTCCGTGGCGCTGCTCGCCGCCGCGAACCCGACCGCGACGAACGTCGACCTGCGCTCGCGGATCCTCTCGAGCACGGTTCCTGCGGCGACCCTCGCCGGGCGCACCGTGACCGGGGGCGTGCTCAACGCCAACGCGGCGATGTTCGCGATCGGCAGCGCCGACGGTGGAGGCGGGCTCGTGGCCGACGTCGCGCCGTCCTCGCCGCGACCGGGCGCGCGACTCGGCACGCCGCCCGTGCTGGCCTGGACGCTCCCGCGCGGGTGGGAGACCGTCTCCCTGCGCCTCTCGGGAGCAGGCTCGCGCTTCGACCGGCCGCTGGGCGCCGCGACCCGCGCGGTCGCACATCCGACCAGTGCCTGGCGCAGCGGCGTGTACACCTGGTCGATCGTCGCGCGCGACGGAGCCGGCGCACTCCACGAGAGCGCGCCCCGCACCTATCGGATGATGCCGCGCCTCGGCGCGTGGGTGACGTCGGGACAGGTGCGCGCGGGCGGGCAGAAGGTGCGCCTGAGGATCGGCTACGCGGCATCGGAGCCGCGCGCGACGGTGAAGGTGCGCATCTCCGTCGGCAGCCACACGCTGCACTCGGGCCGCGCGACGACCCGCACCACGCACGTGCGTGGCGGCGGTTCCCCGCGCCGCGGATGGTTCGGCTACGACGCGAAGCTGAGCCGATCGCTCCGCGCAGGCGAGCGCATCACCGTCGAAGTCCGTGTCAGCGCGGGCGGCGCGACGCTCGTCCGTCGCTTCCGCGCGACCGTCGCGTGATGGCGGCGACCTCACCTGTCGCGATGGGTAGTTTTCGATACCCTGTGTCGACGTGACGCTCCATCCTGAACAGCTCGCCGTACCCGTCGATGGCTGCGCGATCGACCTGTGCTCGGCCGACGAGCTGCAGCTCGCGCAGCGCCTCGTCTCCTTCGATTCCTCGCACGACGAGGGCATCCGCACGTGCACCGACTTCGCGCTCGGCTGGCTCGAGGGACACGACATCCACGCGCGGACGTTCGACCTCGACGGCCTGCCGATCCTCAACGCCACGGTCGGCGAGGGTCCGGTCACGGTGGTGCTGCACGCGCACCTGGACGTGGTGCCGGGCAAGAAGGAACAGTTCATCCCGCACGTCGACCACGAGTTCCTGTGGGGGCGTGGCGCCTACGACATGAAGGGCGCCACCTCCGCGATGTTCTGCGTGATGGCGGACCTCGCGAAGCTCGACGCGGTCGAGCCGCTCGGCTTCCGCGTGCGCCTGCTGTGCGTGCCGGACGAGGAGGATGACAAGCCCAAGGAGATCCGCGGCACGGAGGCGGCGGTCAACCGCGGCCTCGTCGGCGACTTCGTGGTGTGCGGCGAGCCGACCGACCTGCACGTGGGCATCCAGGCCAAGGGCGTGCTCGACGTGCGCATCGAGGTCGAGGGGCGCGGCGCGCACGGTGCGACGCCCTGGCTCGGCGTGAACGCGATCGAGCGCGCGATGGACATCTTCGACCGGCTCAAGCTGCTGCCGTTCGCGCAGGAGAGCTCGCGGTTCTACGACCGCCCGTCGATCAACCTCGGCCGCATCAGCGGCGGCGACCGCATCAACCAGGTGCCGGAGCGCTGCGTCATGGATGTCGACATCCGCTACCTGCCGGAGCAGCCCGTCGAGCGCGTGCGCGAGGAGCTCATGTCCCTCGCCGTGCCCGGCTGTCGCGTCACGGAGATGTTCCGGCGCCCGCCCGCGAAGGTCGACACGAAGGACCCGTTCCTGCTGCTGCTGCGCGAAGCCACGCGCACGCACGCGGAGGGGGAGGTGCAGCTCGTGGGGCGCGACGGCACCAACGACGGGACGTACTTCCTGCAGCGCGGCATCCCGAGCGTCGAGTTCGGACCGATCGGTTCGGGCCACCACGGACCCCAGGAGAAGGTGTCGATCCGATCGCTGCGCGCGTACCGGCTGGCACTACTGGACTTCCTCGACGGCGTGCGCACGAACGTCGACCGGCTCACCGGGCTCGTGCAGCCACACGGCATCGACGAGCGGCTCAACGAATCGCGTTCGTTGCTCTGACGCGGTGATCCCGAGGGCCTGCGAGCGGCCCGCGCCTGACCGTCGGCTATAGTTTCCGGCAGGTACAGTCCCGGGATCGGGCTGACCACACCGATCCATGTCTCCGCTGCCCCCCACACGAGAGCGCCCGGTCACCGCCCAGTTCCACGGCGGCGACCTGCCCGGCGCCCCGACGCCGCCGACGCGTTCCACGCGAAAGTGGCTGCGGCGCATCGGCATCATCTTCATCATCGCGATCGCGGTGATGCTCGGCGCGATCGCCGCGGTGGCGTTCTACGCCAAGCAGGAGATCGACGACCTGGTGAAGGCCGACACGGCTGCCGAGGTCGCGACCCAGAAGCAGCTCGCGACGCCGCTGCCCGGACGTCCGACGAACATCCTCGTGATCGGCAGCGACCACCGCACCGGGTTCGACGACACCGACAAGCGCAGCGACACCATCATGCTGGTGCGGCTCGACCCGAAGCAGAAGACGATCAGCATGCTGTCGTTCCCGCGCGACACGTACGTCGAGATCCCCGGTCACGGAGAGGGCAAGATCAACGACGCGTACTACGAGGGCGGCGCGGCGCTCAGCACCCAGACGATCAAGCAGCTGACCGGACTGGACGTCAACTTCGTCGTCGACGTCGACTTCAAGGGCTTCCGTGGCGTGGTGGACACGTTCGGCGGGATCTGGGTGGACGTCGACCACAAGTACTACACGCCCCCCGAGGCGGACTACATGGAGATCGACATCGAGCCCGGCTACCAGCTGCTCGATGGACGTGACGCGCTCGCGTTCGCACGCTACCGCCATGGCGACAGCGACTTCCATCGCATCGCGCGCCAGCAGCTGGTGCTCGCCGGACTCAAGAAGCAGGTCGGGGAGTCGAGCAAGCTCAACAAGGTCCAGTCGCTGTTCCGCGTGCTCAAGGAGAACACGAGCATCGTCGGTGGTGGCGGCAACGAGGTGCCGGCGAAGGTCATCTACGACTACATGCGCCTGGCGACCGGGCTCAGCAGCAAGGACGTCTACCAGGTCGAGTTCAAGGGCGGCACCGGCGAAGCGAGCAACGGCGCGAGCATCGTGACGTTCAACGAGGACGACCTCGAGGCGTCCGTCGCGGCGTTCCTGTCGCCGAGCAAGCGTGCGCGCGAGGAGACCGCCGACCAGCTCGTCGGCAAGGCGGCGCCGAGCGCCGAGGCGCCCGACGGTGACGCGCAGCCCGCGACAGAGACCGCGGACAAGGCGGCCACCGCGCCCGAGCCGTCGACGGTGAGCGTCAAGGTGCTCAACGGCAGCGGGATGGGCGGGGCAGCCGGGAACATGGCGGGCCAGCTCGCGGCGGCCG
Organism: Thermoleophilia bacterium; assembly: GCA_025964555.1. GTDB lineage: Bacteria > Actinomycetota > Thermoleophilia > Gaiellales > SKUG01 > JAGQUL01. The sequence goes on along the minus strand of JAOPYQ010000028.1, from coordinate 2,877 downwards.
GCTACCAGGTCGATCCCAACCAGTCGAACGCTGACAACGCCAACTACGCGAGCACGAAGATCCTGTACGCCGACGACGCCGCGAAGCCGGCAGCCGAGGCGCTCGCCAAGCGCATCAAGGGCGCCACCACCGGTGCGAAGGACGCATCGAACCAGTTCTCGACGCAGGTGCTCGTGATCGTAGGGCGAACGGGCACGGAGCTCGGCGGCAGCAACGCCGGCAGCTCGCCGATCGGCACCGAGGGCGGCCCGACCGGCGGCACGACCGCCGAGGGCAACACGGTCCCCGAGAAGGGCGACGCGAAGGTGCTCTCCGACGCCGAGCTCGCGAAGGACCAGTTCCTCGAGGTCACGTCGCGACGCTTCCCGATCCTGTATCCGACCGTGCACGAGGAGACCTCCTCCTACGAAGGCGCCTACGGCTACCAGTTCGCACGTGGCTCGTCCAAGCAGGTCTACGACGCGTACCGCCTCGTCGGAAAGACCTCCACCGGCGACTACTGGGGCCTGCAGGGCACGAGCTGGGCCAACCCGCCGATCCTCGAGGGCGCGACGCGCGAGGTCACGCGCAACGGTCGGGCCTACAAGCTGTACTTCAACGGCACCAAGCTCCACATGGTCGCGTGGCGCCAGGGCACCGGCACCTACTGGGTCGCCAACTCCGTGCTCGACAAGCTCAGCAACGAGACGATGCTCGCCATCGCCGACGGCGTCCGCCCGTTGCGGTGATGTGCCCGGGGGAGACGGCCACGATCGTGGCCTCGCCATAACGTATTGACGATGTGCAAAACGCGTGGTCCACTGAAGTGGATGCTGCGTGTCCTGCCCCCGTTCCTGCTCGTCATCATCAGCGCCCTGCTGATGCTGCCGACGAGCGCCTCCGCCCAGCAGCAGTGGGCGTCGCAGGCCGAGACGTGTGGCGGCTACAACGGCACCGAGCGCGGCTCGGGCCAGATGGATTCGCTCGGACGCCTGTACCTGCCCTGCTCGCGCAGCCAGCGCGCAGACGGCACGTACGTCCACGACAACTACATCGCGGTGATGAACGCGGCCGGCCAGCAGACCGGCAAGATCGCGCTCGACTTCACCCCGGACGACGGCCAGGGCTACACGGATCGCGCGGCGGACGTCGCGCCCTCGCCCGACGGCAGCTACCTGTACGTGGTGCACTACTCGAGCTACACGACCTACCGCTTCGACCGGCAGCCCGACGGCAGTTACAAGGCGCGCACCCAGGCGCAGTGGAGCCTCGCCTCGTACCCGTTCGCGGGCGGCGGCGGCGCGAACCTGCCACGCGGACAGTTCCTCGCGACCGACGCGAACGGCGACATCTACTTCTCGTCCGGGCTGTGGTCGTGCAACGTCGGCTGCACCGACGACGCGCTCGTGAAGTACCGACCCGACGGCAGCTATGTCACGCGCTTCGGCCAGAAGGTCGGCGGCTCGCGCGCGCTCGGCAACTCGTCCGGCAGCTTCGGCGGCATCACGGTCACGGCCGACGGCCGCCGGGTGTTCGCGACCGACATCAACAACTCGCGCGTGCAGCGCTTCGTGCGTCAGGGCGATGGACGCTATGTCGCGGACCTCGTCATGGGTCCCTCGAGCGACGACGCCGCGGGCTGCTACCAAGACGGCATCCTGGCGGCGCCGTACGACCTGACGATGTCCGCGGGTGGCGAGCTGCTCGTGATCAACACGACCTGCTACAACGACTACGTCCGTGACGGCAACGGCACCATCGTGCAGCCGGCGCGGATCGCGTATCCCGACAAGTCGATCGGCACGATCGAGGTGCAGCGCTTCGGTCAGGACGGCTCGATCCGCGGCTCGATCCTCGCGCAGTCGCTCGGCGACTCGCGAGTGCACGGCATCGCGGTGGATCGCTCCGGCAACATCCACCTCGACCAGGCGAAGGCGGTGCTTCGACCGGCCGCCGGCTGGAGCGATGCAGGCGCCGACGCGAGCGGTGGCGGGCCGATGGGCGGCACCGCGGCCGTCGACTCGACGCCGCCGTCGATCACCTCGCTCTCCGTGACGCCCGCGACCACGACCGGCCGCGACGTGACCATCTCGCTCGCCGCCACCGACGCGGTCGGCGTGACCGAACTGCGCATTCGCGAGGACGGCGTCGACGGCGCTTGGCGCGCCTACGCCGGATCGGTGCCGTACGTGATCTCCGAGCGCATCGGCGCCCACGCGCTCGTCGTCGAGGTGCGCGATGCGGCCGGGAACGTCGCCGCTGGCTCGCTGACCGTGACGCGCACGAACCCGCCCGCTCCGCCGACGCAGCCAACGCAGCCGACCCAGCCGACGCAGCCCACGAATCCGACGCAGCCCACGAATCCGACCCAGCCCACGCAGCCGACGAACCCGACGAATCCCACCCAACCCACGCAGCCGGCGCAGCCCGGCGGCACGGTGCAGGGCGGCGGCGGCGCGAGCGCGGAGCGACCGACGATCACGTCCGTGTCGATGCCGGTGCAGGTCATGCGCGGCACCCGCATCTCGATCAGCCTGCGGGCGCGCGGCATCGGCGGCGTCACCAAGGTGCGCTTCTCGACCGCCGGCACCCGCTGGGGCGCATGGCGCGACCTGAAGTCGCTCGGACCCGTCGCGCTGCCCACCGGTCCCGGCTGGAAGGGCGTGTTCATCCAGGTGCAGGACGGCGTCGGCACGGCGTCGATCCCATGGTTCCAGCCCGTCCTCATGGGACCGCGCGGGGTCGGCTGGTACAAGGGCACCCGCAAGGTCGACAACGCCCGCCTGCCCGGCGGCACGCAGCACGTCGACCTCTCCAGCTTCGACCGCGTCGTCGACCACGTCTCGTGCGGCGCCGGCTTCGATACCGTCTACGCGCAGCCCGAGGACATCGTCGCGA
>JAOPYQ010000048.1 GCA_025964555.1 Thermoleophilia bacterium | reverse complement strand
GCCAGCCAGAAAATGGATCAGGTGATGCTCGATCGCCTGATGAGCAAGGCCGCCAAACACATCAATCTGCTGACCGCGCCGGTGACGCTGGACACTACCTATGACTTTGCCGAGCGCGAGTTCGAGCAGGTGGTCGAACTCAGCCAGAAGACGACGCCAATCGTCATCCTCGATATTCCTCATATGTGGACATCCTGGGTGCGCCACACGCTGGCGACCATCGACGAAATCGTCATCGTGGCCGAACCCGACCTGGCGAACCTGCGCAACGCCAAGAACCTGGCCGATACCATCAAGGCGCTCCGGCCCAATGAGTCCCAGCCTTATCTTGTGGTCAACCAGGTGAGCATGCCGCGCCGGCCTGAAATATCGTCCGCCGAATTCGCCGCCTCGATCGAGTGCCAGCTTCTGGGCCAGATCCCGTTCGACGCGGCCCTGTTTGGGACGGCTGCCAACAATGGCCAGATGATCGCGGAGATTTCGGCCAACCACAAAGTTAACGACATCTATCGCAACATCGGCATGCATGTGACGGGCCGGACGGTGTTCGAGACCGGCTCCCGCTCCGCCAGCACCAAATTGTCGTCATTCCTCAAGATGCGCAAAAGGGCCTGATGGCCCGGAATCAGCAGGACTTCCATGTTTGGCAAGCGTATGAGTTTTGGTGGCAACACCCCCGGCGTTCCTGAGGCGGCGCGTCCGGTCGCCAGTAATATCAGGCCCGAGCGCACCGAACTCGCAATCAAGCGCGTGCCGGAAAACACGCCGCCGCCCAAGGTGCGCAGCGAAGATGTCATCGATGTGCGCAGCCCCGAGGCCGCCCAGCGCGACAAGGAATATTTCCAGACCAAGTCGGCGATCTTTAACGCGCTGATCGATTCGATCGACCTCAGCCAACTGGCGACAATGGAGCAGGAAGCGGCGCGCGAGGAAATTCGCGATATCGTTGCCGAGATCATCGGGCTCAAATCGATCGTCATGTCGATTTCCGAGCAGGAGGATTTGCTCGAAGACATCTGCAACGACGTGCTCGGTTACGGCCCGCTCGAACCGCTTCTTGCCCGCGACGATATCTCGGACATCATGGTGAATGGGTCGCAGAGGTGCTATATCGAAGTGGGCGGCCGCGTGAAGCTGACCAATGTGCGCTTTCGCGACGACAGCCACTTGATGAACGTCTGCCAGCGTATCGTCAGCCAGGTCGGTCGCCGCGTCGATGAAGCGAGCCCCATCTGCGATGCCCGCCTGCCTGATGGTTCGCGCGTCAATGTCATCGCGCCGCCGCTCTCCATCGATGGCGCCGCGCTCACCATCCGCAAGTTCAAGAAGGACAAGCTGACGCTTGGCCAATTGGTCAAATACAATTCGATCTCCGCCGAAGGCGCCGAAGTGCTGCGCATTCTCGGCCGGGTTCGCGCCAATGTGCTGATCTCGGGTGGTACCGGTTCGGGCAAGACTACTCTGCTCAATTGCCTGACGGCGTTCATCGAACGCGACGAGCGGGTCATTACCTGCGAGGATTCCGCCGAATTGCAACTGCAGCAGCCGCACGTCGTCCGTCTCGAAACCCGCCCGCCCAATCTGGAAGGCGAAGGCGAAATCACCATGCGCGATCTCGTCAAGAACTGCCTGCGCATGCGCCCCGAACGCATCATCGTCGGCGAAGTGCGCGGACCTGAAGCCTTCGATCTGCTCCAGGCGATGAACACCGGCCACGATGGCTCGATGGGAACGCTGCACGCCAATTCACCGCGCGAAGCGCTGTCGCGGCTTGAATCGATGATCACCATGGGCGGCTATTCGCTGCCCTCGCGCACCATCCGCGAAATGATCGTCTCTTCGATCGATGTGATCGTGCAGGCGGCGCGCCTGCGCGACGGCTCCCGCCGCATCACCCACATCACCGAGGTGCTGGGCATAGAAGGCGAAGTTATCGTGACCCAGGACATTTTCCTCTACGACATCATGGGCGAGGATTCCAATGGCATGCTGATGGGCCGGCATCGCTCGACCGGCATTACCAAGCCGGCCTTTAGCGAGCGCGCCCGCTACTTCAATGAGGAAGCCAACCTCGTCCAGGCGCTCGAACAATCCAATGCCGAGCAGCGCGATCTCATCAATTCGTAAGGAAAGCGCCTCATGACACCCCTCATCCTTGCGGTCCTGGCCATTGTGAGCATCGCTGCGGCCGGCTTTGCCCTGGTTCCTTCCATGCTGGGCTCCAGCCGCGCCGAAACGCGCCGTCGTGCCTTCCAGGGCGATATCAACGCCAACCGGCGCGAGAACTACGCCGAAAAAAATCGTGACGCGCGCCGCAAGTCGGTGCAGCAGGTGCTCAAGACCCAGACCGCTGCGCTGGGAAAGTCCAAGCGCCGTGTGCCGTTGCAGACCCAGCTTTTTCAGGCGGGCATGTCCGTCAAGAAAGCAGCCTTCGTCCGCAATTCGGCGATCCTTGGCGTTGCTCTGTTCATCGCCTGCTTCCTGCTGCAGGTGCCCTTGGTGTTCGCGGCGGTATTCGGCGTCGCCGGCGCCTATCTTGTTCCCAAGGTCTATGTGGCCAGGCGGCGCAGGAAATACCGCGACCAATATCTGGACGAACTGCCCAATGCTGTCGAAGCCATCGTGCGCGGTGTCAAGACCGGCCTGCCGCTCAACGATTCCATCCGCGTCATCGCCAAGGAGGTGCGTGAGCCGGTGCGATCCGAATTCCAACGCGTCATCGACCAGCAGGCGATCGGCAAGACCATGCAGGAGGCTGTGCAGGTCCTCTACGACCGCGTTCCATTGCCCGAGGTCAACTTCTTCATCGTGGTGATCACCGTCCAGCAACAGGCTGGCGGCAATCTGTCCGAAGCGCTGAGCAATCTCAGCCGCGTTCTGCGCAATCGCAAGAAAATGAAGCACAAGGTCAGAGCCATGTCCTCCGAAGCCAAGGCTTCGGCGATGATCATCGGCTCGCTGCCCTTCATCATGGCAGGCCTGGTTTCCGTGGCGACGCCCGGTTATCTCTCGCCTCTTGTCAGCTCCAATGTCGGCTTGTTCTGGCTCGGCGTTTCGGCGCTGCTGATGTCGACGGGCATTTTCATCATGAACCGCATGATCCAGTTCGACTTTT
>JAOPYQ010000014.1 GCA_025964555.1 Thermoleophilia bacterium | reverse complement strand
GCCATCGAGAGCGTCTGCGTCATCATGATCACGGGCAGGATCGCGAGCGTCATCGCGACCTCGTAGCTGATGAGCTGTGCGCAGGCGCGCAGCGCACCGAGCAGCGCGTACTTGGAGTTGGACGCCCATCCGCCCACGATCACGCCGTAGCCGCCGAGGCCGCTGAGCGCCACCGCGAAGATCACGCCGACGTCGAGGTCGGGTGCCATCCCAGGCGGGGTGTGCCAGCCGAAGATGTTCCAGTTCTCGTCGCCGAACGGGATCACTACGAACACCGCGAGCGCGAAGAACAGCGTGATGACCGGCGCGAGCAGGTGCAGCACCGCGCTCACGGAGTTGGGTCGGAAGTTCTCCTTGCGGATGAGCTTGAGCAGGTCCGCGATCGGCTGCAGGATGCCGAACCAGCCGACCCGGTTGGGTCCGAGGCGGTACTGGAAGAACGACAGCAGGCGTCGCTCGATCCACGTCATCATGGCGAAGACGAGCATGATCAGGTTGGCGATCAGGAACGCCTTGACGAACAGCCCGAGGACTTCAGCGATCGGCATGGTGCTCAGCCCTCCCCATCCTGGGGACGTTCGGTCGGCGGTGCGTCGAGCTGGTCGCCGGCGCCGATGGCGGGCGTGCCCGCCGCGACCTGCGCGTGCTCGTGCGCTGGTGCGCTTGCGGCGCCGGTGACGCGAGCGCTCGTCCAGCCGGTGCGGCCGCCCGGGAAGCCGGGGGTGCCGGCGTGCACGCGTGCGTGGCCCGGCGCCACGCGGCGCGACGTGGTGATCGCGACCTGCACCGTGCGACCGTCGGCGGTCTCGACCGTTGCCTGCTGCCCGCGCGCGAGACCGAGTTCGGCGGCGTCGGCCCGGTTGAGGTGCAGCACTGCTTCACGCGTCAGGAACGACATCGCTTCGGTGTGCTCGACCTCGCACGCATCGAACAGGTTGGGCGCGACGTACAGCGCGAGTTCGCCATCGGCGAGCTGCGGCGCCTCGTCCACGATGGGGGTCGCGGCGGCGCCGCCGTTCACGCCGAGGATCCCGTCGTGGGGAATCGCGCCGTGCGTGGTCACGGGCAGTCGACCGTCACTCGTTTCGGCGAGCTGGCGGAACGCGCTGGCGGCGTTGCCCTGCACCGTCGCGCCGAGGCGTCGCGCGAGTCCGGCGATCCAGCGCAGCTGCGCGACGACCTCGCCGGGCGTGTCGGCGCCGACTGACATGCGCTGCAGGCGACCTTCGAGGTTGACGAGCGTGCCTTCCTGCTCGCCGCCCCATGCCGCGGGGATGACGAGGTCGGCGGAGCCGTGCAGCGCGGTGGGCAGCGCGTCGATGGCGACCACCCAGGCTGCGCGCTTGACGGCGGGACCCCACTCCGAGCGATCGACTGCCCGCTCGGGATCGACGCCGACGTAGACGACGCCGCCCGTGTGGCCGAGGATCTCGTCCCACGTCGCGCTCTCGACGCCGAGCGCTGCGAGCCCACGCGCGTTCGGTGCGGCGGGAATGGCGAGCAGGCCGCTGCCCTCGCGGGGCAGCTGGAACGTCTCGACGAGCGCCTGCACCGATTCGGGAGCGAGGTCGCCGTCGCGGTAGACGACGATGCCCGTCTCGACGAGCGGTGCGTCACCCTCGTTCGCGCGGATCGACGCGCACGTGCGCTGCACGACTGCGTCGAGCTCGCCGGGACCGGCGAACATGTGCTGCGCGGTTGCACCGTCCAGGCGTGTGCCGCCGACGCCGACCGTGGTGACGAAGGCGCCGTTCTGGGCGGCTCGGCGGATCCACAGGTCCAGCGATGGTGCGGTGTCGAGCAGGTCTGCGTGGCCGATCACGAGCACGTGGCGCGCGGAGCGCAGGTCCTCGATTCGTGCGGACGCCGCAGGCAGCGCAGCGCTCGCGCCGGGTGCGGCGACGACTCGACCGCCGGTCTGTGCGGCGACCTGCTGGATCGCGTACACGACCTCGAGGGTCTCGCTGCCGGACAGCACCCACAGCTCAGGGGCCTTGCGGGCGGCGTCGGTGAGCTTGCCGTGCAGCCACTCCATCGCGAGCTCGTGGCTCTGCTCGACGACCGGGCGGTTGCCGACGGGGCGGTCACGGTTCGGGCGCAGCTGCGGCCGCTCGATGCGCGCGGGGCCGTACATCGCGGCGTACGCGAAGCGGGTGCGATCGTCGATCCAGCCGGTGTCGACCGCGTCGTTGCGGCGGCTCAGCACGCGAACGACGCGACCCTCGCGGACCGTGTTGTAGACGTTGCTGCCGACCGGGTCCCACGGCGCGATGCTCGGGTGGTCGGGCGCTTCCCACGGGCGTGCCTGGAAGCGGTACTGGGTCGAGGTGAGCGCGCCGACGGGGCACAGCTCGATGACGTTGCCGGTGTGGTGACCCTCGTAGGGGCGCCCCTCGAAGGTCGCGATCACGCTGCTGGCGCCGCGCTCGCGGGCGATGAGCTGCAGGTCCTCGGTCACTTCCGCGCTGAAGCGCGAGCAGCGGTAGCACAGGATGCAGCGCTCGCGGTCGAGCGCGATAAGCGGACTGATCGGGATCGGCTTGTCGTTGACGCGCTTGTGTTCGAGGAAGCGCGACGTGCCGGGTCCCCAGCGGAATGCGTGGTCCTGGAGCGGGCACTCGCCGCCCTTGTCGCAGACCGGGCAGTCCAGCGGGTGGTTGAGCAGCAGGAATTCGAGGACGGCCTCCTGCGCTTCACGGGCCTTGTCGCCCACGGTCGAGACGATCATGCCGTCGCGAACACCCGTGGCGCACGCGGCCTGGAGCTTCGGAACGCCCTCGATCTCGACGAGGCACATGCGGCACGCGCCGACGGCCGGGCCGATGCGCGGTTCGTAGCAGAAGACGGGGATCTCGACGCCGATCTCGGCGGCTGCCTCGACCAGGCCGGAGCCTGCGGGCACGCTCACGTCGCGCCCGTCGATCGTCACGGTGACAGTGCTCATCCGGCCGCGCCTCCCATGTCCTGCGCGTTGGGGTCGCCCGCGGGCACAGCCCCCGCAGTGGGTCGACCCGCCGATTCGAGCGGCGTGAAGCTGGCACGCGACAGCGTGCCCATCCATGCGACGCCGGGCTTGCTGACGCCTGCCGCCTTCACGGTGCGCTCGGCGATCTCGGCGACGGGCCCGTCGCTGGGGGCCTCGAAGCCGGGCTCGAGGTAGCGATCGAAGTCGCTCCGGAAGTGCTCGATGTAGCTCATGATCGGCATGGCCATCGCATCGCCGAGCGGGCACAGGCAGTTGCCGAGGATCTTGCGGTTCACGTCGTAGAGCGTGTCGACGTCACCCGGCTTGCCGCTCCCGCCGACGAGGCGCGTGAGCTGGTCGACGACCCACTTCGTGCCTTCGCGGCACGGGGTGCACTTGCCGCAGCTCTCGTGGCGGTAGAACTCCGCGACGCGCAGCGCGAGCTGCGCCATGCAGGTGCGCTCGTCGATGACGATCACCGAGCCGGAGCCGAACATGGTCCCGGCGGCAGCCATCGAGTCGTAGTCCATCGAGGTGTCGACCTGGTCGGCGCGCAGCACCGGTGTCGAGGATCCACCGGGGATGATCGCCTTGAGCGCGCGGCCTTCGGGGATGCCGCCGCCGAGCTCTTCGAGGAGCACGCGCAGCGGCTGGCCGATCTCCATCTCGTAGTTGCCGGGGCGAACGACGTTGCCCGAGAGCGACATCATTCGGGTGCCGGCGCCGGTGCGCTCGACGCCCTTCTTGCCGTACTCGGCGCCGCCCAGCGCGAGGATGCGCGGCAGCGTGGCGAGCGTCTCGACGTTGTTGACGAGCGTCGGCGATTCGTAGAGGCCGCTCACGGCAGGGAACGGCGGCTTCACCGTCGGCTGGCCGCGGTAGCCGTTGAGCGAGCTGAGCAGCGCGGTTTCCTCGCCGCAGATGTATGCGCCGGCGCCGCGGTGGACGATCACGTCGCAGTTCCAGCCGCTGCCGTTGATGTTCTCGCCGACGAGGCCCTTTGCGCGAGCTTCCTCGACGGCAGCCATGAGCACGAGGGCAGGTTCGTAGAACTCGCCGCGGATGTAGATGAACGCGTGGTTGGCGCCGATCGCGTGGGCGGCGATGAGGCAGCCCTCCACGAGCATGTGCGGCATCCGCTCGATGATCTCGCGGTCCTTGAAGGTGCTCGGCTCGGATTCGTCGGCGTTGCAGACGACGTACTTGGCCTTGGGGCTGTCCTTGGGGATGAAGCTCAGCTTGAGCCCGGTCGGGAAGCCCGCGCCGCCGCGTCCGCGGATGTTCGAGTCCTTGATCTCCTGGATGAGCGCGTCGGGCTGCATGCCGAGCGCTCGCTTGAGCTGCTCGTAGCCGCCTTCGGCGACGTAGTCGTCGAGGCCGCGCAGGTGCTCCTTCTCGCCGAGCTGGCTCCACAGGACGGTCTCGCCGATCGAGCCGGGGCGGGTCTTCGGGGCTGCGGGGTGCTGGGGGGTCGCCATCAGACCTGGCCCTCGCCTTCGGTCCAGCCGGCGGGCGTCGCCTTGAGCTCCTGCAGCAGCGGCTTGACCTGGCTGCGCTCGAAGAACTCGCGGTAGCGATTGTTGACCGCGACGGTCGGCGCGGTGCCGCAGCCGCCGAGGCATTCCACGGTGCGCAGCGTGTACTGGCCGTCCGTGGAGGATTCGCCCGCGTGCACGCCGAGCTGCTGTTCGAACTCCTCGAGCACGGCGCCGGCGCCGTTGAGCGCGCAGGCGACGTTGGTGCAGACCTCGATGAGGTGCTTGCCGATCGGCTGCAGGTGGAACATGTCGTAGAACGACGCGACCGACTGCGCGAACGCCGGGGTCGTGTCGAGCGCCTCGGCAACTGCCTCGAACGCCTCGGGCGGCAGCCACCCGAAGTGCTCCTGTGCCAGATGCAGCGCGGGAATGATCGCGCTCTTCTGGTTCGGGTACTTCGCGGCGGTCGCCTCGATGCGCTCGATGAGCGCGCTCGTCCCCTGGTTGGTCATGGTTCTCGCTCCAAAGTTCACACGCGTGCGCGCACGCAGGCCGGGCGTGCGCGCATACGCGCGCACGCGCCCGGGGCGCGTTCACGCCGCGACCCTACCGGATTCGGGGCGAAGAGTGCATGATCCTGCCCGCCATTGCCGCGACAGGAGTTGGGCCGGTTTCCGAGCGGTCAGATGCGTGGTCGTGTCGTTCGCGCCATCGAAGCGATCCTGCTAGTCGATGCGAACCATGAAGCCGGATTCGCCCGCGGTCTCGCCGACCACGACGCGGGCTCGCGCGGCGCCTCGCACCCAGGTCGAGACCCCGCTCTGCCATTGCGAACCCTCGGGCTCCCAGCCGCCGAATTGCTCCTCGAAGTGCGCGCGCACGACATGGGCCGGCAGGCCGACCTTGCCGCTCACGCTCAACAGCGTTGCATCCCCGCTCACGATCGAGGTGGTGGCGCCGACGTGGCTGCCCGGCGGCATGGCGATCTCCCGTGGCCACGCCGCGGGCAGCTCGCCCGATCCGGCGTGCGTGGTGCTGCTCACCGATTCCCCGGGGGTACCGGGTGTTCCGGCAGCGCCGGCGACGGCGGCACTCGATGCGCCGTTGGAGCCTTGGTGCATGAAGGACTGGGCGAGGTCGCCGCGGCTGGCGTCGCAGCCGGTCGCGAAGGTTGCGATGAGCAGCATGATCGCGGCTCGTGTTGTCAGGCGGTGCATGGGGAGCCTCTCGTCGGACGGATGTCTCGTGCCAAGAGCGTGCCCGCCTCCAGCCCGACGCGTGTGGTGAGGACTCGCACACCGCGCCGTGCGTCCGTGCGGTTCAACCAGCATTGGCGAAGGTGCGCACCGCGTCCGGCACGTTCTGGGATCCGTTGCGAAGCCCCGCGAGGAGCACGGCCGGCGCTAGAGCACGACGACGCGTGCGCATGAAGCGCGATTCTTGATCACGTCCAGGCGGTCGGCGACGACGTAGTCGCGCTGCGTGCGCTGCGCCGCGACGCGGAGGTTGACCTTCGTGCACGCGATGGTGTCGCGCGCACCGTCGCGCGCGAAGACCCAGTCGAGACCGGCGCCGCCATCGACGCGGTCGGAGTTCGCGCCGCCGACGAGCAGGTCGTTGCCGGCGCCGCCCGAGAGCACGTCTGCGCCGCGCCCGCCGCGCAGTTCGTCCGCGCCGGCCTGGCCGAGCACGGAGTCGATGCCATCTCGCCCGTCGAGCTCGTCATTGCCGTTGCCGCCTGCGAGCGCATCGTTGTCGGCGCCACCGTCGAGCTCGTCGGTACCGTTGTCGCCGAACAGCTTGTCAGCGCCGCTGCGGCCTGCAAGTGCGTCGTTGCCTTCGCCGCCGCGCAACGTGTCGTTGTCAGCGTTGCCGACGAGCTCGTCGTTGCCGTTCTCCCCGAGCAGCGTGTCGGCGCCGGCGTTGCCATGCAACTCGTCGTTGCCGTCGCCGCCACTGATCGTGTCGTTGCCGGCGAGCCCGAAGATGAGGTCGGCCAGGCCCGTGCCCAGGAGCGTATCGTCACCGTTGGTGCCACCTTGTGGCGCGAGCGTCGGCGGCGCGGCGCGGTTGACGGTTTCGCAGTCGGCGGCCGGATCGAGCACGTCGACGTAGTCGAGGTTCGCGATGTCGGCGTCGGTGGACGCTGCCGCCGAGGCGGTGCGGCCCGCGCCGCAGTCGACCAGGTCCGGGACCACGTCGCTTGCCGCGTTGATGGTGTCCGCGTCGAGGCCGCCGCGCAGCACGTCCGCGCCGCCTGCGCCGCCGATCGTGTCGGAGCCGCCGAAGCCCTGGAGGATGTTGGCAGCGCCGGTTCCAGTAATCGTGTCGGCGCCATTTCCGCCATTGGCGTGCTCGACTTCGCGAACCGTGTCGTTCTCCCCGGCTTGCCCGAATCCGGTCGTCGCGTTGAGGTCGATCGTCACCGGATCGGCGCGGAACTCGTAGGAAACCGTGTCGGAGCCTTCGCCACCTGCGAGCGAATCGGGCCCATCGCTGGTGCCGATGCCCATGCCGACCGTCGTCGATCCGCCGCGTATCTGGTCGTTGCCAGCACCGCCGGAGATGGTATCGGAGCCGATCCCGCCATCGACCGCTTCGTTGCCGGACCCGCCCGTGATTGTGTCGGTGCCCGCGTCACCGTAGAGGGCCGCGTCGGCCGCGCCACCGTTGATCGTGTCGGCACCGTCGCCGCCCATGACCGTGACGTTCGCATCGGCTGAGCCGGAGAATGTCAGGACGTCGTCGCCCCGCCAACGAGGGAGACGAAGTCGTTGTCCCCACCAGCCGAGGTGATCGTGTCGTTGCCGAGACCGCTCTGCGCGTTCGCGGCACCTGTGCCCGCATCGATGTTGTCGGCCGCTGGGCCGCCGGTGAGGGCGTCGTCGCCGGCGCCGCCGCGGATCGTCATCGGGATGACGACCGGCTGGGTGCCTGCGAACGAATTCGGCGTCGAGATGTCTGCGCCGTCTCCGAGTTCAATGACGATCGTCGTCCAGGGCACAGCGCCGTTGCATTCGATGTTGGCGCCGCCGTCGGGCCCGGCGTCACCGACGTCTGGGATGGTGTCGCAGACCAAGCTCGTCTCCGTGAGGGACACGGCTCCGCCGTCGAACTCGATCCGAGTGGCGGACGTCTGCGCCACATGGAGCTGGTCGGCTCCGGAATCCCCGATGAAGGACAACGTCGTTCCCGACGTCCTGACGACAGCGGCTGAAGCAGATGTCGCGCCGGTGAGCGCCAACGCGAGCGACATGACGAGGGACAGGGCGCTGGGACGAGCAAGCGAACGAAACATTGTGCCTCTCTATCGAGATCTGCAGCGTCATGCAATGCCTGCTGTCGAAGCAGTTCGAGTTCCGGCAGAAAACGTTCGCGGAAAACGACGCCGGGCGCCACGGAGCCGGAGCTCCGTGACGCCCGTGCGTCGCTTGCTGTAACTCTGGATCTACTTGCGGAGGGTCATGTTGCTCGTGGCGAGGTACGTAGCACCCTTGGTGAGCGTGGCGGTCGAAACGACCGTGGTCACACGCTGAACCTTGAGCGTCCTCAGCTTCAGCACCTTGGCCTTGTAGGTCGGCAGCAGCTTGGTGAAGACAATCACCTTGCCGCTTGCCTTCATCACCTTTCGGCCGGTGCCGATCTTGATGAATGCCGGTGCCTTGGCGCGTCCCGTAGCCTTGACGAGGCCCGCCTTCTGAGCGACGAGACGCGAAACCGTCAGGTCGACCGTGACGATGGATGCACCCGGAACCGTGACCGTGCTCTTGAGGCCCGTCTTGGCCAGCACGCTCATCTTCAGGAATGCCGGTGCCTTGACCAGCTTGACGCCGGTCAGCGGAGCCAAGGAAGCCTTGACGACCGTCTGGACGTGAGCCACCGTGTTGTTGTCCGGGTTTGTGTCGAACTCCTCCGAGTAGGCGGAGTACGTCGCCACCTGGGTGGCACCGAGCTTCTTCGCTCCGAGCACCGGGATGGTCACCGAGATCGACTTGCCGGATTCGATGTCATCAAGGGCGCAGCTGATGCCGCCAGTGAGGATCACGCCAGAGCACTTCCCGGGCATGAGCGTGGGCTCGAACGAACCGACCAGCTTGTAGAGCGAGCCATTGAGCTGAACGTTCTTCGCTGTGTTCGGGCCATTGTTCTTGATCGTCACCACGTGCAGGCCGAGACGCTGCGCACCGATCTGCGCGGCAGACTTCACGCTGATGTCGAGATCGGCGTTCGCCGCTCGGTTCAGTCGCGTGTACTGCGCGGCAGTCGGCGAGGAGCCGGGCTTGTGGAAGTGCGCCGAGTAGAGCGTCGCGCTGACGTGTCCGTCGTACGCTCCGCCACCGTTCTGGCGATCTCCCGCGACGGTCGTGTCCTTGCGGCCGGTCGGGAAGTTCGCGACGACCTTGCCCGTGATGCGTGCGCCGGACGGCAGGTTCGTAACGATGCAGTCGTTCACGCCGATGCGGACCTTGGTCTCGAACTTGCCGGTGGTGAAGTTCTGGAACGTGAAGTTCGTCGAATCGCCACAAGTGACACCAGGGATGGTGATCGACTTGATCGAGCCGAAGCGCTTCTCATCACCGACGTACGCGCTGCCGACGTCGTTGCCCTTGTCGTCAAAGACCGGGCCTGCGATGCGCAGCACGCCATTCGTGATCGCGTCAGGTCCTCCGTTGGAGATCTCGACGTCGTACGTCACGTCGGACTGGCTGTTGGCAGCAACCGGACCGTCAACGACGACGCGCGGGAGGACTGCCTTGCCGTCCGTCACCTTGACCTCCGCAGCGCTCACCTCGCTGGTGTAGTCATTGCCGTCGTTCCAACCCGGCGCCGTGTTCTGGCGGGTTCGCTCGAGACCCTGGTTGTTGACGTCAGCGGCGTTCTGGATGTTCATTCCGAGGAAGTCCAGGCCCGTGGTGGTCACGGTGACAGTCTTGGAGCCGCCGGCGGCGATCTCGCCGATCAGGCAGTCGCTCGCCGTCGGGGTGATCGCGTAATCGGCGCAGTCGGCGCTTCCAGCGGTCGTCTTGACGTTGAGGTCGGTGAGGAACGCGAAGTCAGGCGAATCTGCCTTCGGCTTCGCGGGCTGCACCGGGGAGGTGTCCGCATTGGCGTCCGAGAAGACCTGAACGTCGTACGCGGCACCGTCACCCCAGTTGTGGATGGTGAAGGTCGTCGTCGCGGTGCTACCAAGCGGCGCCCACCAGTTGGCGAGACCCGCGGGGCTGCTGGTCGTCTCGCTCGCCGTGATGTACAGCTTGCTGGTCTTGGTGCCGTCACCGCGGTACACCTCGACGCCGGTTGAGGTACCGGAGTTCGTTCCGCCGAGATCGGGGTCGAACGACGATGCGGTCACGGTGAAGTTGCCACCACAGAAGCCGCCACACCCGTCAACGACGCGCCGATTCGGCAGGGTCACGTTGAAGGAGAAGGTGCTGCTCGTCCCGTTCAGGAAGCCGGGCGAGATGACGATCGAGCGAGCGTCACCGCCGACGGCGGTGAACGGGTTGTCGATCGGCTCCGTGCCGCCGTTGATCGTGACCGGGGTGCCATCGACGTTGTCGTGGCTCGCGTCGAGGGTCACAGTGCCACCGTCGTTGCCGACCGGAGCGTCGCCCGAGTTCTCCACGGTGACGTTGTACTTGACAACGGAGCCGGGATCGACACTCGGAGTGGACGCGTCCTTGGCGACAGTGATCGTCAGATCGGCTGCGGCGAATGCCGCGCCTGGGAGTGCAAGCAGCACTCCGGTCGTCAGTGCGGCAGCAAACGCGCTCCGCAATCGGCGAGAGATACGCAAGGTGAATTTCCCCTCAGATCAGATCCGGATGACGATTGTCATCCACGGTCGTGGCGGGGTATATCTGCGCGCCGATCGAATTGCAAGGGCTTGTCAACGAATGTTCGCTCTCAGCGGCAATTCGCATTTTGGTCGTTCGAAGTTGCAATGAAAATTGCAATGCCACCTGCGGTAGACGAACGGCAGGGACCCGTCGGCCGAGCTGTAAATGTTACCGGTCGACGTCGCCCATCACTGCGTCGACCGAGCCGACCGTGGCGATGAGGTCGGCCATGAGCTCGCCGCCGACCATCGAGGAGACGGCCTGCAGGTTCACGAAGCTTGGGCCGCGCCACTTCACGCGCCACGGCTTGGTGCCGCCGTCGGAGACCAGGTAGACGCCGAGCTCGCCGCGGGGCGACTCGACGGTCGAGTAGACCTCGCCGGCCGGAACCTGGAAACCGTGCGTCACGAGCTTGAAGTGGTGGATGACCGCTTCCATCGAGGTGTGCAGCTCCGCGCGCGGCGGCAGCACGACCTTGCGGTCCTCGGCGATGATCGGACCCTCGGGGAGGCCGTCGAGCACCTGGCGGCAGATGCGCACGCTCTCGAACATCTCCTCGATGCGCACGAGGTAGCGGGCGTAGCAGTCGCCGGCCTCGTTGACCTTGGTGCGCACGTCGAGTTCGCGGTAGGCGCCGTACGGCGCGGCAGTGCGAAGGTCCCAGTCGACACCGGAGGCGCGCAGGTTCGGCCCGGTGGTGCCGAGCGCGATCGCGTCATCGGCCGACAGGTAGCCGACGCCGATGAGGCGGTCCTTCCAGATCGGGTTCTGGCTGAGCAGGTCCACGTACTGCTCGAAACGGCCGGGCAGCTCGTCGAGCAGGTCGCTGCACGCCTGGTAGAACGCTGGCGGGATGTCCTCGAACAGGCCGCCGATCGCGAAGTAGCGCGGGTGCATGCGGTAGCCGGCTGACATCTCGAACAGGTCCGAGATGGAGTCGCGCTCGCGGAAGCAGTAGAAGAACGGCGTCATCGCGCCCATTTCCAGGGCGCTCGTGCCGAGCCACACCAGGTGCGACCAGATGCGGTCGAGCTCCATGAACAGCACGCGCAGCCACTCGGCGCGGCGCGGCGCCTGCAGCTGGAGCATGCGCTCGACGCCCGTGACGTAGGCGTAGCCGCCGAAGTAGAACGACAGGTAGTCCATGCGATCGAAGTACGGGATCGCCTTCCACCAGGTCTTCTGCTCGATGTTCTTCTCGATGCCGGTGTGGACGTAGCCGATCTGCGGCACG